>NZ_JBJJKZ010000014.1:0-43698 GCF_045449695.1 Marinobacter shunpengi
AAAAGGGCACCCCGCCGATTGCTCAGGCACCACACCCAAAGGCTAGCAACATTCCGTAACCAAACCTGTTTGAATTTTATACACTCCTGTGGCCCAATATACCCTGGTGAAAAGTCCGGGAGACAGCAGTCCCATGATGATCAACAATGCACTGAACATTGGCATCCAGGGTGTCCAGGACGGCATGCGCGGTATGGACGGCGCCGCCCGGCAAATCGCCCGTGGTGGCGTTGACGGCCCCCGTGGCAGTGCCGACGGCGGCAACAGCCTGATCGAACCGATCACCGACCTCCAACTTTACAAGCGCAGTGTTGAAGCCTCCGCCCAGGTCGTCAAGACCGCCGACGAAACCCTCGGCACACTCCTCGACCTCAAAGCCTAGGAACAACACACGGGCCCGGCCATGGCAATCTCCTCTGCTCTGCCTACCGTCAACCCCTTCCCGGTACAACCCACCACCGGCCGGGGAACCATACAGCCCGTAACCGGCTCCGAAAGCCGCGATATCGCCGAATCCCGCAACCCCGAAACCGCCCGGGCGACCGACGAGGCCCCTGAAGCCAGGGGTGAGCGGGGCGAAAAACAGCGCTCCGACAGCGCCGGCGACCAGACCGGGCAGAACGGCCAGCAACTGGACGAGGCCCAGCTCAAAGAACTCCGGGAACTCAAGGCCCGCGACCGGGAAGTTCGTGCCCACGAACAGGCCCACCAGGCCGTTGGCGGCCAGTACGCCGGATCCATCAGCTACACCTATGAGCGGGGCCCGGACGGCAACCAGTATGCTGTTGGTGGGGAAGTATCCATCGACACCTCGCCCGTGCAGGGGGACCCCCAGGCCACCATCGAAAAAATGCGGACCGTTCGCGCCGCCGCCCTGGCACCAGCGGAACCCTCCGGACAGGACCGGGCCGTGGCAGCCGAAGCCATGCAACTGATGTTGCAGGCCCAGATGGAAATGTCATCCGAGAGCCGGGAAACCGGAGAAGCATCCCCTGATCGTGAATCTGGTCGTAGCCAGAGTATCAGCGCCTCCAATGCCTACCGTGATGTTTCCGGTATGGTTGATCCCGCCAGTGGCAGGGCCGCCTTCCAGGCTGTTGCCTGAAACCTTCCGTCCGTCGTTTTTACTCCCCACAGCAGCTGTTTATAGCGAGCGAAAAGTCTTGACAAGACGATGGCTATAAACGTATGTTTCAAACAGCCGTTTGAAGCGCCCATTACAATGTTGCTCCGCGCCACTGTCAAAGTGCTTCGAACCCGGGACTCTCCGGTTTGCCCTGTTACGGGAGTGGCCGGTTCAACCAGATTTATCATCAGGTCCGATATGCGATCGAACCTGATCGACGTGAGGTGAATTTCATGCCCGAATACAAAGCGCCCCTGCGTGATATCCAGTTCGTAATGAAGGAGCTGCTTGGCAGCGAACAGCACTACGCTTCTATCGAGGGTGGGGAAGATGCCACTCCGGATATGGTGGATGCCATTGTCCAGGAAGGTGCCAAGTTCTGTGAGCAGGTGCTCTCTCCGCTCAACCAGGTGGGTGACCGTGAAGGCTGCACCTGGAGCGAGGACGGCGTGAAGACCCCCACCGGTTTCCGCGAAGCTTACCAGCAGTACGTGGAAGGCGGCTGGCCCTCCATGACGTCCGACCCCGAATACGGTGGCCAGGGCCTGCCTAATTCCGTGGGCATCGTGATGAGCGAGATGGTCGGCACCGCCAACTGGTCCTGGGGTATGTATCCGGGCCTGAGCCACGGCGCCATGAACACCGTTGAGGCCCACGGCACCGAAGAACAGAAGCAGACCTACCTGAGCAAGCTGGTCAGTGGCGAATGGACTGGCACCATGTGCCTGACCGAGCCCCACTGCGGCTCCGACCTGGGCACCCTGCGTACCAAGGCCGAACCTAACGCTGACGGCACCTACAGCATCACCGGTACCAAGATCTTCATCTCCGCCGGCGAGCACGACATGGCGGACAACATCGTCCATATCGTGCTGGCCCGCCTGCCGGGCGCACCGGAAGGCACCAAGGGTATCTCCCTGTTCATCGTGCCCAAGTGCCTGCCCAACGACGACGGTTCCGCCGGTGAGCGCAACGCCGTGTCCTGTGGCTCCCTGGAGCGCAAGATGGGTATCCACGGCAACGCCACCTGTGTCATGAATTTCGATGGCGCCAAGGGTTGGCTAATTGGCCCGGAGAACAAGGGCCTGAACTGCATGTTCACCTTCATGAACACCGCCCGTATCGGTACCGCCATCCAGGGTCTGGGTGCCGCCGAGCTGGGCTTCCAGGGTTCCCTGGCCTACGCCAAGGAACGTCTGGCCATGCGCTCCCTGTCCGGCCCCAAGAACCCGGACGGCATTGCCGACCCGATCATCGTCCACCCGGACGTACGCCGCATGCTGCTGACCCAGAAGGCGGTGGCCGAAGGCGCCCGTGCCCTGATCTACCTTGCGGCGCAGCAGTCCGATATTGTTGTTCGCGGCAAGACCGAGGAAGAGCGCAAGGCGGCTGACGCCATGCTGGGCTTCCTGACCCCAATCGCCAAGGCCTTCCTGACCGAGATTGGCTACGAGTCCGCCAACCTGGGCATGCAGGTCTTCGGTGGCCACGGCTTCATCTCCGAGTGGGGCATGGAACAGAACGTCCGTGACGCCCGTATCGGCATGATCTACGAGGGTACCACCGGTATCCAGGCGCTGGACCTGCTGGGCCGCAAGATCCTGATGACCCAGGGTGAGGCGCTCAAGCAGTTCACCAAGATTGTCCACGTATTCTGCAAGGAAAATGCCGACGACGAGCAACTGAAGGAGTTCATCGAGCCGCTGCAACAGATCAACAAGGAGTGGGGCGAGATCACCATGAAGCTGGGCATGACCGCCATGCAGAACCGTGAAGAAGTGGGTGCAGCTGCGGTGGACTACCTGATGTACTCCGGTTACGCGGTATTCGCCTATCTGTGGGCCCGGTCCGCCAAGGTGGCGCTGGATGCCATGCGTGAAGGTACTCCCGAGGAAGCCTTCTACAACGCCAAGGTCCAGACCGCCCGTTTCTACTTCAAGCGCCTGCTGCCGCGTACCCGCACCCATGTGGAAACCATGTTTGCCGGTGCCGATACCTTGCTGGACATGCAGGAAGAGCACTTCGCGTTCTGAGGATCGCAACCTGAGTGAAACCCTGGTGACCTCCCGGTTGCCAGGGCCGGATTCAGGCATACTGTGGATTTCGGCCCACGGCCAGTCCAGCCCGCGCTCCGTCAGGACGCGGGCTTTTTTGCGGGCGCTTCAGGCTGCCCCAAAGGCGGCGGATGCGGTAGACTGTTTCCCCTTTATTTTGTGAGAAAGCCCCGTAAAGAGGGCGTTATTCCCCCATACCAATAGACTGGAGAAAACACGATGGCTGACTATAAGGCTCCGTTACAGGAAATCCGTTTCGTCATGAACGAGGTATTTGACGCGCCGTCGCTCTGGGCATCGATGCCCCGGCTGGCTGAACGGGTCGATCCGGATACGGCTGACGCCATTGTCGAGGAGGCCGGTAAGGTCACCACCAATGTCATCGCTCCCCTGAACCGCGAAGGCGACGAGCAGGGTTGTCAATGGGACAACGGCAACGTCACTACACCGGACGGCTTCCGGGAGGCCTACCAGACCATCGTGGAAGGCGGCTGGAACGGCCTGGGTGGCAACCCGGATTTCGGTGGCATGGGCATGCCCAAGACCCTGGTCGTCCAGTTCGAGGAAATGCTGCAGGCCTCCAACATGGCCTTTGGCCTGGCCCCCATGCTCACCGCCGGTGCCTGCCTGGCCCTGGACGCCCACGGCAGCGAGGCGCTGAAGGAAAAGTACCTGCCCAACCTCTACTCCGGTGTCTGGTCCGGTTCCATGGACCTGACCGAGCCCCATTGCGGTACCGACCTGGGCATCATGCGCAGTAAGGCGGAACCCCAGGACGACGGCAGCTACCGCATTACCGGTACCAAGATTTTCATCACCTGGGGTGAGCATGACATGGCCGAGAATATCGTCCATTTCGTATTGGCCAAGTTGCCGGACGCCCCCAAGGGGCCCAAGGGCATCTCCCTGTTCCTGGTGCCCAAGTTCCTGGTCAACGATGACGGCTCCCTGGGTGAGCGTAACGCCTTCAGCTGCGGTTCCCTGGAGAAGAAGATGGGCATCAAGGGTTCCGCCACCTGCGTGATGAACTTCGACGGCGCCAAAGGCTGGCTTGTGGGTGAGGAGAACAAGGGCCTGGCGGCCATGTTCACGATGATGAACTACGAACGCCTGGGTGTGGGTATCCAGGGCCTGGCGGCGGCGGAAGCCTCGCTTCAGAGCGCCCGGGAATACGCCTTCGAGCGGATCCAGAGCCGTGCCCCCACCGGTGCCCGCGAGCCGGAGAAGGCCGCTGACCCGCTGGTGGTGCACCCGGATGTGCGTCGCATGCTGCTCACCATGAAGGGCTATGTGGAAGGTGGCCGTGCCTTCTCCACCTATGTCGGCCAGTGGCTGGACGTGGCCAAGTTCTCGGATAACGACGAGGACCGTGAGCGGGCGGAGGGCCTGGTGGCCCTGCTGACCCCCGTTGCCAAGGCGTTCCTGACCGACCGTGGTTTTGACATGTGTGTGCTGGGCCAGCAGGTGTTTGGCGGCCACGGCTATATCCGTGAGTGGGGTCAGGAGCAACTGGTCCGTGATGCCCGCATCACCCAGATCTATGAGGGCGCCAACGGCATCCAGGCCCTGGACCTGATGGCCCGCAAGGTGGTGGGCAGCCAGGGCAAGCTGTACGAGCTGTTTGCCGGGGATATGGCGGACTTTATCGAGAAAGAGCAGGGCAACCCCGCCCTGGCACCTTTCCTGGCCCCCCTGGCTGCGGCCCTGGAGCGCCTGTCCGATGTCACCGAGCAGGTAGTGGCCCAGTCCAAGGACGATCCGAATGCCCCGGGGGCAGCCTCCGCCGACTACACCAATCTGTTCGGTATGACCGCGCTGGCCTACATGTGGGCGAAGATCGTGGTGGCTGCGGCGCCGAAGGCGGAGGGTGACAGCTCCGGGTTCTATACCGGCAAGCTCAAGACCGCCCGTTTCTACTACGAGCGTCTGCTGCCCCAGACCGTGGCGCTGGCGGAGAGCATTCGCAGTGGCAGCCACTCCATGATGGAGCATGCCGACAACGAGTTCTGATTCAGATCAAGGTATTGCTGGAAACCTCACAAGAGGCCGGCCATTGCCGGCCTCTTGTGTTTCCGGGGTATTGACACCATTTCCGAAACAGGCGCATGTTTAAGTTCGTTCAATCATTGTTACCAAGGAGGTAACCATGAGCATGAAAGACGACCTGAACAAACTTTCGGAGACCGTCAAGCAGTATCGTGATGAACTGAGAGTCCAGCTCCATCTGGCCCGGCAGGATGTCCGCGACGAGTGGGATGACCTGGACGAGTACTGGGAAAAATTCCGCCAGAAACTGGATGAAGTCCGTCACGATGCCGAGGAAGTGGGCGAGGAAACCCGGCAAACCGCTCACAAACTGGGTGAGGAGCTGAAAGCCGGGTATGAGCGGATCCGCCAGCGGTTGAAGTAACGGCTTACTGCCGTAGTAAAGCCGCCAGGTTGGACAGATGGTGCCAGGGCGGCAGGTCACCAAAGCCTTTGGCGGCCCGGTCGGCGTCACTGCACAGGTTCAGTGCCTGATGCAGGCGGGCGGCGTTCAGCCGGCGGGCAGCCTGCTCAATGGCCCTGGCCCGCTGGGGCTGGAATACGCCGTTTTTCTTCAGGAAGTTTCCGGGCACCTCCCGCTTTTTCATGGCCTGCTGCAGTTCCAGTGTCATGTTGATATCCCGCACCAGCATGGCCAGCAGGCCCAGGGGATTCTCCCCTTCCTGCCTCAGTGAGGTGATGACTTTCTGGGCGTGGGAAGCCCGGCCCGCCAGCAGGTCGGTGATCACCTCGAAAATATTGAAGCGGGCGCTGTACTGCACCGCGTCCTCCACCACATCCTCGTTGATCGTCTTGTCCCGTGTCAGCAACTCCAGGCGGTCCAGTTCCTGGCTGGCGGCCAGCAGGTTGCCTTCCAGCCGTTCCGTCAGCAGATCGAGGGCGCCCTGGGTCAGGGTCAATCCCCGGGACCGGGCCCGCTGCTGCAGCCAGCCACCGAACTTGTCGTTATCGATGGGCCACACCGTCACATGGACCCCGGCCTTCTGCATTTGCTTGTACCACTTGCGTTTGGTTTCCGCAGCATCCAGGCGGGCACTGATCAGCAGCAGGAGGATATCGTCGGCGGGTTCCAGAAGGGCCTGTTCGATCACATCGCGACCGTCCCCCAGCTTGCCGGAAGGCAGGTGGATCTCGATGCGGCGGCGTTCGGCAAACAGCGACATGGCCCCCAGCTCATCCCGTACCGAACCCCAGTTGAGGTGCTGGTCGGCATGGTAGACCTGGCGGTCGTTAAAGCCGGCGTCCCGGGCTTTGGCGCGGATCTGGTCGCAGGCTTCCTGTACCAGCAGGGGTTCGTCCCCGGACACCAGGTACACTGGCGCCAGGGATTTCTCCAGTGCCTGTGCCAGTTGCCCGGGGTTGATCTTCATTGTGACGGCTTCTGCTGCTGGTCTTTGGTGGCTTCCAGGATCTCGTCGATCCGCTCCTGGTCGAAGGACACCAGCCGGTAACCGATCTGTCGTACCAGGTTGTCGTAGAGCTGACGTTCAATCTCCTCCCGCTCCCGGCGCTTGGCCAGCACGCTGGTGGAGTCGAAGCGATAGCTCTGGGAGGCACTGACCTCGGTTTCCGGTAGCAGGGGAATGCCCTCGCGGGTCTGCAGGACCACGCTGACGGTCTGGCGCAGCTCGTACTCCGCCGCTTCTGCCTGGGCGGTGATGGCGCTGGTACGCTGGTTCTGGCGGAAGTCGCCCAGCAGGAGCAGGTGGGCGGCCTCTTCCCGGCTGTCGGCGAGTTGCACGTCGCCAATGGTGAACTGGGACTTCAGCGAGTTGCACAGTTCCGTGGGAACGCCGTCATGGCAACCAACCCAGATGGGCTCCAGGGCGGATGGCACCGGTGAGGCGCCCCGCAACTGGAACCCGCAGGCACTGACCAGCAGGGTCAGCAGGGCAAGGGTGCTGGCGTGTCTGAGCTGTTTCATTGCCGTCTCCCGGGACTGACCTGTCGGTACCTGTTAGTTGGCAACCACGTTGACCAGTTTGCCTGGTACCACGATGACCTTGCGTACCGTCTTGCCTTCGGTAAAGCGGGTGACGTTGTCGTGCTCCAGGGCCAGTTTCTCCAGGTCGGCCTTGTCGATATCCGCGGGCACATCGGCCTTGGCGCGCACCTTGCCGTTCACCTGCAACACCACCTGGATCTGGCTGCGTACCATGGCACTTTCATCGGCCACGGGCCAGTGTGCGTCCACCACCGGCTCCTCATGGCCCATGGCTTGCCACAGGGTATGGCAGATATGGGGTGCGATGGGGGAGAGCATCAGCACGGCGGCGTCCAGGGCTTCCTGGATCACGGCGCGGTCCTGCTCGTCCTTCGGCTCCAGCTTGGCCACTTCGTTAAGCAGCTCCATCACGGCGGCGATGGAGGTGTTGAAGGTGAGGCGGCGGCTGATGTCGTCGCTGACCTTGGCAATGGTCTCATGGGTCTTGCGGCGCAGGTCCCTGCGGGCGTCGGTCAACTGCTCCACGTCAATGGCCGCCACCGGGCCTCCGCCAGTATGCTCGCGCACCAGGCGCCACAGGCGTTTGAGGAACCGGTTGGCCCCTTCCACGCCGCTGTCGGACCACTCCAGGGACTGCTCGGGGGGAGCGGCGAACATCATGAACAGGCGAACGGTATCGGCCCCGTACTGGTCGATGATGGCCTGGGGATCGATGCCGTTGTTCTTGGACTTGGACATCTTGGTGACGCCGCCGATCTCCACCGGCTGGCCGTCTTCCCGATGCACGGCCTTAACCACCTGACCCTTGGTGTCCCGCTCGACGGTGACATCCGCCGGGGCGATCCAGGTGGTCTTGCCGGCGTCGTCGGTGCGGTAGTAGGTCTCCGCCAGCACCATGCCCTGGCACAGCAGGCGGTTGAAAGGCTCGGAACTGGTCACCAGGCCCACGTCCCGCAACAGTTTGTGGAAGAAGCGGGCGTAGAGCAGGTGCAGGATGGCGTGCTCGATACCGCCGATGTACTGGTCCACCGGCAGCCAGTAGTTGGCCGCAGACGGGTCCAGCATGCCCTTGTCATAATTGGGGCTGCAGAAGCGGGCATAGTACCAGGAGGACTCCATGAAGGTGTCAAAGGTGTCCGTCTCCAGGGTGGCCGGTTGACCATTGTAGTCGGTTCTGGCCCACTCCGGGTCCGCCTTGATGGGGGACTGTACGCCGTCCATCTCCACGTCCTCCGGCAGGCGCACCGGCAGCTTATCGTCCGGTACCGGCATCTCGGTGCCGTCTTCCAGGGTCATCATGGGAATGGGCGCGCCCCAGTAACGCTGGCGTGATACGCCCCAGTCCCGCAGGCGGTAGTTGACGGTGCGCTTGCCAATGCCGTTCTTTTCCAGGTGATCGGCGATGGCCTCGAAGGCCTCCTCGCTGGTCAGGCCGCTGTAGCTGCCGGAGGATACCAGGGTGCCTTTCTCGGTGAAGGCCTCTTCCTGGACATCCAGCTCGCGGCCGTCGCGGGCGGCAATCACCTGCTGGATGGGCAAGCGGTACTTGCGGGCGAACTCATGGTCCCGTTCGTCGTGGCCCGGTACGGACATCAGGGCGCCGGTACCGTAGTCGGCGAGCACGAAGTTGGCGACCCACACCGGGATCTCTTCCTGGGTGAGGGGGTGGATGGCCTTGTGGCCGGTGTCGATGCCTTTCTTTTCCATGGTCGCCAGCTCGGCTTCGGCCACCTTGCTGTTGCGGCACTCCTCCACGAAACGGGCCACGTCGGAGTGCTCCTCGGCAGCCTGCTTTGCCAGGGGGTGCTCGGCGGACACCGCCATGTAGGTGACACCCATCAGGGTATCCGGACGGGTGGTGTACACGGTCAGACCATCGTCACGGTCCTTGAGCGGGAAGGTCAGCTCGGTGCCCATGGACTTGCCGATCCAGTTGCGCTGCATGGTCTTGACCTGTTCCGGCCAGTCTTCCAGGTCATCCAGGTCGTTGAGCAGTTCCTCGGCGTAGTCGGTGATGCGGATGAACCACTGGGGAATCTTCTTCTGCTCCACCACGGCGCCGGAGCGCCAGCCACGACCGTCCACCACCTGCTCGTTGGCCAGAACGGTCTGGTCCACCGGGTCCCAGTTGACGGTGGACATCTTCTTGTAGACCAGCCCTTTCTCGTACAGGCGGGCGAAGAACCACTGCTCCCAGCGGTAGTAGTCCGGGTCGCAAGTGGCCAGTTCCCGGTGCCAGTCGTAGCCGAAGCCCAGTTGCTTGAGCTGCTGCTTCATGTAGTCGATATTGGACCGGGTCCACTTGGCAGGAGCGGACTTGTTGGCAATGGCGGCGTTCTCGGCGGGCAGGCCGAAGGCGTCCCAGCCCATGGGCTGCATCACGTTCTTGCCCTGCATGCGCTGGTAACGGGAGATCACGTCGCCAATGGTGTAGTTGCGCACGTGGCCCATGTGCAGCTTGCCACTGGGGTAGGGGAACATGGACAGGCAGTAGTACTTGGGTTTGCCGGGCTCCTCCTTCACCGTGAAGGTGTCGTTGTCTTCCCAGAATCTGCGGGCATTCTGTTCAACATCGCGGGGATTGTATTGCTCGTCCATTCCTGCCATTGCCGTGCGTTACCTTGTGTCGAAAGGGGTGTAGGGCCCCTGTCAGAAAAGTGTTGTCAAATGGGCCGGACATTCTAACGTACTGCAGGCGCAACAGGTAGCCTGCCGGTGAGAGCGGTCCGACCCGCTCCCGGGGGCTGCGCGCCCCGCGTGATTCCGCACTTGTTCGGTGGCCCTGATGTGCCACACTGAAAGAAACCCGGTAGCGAGGAGTTGCCATGACCGAGCAGGACAAGAAACAGCAGCCAAAACAACTGTCTGAACAGGCACTCAAGGCCTATGACCGGATGCTGGAGCGGGTGGAGGCCCGACTGGCGGAGACCGAGGAACGGACCCTGGAGACCCTGCGCGAGGAGATCGACGATGCGGTGGAGTTCGAGACCGAGCTCAAGCGCCTGACCCGGGACGAGGCCAGCCTGCTGGCCGCCTACCTGCGCCGGGACCTGGAGCACCTGGTGACCTATGTGGAAGGCACCGGCGAGGGCCTGAAGGAATGGCTGCAACTGGACCTGTCACTGCTGGAGCACAAGCTGGCGGACATGCTGTTCTCCATCGCCGACAAGACCCGCCTGGATACCCTGGAGCTGGACCAGAAGCTCCACAACGAGAACGTCACCCATTACCTCTCCGGCGAGGTGGCCACCGCCGGTATGTTTCGCTGCCTCAATTGCGGCCACATGAAATGCCTCACGGCGACCAGCCAGATTGCCCCCTGCGAGGCCTGCGAGAGCCATTACTTCGAGCGGGTGACGGGGCAGTGGCCGGAACGGGAGTAGTGGTGGATGTCCGGGGACTTCCGGTTAACCCGTAGCGGTATCTGTGACGACAGATACTGAACTGCAGGCTGCTTTGCGATAGCATGCGGCCTTCCACTTTTTTCCTCCGGGAGAGTCGCTGCCCATGGACTGGGACCGTTTCCATTTCCTCTGTCGTCACTACCAGGCCTCACCCGGTCGTCTGCTGCCGGGTGGCACCGATTGTCACCAGGAGGGAGAGCTGACAGCGCTCGGTACACCCCTGCCGGCCCGGTCACTGGGGGCGGCATTGTTGCGGCGTCTGCAGGGGCTACCTCCCGATACGGCCGAACCCCTGCTGAGCTGGTACGGCGAACAGGATTTCAGCCCCATCCTGGCGCCGCCTCCCCGGGTGCGCGGCGTGCTCCTTTATCTCAGCGCCCTGTCGCTGGTCCTGGGGTTCATGATGGCGATCTATCACCTGGTGCTGCTGCCGCGCATGCGGGAGTTCTATACCAGTGTCGAGGTGCCCGGCACCGCACCGGCGTTTGCCATGATCGAGCAGGGTAGCGCCCTGCTCGGTGTGGTGGTTGTCCTGCTGGTTCTGGTCTGGCTGCTTGCCTGGCAGGTCCGGCGCCTGTACCGGTTCCCCGCCTCCGGTGCCGACAGCCTGGTATTGCGATGGATGCCCGGGGGTATCGGCAGGCGTTATCGGGAACTGGCGGACCTGATCCAGGTGCCGGTTGCCCATGCCGTTGGCGAGTCGCCGGGCAGCGCGACCGCCCGGGAATACCTGGCCTGTTGTCAGGGCCGGGTTCCGGGACCTGACCTGCCACGCCTTATCCGGCGTCAGGCGGAAGAGCTGGCGCGCAGGGTGGTCCTGTGTCTGCAGGTTGCGGTCGCGCTGGTTGGCGTGCTGATCGCCTTGGGCATCGGGCTGTTCCTGGCAGGCGCATACTCACCCATCTTCTCAACAGGAGCGATTGTATGAACAGGAAGGTTCGGGCTTCCCGGGGGTTTACCCTGATCGAGCTGATGGTGGTGGTGTCGATTATCGGCATCCTGGCGGCCATTGCGCTGCCCCGGTACCAGGAGTACATCCAGCGGGCCCAGATGGCGGAGGCCCTGAGCCTGTCAGCCCCCATCAAGGAGGCGGTCAACAGTTACTACCGGGAGTACCTGGCGTTTCCGGAGGACAACAGGGCGTCGGGAGTGCCGGCTCCGGAGCTGCTGCCGTCCAACTATGTAACGGGCGTTGAGGTGGCGGAAGGCGCGATCCACATCCACCTTGGCAACAAGATTGGTGCCCCCCTGCAGGGCAGTATCCTGACCCTGCGGCCGGCACGGGTCGACGGCAGTCCCGTCAGCCCCATTTCCTGGCTCTGCGGCTACGATACCCCGGTGCCGGGAATGAGTGCGGTGGGGGAGAACCGTACCGATATAGCCCCCGAACTCCTGCCTCATTCCTGTCGCGAGCGTCGGGTTCAGGGGTAGGCTGAACTGACGCCAATTTTCCGGTAGAATTCCGCCTCTGTTTTCAGGACCCTCCGGTATGGCGTCGATGCTGTTTCCGGGGGTTCCGCAATGCCATTGACCATAACGAGTAAGGGCTCCATGGAAATCAATCCTATTGTTACGAAGATCAAGGAACTTCGTGAGCGCACTGAAGCGCTCAGGGGGTATCTTTGACTACGATCAACGTAGTGAACGCCTGACCGAAGTCGAACGCGAGCTGGAGCAGCCATCCGTCTGGGACAATCCGGACCGGGCCCAGGCCCTGGGCAAGGAGCGCGCGGATCTGGAGCTGATTGTCCGCACCATCGACAACCTCACCACCGGCCTCGACGATGCCGACAGCCTGCTGGAAATGGCTGCCGAGGAAGAGGACGAGGGCACGGTAGCCGATATCGAGTCCGATCTGGACGCGCTGGACAGGGAGCTGGAAAAACTCGAGTTCCGCCGCATGTTCTCCGGCGAGATGGACGCCAATAACGCCTACCTGGATATCCAGGCGGGCTCCGGCGGCACCGAGGCCCAGGACTGGGCCAACATGCTGCTGCGCATGTACCTGCGCTGGGCCGAACGCCGTGGCTTCAAGGCCGAGATTGTCGAGCTGCAGGAGGGCGAGGTTGCTGGTGTCAAGAGTGCCACCATCCATATCCAGGGCGACCATGCCTATGGCTGGCTGCGCACCGAGACCGGCGTGCACCGCCTGGTTCGCAAGTCGCCGTTTGATTCCGGCAATCGCCGTCATACGTCGTTCTCGTCTGTGTTTGTATCGCCAGAAGTGGACGACAGCTTCGAGATAGAGATTGATCCCTCGGACCTTCGGGTGGACGTGTACCGGGCATCCGGCGCTGGTGGTCAGCACGTTAACCGGACGGAGTCCGCAGTGCGTCTGACCCACAACCCCACAGGTATTGTAGTGGCCTGTCAGGCTGGTCGCAGTCAGCACCAGAACAAGGCCCAGGCCATGAAGCAGCTCAAGGCCAAGCTGTTTGAGCGTGAGATGCAGGAGCGCAACGCCGAGAAGCAGAAGCAGGAAGATGCCAAGTCCGACATCGGCTGGGGCAGCCAGATCCGCTCCTATGTGCTGGATGATGGCCGCATCAAGGACCTGCGAACCAAGGTGGAAACCAGCAGTACCCAGAACGTACTGGATGGTGATATCGACAAGTTCATCGAAGCCAGTCTGAAGATGGCGCTGTAACCAGCGCCGTCTCAATCGTATTAACCCGGAAACCCCGACCTATTGTGAGCCAAAATGACTGATCACAACCCGAACGCCACCCATTCCGAGGACAACAAGCTGATTGCCGAGCGCCGGGCCAAGCTGGCCGAGCTGCGTGAGGGCGGCAATCCGTTCCCCAATGACTTCCGCCGCGATGCCACTGCCGCCGAACTGCAGGAGAAATACGGGGATAAATCCAAGGAAGAGCTGGCGGAAATGGGCATCCAGGTGGCCATTGCCGGTCGCATGATGCTTGATCGCAAGGCGTTCAAGGTGGTCCAGGACATGACCGGCCGTATCCAGATCTACGCGTCCAAGGACGTGCAGAAGGATACGAAACAATGGGACCTGGGGGATATCGTTGGTGTCCGCGGCACCCTGTCCAAGTCCGGCAAGGGTGACCTCTACGTGACCATGGACGAGTATGTGCTGCTCACCAAGTCCCTGCGCCCGCTGCCGGAGAAGCACAAAGGGCTGACCGACACCGAGGCCCGCTACCGTCACCGGTACGTGGACCTGATGATGAACGAGGACAGCCGGCGGGTTTTCAAGGCCCGCTCGAAGATCATCAACGTGATGCGTCAGTACTTCACCGAGCGGGACTTCACCGAGGTGGAGACGCCCATGCTCCAGGTCATCCCCGGCGGTGCCACCGCCAAGCCGTTCGTGACCCATCACAATGCCCTGGGCATCGACATGTACCTGCGTATCGCCCCGGAGCTGTTCCTCAAGCGCCTGGTGGTGGGCGGTTTCGAACGGGTGTTCGAGATCAACCGCAACTTCCGTAACGAGGGCCTGTCCACCCGTCACAACCCCGAGTTCACCATGGTGGAGTTCTACCAGGCCTACGCCGACTACAACGACCTGATGGACCTCACCGAAGACATGTTGCGCACCATTGCACAGAAGGTACTGGGCACCACCACGGTGACCAATACCCGTACTCTGGCGGATGGCACCGAGGAAACTGTTGAGTACGATTTCGGCAAGCCCTTCGAGCGTCTCACCGTGGTGGACGCCATCCTGCGCCATAACCCGGACATTACCCGGGAACAGCTGGCAGACGATGCCAGCGCACGCCAGGTGGCCAAGGATCTGGGCATCCAACTGAAGCCGGGCTGGGGTCTGGGCAAGGTGCAGATCGAGATTTTCGAGGCGACCGCCGAGCATCGTCTGATGCAGCCCACGTTCATCACCGATTACCCGAAGGAAGTGTCGCCCCTGGCCCGCTGCAAGGACACTGATCCCTTCGTCACCGAGCGTTTCGAGTTCTTCGTGGGTGGTCGCGAGATCGCCAACGGCTTCTCGGAGCTCAATGACGCCGAGGACCAGGCTGAGCGCTTCCTGGCCCAGGTGGCGGAAAAGGACGCCGGCGACGACGAGGCCATGTTCTACGACGAGGACTACGTCATGGCGCTGGAGTACGGCCTGCCGCCCACCGCCGGTGAGGGCATCGGTATCGACCGCCTGGCCATGCTGCTGACCGACTCCGCGTCCATCCGCGACGTCATCCTGTTTCCGGCCATGCGCCCGGAGCATAAGGCTGGCCACGGGCAGGAGGAATAAGTCATGACCCCGGCCGAAGGACTGGCGCAGCAACTCCGGCCCGAGCGGGGCTGGGGCCAGTGTCTTGCCGACGAATTCCGCCAACCCTACATGGAACAGTTGGCGGAGTTCCTGGCCAGTGAGGAACAGGCCGGCAAGGTGCTGTTTCCGGAGAGCCGGCATTGCTTCAACGCCCTGAACAGCACGCCGCTGGATCAGGTGAAGGCGGTGATCCTGGGGCAGGACCCATACCACGGTCCGGGGCAGGCCCATGGCCTGTGCTTTTCGGTGCGGCCCAATGTGCAGGTGCCGCCGTCGCTGGTGAATATCTTCAAGGAAATCCAGGATGACCTGGGCATTGCGCCGCCGGATCACGGCTGTCTGCAGCCCTGGGCCGAGCAGGGTGTGCTGCTGCTCAATGCTGTACTGACGGTGGAGCAGGGTAATGCTGGTGCCCATCAGGGCAAGGGCTGGGAAACCTTTACCGACAGGGTTATCGAGACCATCAACCAGCGCCGCGAGGGCGTGGTGTTCCTGCTATGGGGCAGCTACGCCCGCAAGAAGGGCCGCATCATCGACCGCAACCGTCACCTGGTGCTGGAAGGTCCGCACCCGTCCCCGCTCAGTGCCTACCGTGGTTTCTTCGGCTGCAAGCATTTCTCCCGCGCCAACCAATGGTTACAGGAGCAGGGCCAGACGCCCATCGACTGGTCGCTACCCAGCAAGGCGGAGCTGCTGGAGCGTTACAGGAAGAGGTAGAGGGTGCTGGAGACCGGACAGTGGAGTGGGGGCGCTCCCACCTCTCCCCAACGAGGGAGAGGGCCTGGGAGAGGGCGCGCAGGGCGTCGGACGCAGAGTGGGAGTCCGGGGGCTCAAGCGTTACTTCAGTAACGCCATGGCCGCTTCCATCTGGGCGTTCAGGTCTTCCTCCTCACTCATGTCGAGGTTCGGATCCAGGCCCAGGCGGTCGAAGGCGGTGACGGTGCTCCAGTCCATGTCGTTGACCGGATGGTCGGTGCCGGCCAGCAGTTGCAGGTTGGCAACCATCACCAGGTCGGCATAGTCCGCCGACGCCACCTGGCGCTTGTAGTTCTGGTATTCCAGGGGAACCATCTGCAGCTCTTCCGGGAAATCCCATTTCCTGAGAATGGCGGCGCCGATACGCGGATGGATCTCGTCCACCACGTTATCCAGCATCACGCTGCTCACCTGGACATCATTATCTTCCACATAGCGCAGGATGGGCAGCACGCCGATCAGGTGTACCAGACCCCCCAGGGTGGCCTGGTCCGGCTTCAGGCGGGTGTATTGCTGTGCCAGTACATGGCAGACGCCGGCCACTTCGGTGCTGGTTTGCCAGGTGGCCCGCAGGCGCTTGTCGATCATATCCGTGGTGGCCTGGAACATCTGCTCCATCGCCAGGCCCATGGCCAGGTTGCTGGTATAGGCCATGCCCAGGCGACTGACTGCCATGTTCAGGTTCTCGATGGCCCGGGAGCCCCGGAACAGGGGGCTGTTGCAGACCCGGATCAGGCGGGCGGACAGCGCCGTGTCATTGCTGATGACCTTGGCCAGATCCATGATCGAGGAGTCTTCGGCCTCGGCGATGTCGCGTACCTGCAATGCCACTTCCGGCAATGTCGGCAGGATCAGCTTGTCGTTCTCGATGGCCGTGAGTATCTCGCTGCGAATGGCGTCAACAAATTCGGACATAGTGTGTCTGGGTTCCCGATCGTATTGATATTAATGGTCACTGTTATAGCAGAATGCGCCAGCTTTTCCTGTCACCTTATGTATCCGGGGACTGCTCGGCGGGCTGTTCCCGCTCAGGTACGGCATAGGGTAGCGGCAGGATGGTCAGGGGCTGGCCGGTGGCTTCCAGGTTCAATCCTGCATCGGCTGCGGCGTGCTTGATCACCGCCAGCAATTGAACGCTGCCGTCATCCAGTGACACGGAACGCACCACCTCTCCCACCGGCTTGCCATCGGCGACGATACTGCTCCCGGGTGCCGGCGCCTCTCCCCCGGGGGCGCTCAGGCGATAGACACTTTTCTTGAGCTGCCCCAGGAAGTGCATGCGGGCAATCACTTCCTGGCCGGTGTAACAGCCCTTTTTAAAGTGAATGCCATCCAGGTGTTGCCAGTTCAGCATCTGGGGTACCCACTTCTCCCGGGTGTCGGCATCCAGCTCGGCAACGCCCGCGGCAATTTCGCTGGCATTCCAGTCCGCCAGGGTGGCGTCCCCGAGCTGTTCCAGTCTTGCCTGTACTGACGGGGCTGCTGCGGATGGCAGCCAGAGTTCGAAACGGGGCAGGCCCTCGGCCGTGGGCTGGGTCCGGATCAGGTGCCCGTCGCCGAGGGCCATCGTTCCACCGGGTTCGGTGGGCAGGGTGGTGTCGTCCAGGAGGGTCCTGGCGGACTCCTCGCCGAGCAGTCCGATGACCTCGCCGCTGTCCAGCCGCTCCATGGAAGTGCCTCGGAACAGCATCAGGTACTTGTTCAGGTGTCTGGATACGTCGTCGGCAATGGCCGTCGGCATGGTCAGCAGGATGTCATCACCGTCCCTGACCAGCCGGGTGAGCAGGTAGGCCCGGCCCTTGGGCGTGCTGGCGGCGGCCCTGGGTGAGTAGCCGGGGCTCACGTCCGCCAGGTTCTGGCTCATCTGCCCCTGCAGGAAATCGTTGGTACCGGGGCCACTGATGCGGAACAGGACCCGGTCGGAGAGATGGGCCGCAGCCGGGAGTACCGGCTGTGTTCGGGCGAGGGGTGTGGCGTCAGTGGTCATGGGTCTTGCCTCCGGGCCATGGGTGTTGCGTTGGGTTTGGTTGTACGGTGGCAGCATTGATGGGGGCGGGTGCCTCCGGCATCAACCTCAGCCAGGTCCTGAATCGCCTGAGGGCGTCGGTCGGCGAATTGCCCCGGGATGCTTCCGGCACCAGTACCGCTTGCAGCCGTTGACCGCCGGTAACCGTGCGTAGCGCCAGGAACAGGCTCTGGCCGGATAGCCGGCTGTCCGGCAGCACATGGACCTCGGTTCCGGTCTGGTCTGCCAGGGTGGCGAACAGTTGGGGCCCGTGGACGGTCAACCGGACCACCGCCTGGCGGTGACCGAGGGAGCCGCACCGGCGCCAGCGGTCCACCGCTCCCAACCCCGCCAGGGGAGACAGTATCGCCACCCAGGGCAGGCCGCTCCAGGCCATCACCAGTGTTACCAGCAATAGCAGAAGCCAGGGGCCCGCCGCAGCCAGGCCAGCAACCCGGCTGGGGGACAGGGACAGGTCAATCCGGTTGTACACGGTCCAGGATCATGCGCACGATGCGTCGCAGGTCCGGATCTTCCGGTTCACTGCGTTGCATGAACCATTCGAACATGTCCGTGTCCTCACAGCCAATCAGCTTGTGGTAGCGCTGCTGGTCTTCCTCCGGCAGGGAGGGGTAGGCCTGCTCCAGGAAGGGGAGTAGCAGGACGTCCAGTTCCAGCATGCCACGGCGGCTGTGCCACCACAGGCGATTGAACTCGGGGTTGCTCTTTTCGGACATTGATTCAGTGCTCGCTAGGAAATGGGGCGCAGGCCGGGACCTGCGCTCAGGGTGATGCAATCCGGTACGTTGTCGGCACCAGCACCGTATCTTCCGGCTCGTTCTGCAGACCCGGATGGTCCAGGGTGAAGTGAAGGCCGCGGCTTTCCTTGCGCTGCAGGGCAGAGCAGATGATCAGGTCTGACACCGTGACCAGGTTGCGCAGTTCCAGCAGGTCGTTGCTGACCCGGTAGTTGCTGTAGAACTCGCTGATTTCCCTGGCCAGCAGGTCGACCCGGTGCTTGGCCCGTTGCAGTCGCTTGGTGGTGCGTACGATGCCTACATAGTCCCACATGAAATGACGAAGTTCATCCCAGTTGTGGGAAATGATGACGTCCTCGTCGGAGTCCCGTACCTGGGACTCGTCCCAGTCCGGGGCCGGTGGCGGCGCCGGAATATCGGACTCGCGCCGGGCGATATCCGCCGCCGCGGCCCGGCCATACACCAGGCATTCAAGCAGCGAGTTGCTGGCCATGCGGTTGGCTCCGTGCAGGCCGGTAAAGGCCGCTTCGCCCACGGTGTAGAGCTGGTTGATGTCGGTGCGGGCCCGCTCGTCGGTGATAATGCCGCCACAGGTATAGTGGGCCGCCGGCACCACCGGGATGGGGTCGCGGGTAATATCGATGCCGAAGCCCAGGCACCGTTCGTGGATGGTGGGGAAGTGCTCGCGGATAAAGTCCGCCGGCTTGTGGCTGATGTCCAGGTACAGGTGATCCGCCCCCAGGCGCTTCATCTCGTGGTCGATGGCGCGGGCGACAATGTCCCGGGGCGCCAGTTCGCCCCGGCTGTCGAACCGGTCCATGAAGCGGCTACCGTCCGGCAGCTTGAGCAGGCCGCCTTCGCCCCGCACGGCCTCGCTGATCAGGAAGGACTTGGCGTGGGGGTGATACAGGCAGGTGGGGTGGAACTGGTTGAATTCCATGTTGGCCACCCGGCAGCCGGCCCGCCAGGCCATGGCAATGCCGTCACCGGAGGCACCGTCCGGGTTGGTGGTGTAGCGGTATGCCTTGCTGGCGCCACCGGTGGCAATTACCGTGAACCTGGCCCGGAACAGCTCCACATGGCCGGTGTCCAGGTTGAGGATGTAGGCGCCCACGCAGCGGTTGCCCGGCAGCGCCAGTTTGCGGTTGGTGATCAGGTCCACCGCCACCCGCCGGGACAGCAGGTCGATGTTGGCGCGGCTGGCGGCCTGTTCACTCAGCGTCGTGGACACCGCGTTGCCGGTGGCGTCCGCCGCATGGATGATGCGCCGGTGGCTGTGGCCACCCTCCCGGGTCAGATGAAGCTGTTCGTTCTCGTCGCGGGTGAACTGCACGCCGCTGTCAATCAGCCAGCGGACGCTTTCGGACGCGTTCTCCACGGTGTAGCGTACGGCGTCCTCGTGGCAGAGGCCACCGCCAGCGGCCAGGGTGTCGGCGGCGTGCGCCTCCAGGGAATCGTCGCTGTCCAGCACGGCGGCAATACCGCCCTGCGCCCACAGGGTGGCGCCGCTGGTGATGTCGGCCTTGCTGATCACGCCCACGCTCAGGTGCGTGGGCAGGTTGAGGGCAACGGTCAGGCCGGCCGCGCCGCTGCCGATAATGAGAACATCGTATTCGTGGGACTGTGGCATGTGGTCGTTTTCGCGGGCCATAATAGTGTGGCGAGTATTGAACTAAACTTTCTGCCTGCTGTCTATTTGCCCACAGCGGAACCGACGTGCAAACCGGGGTTCAGTAAGCCCGGATTTCCGCCGCCAACTTGTGGAAGAAGCGCCTATGATCATGAGCGAGAGACGGCAGCCAGGTCCAGCGGCCCAGTTAAAGGAGGCACCCGCCGGCCCCACCATGAAACCGGACGCCGAACAGACCCGGCCCTCGGCTCCCGATGGCCAGACAGACCTTCAACTGGTGCGTAAGGCCCGGCAGGGTGACCGCTCGGCCTTTGACCTGCTGGTGCTCAAGTACCAGTCGCGGGTGGCCTCCATAATAAGCCGTTATATCTATGACTCCCAGGAGGTGCTGGACCTTACCCAGGAAACCTTTGTGAAGGCCTATCGGGCCATCGAGCGTTTCCGGGGCGACAGCGCCTTCTATACCTGGCTTTACCGGATTGCGGTGAATACCGCCAAGAATTTCCTGGAGGCCCGGGGGCGTCGGCCCCAGGGTGTGGCGGATGTCAACGATGCGGAAAGCTTCGAGGATGGCTTCCGCCTGCGGGACGTTGGTTCGCCGGAGGGGTTCCTGCAGCGGGACCAGTTACGGGAGGCGCTGGAAGCGGCCATCGCATCGTTGCCGGAAGAGTTGCGTTCCGCCTTCCTGTTGCGGGAATACGAGGGCCTGTCCTATGAGGACATTGCGCGGATTCTGGAGTGCCCCATCGGAACCGTCCGTTCACGGATCTTCCGGGCGCGGGACGCCATTGACCGCCAGTTGGGCCCGATGCTGGATAATACATGAGTGATGAGAACAGCGAGGTACAGGCAATGGATGATCGGCTAAGAGAAACCTTGTCTGCCATGATGGATGACCAGGCGGATGAGCTGGCGGTGCGTCGGGTGCTGTCCCACCACGACCAGCCGGCCGTGCGGGACCAGTGGCAACGCTGGCAACGCATCCGTGACGTGATCCATGAAACCCCCAGTGGTCATGCCGGCCTGGATGTACGGGACGCGGTGAATGCCAGCCTGGACCGATCGGCCTCGGCTGAATACAGCCACCGTCAGGCGGTACGACGTCGTCATGCACCCTGGCGCTGGTCCGCAGTCGCCATGATAACCTTCGGGGTCGCCATTGGCTTTGGCGCCGGTAGTGGCTGGGACGTCATGTCCGGCACCGGGGGCGATACACTGGTGCCGGTCCAGGCGCAGGTGCCCTCAGCTGCACCGGACTCCGCTGTGCCGCAGGTCACCCTGCAGGGGCTGGATGCCCGCCAGCGTGAACAGGTCAGCCGCTACCTGCTGGAGCACGCGCAGAACAACAGCGTGGTGGCTGGCCAGGGAGCTGTGGGTTACGCCCGCCTGACAAGCATGTCCGGTGCCGGTACGGGGTATTAGGCCTGGTCGGTGCCGGCTCGCCGGCAACATCGTTTAACCGTTCTGTCTGACTGGCAGTTGCACTATTCAGAGGGGAGTGTCTTGAAACTACGCGCCCGGGTTGCAGCGCATACCGCGATCATGATGGTGCTGGCGGTTACCATGCTTGCCGCCTGGCCCGTGCGGGGGGCTGAACAGGAAACCGCGGACGCCTGGCTGTTGAAGCTGGGGCCGGCCCTGAACATGACCACCTACCGGGGGATCTTTGTCTACTCCCGTGGCGATCAGGTCAGTTCCATGATGATTGCCCACCGTTACCGGGATGGCCGGGTGGAGGAGCGCCTGGTACAGCAGGACGGGGCTAATGGCGAGATCCTGCGTCGGGGTAACCAGGTGCTTTGCGTATTACCGGAGCATGGCCGCATCCATCTTGACCAGGTGATTCCTTCCGGCCCCTTCGGCGAGGCGTTCGCCAGCCAGCGGGTGCCGGTGGGGGCCTGGTATCAGCCGGAACTGCTGGGTGACGACCGCATTGCCGGTTATCCCACCGTGGTGATCGGTCTGCAGCCCCGGGACGAGCACCGGTACGGCTACCGCCTGTGGATGGAGAAACACACCGGCCTGTTACTCAAGAGTCATGTGCGCCAGGAAGGGGACGTCCTCGAACACTTCCAGTTCACCATGCTGGAGATCACCAACGAGTTGCCCGATTCGGAGTTCGTGATTGAGTCCGGCGTTGAGGTCCAGGATGTCACTCCGGACCTGCCGATGTCGGACAGGCCCGGCGAAATGGATGGCTGGACCCTGGGCTGGAAGCCGGAGGGGTTCATGCCGGCGGCGGCTCCCCGCACGGACCGGGGCCAGGCGGTGTCGTTTTCCGACGGCCTCGCCACCTTCTCGGTGTTTGTTGAGCCTGCCAGCGGCGTGGACATGCCCCAGGGAGCGTCCCGTGTCGGGGCGACCACAATCTACATGCATTATGCCAATCCGGGCCCGGAGGATGCCCGGGAACGGTTCCTGATCACGGTGGTGGGTGAGATTCCGCCCCGCACGGCGATGCGAGTGGCGCAATCGGTCACTGTGGATGACAGTAACGCCCTGGCGCGAACACTGATGGACTGATGGGGCGAGCATGATTCACGAAACCGGCACGGTGATCTCCGTCAGCGGCAATGAAGCCTGGGTGCAGACCATTCGCGAGAGTGCCTGCCAGTCCTGCAGTGCCCGTCATGGCTGCGGCCAGAAGGCCCTGGCCACCATGAGTGGCGGGCAGTCGCGACAGATCCGTGTGTTCAACACCCTGGACGCCCGCCCTGGCGACCAGGTGACCGTGGCTATCGAGGAGTCGGCGCTGCTCAGGGCCTCGCTGCTGGTTTATGCGGTTCCCCTGGTATTGATGATCGTGGCTACTGGGTTGGCCGGCGCCCTGCTGCCCGGCAGAGACGGGCTGGCAATACTCGCCGCCCTGGTGGGGTTGGGCGGTGGCCTGTGGCTCGCACGATGGGTCTCGCACCGGCACGCCGCTCGCTGGCAGCCGGTCATGGGGAGGGTGATTCCCCTGGAGTCGGGGCACTGACCTGTACAGTTTTTAATTTGAAACGGTTCTACGTCATCACCAGATATTTCGGGTCGCTGAAATGGCATCGAGCGGCAGGATCATCCCGCCGCACGGCATGTTTTCAGGGGCCGGTTGTGTAGAAACGGCAAGTTAAGGGAGCCTCCATGACAAGACAGTTTCAACCTGGCCAGCGCGCCTGGCTGCCATCCGTTTTACTCCTTCTGGTCGCATCGCTACTGACACTGACGGCCCAGTCCGCTGCCGCACGTTCGCTGCCGGATTTTACCGGGCTGGTGGAGGAAAACTCAGCCGCCGTGGTGAACATCAGCACCGTGTCCGAACCGGACCCGAGGCGTCAGCAATCACCGTTCAGCGACCGTGAACTGGAACAGATGCCGGACTTCTTCCAGCGGTTCTTCGGCGGACCACAGTCCCCCTATGGCGGTCCGTCGCAGCCTCGCCGTTCCATGGGTTCCGGTTTCATCGTGTCTGAAGATGGTTATGTGCTCACTAACAACCACGTGGTCGAGGGGGCAGATGAGATCATGGTCCGCCTGAACGACCGGCGGGAGTTGCAGGCGGAGGTGATTGGTACCGATCCGCGTTCGGACATGGCAGTGCTCAAGATCGAGGACGAGGAACCCCTGCCGGTGGTCAAGATTGGCGAATCCTCCGGGCTGAAACCGGGGCAGTGGGTCTTCGCCATCGGCTCACCCTTCGGTTTCGACTACACTGTCACTTCCGGCATTATCAGTGCCATTGGCCGGTCGCTGCCCAGCGAGAATTATGTGCCCTTTATCCAGACAGATGTGGCCATCAACCCGGGCAACTCTGGCGGACCGCTGTTCAACATGGATGGCGAGGTCATTGGTATCAATTCCCAGATCTATACCCGGTCAGGTGGTTTTATGGGCGTGTCCTTCGCCATTCCCATCGATGACGCCATGAACGTGTTCCGCCAGATCCGGGATGAGGGCAGCGTTGCCCGGGGCTGGCTGGGTGTGCTGATCCAGGAGGTGAACCGTGACCTGGCCGAATCGTTCGGGCTCAGCCGTCCGCGGGGTGCGCTGATTGCCGAAGTGATGCCGGATTCGCCGGCCCAGCAGGCCGGCCTGGAGGCCGGGGACATCGTGTTGTCCTATGAAGGTGAATCCATCGAACGCTCATCGGACCTGCCGCCCATGGTCGGTCGAACACCGGTCGGTGACGACGCGGAACTGACAATCCTTCGCCAGGGCGAGCGGCAGACCATTGACGTGGAAATCGGACGCCTGCCGGAAGAGGAGGGTGCCGATGATAGCCGGGGTGAGCCATCAGGCTCTGCCGGTGGTCCCCTGGGCATGCAGGTCGAACCCTTGCCGGACCAATTGGCCAGTCGCCTGGATATCCCCGGTGGGGTGCTGGTGACCGGTGTTGGGCGCGGTCCGGCCTTCCAGGCGGGTATCCGTCGAAATGACGTGATCACCGAACTCAACCGTCAGCCGGTGACCAACCTGGAAACATTCCGCGATGTGGTGAAGGATCTGCCGGACGACCGTGCGGTGTCGGTGCGGATCATTCGCGAGGGTCGTGCAACCTATCTGGTCATGCGTCCCTGATTGCCGGACAGATCCCGGACCAGGATCGGAAAAACCGCCAGCTGTGAAACAGTTGGCGGTTTTTCTGTCTCTGGCGAACTGTTTCGCTGACGGCTTTTCTGATAGCTTTACCTGTTGGCAATAACGACACGAGTGTCCGGTTCCAGGGCATTTACTGGCGTTTTTGTTACATTTTCGCCACACTGGCATATGTATGGAGTTGCTCCGGGACGGGTCTTCCCGGACACTCCGCCGGCTTTACCAGGGACATGGCCAGGGAACGGATCCGGACATGATCAATAAGAAGGACATTGCGCTCAAAGATCTCCTGCGCCCCCAATATTCCCGCATGGCGTGGCTGGTGCTGGTGATTGCCCTTGGCGTGACCGTTGCCCTGTGGGTGCTGTCCATGCGCCTGGTGGAAGACCGCACCGAGAGCCGCTTCAACACCCAGTCCCTCCAGCTCAAAACCGCCATAGAAGACCGCCTGCTCAACTACGAACAGGTACTGGCAGGCAGTGCCGGTCTGCTATCCGTGGCGGGCGAGATCAGCCGCGAGGAATGGCACACCTACATCGACAAGGTCAATATCGACCGTTACTACCCCGGTATCCAGGGTATCGGTGTCACCCGCCGTATTGGCATCAATGAGTTGCGGGGGCATCTGGATGAACTCCATGCCGAGGGGTTTGAGGACTATGTGGTCCGGCCCCGGGGGCTGAGGGAAGAGTTCCACCCCATCGTCTACCTGGAACCCGCCACCGAGCGTAATCGCCGGGCGTTCGGCTATGATGCCTACCAGGATGATATTCACCGGCAGGCCATGGAGCGGGCCCGTGACACCGCCCGTCCGGTAGTCACGGGCAAGGTGGTGCTGGTTCAGGAGGAACTGGCGGAGGACCAGGCGGGGTTCCTGATGTACTACCCGGTCTACCATGGCGGTCAGGTGCCGGCCTCCCTCGGAGAACGTCGTATCCTGCTCAAGGGGTTCGTGTTCAGTGCCTTTCGCACCAACAACCTGCTCGATGGTATTGTCGGCCTGATTGCGCCGTTCCTGGATGTGCGTATCTATGATGGCAGCATAGGGCGGGAAACCCAGATGTATGGCTCCAACCTGGGGTCCCTGGACGAGGATTTCAGCTTCGAGAAGTCCCAGAAGATCGAATATGGCGGGCGTACCTGGGTGATCCAGACCCGTTCGACACCGGCCTTTGATTTCCTGGCGTCTGATCCGCGTCCGGCTATTGTCATGGCGTCGGGCATTATGGTCAGCCTGTTGCTGTTTGCCTTCGCGCTGGCGCTGATACGCTCCCGGTTGCTGGCCCAGATGAGTGCCGGTCGCTACCGGGCCATCACAGAGGGTGCCAGCAACATCACCCTGGTGATGAACCAGCAGGGGCGGCCCACCTACGTCAGTCCGTCCTGCTACACCATCCTGGGTTATGACCCGGAGGAGGCCCGTGGCATACCTTCGGAATCCCGGGTCCACAGCGACGACTGGCCTAGGCTGCAGGCCGGGTTCCGGGCCGCCCTGGAGAAGCCGGGTGAGCAGATGCCGGTCACCCGCGCCCGGGTACGTGACGCCTCCGGTGAGTGGCGTGAGATGGAAGGCTCGTTCACCTCCATGCTGGGGGTGCCGGGAGTGGAAGGCGTGGTGTTGAGTCTGCGTGACCTGACCCAGTTGCGCACCGCCCAGTCCGAGCTGCATCGCCTGGCGTTCTATGATCCACTGACGGGGCTGGCCAATCGCCAGTTGTTCCGGGATCGGCTGGCCCATGTGGTCCGTCGCAGTCGCCGCAGCGATGAGCCGGCGGCACTGATGTTCCTGGACCTGGATGGCTTCAAGCGTATCAACGACACCCTGGGTCACGATTCCGGTGACCAGTTGCTGGAGCACGTGGCCCGGTGGCTGACCGGCTGTGTCCGGGAAGAGGACTCCGTTGCCCGCCTCGGGGGCGATGAATTTGTGGTGCTGCTGTCGAGGATCAGCGGTCCCGACGCCGCCGCCAAGGTGGCGGAGACCATCCTGCGACGCCTGTGTCAGCGCGTGCGCCTGAACGAGCATGACGTGGGAATCACGGTCAGTATCGGGGTCGCGATGATCCCCTACGACAGTGAGGACCCGGGCGTGCTCATGAAGTACGCGGACCTGGCGATGTACCGGGCCAAGGAGCGGGGGCGTAACAACTACCAGTTCTTCACTCCGGCACTGAATCTGCAGGCGGCACGTCGGCTGCTGCAGCAGGAAGAACTCACCAATGCCTTGGATGAGGACCGCTTTGTCCTGCATTACCAGCCCAAGGTCGACCTGGCGGAGCAGCGGGTGGTCGGGGTTGAGGCCTTCCTGCGCTGGCAGCACCCGGAACGGGGGCTGGTGTCCGCCCACCAGTTTATCCGCCTGGCCGAAGAGTCCGGTCTGATTGTCCGCCTGGGCGAAATGGCCCTGCGGCAGGCCTGCATCCAGATCCAGGCCCTGGAGCGGGCGGGCTTTGAGCGGCTGCAGGTGGCGGTAAACCTGTCCGTAAGACAGGTGACCGATCCCGGCTTCCTGGACCTGTTCCGCCGCGTCATCACCGAAACCGGCGTGGTACCGGAACGGCTGGAGCTTGAGTTGCCTGCTTCCCTGCTCAACGAGGACCCCAAGGGGCTGCGGGTGTTGCTGGGGGCGCTCCACGATACCGGCGCCCGGCTTATCCTGGATGACTTCGGCAGCGGTGCCTGCTCCCTGGCGGCCCTGCAGCAGTTACCCCTGGATGCAGTGAAGATCGATGACCGCTTCATTCGGGATATCCCCTACAATGCCAACGCCACCGACGTGGCTTCCGCAGTGATTGCCCTGGCCCACAAGTTGCGACTGACCGTGGTGGCGGAGGGAGTGGAGACCCCGCACCAATTGCAGTTCCTGGAGAAGGCCGGCTGCGCCCAGTGCCAGGGCAACCTGTTCAGCTATCCCCTGGATGAGGATTCCCTGATCAGTTTCCTGGTCAACCAGTATGAAAGGGCATTGATCCCATGACGCGGTTATATCCCATGACTCGGTTATTGCGGGTACTGGTTGGCGGTTCGCTGATGGTAATAAGGCCCCACAACCGGTAAAATCCCGCCTTTGCAATTGTCGGCCCGTGTGCCGGCACCGGCACTGAAATTCTCCACCGGGGCTCCTCCCGCCGGATTTTCGTCCGGGGCCGGGTTCCGGGTGACGACGTCTTCTACGGGTAACCATTTGTCTGTGACTGAACTGAGCCGCATCCGCAACTTCTCGATCATCGCCCACATCGACCATGGCAAGTCCACACTCGCAGACCGCTTTATCCAGGTCTGCGGCGGCCTCACCGACCGTGAAATGGCGGAGCAGGTGCTGGATTCCATGGACCTTGAGCGGGAACGGGGCATTACCATCAAGGCCCAGAGCGTTACCCTGAACTACAAGGCCCGGGACGGGGTGGAGTACAAGCTCAACTTCATCGATACCCCCGGCCATGTGGACTTTTCCTACGAGGTATCCCGATCCCTGTTCGCCTGTGAGGGCGCATTGCTGGTGGTGGATGCCGGGCAGGGCGTGGAGGCCCAGTCCGTGGCCAACTGCTATACAGCCATCGAGCAGGGTCTGGAAGTGGTGCCGGTACTGAACAAGATGGACCTGCCCCAGGCGGAGCCGGACCGGGTATCCCAGGAGATCGAGGACATCATCGGCATCGAGGCCACCGATGCGGTGCGCTGCAGCGCCAAGAGCGGCCTGGGCGTGGAAGACGTGCTGGAAGACCTGATCAAGCGGATTCCGCCGCCCCAGGGTGAGGAGAACGCACCGCTGCAGGCGCTGATCATTGATTCCTGGTTCGACAACTATCTGGGTGTTGTCTCCCTGGTTCGTGTTCGTCAGGGCGTGCTGCGCAAGGGCGATAAGATCCAGATCAAGTCCACCGGCAAGGCGTGGAACGCGGACAAGGTGGGTATCTTCACGCCGAAGCCCACCGAGACCGGCGAGCTGGGCACCGGTGAGGTTGGCTTCGTGGTGGCCGGCATCAAGGATATTCATGGGGCCCCGGTGGGGGACACCATCGTGTCCCACAAGTATGCGGATGACACCCTGCCGGTACCGGGCTTCAAGAAGGTCAAGCCCCAGGTCTACGCCGGCCTGTTCCCGGTCAGCTCAGATGATTACGAGGAATTCCGCGACGCCCTGTCCAAGCTGACGCTCAACGATGCCTCGCTGTTCTTCGAGCCGGAAAACTCCGACGCGCTCGGTTTTGGTTTCCGGTGCGGCTTCCTGGGTATGCTCCATATGGAAATCATCCAGGAGCGGCTGGAGCGAGAATACAATATCGACCTGATCACCACTGCGCCCACCGTGGTTTACGAGGTGGTGACCCGCAATGGCGATACGGTCAGTGTTTCCAATCCGTCCAGCCTGCCCGACATTGGCTCCATTGAGGAAATGCGTGAGCCCATCGTGGAAGCCAGCATCCTGGTGCCCCAGGAGCACCTGGGCAACGTGATTGCCCTGTGCGAGGAAAAGCGCGGTGTGCAGACCAATATGCTGTTCCTGGCGAACCAGGTGCAACTGACCTACGAACTCCCCATGGCGGAAGTGGTGCTCGATTTCTTCGACCGCATCAAATCCGCCAGCCGTGGTTTCGCCTCGCTGGACTACCACTTCAAGCGTTTCCAGGCGGCCAATCTGGTGCGGCTGGACGTGATGATCAACGGCGAACGGGTGGATGCCCTGGCGTTGATCGTCCATCGGGAGCAATCCCATTACCGGGGACGTGCGCTGATCGACAAGATGAAGGAGCTGATTCCCCGGCAGATGTTCGATATTGCCATCCAGGCCGCCATCGGTAACCAGATCGTCGCCCGGGTGACGGTCAAGGCCCTGCGTAAGAACGTAACCGCCAAGTGCTACGGTGGCGACGTCAGTCGTAAGAAGAAGCTGCTCCAGAAGCAGAAGGAAGGCAAGAAGCGCATGAAGCAGCTTGGTAACGTTGAGGTACCCCAGGAAGCCTTCCTGGCGGTGCTGAAAGTGGACAACTAGGGTTCTACTGAATGGACATAAACTTTCCGCTGATCCTGGTCGTACTGACCTTTGCCACCGGCATTATCTGGCTGGGCGACCGGCTGTTCCTCAGGCCGCGTCGGGAAGCCGCCTGGCAGGAGTCCGGTGGTGTGGTGGCCGCCGGCGGAAGCGATGCACCGGAGGGCTCCGCCCCGACCGTGGATGAGGACGAGCAGGCCGGCCCCCCGGAACCCTACCTGGTGGACCTCAGCCGTTCATTCTTCCCGGTACTGGCCATTGTCCTGGTGTTGCGGTCGTTCCTGGTGGAACCCTTCCAGATTCCTTCCGGCTCGATGCTGCCGACCCTGGAGGTGGGGGATTTCATCCTGGTGAACAAGTACGCCTATGGCCTGCGCCTGCCGGTGCTGGGCACCGAGATTGTCGAGATCGGTGATCCTGAGCGGGGTGACATCATGGTGTTCCGTTTCCCGGAAGACGGCAAGACCAACTACATCAAGCGGGTGGTGGGCCTGCCGGGCGACCGCATCCGCTATCGCGACAAGACCCTCACCATCAACGGCGAGGAGGTTCCCACCCGTTTCGTGGCCCACCTGCCGCCGTTTGAAATGCTGGAAGAGCAGCTCGGGGATGTGGAACACAACATCTATCGCAACCTGGGCAGCCGGGGTGGCGCCGGTGAGGGTGAATGGATTGTTCCGGATGGGCACTACTTCATGATGGGAGACAACCGGGATAACAGTAATGACAGCCGTTTTTGGGGTATGGTTCCGGATGAGATGGTGGTTGGCAAGGCATTCCTGATCTGGATGCAGTGGCCATCACTGACCAGCCTGCCTTCATTCGACCGGGTGGGCACCATCGACTGATGGGCGAATGAGTCGCCGTTTTTTATGAGGTACGTGCGTATGAAAACTCCATTCCACCAGCGTGGCGCGTCCACCGTGGGCATCCTGATTGCCGTGCTGTTCTTCGCCAGCTTACTGACCCTGGTGATCAAGTTGGGGCCGGCCTATCTTGATGACTACACTGTGAAGGGGGCCCTGGAGGGTCTCGACGGCGAAGAGGGGCTGTCCGAGATGACGCCCGCCGATGTCCGGCGCCTGGTCACCAAGCGCCTGAGCGTGAACAACGTGGATGGCTTCGATGCCAAGGAAATCAACATCGAAAAGGACGGTGACCTGGTGATCATCAGCCTGGACTACGAGGTTCGCACCCATGTGGTGTCCAATGTGGATGCCGTGATCAACTTCAGTCATTTCTATGAGCTGAGAGGACAGTGATAAACCAACCCGACCTGGACCGATTACAGCGCCGCATTGGTTATACCTTCCACGACCCGGAACTGCTGATGCTGGCGCTGACCCATCGCAGCTTTGGTAACCAGAACAACGAGCGGCTGGAGTTCCTGGGTGACTCGCTGGTCAACATGATCATTGCCGAGCACCTGTATCACCACTTCGAGCGGGCCCGGGAAGGTCAGCTCAGTCGCCTGCGGGCGCGGATGGTGAAAGGGGTGACGCTGGCGGAGATCGGCCGCGAGTTCGAGCTGGGCCAGTACCTGAGGCTCGGGTCGGGGGAAAAGAAAAGCGGCGGTTTCCGGCGGGACTCCATCCTTGCCGATGCGGTGGAATCCATCATCGGGGCCATCTACCTGGACAGCGGTTTCGACACCTGCCGGCAGCAGGTGCTGCACTGGTTCGAAAAACGCCTCCAGCGCCTCGATATCCAGGATACCCAGAAGGACCCCAAGACCCGCCTGCAGGAATACCTTCAGTCCCGGCAGTTCCCGCTGCCGCGCTATGACGTGATATCCGTGGATGGCGAAGCCCACGCCCAGACCTTCCATGTGTCCTGTGCGTTACCGTCCCTGGACCGCCAGACCACCGGCGTGGGCAGCAGCCGGCGGATCGCCGAACAGCAGGCGGCCCGCGCCGCCCTTCAGCAACTGGGCGTGGAGACGAACGAATGACGGATATGACCCGGCCTGATGATCCCGACAGCCGCTGCGGCTTCGTGGCCATCGTCGGCCGCCCCAATGTGGGCAAATCCACGCTGCTGAACCATATCCTGGGCCAGAAACTCAGCATCACCTCACGCAAGCCCCAGACCACCCGGCACCAGATCCTCGGTATCAAGTCTGAGGGGGCGGTACAGGCGATCTATGTGGACACCCCGGGCATGCACGAAGAGGAGCCCCGGGCCCTGAACCGGTATATGAACCGGGCTGCCTCATCGGCACTGAAACATGTGGATGTGGTGGTGTTCGTGGTGGATCGTCACCACTGGACCCCGGCGGATGAGATGGTGCTGCAGAAGCTGACGCACCTGAAATGCCCGGTGATCCTGGCGGTCAACAAGGTGGACCAGGTGGAGAAGCGGGAAACCCTGCTGCCGGTGCTGGAAAAGCTGGCGGCCAAACGGGACTTTGCCGAGATCATTCCTCTGTCCGCCCTGAAGGACCAGAACCTGGAACCACTGGAAGAGGCGGTGGCCCGCTTCCTGCCGCAAAGCGTCCATTTCTATCCGGATGACCAGATCACCGACCGCAGCGAGCGGTTTGTCGCCGCCGAAATGGTGCGGGAGAAGATTACCCGTCAGTTGGGGGCGGAACTGCCGTACTCGGTAGCGGTGGAAATCGAGGAATTCAAGCACGATGGCAAGACCCTGCACATTGCCGCGCTGATCCTGGTGGAGCGGGAAGGGCAGAAGAAGATTGTCATTGGTGACAAGGGCGAGCGTCTGCGCCGGATCGGCCAGGAGGCCCGGGCCGATATGGAACGGATGTTCGACTGCAAGGTGATGCTCCGACTCTGGGTCAAGGTCAAACGCGGCTGGGCCGATAGTGACCGGGCGCTCAAGAGCCTGGGCATGAACGACGGCTGAGGCCGTCATGCAGGTAAGCCAGGAACCCGCCTACGTTCTCCACCGGCGACCCTATCGGGAAACCAGTCTGCTGGTGGATCTGTTCACGCTGAATCATGGCAAGGTGGGCGTTATCGCCCGTGGCGCCAACAGCACCCGCAGTGCCATGAAAGCCCAGTTGCAGCCGTTCCAGCCCCTGCTGGTGGACTGGACCGGTCGATCGGACTTGAAGACCCTGACCCACGCGGACAACCGTCCAGGTGTGCAACTCGGCCATGGCAAGGGGCTCTACAGCGGTTTCTACCTGAACGAACTGCTCCAGAAGCTGCTCTCCCCGTTCGATCCCGCCCAGGACCTGTTCGCCGCCTACCTGGATGCCCTGGAAGCCCTGTCCACCGCCGGTGACCAGGTGGAGCCGGTGCTGCGTCGTTTCGAAATGCGCCTGGCGGAGGGACTGGGATACGGTTTTGACTGGGGGCTTGCCATGGACAGCGGCGAACCGGTGCAGCCCGGCGGTCGCTACTGCTATGATCCCCAGCATGGCATCCTTGCCGGACCAGGGGACCATGCCCGTCTCACGGGGCTGCCTGGCGAGGCATTGCTGAAACTGGCGGCGGGAAACCTGGAGGAGGCGGATGCCCGACGCACCGCCAAGCAGGTGATGCGGGCGCTGACGGATTTCCTGTTACAGGGCAAGCCGCTTAATAGCCGGGCGCTGTTCGCCGGCGGACGTTCCACTGACTATTGAGGGGCATTGATAGATGAAAGATCGCGTATTGCTGGGTGTGAATGTGGACCATGTGGCCACCCTGCGCCAGGCCCGTGGCACCCGTTTCCCGGACCCGGTCCAGGCAGCCATGGTGGCCGAGGAGGCGGGCGCCGATGGCATCACCATCCACCCCCGGGAGGACCGCCGTCACATCCAGGACCGGGATGTGCTGTTGATGCGTCAGACCCTCAATACCCGTATGAACCTGGAAATGGCGGTGACAGACGCCATGCTGGCCTTTGCCGAGAATGTCCGCCCACAGTGTGTCTGCCTGGTGCCGGAGAAGCGCGAGGAACTGACCACTGAGGGGGGGCTGGATGTGGCCGGCAATGAGGATCGGGTCGCCCGGGCCTGCGAACGTCTGGCGAAGATTGGTGCGGAAGTATCGCTGTTTATCGACCCGGACCCCGAACAGATCGACGCGGCGGTGCGCTGCGGCGCCCCGGTGATCGAGTTACACACCGGTGAGTACGCCGAGGCGGATACTCCGGCGGAGCAGTCCCACACCCTGGAGACCCTGAAGCAGGCAGTGGAGTACGCCCGCCGCAAGGGGCTGGTGGTCAACGCCGGCCATGGCCTGAACTACCACAATACCCTGGCGGTGGCGGCCATTCCCGGGATCAATGAGCTGAACATTGGCCATGCGATTATTGCACGGTCTATTTTTACCGGGCTGAAAGATGCTGTTCGGGATATGCGGGTGATTCTGGACCAGGCCCGGGCCTGAGGTTTCTGGAGTCAGGTCGAGGGGTGGGGGTGCCTTTCTTCCGGAAAACGTCAAACTCGCTTCGCTCAGACAACGTTTCCCTGCAGAAAGGCTCCCCCCACCCCTCGGCCCCGGGCAATTGAGCAAGCCTAAAGGGTGACTGCCGAAGGTCGCCCAAGTTCTGGAGGCATAGGGCCAGAAATCACAAACCATCAAACGGGATTCAGATGATCACTGTTGCGGAACAGTGCCAGCCAGTCCGTCTCGTTTCCCCAGATTTCCAGCCGCTCCATGGCCGCCAGCAGGTTGTCGCGCAGGGCCTCCATGTCCTCCGAGCGCCGTTTGATGGCGGTCTCGAACTGTTCCGAGGCGTCCCGCAGTTCCGGCACCCCGCAGTAGCGGGTGGCGCCATGCAGTTTGTGCACGCATTCCAGCACTGCCTCGTAATCCTCCTCTGACCATTTCGCCCTGATGGTCTCCTGGTCCGGCCGGAGCTGCTCCAGCAACATGCTGAACAGCTCTTCCGCCAGATCCGGCTTGCCAGCGGCCAGGCGGATGCTCTCCTCCACATCCACCACCGGTTTCTGGCGGCGACGGGTAGAAGGGCGCAGTGGCCGCCGGGTGTCGCGGAATTCAGCGACACCACGGGTTTCCTCCTCCTCCGGCTGTTCCGGGGGGTGGTAGCCGGTGAAATCGGACAGGGTTTCCATGAGCTGGCTACTGTTGACCGGCTTCGCCAGGTAACCGTCGAAGCCCTGTTGCATCAACCGTTCCTGCTCGTCCGCCAGGGCGTGGGCGGTCAGCGCGATAATGGCGGTGCGGTGATGGTTGTTGTCCAGTCCCCGCAGCCGGGCGGTGGTTTCCACGCCGTCCATACCCGGCATCTGCAGGTCCATGAAGATGGCGTCAAAGCTCTGGTTGCGGGCCTTGCTCAGGGCCTCGAAGCCGCTGGCCGCACCCTCGGCGGCAATGCCGCAATCCTTCAGGAGCGTCAGTACCAGCTTCAGGTTGGCCTCGTTGTCGTCTACCGCCATCACCCTCGGCAGGTTCGAGGCGGCACCACCGGGTGGCGGCAGGGCGCCTTTCGTCCGCTCCCGGGGGCTCCGCTCGTTGCGGGTCTCAATGCCGTGGACCAGCATCAGCAACTCATCATACAGCGGCTCGCGACAGATGGGTTTGATCATGTGGCTGCTGGCCATCCCGGTGAGGATGGTATCGTGGGACTCCAGGGTCGGTGTCAGCAGCAGTGTGCGGCAGTCCCGGTCTACCTCCAGGCTGCGGATCAGTTCCCGGTACTGGCTGGAATTGAGCAGGTGCCGGGTAATTCCCACAATGGCCACGGCGTAGCCGGACTGCTTCTGCTGGGCCTCTTCCACATGCTCCAGCACCTCCACCGGGGAGTTGACCCGGGTAACGTCGATGCCCCAGTCCCGGAGGATGTGTTCCACCGCCAGGCCAGTGGTCTTCTGCTGTTCCAGGTAGATGATCCGTTCGCCGCGCAGGGCATCGTGGGGCAGGGGCGCCTCAGTGCCCGTGGACAGTTCGGTGGTCAGGGTGAACCAGAAGGTGGAGCCCTTGCCCAGTTCGCTCTCCAGGCCGATATTGCCGCCCATTTCCTCCACCAGGCGCTTGGAGATCACCAGCCCGAGGCCGGTGCCGCCGTACTGGCGGGCGGTGGAGGCGTCTGCCTGGCTGAAGGCGTTGAACAGCGACTGCTGCTGTGCACGGGACAGGCCGACGCCGGAGTCGGAAATGCTGATGCGCAGGGTGACCTCGTTGTTCTCCGTGTCTTCCTCTTCCAGGCTGGCCCGCAGCACCACCTCGCCGGTCTGGGTGAACTTGATGGCGTTGTTTACCAGGTTGGTGATCACCTGCTTTACCCGCAACGGGTCGCCCATCATGTTGTTGGGTACATCGGCGTAGACCAGGTGCACCAGGTCCAGGTTCTTGCCATGGGCCGCCGGCGCCAGCATCACCATGACCTCCTCCACGATCTCCCGCAGGTGGAAAGGCACCCGGTCGAGGATCAGCTTGCCGGCCTCGATCTTGGAGAAGTCCAGGATGTCGTTGATGATGGTCAGCAGGATTTCCGAGGACTTGCGGATGGTGTTCAGATGTTCCGCCTGCTGCTTCTGCAGTGGCCCCTTCAGCAGCAACTCGGTAAAACCGATGATGCCGTTCAGCGGCGTGCGGATCTCGTGGGACATGTTGGCCAGGAATTCCGACTTGATGCGGCTGGCTTCCAGGGCGTCCTTGCGGGCGAAATCCAGTTCGATGTTCTGGATCTCAATGGTTTCCAGGGTTTCCCGCAGGTCCTCGGTGGCCTGGTCGATGTTCTGCTGCATCTCCGCCTGGGCCTTGCTCAGCTCTGCCGCCATGTCGTTCAGGCCGGATTCCAGTTGTTCGAACTCCGGACCCGCGCTGGTGTAGACACGGGTATCCAGGTGGCCTTCCTTGAGGCGGGCCACGGCTCGGTTGAGTTCGAACACCGGGTGGGTGAAGGACCGGCTCAGGCGCAGGGCGATGGCCAGGCTGAGCAGCACGCCGGCCACGATCACCAGCAGGGAAATAAACAGTGCCTTCCAGGTTTCCTTCTCGGTGCGCACGTGGGACATTTCCACAGCAGCCCAGCCGATGGGTTCCATATCGTCGGAGGCCGTGGTGGCTCCCGACTCCAGGTCCAGCAGGTTGTCCAGCATCAGGTCCTGCAGGTAGACCGGCGACATGAATACCGTGGTGTCCGAGGCTGTCCAGCGGGCCACCGACGAGCCGTCCGGGAACTGGTCCGGCGTTTTAAAGCTGGTGGCCGGGCCGGTGTGAAGCAGCCGCTCCCGGCGGGCGTTGTAGAAGGTGATGGAGCGCACGTCCTGCTCTTCCAGCAGGGCGTTGGACAGGCTGCTCAACAGGCTGCGGTTGGAGGTGAACATGCCGTACTCGGCAGCCGCGGATAACTGGCGGGACAGGGAATCGCCCCGGTCGTCCAGCAACTGGTTGATGTTCTGCACCCAGCTCCAGGAGAAGAACACCCCTAGCAGGACGGTGGTAACCAGGGTGGGAACCAGCGTTACCACCAGGACTTTTTTGCGAATACCCCAACGACGCATACGTCTGTGCCTACCCCTTGTCCGATCCCTGGTTTATGGTCACCCGCCGCTGCGACCGCCCCACTTTGGCCCCTTTTGAGCGCTCATTTTCGTTACATAGAACCACTATGCGCCTCAAATGACCGTCAAAATGGCCTCAAAGTGGGACGCTCTCGCCAAGCGCGATTTCGCCTGCCGGTCCTTGGCGTTCCCACCCTGAAGTGGCCGGCCGCTTTTTTCTTATAGCCCACGGCAATGGTTATAGCGGGAACCTGTATTGGGCGAGTTGCCTGGTTATGCGTATGATGTGCACCCTGGTGCCCCTGCACGTTAACGAACCAGCCAGGTGGGGCAACAGGACCATCGAAACCGTCCTGACAATCTGTTGAACTTAACAACCTGTTGAACTTAACAACTCAAAACTGTCTCAAAAACGCCTCAAGTGTAACATAAGCGTTTTGAAAAGCTGTGCAGCCCATCTCGACGAGGAGCACCCACGCCATGCATTTCCCCACCATCGAGGACTACGTCGGCCATACCCCGCTGGTCCGGTTGCAGAGACTGCCCGGTGATACCAGCAATGTCATCCTGGCCAAGCTGGAGGGCAATAATCCTGCCGGTTCGGTCAAGGACCGCCCCGCCATCAGCATGATCCAGGAGGCGGAACAGCGGGGGGATATCCGACCGGGGGATACCCTGATCGAGGCCACCAGTGGCAACACCGGTATCGCGCTGGCCATGGCAGCGGCCATCAAGGGGTACCGCATGAAGCTGATCATGCCCGCCAACATGAGCGAGGAACGCCGGGCCTCCATGCGGGCCTATGGTGCCGAGATCATTACCGTATCGAAGGAGGAGGGCATGGAAGGCGCCCGCGACCTGGCGTCCCGCATGCAGGAACAGGGGGAAGGGCTGGTACTCGACCAGTTTGCAAACCAGGACAACCCGCTGTCCCACTACCGGACCACAGGGCCGGAGATCTGGGAACAGACCCAGGGCCATATCACCCACTTCGTCAGCTCCATGGGCACCACCGGCACCATCATGGGCGTGTCCCGGTACCTGAAGGAATGCAACCCGGATATCCGCATCATCGGCCTGCAACCGAAGGAAGGCTCGTCCATCCCCGGTATCCGCCGCTGGCCCGAGGAATACCTGCCGAAGATCTACGATGCCTCACGGGTGGACGAGGTGCTGGATGTCAGCCAGGAGGATGCCGAGAACACCATGCGGGCCCTGGCCCGGGAAGAGGGTATCTTCTGCGGAGTGTCTTCCGGCGGGTCCATCGCGGCCGCCCTCAAGCTGTCGGAGCAGGTTGAAAACGCGGTGATCGTGGCCATTATCTGTGACCGTGGCGACCGCTATCTCTCCACCGGGGTGTTTCCGGGCGCCTGACTGTATTTTCCTACCAGAGACATTGTGTATGAGTCGTAGACGCAGGAAACCCCTGCCCAGGGAACCGCTGCCGTGTGCCATTGAGGCGTTCAGTCACGATGGGCGCGGCATCGCCCGCGAGGAGGGCAAGACCCGATTCGTGGACGGTGCCCTGCCCGGCGAGCGGGTGATGGCGAAGATGATCTCCACCCGCAGCAAGTTTGATGAGCTGCGTACCGAAGAGGTGCTGGAGGCGTCACCGGAGCGGACCGAACCGCCCTGTGATTTCGCCGACCTCTGTGGCGGCTGCAGCCTGCAGCACATGGCGCCGGATGCCCAGATCCGGTTCAAGGAGAACACCCTGCGGGAACACTTTGCCCATTTCGGGGGCATCGAGCCGGAGCAGTGGATCGAGCCCATGCGCTCGCCCTCCCTGGGCTATCGCCGCAAGGCGCGGCTGGGGGTGCGGTTCGTGGTCAAGCGGGATTCGGTGCTGGTGGGTTTCCGGGAGAAGCGCAACAGCTTCCTGGCGGACATCAACCGCTGCGTGGTGCTGGACCCTCGCATCGGTGACCGCATTGACGACCTTCGTGTCCTGCTCTATGGGCTGGAGGCCTACCAGCACATCGCCCAGGTGGAAGTGGCCTGTGGCGACGATGACGCCGCCATGATTTTCCGCAACATGATTCCCCTGAGCGAATCGGATCGCGAGGCGCTGGTGGCATTCGGCAAGGCCCATGACTTGCATATCTACCTGCAGCCGAAGGGGCCGGATACGGTCCACCGGATCTGGCCGGACGGCGGCGAGGAACGGTTGAGCTACCGGCTGCCGGAATTCGACCTGACCATGAGCTTCCATCCCATGGATTTCACCCAGGTCAATGCTGACATCAACCAGCGCATGGTACACCGGGCCATCGAGTGGCTGGATGTGCAGCCTGGCGAGCGGGTGCTGGATCTGTTCTGCGGCCTGGGCAACTTCACCCTGCCACTGGCCCGCAAGGCCGGCCAGGTGGTAGGCGTGGAAGGCGACGATGCCATGGTGGTACGGGGGCGGGAAAATGCTGAACGCAACGGGCTGGACAATGTCACCTTCCACGGCGCCAACCTGCAGGGGGACTTCACCCGTGAGAGCTGGGCCTCGGAGGGCTTTGATCGCATTCTGATTGATCCGCCCCGGTCCGGCGCCCAGGAGATCTGTGAGCACCTGACTGCTTTCGGTGCCCGGAGAATCGTCTATGTTTCCTGCAACCCCGCCACCCTGGCACGGGATGCGGGGGTGATCGTCAGCAAGGGGTATCGCCTGAAGCAGGCGGGTGTGATGGATATGTTCCCCCACACCACCCATGTGGAGTCCATCGCGCTGTTCGAGAGGGACTGACCAGCGGCGGGCTTTTGTTCGGACACAAACGGCAGCAACAGCATGGTAAAAGTACGGGAAGACTACGCGGTTACCGCGGACGGACAGGTGGATATCGAAGGCTGGGTACGCCATATCGCGGCCCAGACCCGCCTGGAGAACCCGGACCAGTTCCGCCGGGCCTGTGAGCTCAGTGCCGAGATCGACCGCCGTGCCGTGCAGGAAGACCGCCTCTGGGCCCCTGGCGCCAGCAGTTTCCGGACTGGCATCGAGATGGCCCAGGTGCTGGTGGAGCTGCACCTGGACCAGGCCAGCCTGGTGGCCGCCATCCTCTACCGGGCGGTCCGGGAGGGTCGTATTGGTCTGGAGGAGATCCAGAAAGAGTTCGGCGACGAAGTGGCCGGCCTGATCGAGGGCGTGGCCCAGATGGCTGCCATTTCCGCTATCCATCACCCCCTCAAGGGCAATGTGCTGGGCCAGACCGAGGGCCAGCTGGACAACGTCCGAAAGATGCTGGTCACCATGATCGACGATGTCCGGGTGGCGCTGATCAAGCTGGCGGAGCGGACCTGCGCCCTGCGGGCGGTGAAGGATACTGCCTACGAGAAACGCATGCGGGTAGCCCGGGAGGTGTTCGACATCTATGCACCGCTGGCGCACCGGCTGGGTATCGGTCACATCAAGTGGGAGCTGGAGGATCTGTCCTTCCGTTATCTGCACGAGACCGCCTACAAGAAGATCGCCAAGCAGCTCGACGAGAAGCGACTGGACCGTGAGGGTTACATCCAGAAAGTACTCCGGGAACTGGGGGACGAATTGCGCCGCTCCGGTATCAACGCTGAGCTGTCGGGCCGGGCCAAGCATATCTACAGCATCTGGCGGAAGATGCGGCGCAAGGGCATCGACTTCTCCCAGGTCTACGACGTCCGCGCCGTGCGCCTGCTGGTGCCTGAAATGCGGGACTGCTACGCCGCCCTGGGCATTGTGCATAGCCTCTGGCGGCATATTCCCAACGAGTTCGACGACTACATCGCCAACCCCAAGGAGAACGGTTACCAGTCGCTCCACACCGCCGTGATCGGGCCCGGGGGCAAGGTTATGGAGGTGCAGATCCGCACCCACAAGATGCACGAGGAAGCGGAACTGGGAGTCTGTGCCCACTGGCTCTATAAGGGCACCGATACCGGCAATCGCTCCACCGGCTACGAGGCCAAGATCAACTGGCTGCGCCAGGTGCTGGAGTGGCAGGAGGATCTGGGTGACCTGTCCGGGCTGGAGGACCACCTCACCGGCGATATCGCCTCGGACCGGGTCTACGTGTTCACCCCAGAGGGCCACGTGGTGGACCTGCCCCAGGGGGCCACACCGGTGGACTTTGCCTACCGGGTGCATACCGAGGTGGGGCATGCCTGCCGGGGTGCCCGGGTCAATGGCCGCATCGTGCCGTTGACCTATCCGTTGCAGACCGGGGACCAGGTGTACATCCTCACCTCCAACAACCAGGCGCCGAGCCGGGACTGGCTCAATCCCAGTCTGGGGTACATCCAGACGCCCCGGGCACGGGCGAAGGTCACCCACTGGTTCAAGCAGCAGGACCGGGGCCGGAACATCGCGGACGGGCGGGCGATCCTGGAGGACGAGTTCAAGCGCCTGTCCATCTACGACCTGGACCTGAACGAACTGGCCCGCAAGGTGAACTACCCGGCGGCGGATGACATGTTCGCCGCCATCGGTGCTGGCGACCTGCGTCCCACCCACGTGGCCAACGTCGGCCAGGAGATGCTGGAACCCCGGGAGAAGCAGCTTGACCTCAAGTTGCTGGGCAGCCGCAACCGCAAGTACGACACCGACTCGGACATCCAGATCCGCGGCGTGGGCAAGCTCAAGACCCAGGTGGCCAAGTGCTGCAAGCCGCTGCCCGGGGACGCCATCGGGGGCTATATCACTGTGGGCCGGGGGGTCACCGTGCACCGTCAGGACTGCCTGACCTTTTTGCACCACAAGGAGTACGAGCCCAACCGGATTATCGAGGTCAGCTGGGGTGGACGGCCCGAGGCCACCTATCCGGTGGATATCGAGATCGAGGCCTATGACCGCTACGGCCTGCTGCGGGACATCACCCAGGTGCTGACCGCGTCCCGGAGCAACGTGCTGTCCCTGAACACCCTGTCCAATGTGGACGATAATACCGCCACCATGCTGGTCACCGTGGAAATTCACAGCCTGGAGCAACTGGCCCGGCTGCTGGCCCAGATCCGCAACCTGCCCAACATCATCGAGGTAAGGCGCAAACGGTCATGAATTACAGCATCGAGGACCTGAAGACCCTGATGGCCCGACTGCGGGACCCGGACACCGGCTGCCCCTGGGACACCAAACAGACCTTCCGCACCATCGTGCCCCACACCCTGGAAGAGGCCCATGAAGTGGCCGACACCATCGAGCGGGAGGACTATGCCCACCTGAAGGAGGAACTGGGGGACCTGTTGTTCCAGGTGATCTTCTATTCGCAACTGGGCCAGGAACAGGATCTGTTCAATTTTGATGCCGTGGTACACACCCTGGTGCGCAAACTGCTGCGCCGGCACCCCCACGTATTCCCCGAAGGCACCCTGGAAAGCCGGGTGGATCCCGACAACCGGCCCACCGATGAATGGATCGCGGCGAGCTGGGAACGGATCAAGGCCGAGGAGCGGGCGGAAAAAGGCGAGACCAGACCCGCGCAACCGGCCAGCCGGCTCGACGACATCCCCGCCTCCCTGCCGGCCCTGACACGGGCGGACAAGCTGCAGCGCCGCGCCTCCCGCCACGGCTTTGACTGGCCGGATATCGAACCGGTGTTCGACAAGCTGCAGGAGGAAATCGCCGAGTTAAAAGTGGCCTGGCAGAACGCTCAGCAGGACCCCGCCGCCCGGGATGAGGTGGAGGATGAGCTGGGCGACCTGATGTTCGTCTGTGTCAACCTGGCGCGGTTCCTGAAGGTTAACCCGGAACAGGCGTTGCGGCGGACCAACCGCAAGTTCGAGGCCCGCTTCCGTGCCATTGAGGGCATACTGCGGGAGCAGGGCAGGGACATGGATGACGAATCCCTGGAGGCCCTCGATGAGATCTGGAACCGCGTCAAGGGTGTGGAGCGCTCGTAAGGCCATGGGCGATCTGATACGCAAAACCCGCAAATAGGTACAAATCTTTACCGATTTCAACGCTTGTATTCTGCACCATTCAACTACACTGCGGGGTAAGGGGAGTTCCCAGGCCAGGGGGCCTGAAACCGGACTCTCCCGCCCTCAGCCACCAATTTGATCGGGCGCAGTCGAAGGCAGGAGTCGAAGCATATGAAGATCCGCGATCTGGTTAGTCATTGGGATAAACACGCCAAGGGTCGTCTGACCCGGGACGCCTATTACGTCAAGCTGGCCGACAGCCACCACGAGGAACTGTCGCGACTTGCTGCCCTCTACCCGATGAAGTCTCCCCAGGACCTGATGCGGGACCTTATTTCCGCCGCCCTTGATGAGCTGGAAACCTCCTTCCCCTACGTGGAAGGCGACAAGGTGGTGGCCTACGACGAAGACGGTTTCGAGATCTACGAGGACGTGGGCCTGACACCCCGGTTCGTGGCCCTGAGCCAGAAGCACATGGAAGATCTCAAGCACCGACAGCTGGTGTCGGTGGCCTGATACCGGCAAGTAGAAGCCGGGGCTCCCCCCAAGGCTCGCTCAGAACAGCCCCTCTCCCTCCGGAGGGAGAGGGGCTACACCTCAAGACCGCTTCAGCTTCTCCTTCAGCGGCGTACTCTCCGCCAGATCATCCAGCGCCGCGGCAATCATGTCGTTGAGGATATCCGCCTCACTGCGGTCCGGGTACATCTCCGCCAGGGCAGCCACCCGTGCCGCGTCTTCCAGCGGCAGTCTCAGATTGTAGTCATGGGTACGGTCGGCGGGTTTCTTTTCTTCCTGCCAGTGCTTGGGAAGGTCGGTTACTTTCATGGAATCTCCTTTTAACCCCTGGTGTG
>NZ_JBJJKZ010000015.1:0-516432 GCF_045449695.1 Marinobacter shunpengi
AACGGCACACTTGCGGTTGAGCTGTGTCGTCGTTATTAGTATCAGTATAGTGTCGATCATTCGTCAATTGACCATACGATTCTGATTAAAAAGGAACTGTCCGTGGCAGAACTGCACCCTGACCTGAGAGAGAACGTCCGCCTGCTGGGCGAGTTGCTGGGCGATAACATCCGCAACTATCCCGGCGAGGAAATCTACGATCTGATCGAGGAAATCCGCGCCGCCGCCAAGGCCGACCGGCTTCAGGAAAGCGGTTCCGGGCAGCGCCTGGTGAGCCTGCTCAGCAACCTGCGGGACGACCAGCTGCTGCCGGTGACCCGGGCCTTCAACCAGTTCCTGAACCTGGCCAATCTGGCGGAACAATACCACGGCATCCGTCGCAAGCGCGGCCACGAGTCCGACCTGATGGTGGAATCCCTGGAGGAAGTCTTCGACCGTCTGAAGGCGGGCGGGGTGGATGCTGACACCCTGCATAGGAAGGTTTCGGATATGCGCCTGGAGTTCGTGCTCACCGCCCATCCCACAGAGGTGGCCCGGCGCACACTGATCATGAAGTATGACGAAATGTCCGGTTGCCTGGCAGCGCTGGACCACGATGACCTGCTGCCCACGGAGCGGGATGAAATCCTGGACCGCCTGCGGCTGCTGGTGGCTGAAGCCTGGCATACCGACGAGATCCGCCATGAGCGACCCACGGCGGTGGACGAGGCCAAGTGGGGCTTTGCGGTCATCGAGAACAGTCTGTGGGAGGCGCTGCCGAAGTTCCTGCGCAGCCTGGATCTGTCCCTGGAGGACGCCACCGGCAAGGGGTTGCCCCTGGACGCCACCCCCATCCGCATCGCGTCCTGGATGGGCGGTGACCGGGACGGCAACCCCAATGTCACCCACGAGGTCACCCGTACCGTGTTCCTGCTCGGTCGCTGGATGGCCGCGGACCTGTACCTGCGGGACATCCAGCAACTCCGGGCCGAGCTGTCCATGTGGCAGGCCAGCGACGAGCTGCGGGAACAGGCGGGGGACTGTCGCGAACCCTACCGGGAAATTCTCGGCCGTCTGCGGGAGCGGCTGATCCGTACCCGGGACTGGGCCGAGGCCAGGGTCAACGGCGAACCGGCGGACGACACCGACATCCTGTTCGAGAACGAGGACCTGACCGCGCCGCTGGAACTGTGCTACCGCTCGCTCATGGAATGTGGCCTGGACACCATCGCCAACGGCCCGTTGCTGGATACCCTGCGCCGGGCCCATACCTTCGGGTTGCCCCTGATCCGCCTGGATATCCGCCAGGAATCCACCCGTCATGCCGAGGCGGTGGCGGAAATGGTGGAGTACCTGGGCATGGGCAATTATCTGGAGTGGAGCGAAGAGGAGCGCCAGCAGTTCCTGGTGCGGGAACTCCAGGGCCGCCGCCCGCTGGTGCCCCGCAACTGGGAACCCTCGGACCCGGTCAGGGAGGTTCTGGACACCTGCGCGGTGGTGGCCGGCCAGACACCGGAGGCCCTGGGCTCCTACGTGATCTCCATGGCCAGCCAACCCTCGGATGTGCTTAGCGTCATCCTGCTGCTGCGGGAGGCAGGCATGAAGTTCCCCATGCGCATCGTGCCCCTGTTTGAGACCCTGGATGACCTGCGGGGCGCCCCGGCGGCCATGGAGGCACTCTATTCCGTGGACTGGTACCGGGAGTACTGCCACGGCGCCCAGGAAGTGATGATCGGCTATTCCGATTCCTCCAAGGATGCCGGCCAGATGATGGCCGCCTGGGCCCAGTACCAGGCCCAGGAGCAACTGACCGAGGTGGCCAACCGCTTCGACATGCACCTGACCCTGTTCCATGGTCGCGGCGGCACCGTGGGGCGGGGCGGCGGTCCCGCCAACCGGGCGATCCTGTCCCAGCCGCCGGGATCGGTGAATGGCAGCTTCCGCATCACCGAGCAGGGGGAGATGATCCGCTTCAAGTTCGGCCTTCCCCGGCTGGCGGAACAGAGCCTGACCCTGTACACCACGGCAGTGGTGGAGGCCACCCTGGCACCACCCCGGGCGCCGGAGCCGGAATGGCGGAAGGCCATGGACTGGCTCACGGAGCGCTCCCTGGAATCCTACCGTGCCGTGGTGCGGGAGAATCCGGATTTCGTGCCCTATTTCCGCCAAGCGACACCGGAACAGGCCCTGGGCAAGCTGGCCCTGGGCAGTCGCCCGGCCAAGCGCAAACCCAGTGGTGGCGTGGAGAGCCTCCGGGCGATCCCATGGATTTTCGCCTGGACCCAGATGCGGCTGATGCTGCCAAGCTGGCTGGGTAGCGACGTGGCCCTGAAGGAGGCCGAGAAGGCGGGCAAGATGCCGCTGCTGCAGGAGATGCGGCAACAGTGGCCGTTCTTCCGCACCTACATCGACATGCTGGAAATGGTGCTGGCCAAGTCGGACCTGCAGATTGCCAGCTACTACGACCAGACGCTGGTGGAAGCCGACCTGCGCCCGCTGGGGCAGGAGCTGCGTGAGCGACTGGCAGGCTGCATCGAGGAGGTCAAGGCCCTGAAGAACCAGCAGGTGCTGCTGGAGGAGGAGCCGGTCTTCGCCCACTCCATGAAGGTGCGCAGCCCCTATACCGACCCGCTCCACTACCTGCAGGCAGAACTGCTGCGGCGTAACCGGGAGGCCGAACAGAATGTGGCCGCCGAAGGTGCCGATGCCGAGGTGCAGCCCATGCCGCAACTGGTGGAACAGGCCCTCAAGGTGACCATGGCGGGCATCGCTGCCGGTATGCGGAACACCGGCTGACGGAGGCCATGATGACAGGGAGTATGATACTCTTTGTCGCCGGTTTATCGTGAACACCGGTTTATAGTGAACTTAAGGAGACGTCAGTGGCAGCGGCCGCCAGAGTCGAGCAGTTTCTCAATCGCAAGGGCCTGGCCTTTGAGTTGGTAACGGTGTCGGAAGATCCCCGTGGCGGGCTGGAGGCGGCCGTGCTCGGGGACGGCATCGACCGGCGCCAGGTGATCCGCAGTACGGCGCTGATCGACGTCAACGGTGTGCTGCTGGTGGTGCATCCCCTGGACAGCTCGCCGGACCTGGATGCCATTGCAGAGCGCACCGGTCGTCGCCTGCAACCACTGACCGTTACCCAGGCGGGCCGGCTGTTCAGCGATTGCGCGCCGGGCTTCGTGCCGCCCTTCGGGTCTGCCTACAACATTCCGGTGCTGGTGGAAGAATCCCTGTACCAGGCGGATCGCGTGGTCATGGCCTGCGGTTCCTCATCGCGTCTGATGATCATGGCAGGACGGGAGTTTCGACTCGCCATGGCCGGTTCGGAAAAGGGGCATGTCACCATCCGCCACAGCGGCCAGACCGCCAACAGCATCACCCTGGAAGAGGTCGCCGAGAAGCTGCAGAAACTGTACCGGCTGCCGCCCATGCCGGCCCTGGCCCTGAAGATCCTCAACCTCACCAGCAACCCGGAGGCCTCGGCCCGGGAACTGGCGGAGGTCATCGAGTACGACCCCAGTGTGACCGCCCAGATTATCCGCTACGCCCGCTCGGCCCTGTTCAACTACCCGGGCCAGATTGATTCAGTGCAGGAGGCCGTCACCCGGGTGCTGGGTTTCGAACGGGTTGCCCATATCGCCCTGGGCATCGCTTCGGTCCGCGCCTTCGACATTCCCCGCCAGGGCCCCCTGGGCATGGACCAGTTCTGGCGCCATTCCCTCTACTGCGCCTTCGTCAGCCAGCGCCTGGCGCCCCAATGCGGGGTGGATACGTCGCTGGCCTACCTGTGCGGCCTGCTCCACAACTTTGGCCTGTTGCTGGTGGGGCACCTGTTCCCCACCGAATTCGAGGAACTCAACCGGCTCCGGGCAGCCAACCCCGAGGTCAGCATGCGGGCCCTGGAGCAACAGGTCTTCGGCGACTCCGACGAACAGCAGATGCTGACGGTGGGGCATGGGGTAATCGGGGGCATCCTGCACAAGCTGTGGCAGATGCCGGATCCGGTGATCAAGGCCGCCGGTGTCCATCAGCAGATGGACTACCAGGGGGACCACAAGACCTATGTCACCATGGTGCAACTGGCCAACGCACTGCTCAAGGAGAAGGGCGTGGGGGACGAGTTCAACCCTGATGATGTCGGCTACCTGGCGGAACAGCTCGGGCTCGATACCGGCAACCTGGACCGCCTGCGGGAGGATGTGGAGCAGGTGGCCGATGATCTGGACAGTCTGGCTCACTCTCTGTCATCCTGACCAACCTTTGTCCGGTCGCCGTTCGTGCCGGCTGGGATGGACTGCGACGGACGTCGACTTTCTCTCACGGTCCCGACTTCGTATAATGCCCGCTTTTCGTGCGCCTGTGGCGGCTGCGAGAGGCTGTTGCCAAGCCTTGTGGCAATTGGGGAGAGTGTTGTAACCCTGGGTTTGGCAACCGCTTTTCAACGATTCAAGACTACACAATTAACCAGGAAATGGGAGCATAACGTATGCGTATTATCATGTTGGGGGCGCCGGGAGCCGGCAAGGGGACCCAGGCACAGTTCATTACGGAACGGTTCGACATTCCCCAGATCTCCACAGGTGACATGCTCCGTGCCGCCGTCAAATCCGGTTCCGAGCTGGGCAAAAAGGTCCAGGCGGTCATGGATTCCGGCTCGCTGGTCTCCGACGACATCATTATCGAGCTGATCGAGGAACGGGTCCAGCAGGATGACTGCCGCAACGGCTTCCTGCTGGATGGCTTCCCGCGTACCATTCCCCAGGCGGAAGCGCTGAAGACCCAGGGCATCAGCATTGACTATGTGGTGGAAATCGCCGTCGACGACGAGGAAATCGTCCAGCGTCTGGCGGGCCGCCGTGTGCACCCGGCCAGTGGTCGCATCTACCACGTCAAGTATGATCCGCCCAAGGTGGACGGCAAGGACGACCAGACCGGCGAACCTCTGGTGCAGCGCGAGGACGACCAGGAAGACACCGTCCGCAGGCGTCTCGAGGTCTACCATGAGCAGACTGAACCGCTTGTGGGCTACTACCAGGACTGGGCCGCCAGCGAGCCGGAACAGGCTCCGAAGTACGTGCGTGTTGAAGGTGTGGGTTCCCTCGACGATATCCGCGAGCAGATCCTCTCCAAACTGGGCTAGTTCACGACCTTGAACCTTCTTGCCATAGATACCTCCACCGATGCCTGCTCCGTGGCCCTGCTTTGTGGCGGGGAACTGAGCGGGCATTGTCGCGTTGAGCCCCGGGGCCATACCCGCCTGATCATGCCCATGGTCCGTCAGTTGCTGGCGGAACAGGGCGTGGCCATGGCTAACCTGGACGCGCTGGCATTCGCCGCCGGGCCTGGCTCGTTCACCGGACTGCGGATTGCCACCGGGGTGATCCAGGGTCTTGCCTGGGGGCTGGATATACCGGTAGTGCCGGTCTCCTCCCTGCAGGCAGTGGCGCTGGAACTGGCGGAGAGCCACGAAGCCGGCGAGGGCGACGGCATGGCGGTGGCCTTCGATGCCCGCATGGATGAGGTCTACTGGGGCTGTTTCCAACTGGTGGATGGCCTGCCGGAGCTACTGACACCTGAGCGGGTCTGCCCCCCGGAACAGGTCAGCCTGCCGGAGGGTTGCAGCCGCTGGTTGGCAGGAGGCAGTGGTTGGCGCTATGCTGACCGCATACCCGAAAGTGTCACGGGTTCGGTGAATCCACCGGATCCGACGCTTACCCCGGATGCCCGCTTCGTCGCCCGACTGGCGGTGGTGGCCTGGCAGCAGGGGAAAGCGGTACCGGCGGCCCGGGCGCAACCGGTGTATCTGCGGGATGAAGTCACCTGGAAGAAACTTCCGGGGCGTTAGGTGGTCTGGTTAGGTTCAGACTCCGTTTAAAGGTACGTGCGGATCAGTGGCCATGATTGGTGGTATCAACTCCAACAACCCCTACGTCGGTAACAACGGCATTGCCCGTGAGCGCAACGATGCGGCCCGCGCTCCCGCTGCACGCCCGGAGGTCCTGACCGATGATCGCCAGGACGCCCGCCCGTCACCGGCCGGTGGCGATGCCCCCGGTACCGGCATGGTGCCCGCCGAGGATAACCAGGGCTACCTGCGCCGGATCCAGGCCCGTTCCGCCGCCGAGGACAGTCGTCTCGAACCCTTCCGGGCGGACGATATTCCCATGGCCAATGCCCGCGCACTGGAGGCCTTTGCTGCTGTCGCCAGCCAGCGTGAGGGCATGGACGGGTACGACGCTGAACTCGCAGGCATCGACATCCGCGTCTGAGCCCCTTTCCCATGCCAACATCTCCGTTTACCGATCACGATGCCGATCACATGGGTATTCCGCCGGTGGCCTGTGACGTTGCCGACCGATACTCCGCTGCCGAAGCCCTGGCCACCCGGCTGGGCGCCAACTTCCTGGGCATCCGATCCGCCAGGGATATCGGGGATAGCCCACTGGTGCTGTTGCTGGACGAGCGTGGCCTTTCACTGCAGGCCACGGGGCGTAAGGCTCCGGGTCCGGTACGGGCGGAGTTTGTCTCCGGCAAGGCCGGCTACCGGCTGGCCCACGGCGGCGGCACCGGCCAGCTTATCGCCAAGGCCATCGGCCTCAAGCGCACCAACGACACCCTGCATATCCTGGATGCCACTGCTGGCCTGGGGCAGGATGCGTTCGTGCTGGCGGGCCTGGGGCACCAGGTCACCCTGCTGGAACGCTCGCCGGTGATCCACGCGCTCCTGGAGGATGGCCTGGCGCGGGCGGCGGCAAACGACAGTACGGCGGCGGTGGTGTCCCGCATGTCCCTGGTACTGGCGGACAGCATCACGTGGCTGAAGGCGCGGGCGGGGGAGCCGGTTGCGGACGTGATCTACCTGGACCCCATGTTCCCGCACCGGGACAAGTCGGCCCTGGTGAAGAAGGAGATGCAGCTGTTCCGGCCGGTGGTGGGGGATGACCCGGATGCCGCCACGCTGCTGGAGGCGGCCCTGGCCTGCGCCCGGTACCGGGTGGTGGTGAAGCGCTCACGCCGGGCACCGGCCATTGAGGGAGCATCGCCGGGCCTCACGCTGGAGGGCAAGAGCAGCCGTTACGATGTCTACCCCCTCAAGGCCCTGCCATCCAACTGATCAGAGCGCGCCGAGCCGGGTCACCTGGGCGATGGCCTGGCGTTTCTCCACATTCAGCACCAGGCGGGCATCCTCCGACACTTCTTCCAGCTCCCGGGTATAGCCCAGTCGCTCGTCGTCGCCGGCAATGATGACGTCGTTCCGGCGCAGGTTGTCGATAAAGTTCCGGAACAGGGCCTTGTCGAAGAATTCCGGGGCATTGAGGCCAAACAGGATCGACATCCGTTCCGCCATCAGCACGCTTTCCTCTTCCAGCTCCCTGGCGGTGAGCATCCCCGGGCCATGCTTGCGCAGGGTGGCGATAACAATGTAGTAGCGCTCCAGGGTCTGGATGATAAACCGTGACAGGGTATGGAGCTGCAGGCGCTGGTCGGTGCCCTCGTCCGGGCCCATGACGCGGTCACCGTCGGTGCGCAGGATACCGTGTTCCACCAGGGTGTCGATCCAGCGGTCCACTTCGACCCCCACGGTGTCGGCGTCGTAACGCAGGAACAGCTCCGACTGCAGATAAGGGTAGATGGCGCTGGCCAGGAAGATCACCCGGTCCCGGGCCAGGGACGTACAGTTCTCGAACAGGCAGGCAATCAGCGCCGGCAGCGCGAACAGGTGCTGGATGTTGTTGCGGTAATAGGTCATCAGGGTGGCATTGACCCCGTCCAGGCCGATGATGTCCCCCAGCTTCTGGGGATGTCGGCCCACCATGCCCATCTTTTCGCAGTAGCGGATCCACTCGCGGCCATCGCCTTCGGGAAAGGTCACGGTGTCCGCATAGGGGTGGGACTTGAGGATTGCCAGATACTGGTCCATCAGCCGTGCCAGTTGCCGCTCGTCCATGGCCATGCGCTCGGTGGCCAGGAGCACCGTCGCCACCAGGGTCACCGGGTTGACGGCCACCGCCGCGTTGATGCCGGTGGCCACCTGCAGGGCCAGGTGATTCACGGCATCGTTCAGCCAGGGCGGCCTGGCCTCCCGTCCGACGGCTTCGTTCTGCCAGCCGGGCCGGGCCTGTTCAAGGGCCGTGGCCAGGTCAATGCCGGTGCCGAAATTGACCGACACCTTGCCGAAGGAGTTGCGCAGTTTGCGGGCCGATTTCGCCAGCCCCACCACGCTTTCCTGTTTCTTCTTCTTGCCCCGCAGTTCGCCCAGGTAGGAACGGCCCTCCATGACCTTCTCATAGCCGATGTAGACGGGCACCAGCACGATGGGCTTCTGGTGGTCCCGCAGGAAACTCCGTACCGTCATGGAAAGCATGCCCGGCCGCGGTTGCAGGGTGCGCCCGGTGCGGCTGCGGCCCCCTTCCACAAAGTACTCCACCGAGTAGCCCCGGGTGAACATGACATGCATGTACTCGTTGAACACCGTGGCGTAGAGGGGGTTGTCGCGGAAACTGCGACGCATGAAGAAGGCACCGCCACGGCGGAGGATGGGGCCCACCACCGGCATGTTCAGGTTGATGCCGGCGGCAATATGGGGCGGCATCAGCCCGTTGCGGTAAAGCACATAGGACAGCAACAGGTAGTCGATATGGGAACGGTGACAGGGCACATAGACCACCGCGTTCTTTTCCGCCAGTTCCTGCACCTCGCGGATGTTGTTGATGCGAACGCCGTTGTAGATCCGGTTCCACAGCCACCCCAGGATGATCTCCAGGATGCGGATGGTGGCGATGGACATACTGGAGGCGATTTCGTTGGCATAGCCCCAGGCCCGGTTGCGGACCTTGTCCGGGTGGACTTCCTCCCGGCGGGAGGTCTCGCGGATGGCGTCCCGCACCGCGGGGGTGCGGATCAGGTCCGCCACCAGGGTGCGACGGTGTGACAGATCCGGCCCCAGCACCGCCTGGCGTACCCGACGGAAGTGGGTGCGCAGCAGCCGGGCGGTCTTGCGGCTGGCCCTGGCCTTGCTGCGATGGTGTTCCCGGACCATGTCGGCCAGGGACATAGGCTCGCCGAAGCGGACCAGGGTATTGCGACCGTGCACCAGGATGATCAGCAGTTTCTGGAAGCGGCCAGCCACCGACCAGGTATCCGACAGCAACAGCTTGAGGAACGACTTCTCCTTGTCCGGTGACCGTCCCCAGAACAGCGAGACCGGCACCAACTGGATGTCCAGGGTGGGGTCTTCCACGGACATGGCCACCAGGTGTTCCATGCGCTGGGTCATCACTGGTGTCGGTCGGGGGCTGAAGGTGCCGCGGGCCCGGCGGTAGAGGAAGCAGAAGGAGTGGCGGGGCCCGTTATGGATCTTCATGGGGCTACGAGCCGGGGGCAGGCCGGCCCTTTCCACCTGCTGCTCCAACACCAGCCGGGCCGACAGGGAACTGTATTGTATGACGTAACAGACCGGGCGCTTGGGATCGAGGTTCAGTTCCTGCTTGCCGGCGCCGAGGACATCCGTGCGCACCCAAAGGAACAGGATCTTTCTCAGCAGGGTGGTCAGAGCGCCGGAAATGGCAGGCAGTAATCGCATTCAGTCAGACTCCGGACAGAGAGGAGCCACAAGTGTACTTTGTCGCCGGTTCCGGACAAAGTGGTGAGTGCGTTCCCCTTTAACAGATATGATACATTTCAGCCTTTGTAACCTGGTGGAGTAGTTGATGGAGAACTGGAGTGCAGGCTGGTCCCGCAAGGCGCCCGCCGCCGACGACCTGGTCGTGGCCATGAATGGCCCGGAAATCTGGTGTCCCGAGGATGGCTGGACCCATCGCTGGGCAGCGGTGGACGGTGCCCTGGATGAGGGGACGGACCCCGTCTACGTGGGTGACCTGGATGGTCGGGCGGTCTACGTGGCCAGCGTCGACCCGGGCATGCTGCTCTACGCCACCCGGCCGATTCACCTGCGGGAGGCACTGCTCACCATGCCGGATGCGCCCGCTGAGATGCTGGGCACCGCCTCCCAGGTGCAGCAGTGGTTCCTGGACCATCGCTTCTGTGGCCGTTGCGGGGGTGAGACCGGGTTCCACCCCGCCGAACGGGCCCGTTGGTGCGGCCGGTGCGATATTCCCTTCTATCCCCGGCTGGCCCCCTGCGTGATCGTGGTGATCCGCCGGGGGGACCGCTTCCTGCTGGCTCGTTCCTCACGGGCTCGCAGCCATTTCTTCAGCCTGATCGCCGGCTTCGTGGAGCCCGGGGAAAGCGCGGAAGAGGCGGTGGCCCGGGAAACGCTGGAGGAAACCGGCCTGACGGTGACCAACGTGCGTTACTGGACATCCCAGCCCTGGCCGTTCCCTCACCAGCTGATGCTGGGCTTCTTTGCCGACTATGAGTCCGGCGACCTGGTGTTGCAGGAGGACGAACTGGCCGAGGCGGACTGGTTTACCCCGGATGATCATCCCCCCGTGCCCCCGGAAACCACCATTGCCGGTCGCCTGATCCGGCAACTGAAGCGGGAGATGGCCGGGTGAGCACGGCACGACCTGACCGGGTGCCGGAAATCCTGGTGTTCGATTCCGGCGTGGGTGGGCTGAGCATTGCCGCCTGTATTCACCAGCATATCCCGGCGGCCCGCCTGACCCACCTGGCGGACAATGCCGGGTTTCCCTATGGCGACCAGCCGGAGGGAGTCGTGGTGGACCGTACCGTCGGCCTGGTACAGGATCAGCTTCGCCAGCGCCCCTTCGATGTGGTGGTGGTGGCCTGTAACACCGCCAGCACCGTGGCGCTGCCGGCGCTACGCTCGGCGGTGAGTGTTCCGGTGGTGGGGGTCGTGCCGGCCATCAAGCCCGCCGCCGCCCTGTCGGAAAACCGTCGTATTGGCCTGCTGGCGACCCCCGCCACGGTACGGCGTCCCTACCTGGAACAACTGGTCCGTGACTTTGCTCCGGATTGTCTGCTGGAACGGGTAGGGCACCCGGAGCTGGTCACCTGGATCGAGGACTGGGCCCGTGGCCGGCCATTACCGGAACCGGCCCTGTCGGTGGCCCTGCAGCCATTCCGCGAGGCGCGGGTCGATACACTGGTACTGGGCTGTACCCATTACCCGCTGATCCGTGACGTGCTCCAGCGCCTGCTGCCGGACGTGCGCCACTGGGTGGATTCCGGTGACGCCATTGCCCGCCGCACCGGGGCCCTGCTGGAAGAAGCGGGCTTTGCACCCCGGGATCTTGTGCGCTACCAGTCCTCCGGCCATCGCTGCCTGTTTTCCGCACCGGCGACGGCGGACATTGATCCCTTCCTGGCCCGGCTCGGATATCGCCGGGACATCGTCCAGGCCTGATCCAGGGCCTGTTCAGAGGCTCTCCAGAAGCGGGAACGGGCTGCGGTCGAGCACCTTGCGCACCTCCGGGCCGGGCTGCGGGCGACCGAACAGGAAACCCTGGACATGGTCGCAGTTGCTGGCGGTCAGGTACTCAAGCTGATCCTGGTTCTCCACCCCCTCGGCGACAATTTCCAGCTTCAGCCCCCGAGCCATGGCGATGATGGCATTAACGATACAGGCCCCGTCGTTGCCGGCACGAATTCCCTGGATAAAACTGCGGTCCACCTTGAGGATGTGTATCGGCAAGTGGTGCAGGTAGCTCAGGGACGAATAGCCGGTGCCGAAATCATCGATGGCAATGCGGATGCCCTGATCGGCCAGCTCCCGCAGCGTCTGGCTCACTTTCTCCAGATCGTTCATGATCACATTCTCGGTGATCTCGATCTCCAGGTTGCCCGGGGGGAAGCCCACCTGGCGCAGTTGCGCCATCAGGCGCTCGGTGAACATGGGATGCTCCACCTGGACCGGCGACAGGTTGACTGCCAGTCGCAGGTCGGGGTGTCCCGAGGCGATCCACTGGCCCACTTCGCGGCAGGCGTTGGCCAGCACCTGATGGCTGACGTCGGCAATCAGGTTGGTTTCCGACGCCAGGGGCAGGAACTCCGATGGCGGTAACAGGCCGCGGTGTGGGTGTCGCCAGCGAACCAGCGCCTCCAGCCCGGCCACCTTGCCGGTGCGCAGGCAGACCTGGGGCTGGTAGTGGACTTCCAGTTCGCCACCTGTGATGGCCCGCCGCAGGTCCCGTTCCAGGGTCAGGCGCTGGCTGGAGTCCACGGTCATGCTGCTGTCAAAGAAGCAGTAGTTGTCCTTGCCCCGGGATTTGACGTGGTACATGGCCAGGTCGGCATTGCGTATCAGTTGTTCGATGCGCTTGCCCGCTTCCGGGTACATGGCGATCCCGATACTGACCCCCACAAAGATATCCTGGTTGTCGAGCCGGAACGGTGCCTTGAGGGCATCGATCAGCTTGCGCGCGATCACGGCGGCGTGATCCCGGTCCGGAACCATCGGCAGCAGCAGAGTGAATTCGTCGCCACCGAATCGTGACAGGGTATCGCCCTTGCGCAGGCATTTTTCCAGGCGCTGGGTTACCGCCTGCAGCAACCGGTCACCCATGGAATGGCCCAGGGTGTCGTTGATGATCTTGAAACGGTCCAGGTCCAGGAACATCACCGCCAGCGGATGACGGTGCCGGTTGGCCTGGTTGATCGCCATGTTGAGCCGGTCCCGGAACAGGGCCCGGTTGGGCAGGCGGGTCAGCAGATCGTGATAGGCCTGGAAACTGATGAAGGCCTCGGCCTCCTTGCGTTCGGTGATATCCCGGGCGATGCCATAGTAGCGTGCGCGTTCGTTGAGCTCGCGCTCGTCGGGATTCCCCGCGCTGCTCCAGCTACCCGGGGCGATGGGGAACGCGGTGATCTCGAAATGTCGGGTTGCCTGGAGGCGGCCCTCGGCCTTCAGGCGAACCTCGAAGGTGGCGGGCCGGTCCGTGCTGATGCCCGGGTCATTGAGAGAGGGGGCGCTCAGTGAGGCGTCCTCGTCATGCAGCAGCAAGCGGAAGTGCTGGCCGATCAGATCGGAGGGCTGGTAGCCGAGCAGGTTGGACACCTTGGGGTTGAGGAAGCAGAAACGCCCCTGGTCGTCGAGCATGAAGACGATGTCGGGGGAGTTGTTGACGATATAGCGGTGCAGGGACTCGGACTTCTCCAGCCGTTGCTGGACGTCCTCGTGGGCGCGCAGCAGTGACTGCCTGCCGAGCACATTTTCCAGGGTCGCCAGAACCTCCTCCGGGTCGAAGGGCTTGCGGATATAGTCGCTGGCTCCCCGCCGCAGGGCGCGACTGACCGACAGGAAGGAGGTTTCGCCACTGACCACCACCAGTGCGCACCGGGGTTGCAGGCGACAGGCTTCCTCCATCACCTGGAAACCGTCGCGCCCGGGCATGTTGAGGTCCAGGAAGGCGAGGGTGAACGGGTGTTGCTGCAACAGGCGGCAGGCTTCATTGCCGTCGGCGGCCATGGAAACCTGGTAGCCATGGTCACAGAGCAGGTCCGACAGGCTTTTCAGCAGGCGCGGATTGTCATCGGCCACCAGTATTCGCTGGCGTTCCCGGTAAGGTTCTGGATCTGATTCGGCTTTATGGATCATCACACGCTACTCGTCGACCTTTGCCGGTTTTCAGCGAGTTCCCTTGCCGCAGTTGCCCCGGGACGATAGCCTCCGGGCCCTGCTGTGCTGTTACCGGTCTTCGGTACTGGTCCCCGCGGGGAATAGCAGCCGGAACAGGGTTCCCGAAGGACTGCTCTGGCAACTGATGATGGCGTCCATGTCATCCATTAACTGTTTGACGATACTCAGGCCCAGGCCACTGTGGGCCCCGCCCTTGCCGGTGGTGACCGGTTCGAACAGGTGTTGGCTGACGGTATCCGGCAGGCCGGGGCCGTCATCCTCCACGGTCAGTTCCACCCATTGCCGGTTCTGTTGCCAGACCGGAGCCATGGACCGAATGACAATCCGTACCGGGCCATCCGGCCGGCTTTCCGCGGCATTGCGAAGCAGGTTAAGCACCACCTGCCGGACCTGGGCTGCGGGGGCCGCAATGGCGGAACTCGTATCACAGAGTTCCAGCGCACAGGTGACCTGCAACTCCTGGAACAGGCCATCCGCCAACAGGTCCCGCAGTGTGCGGACCTCATGGTTGAGGATGGCCTGGCCTTCGGTTTCCCGCTGTCCCGCCGCCCCGTCAGCGTTGTTGCTGGCCAGTTCCCCAAGCAATTCGCTGGCCCGGGCAAGCTCTTCCTCGATGATATCGATGTCCCCCTCGCTGCCGGTTTCCGCCAGGCGCTTGCGCAACTGGTAGAGGTACTGCCGGACCACCGTGAGGGGGTTGTTGATCTCGTGGACCTGCCGGCGTATCTGGTCCGCCGATACCGGTGGGGCCGACTGTTCCATCAGGTCCCGGGCCAGCAGTTCCCGGACGGCGGCGATGGTCAGCCGCCGCGTGGTCTGGTCGCCGTCGTAGTGGACAAAGGCGGGTACGCCCATTTCCCGGGCCAGGTCCCCGGTTTCCAGCCGGATACGGCGCAGGATTTCCGCCGTCAGTTCATCCTCCAGCCCGAACAGTGCCTTTGCCATGGTCAGGCCATGGCCCTCCCGGACAACCAGTTGCACCGCCACCGCAGTAATGCGGGCCAGATGACCGGTGGTGCCGAGGGCGCCGGTATCATCCTGCTGGTGGGCCAGGGCCTCGAGAATCGCCGGGTCCAGTTGCCAGTGGCGGGCTAGGGTGGTGCTCAGTACCACGTAGCCGGTTTCCGGCGGCCGATGGGGGGCGTCGAGTTCCTGTCGTAGCAGGAGCAGTCTGCCGGCATTGTGCAGCATGCCGGTGAGAAAGGCGGTGTCCGTGGCCGGGTAGCGGGTCAGGCGGGCCAGCGCCCGGGCCATCAGGGCAACGGACAGGGCGTCATGCCAGAAACCGTGGAGCTGCTGCCAGTGTCCTTTACCCAGGTCAAACAGCAGTTGTTGCAGGGCCGCGGTCAGTACCAGGTTCTGCACCCGGTCGGTCCCCAGGCGCAGCAGGGCCTGCTCCAGGCTGTCCATCGGTTGGCTGGGGTGCGAGCCGGCGGCGTTGGCCAGGGCAAGGATGCGCGCAGACAGCGCCGTGTCGAGCTGTATGATATCGGTAATTCGCCGGTAGCTTCGCTGCTGTCGACAGGCTTCCAGGGCCCGTAAATGGGGCTCCGGAAGGGTGGGGAGCTGCTCAGTGGCCGACGGCGGTGTCATTGTCTTTGTGTAACGGTCCGTAACGTAATGTTAATGAACAATACGTTAGGATAGTCATTGGAGAATACATATCAAGAGATTTTGTTGAGAAATTGACCGATCGTTCTTTCCATTCCCGGAATGGCCTGAATCAGGGTATCATTCAGGTTTGTTTATTCGCCTGATGATGTTATGGCCGGCTGACGGATAGCGACCATTAGTACAGGGTTATGGATGTGAGCGATTCCCAGAATGACGGGGCACAGGGCAGTGGTGGTGTGCCTGACCGAATGGCGCGCCCCGATATTGTCGCCCTGACGGGCGGCAAGGGCGGCGTCGGCAAGACCTCGGTGGCCGTTAACCTGGCCCTGACCCTGGCGCGTAGGGGCAGGCGCGTGCTGCTACTGGATGCGGACACCGACCTTGCCAATGTCAGTATCCTCCTCGGCCTCTATCCCACACGGACCCTCGAACACGCCATGGCGGGCGAGTGCCGGCTTGCCGATGTCATCCAGGAAGGACCTTTCGGTCTGCATATTATTGCCGGCGCCTCCGGTGTGCAGCGGTGCATGGACCTGGACATCGGCGATGCCGAGGGCGTCCTCCGCGAACTGGCGGGCATGGAGCGGGCCTACGACGCCATCCTTATCGATACCGCCTCCGGGCTGCGGCCGGCGGCGCTGCACATGATCGCCGCGTCGTCCCTGGCCTGCGTGGTGATCACGCCGGAGCCAGCCTCTCTCACCGATGCCTTCTCCCTGCTCCGGGTGTTGCAGCGTCGGGGCTATCGTCGCACACCGGGGGTCATGGTCAACATGGCGTCTGGGGCCTCCCAGGCGCGGGCGGTCTACCGTCGTTTTGCCGGTGCCACCCGGCGTCACCTGGGCATGGACGTGGACTACATCGGCGCCATCTGGCGGGATGAATCCATACGCCAGTCGGTGGAGCTGCAGCGACCGGTGGCCACTCTGTCGGAGTCAGACCCGTCAAGCCGGCAGTTTATTACCCTGTCCGACCAGTTGCTGGGGCATCTGTCACGGCTGCCTGCCCGGAAGGTGGGGCTGGCGGCCTATTGGTATCACCGCAGCCGACGGCAACAGGAAGCGTCCGACCAGGCACTGCCGGCACCAGCCTCTGGATCTGCCGTTGCTCGGCCTGATGGCAATGTACCCACAGGCCATGGTGCGCCGGTGGCACAGGACGCCCCCCCTGACGCCCGTTGCCGGGCACTGTTTGCCGACCTGGAGCAGTTGCTGTCGGAACAGTCCGGGGATGCCCGGCTCAGGCAGGAAGCATTGCGCGGTGTCTCTGCGTTGTTATCTCGGATGGCGTCGTCGGAACCGGAGATGTCGTCACCTCCCCCGGGTGCAGGTTACAGCCGGGCCGATTTTGGTTCCCAGGATGCTCTGCTGGCTCGTTTGAGATCCCAGCCGGATTCCGTGCGTGTCGATGGATTCCTCGCAGCCCTCTCCAATACCGCTGACCAGTAACGGAACACGCCCGGATCCCTCTCCTCTCCGCGCCCCTGAGCCTTGTTATCGGGTGGTCCGGATATGGTATGACGCCTCAAAATCGCCCGTCGCAGGTTTGTCATGCACCTCATTGAGGCGGCCCGGGCCGAATAGGGAGAACTGACGATTGTCGTCAGGCTCCCCCTGGTGAACAATTGAAAACCTCTTGAACACCTTTTGTTATTGAAAACAGTGACGTGATTTTCGTCATGGGCGTCATAAGGTTACGTTCAGGAAATAGGCAGTTTAATTTCCGTGATTTGTCTCTATATTGTCACGATGCCATGCCAGACTCACGGCGTCTCAACTTGAGGGAACGCAGGCTGGCGCGATTTCTGCAAATTCCCCGACAAGGTAGTGCATAGACAGTCGTGACACTGATGTCCAGACGCACATCGGGTATGGCTGAGGCGATGCTTTCCCGGCGAGCCGACAGGTTCAGGGACAACCGGGTTTGACCACCAGGGACGCCATTGGGGTCCGGAACCAACCCCCACTCCGGATCCGCGATATTAACGAGAAGGAGTTCAACTGAAATGACCCATCTGTTTCCGGATATCGACGACACAAGCTCCTCTGTGCGCCGCGCCCTGGAGGGCAAGCATATCCTGATCACCGGCACCACAGGTTTCCTTGGCAAGGCCGTGCTGGAGAAGCTGATACGTACGGTGCCCGAGATCGGCAGCATTCACCTGCTGGTCCGTGGCAATGCCCGCCACCCGGATGCCCGTGAACGCTTCTACAGTGAGATCGCCAGCGCCAGCGTATTCGAACTCCTGCGCAGTGAGGACCAGGAAGGCTTCGAGGCCTTCCTGGAGGATAAGGTGCATTGCGTAAAGGGCGAACTTACCCGCCCCCGTTTCGGCCTGTCCGATGCCGAGTATGAACGCCTGACGTCGCGCATTGACCTGGTGATCAACTCCGCGGCCAGCGTCAACTTCCGTGAGGAGCTGGACAAGGCCCTCACCATCAACACCCTGTGCCTGGATAACGTGGCCCACTTTGCCCGCCACGGTGGTGGCATCCCGGTGGTGCAGGTGTCCACCTGCTACGTGAATGGCATGAACAGCGGTCAGGTGGCCGAAGACGTTATCAAGCCTGCCGGTGCGCCCATTCCCCAGAGTGAGGATGGCTATTTCCAGACCGATGCGCTGGTGCGGCTGCTCCATGACAAGATCACCGATGTGCGGTCCCGGTACTCCGGCAAGCAACTGGAGAAAAAGCTGGTGGAGCTGGGCATCCGCGAGGCCAACCACTACGGCTGGAGCGATACCTACACCTTCACCAAGTGGCTGGGCGAGCAGCGGCTGATGGAGGCGCTGGCGGACCAGAGCCTGACCATCGTGCGGCCCTCCATCATCGAGAGCGCGCTGAAGGAGCCCATGCCTGGCTGGATTGAGGGGGTCAAGGTGGCCGACGCCATTATCCTGGCCTACGCCCGTGAGAAGGTGACCCTGTTCCCGGGCGACCGCGAGGGCGTGATTGACGTCATTCCGGTGGACCTGGTGGCCAACAGTATCCTGCTGGCCGGTGCGGAGGCGGTAAACGCCGAACAGGGCCGCCGTATCTACCAGTGCTGCAGTGGCTCCATGAACCCCATTTCCCTGGGCGAGTTCATCGACCACCTGATGGACGAGGCGAGGGAAAACCACGAGGCCTACGACAAGCTGTTCAGCCGCCAGCCCACCAAACCCTTCATGGCGGTCAACCGCACCCTGTTTGACGCCGCCGTCACCGGCATCCGGGTGCCCCTGTCCCTGGCCAGCAAGGCCATGAAGATGGCGGGCCATAGCCGAGAGCTGAAGCTGTTGCGCAACCTGGACACCACCCGTGCCCTGGCGACCATCTTCGGCTTCTACACCGCGCCGGATTACGTGTTCCATAACGAGAAGCTGATGGATCTGGCCGAACGCATGGGGGATACCGACCGTGAGCTGTTCTCGGTGGATCCGCGCCGTATTGGCTGGGAAACCTACCTCCGCAAGACCCACCTGGGCGGTCTCAACCGCTACGCCCTGGCCGAGCGCCGGGTGTACAGCCTGAGAGCCCGCCGCGAGCGTCGCGCTGCCGCCGCTGCCTGATATCGACAACCGTCGTCCTCTCCCCGGGGCTGCTTTTCAGCCGCCCCGGGGAGAACTATCCTTCCTGTATACGACACTTATCCCTGACACCGTCAGAACACTTTGGTAGTACGTTGGTCTAATTCAATGGTCAGGTCTGACATGGTCAGATAGGGCAATCCACTTATCAGGGATCCGATAGGTCGACCGACTGACGGCCACGATCCCTGTCCGCTGCCTGAAAACCGACTGCCTGGCAGGGGCTGACAAGTTCTGTTCCAACAATTCCGACAACTCAGCAACAGACTCTGAAAAAGGGGGAGATAATGACCGACAAGAAGCTATACCCGGTACCCGACAGCTTCGCGAAACGAGCCATCGTCAATCGCGAGCAGTACGAACAGATGTACAAACAGTCCATCGAGGACCCGGAGACCTTCTGGGGTGAGCACGGCAAGCGCCTGGACTGGATCAAGCCCTACAGCAAGGTCAAGAATTCCACCTACGACTACGACAACCTCTCCATCAAGTGGTTTGAGGACGGCGTTCTCAATGCCTCCGCCAACTGCCTCGACCGGCACCTGGAGTCGCGGGGTGACAAGACCGCAATCATCTTCGAGGGGGACGACCCGGCCGATTCCCGCCATGTGACCTACCGCGAGCTGCACGCCGAGACCGCCAAGTTCGCCAATGTGCTCAAGACCCTGGGCGTGAAGAAGGGCGACGTGGTCACCATCTACATGCCCATGATCGTGGAAACCGCCGTCGCCATGCTGGCCTGTGCCCGCATCGGCGCCATCCACTCCGTGGTATTCGGCGGCTTCTCGCCGGAAGCCCTGGGTGCCCGCATCGAGAACGGCAAGTCCCGGTTCGTGGTGACGGCGGACGAGGGTGTGCGCGGCGGCCGCAAGATTCCGTTGAAGAAGAACGTGGACGCCGCCCTCAAGGGCAAGAACGTGCCGGACGTCGAGAAGGTGGTGGTGGTCAGGCGCACCGGCGGGGATGTGCCCTGGGACGCCAGCCGCGATGTACACTACGAGGACCTGATGAAGGACGCCTCAGCCGAGTGCCCGCCGGAGCCCATGGGCGCGGAGGACCCACTGTTCATGCTGTATACCTCCGGCTCCACCGGCGCCCCCAAGGGTGTACTGCACACCACCGGTGGCTACCTGACATACGTGTCCATGACCCACGAGTATGTCTTTGACTACCAGGAGGGTGATGTCTACTGGTGCACCGCCGACTTCGGTTGGGTGACCGGCCACAGCTATATTCTTTATGGCCCGCTGGCCAATGGCGCGATCACCGTGCTGTTCGAAGGAGTGCCCAACTACCCGGATACTTCCCGCATGGGGCAGGTGGTGGACAAGCACAAGGTCAACGTGCTGTACACCGCGCCCACCGCTATTCGCGCCCTGATGGCCGAAGGCGAGGACTGCATGAAGGGCACCACCCGGGAGAGTCTGCACCTGCTGGGTTCCGTGGGTGAGCCCATCAACCCGGAAGCCTGGGAGTGGTATCACCGGGTGATCGGCAACAGCCAGTGCCCGATTGTGGACACCTGGTGGCAGACCGAGACCGGCGGCATCCTGATTTCCCCGCTGCCCGGGGCCGTGGACCTGAAGCCAGGTTCCGCCACTCTGCCGTTCTTCGGCGTCAAGCCGGCTCTGGTGGACAACGATGGCAATATCCTGGACGGCAAGGCCGAGGGTAACCTGGTGATCCTCGACAGCTGGCCCGGGCAGATGCGCACCATCTACGGGGATCATGAGCGGTTCAAGCAGACCTACTTCAGCACCTATGCCGGCATGTACTTCACCGGTGACGGCGCCCGCCGTGACGAGGACGGCTACTACTGGATCACCGGTCGCGTGGACGACGTGCTGAACGTGTCCGGCCATCGCCTGGGCACCGCCGAGGTGGAAAGCGCCCTGGTGGCCCACGACAAGGTGGCCGAAGCCGCCGTGGTGGGTTATCCCCACGACATCAAGGGGCAGGGCATCTACGTGTACGTGACCGTGGTGCACGGCGTGGAGCCCACCGAGGAGCTGCGCAAGGAGCTGGTCCAGTGGGTGCGCAAGGAGATCGGCCCGATCGCCTCGCCGGATGTTATCCAGTGGGCGCCGGGGCTGCCGAAGACCCGCTCCGGCAAGATCATGCGCCGCATCCTGCGTAAGATCGCCGCCAACGAGCACGACCAGTTGGGGGATACCTCCACCCTGGCGGATCCGAGCGTGGTGGACGAACTTATCAGCGAGCGCGCTTTCAAGTAGACTCCCGACCATAACGACGGAAGACGATGCCCGCAGGGATCATGCCCTGCGGGCATCGTTGTGTTTGGGGTAGAATAACCCTGTTTCCCTCTCGGGTTTTTCGCTGATCGAACGGGTCAGCGTTGAGAGATAGCCCGCTGCCAGGGCACAAACACTGGTTTAACAAGAGGATGTCCGTGGATGGCCCAACACATAATCATCGCCGATGACCACCCGCTGTTCCGCGCCGCACTGCGCCAGGCGGTCAGCCAGGCCGTGCCCGATGCGGAGGTGGCCGAGGTTGAGAGCATCAAGGCCCTGCAGGCCGAGGTGGAGCGGAAGCCGGATGCGGACCTGGTACTACTGGACCTGAACATGCCGGGGGCCCACGGCTTCTCGGGTCTGGTGTTCATGCGGGGCCAGTACCCGGGCCTGCCGGTAGTGGTGGTGTCCGGTTCCGAGGACCTGCAGGTGATGCGCCGTTCCATCGACTATGGCGCCTCGGGCTTCATTCCCAAGTCTGCTCCCCTGCCGGAAATCACCGAGGCCATCCAGGCAGTGCTGGAAGGGGACATGTGGCTGCCGGAAGGCGTCGCTGAAAAGCTGGAACAGATGCAGGCGGAGAGCACCGACTTCTCGGACCGCCTGGCCTCCCTTACACCGCAACAGTTCCGGGTACTCGGGATGCTGGCGGAGGGCATGCTCAACAAGCAGATCGCCTACGACCTGGACGTCTCAGAAGCCACCATCAAGGCCCACATCACCGCGGTCTTCCGCAAACTGGGCGTGCGCAACCGCACCCAGGCAGTAATCGCCATCCAGCAGATGGAGCTGGATCCGTCCGATACCTCCTTGTCAGGCGACTAGTAAAGCAGGACTAAAGCCGACGCCGGCCACCAACGCTTGCGCCTTGATCTCCCTCTCCCCTTGCGGGAGAGGGTCTAATGCCGACCTCTGCCACCATCGCTCGCGCCTTGGTCCCCCTCTCCCCTGGAGGAAGAGGGGGAGAGCGGCCCGGCTGCGGTGTTGATATCTCCACCCTCTCCCCAACCCCTCTCCCGTCAAGGGAGAGGGGCTAAGGCTGGCGCCCGCCACCATTGCTCGCGCCCTGGACCCCCTCTCCCCTGGAGGGAGAGGGTCGGGGAGAGGGGGAGGCGCGCAGCGCCCGATAAATCTCTTCCAGAACCACGTCAGTTTGCCCAAGGATATCGTGGTTCCAGAATCTCAGAACGCGAAATCCTTTCCGGGTCAGCCAGTCGTCCCGTTCAGAGTCATTGTCGCACCCGTTATGCTGACCACCATCCGCTTCCACAATTATTTGGTGCTTCAGCTCAACGAAGTCAACCACATAGGGGCCAATAGGATGTTGCCTTCTGAACTTGGCACCTTCGATCCTTTTGGCACGTAAGTGACGCCAGAGCAGGTGCTCCGCATCAGTCATGTTGCTACGCAGGTTTTTGGCGAACTTCCTTTGTTCCATCTATTGCCTTCCTTGATCGGAGGTGGAGTCTCCACCCTCTCCCCAACCCCTCTCCCGTCGAGGGAGAGGGGCTAAAGCCGGCGCCCGCACCAACGCTCGCTCCTTGGTCTCCCTCTCCCCTTGGGGGAGAGGGCCGGGGAGAGGGGGAGGGCGGTCCGGCTGCGGAGTCGGCATTTCCAGCCTCTCCCCATGCGGGAGTGGGGCTATCAGCGCTTCACGAATTCCAGCCTGCCCGGCGCCACGCGAAGGTCCATATCCGTCATCCCCATCACCCGGGCGCCAAGGCTGGTGTCATCCAGCCGGTACACGGGCACCGTCTCAAGCAACTGCGCCACCACCCGCATAACGTTCTCGGTGACCGGGGCCAGTTCGCCGCTGCTGAAGTAGGGCGTATCCACGCTGCTTTCCAGTAGCTTCAGACGGCGGATGTAGATGGCCTGTTCCTCGCTGTCGTACACCGGTGAACCTTCCACCTTGAGGGCAATGTCCGCGGGTATCTTCGCCATCAGCGCATTCAGGGCCACCTGGCCGGACAGGTCGATCACCGCCACATCGCGACCATCGGGCCCCAGGGTGATGTCCGCCTTGTCCAGTGACAGGCTGAGGGGCGAGCCGGCCTGGAGTTGCTGCCGGTCATAATTGCTTACGGCATCCTGCAGGTGTCGCTCCAGGGTGGATTCGCTGATGGTCAGGGGGGAGAAGCCGGCGCAGCCAGTGATCAGTACACTGGTGAGAATCAGGGCCAGTACAGCACGAACAGTCATGACATTTCCTGTGGACAGTGATAGGTGTTCATAGGGTCTCCGAGGCGGGTTCCGGAGGCAAGCGGAGATGCCGCCAAAAGCGTTACACCTTAGTCATTCTCCGGGGTCGCGGTGAGGTGCAGCTCTTCGCCTTCATCGAACCAGGCGTGGATCAGGATCGGCTGGCAGCAGACCTGGCAGTCCTCCACGTATTCCTGGTCCCGGACACTCGGGTCCACGAAGACTTCCAACTGTTCCCAGCAATAGGGACATTGCAGGGCGGCAGGTTCCAGCATAATGCTCGGTCACCCTGCCGTGGGCTGCTGTGTGTCAGCCCACGGCGCTGTCAGTGATGTATCAGAACTGCTGTTTGGCCATCCATGGGATAATGCGGTCGAAGGCCTCCTCCAGCTTCTCACAGGTGGTGGAGAAGCTCAGACGCAGGGCATTCTGGGTGTGTTCGCCGAAGGCATCGCCGGGCACCGTACACACGCCGGTTTCCTTGAGCATCCGCAGGGCCAGGTCCGACCCGTCCACGTGGGGGGGCAGGTTGGGGAAGGCGAAGAAGGCCCCGCCGGGCTTGTAGCCGGTCAGGTGTGGTGTCTGGTCGATCAGCTCGACGATCTTGTCACGGCGCTCCCGGTAGATGCCCACCATATCCCGGATGCATTGCTGGTCACCGGTCAGGGCCGCAACCCCGGCAAACTGGGCCGGCGTGTTGGCCACCGATGTGGTGAACATGTGATACCGGCGCAGGCTCTTGATAGTGGCCTGGCTGGATATCACCCAGCCTACCCGCAGCCCCGCCATGCTGTAGGTCTTGGAGAAGCTGCTGATGCACATGATGTTGTCCAGGTCTACTGCGCAGTTGAGGACGCTGGCGTAATCATCGTCGTCGAAGATCAGGTGGTCGTAGACCTCATCGGAAAAGATCTGGATCCCCCGATAGGCGCATTCCTCCACGATAGTCTCGATGGTGGAGCGCGGGTAGACCGCCCCGGTGGGGTTGTTGGGGGAGTTCAGGACCAGGGCGAAGGTGCGGGACCCCATGGCCCGGATCACCTCGTCCGGGTCGAGCTGGTGGTCATTCTCCGCCCGGGTAGGAATGTACTTCACCTCGCCGCCGTTCATGCGGATCAGCGGCGCGTACAGCAGGAAGGTGGGGTCGGTAATGATGAACTGCCGTCCCGGCTGCGCCGTGGAGGTGATGGCCAGGTACATGGCCTCGGTGGCGCCGCTGGTGATCAGGATATTGTCCCGGGTCAGCTTGCGGCCGTAGCGCTTGCCGTAGTAGTCCCGCAGGGCCACCAGCAGTTCCGGCAGGCCGGCGTCCATGGTGTAGCCGGTCTGGCCCGCGTTGAGGGCATCCACGTAGGCATCGATCACGTGCTTGGGGGTTGGCAGGTCCGGCTGCCCGATGGACAGGTGGATGACGTCCTTCATGGTGGCCGCCATATTCACCATCCGACGGATACCAGGCACCGGAATCGCCTGCATGGCGGGGTTCCAGGACGCTTTCGCCTTGCGATACTTCACCTTGCGCGGCTGGGTTTGCCCGGTATCTCTTGCAGCCTCTGCCATAAGCACCTCTCACTGCCATGGGTTGTATTGCGGCAAGGCCCTGGGCCGGGCCCGCCAGCGAATCTGTAGCGCCTTTCTTCCTTCTGGCAGAGTAGTCCACGACACAATCCGGGTACAAGAGGCATCAGACCTTTTTCTGATCATTGTCTGACGATCCCTCAGACAGGTTTGACCCCGCATGGTCCAGCGGCCAAACTCATTTCAGGTTATACCCCGTCGTCAGGAGGATCCGACACCCATGAGCCAACAGCAGAAGCCGATCATCACCGTACTCACCGCCCCGGGTGAAGACGCCCCCCCGGGCATCGACGCCGTGAAGGCCCGGGGCGAAGTCCGCTTCGCGTGGGATGAGGCGACATTGCGGGAGGCCCTGCCGGGCAGCCAGGTGATGATGGTGACGGACTTCCGCACGGAAGCCCTGGAGGCGGCCTGGCCCTGTGCCGATAAGCTGGAGTGGATCCACGCCACCAGCGCGGGGGTGGATGCACTGATGTTCCCGGCGCTGATCGACAGCGACGTGACCGTCACCAATGCCCGTGGCATCTTCGACCGCAGTATCGCCGAGTATGTCCTGTGCACCATGCTGATGTTCGCCAAGGACTTTCCCCGATCCATGCGGCTACAGGCCGGCCACAAGTGGAAGCACCGGGATACCGAGCGGGCAGAAGGGAGTGAGGTGCTGGTGGTGGGGGCCGGTTCCATCGGCCGTCAGATCGCACGCCTGGCCCGGGGCATCGGCATGAAGCCCCACGGCATTGCCCGCCGGGCCCGGGGCGACGACGAGGATTTCATCGCGGTGCACGCCAACGAACAGCTCTTCGACCAGTTGGCAGTGGCGGATTTCGTGGTGATTGCCGCGCCCCTGACGCCGCAGACGGAGGGTTTGTTCGACCAGAAGGCCTTCAAGGCCATGAAGAACAGCGCCCGACTGATCAACATCGGTCGCGGGCCCATCGTCAACACCAAAGACCTGATCGACGCCCTCAACAAGGGGGATATCGCCGGCGCCGCCCTGGACGTGTTCGAGGAAGAGCCCCTGCCGGAAGGCCATCCCCTGTGGGAAATGGGTAATGTCATCCTCACACCCCACATGTCAGGCGACTTCATCGGCTGGCGTCGCGCCCTGACGGACCAGTTCCTGGAGAACTTTGATCGCTGGCATCAGGGAGGGCAGTTGTTCAATAACGTGGACAAGAAGTTGGGGTACGCGGGGAGTTAACCTTCCAAGCGTCCGTCGCACATCCCCTCTCCCTCCAGGGGAGAGGGGGTTACACTCCCCTCAGGCGACTCCCAGCCAGGCATACCACCCAGCCAGAATCTCATCCCCAAACCACAACGCCAGCAAACCAGCCGCCGCCAGGTAAGGCCCAAAGGGAATGGGCACGTCCCGACCATGACGATGGAACACCATCAGGCTGATACCGACCATGGCCCCCACCAGGGAGGACAGCAGGATCACCGCCGGCAGCAGTTGCCACCCGAGCCAGGCCCCAATGGCGGCCAGCAACTTGAAATCGCCATGGCCCATGCCTTCCTTGCCGGTCACCAGCTTGAACAGCCAGTACACGGACCACAGCGACAGGTAGCCAGCCACAGCGCCCCAGAAGGCACTGGTGAAGTCCGTCAGGTAACCAAAATAGTTCAGCACCAGCCCCAGCCACATCAGGGGCAGGGTGATGTTGTCCGGCAGCAGTTGGGTGTCAAAGTCGATCATGGTCAGGGCAATCAGCGCCCAGACCAGCACCAGCGCCCATAGCGTGCCCACGGAAGGTCCCAGCAGCCATACCGTCAGCAGAGAGAAAATGGCCGTAACGGCCTCGATCAGCGGGTAGCGAACCGAAATGCCGGCACTACAGTTGCTGCACTTGCCCCTCAGGAACAGGTAGCTGACCACCGGAATATTCTCCCAGGGCCGTATCCGGTGCCCGCAGGAAGGGCAGGTGGACGCCGGGCGGGAGAGGGTGATGGCCTCCTCGGGCTTACGGTCGCCTTCCGGGACCGACAGAAACTCCTCACACTGGCAGCGCCAATCCTGGTGCATCATCTTCGGCAGACGGAGGATGACGACGTTGAGGAAGCTGCCGATGCAGAGGGAGACAAAAAGAACAACCAGTGACAGAAGCCACTGGTTGCTGAGTAGGGTATCGAGAAACTGCTGTAGGATCATTTAGCCGACGACCTGGCCCATCTGGAAGATCGGCAGGTACATGGCTACGATCAGGCCGCCTACCAGAACGCCGAGGACCGACATGATCATCGGTTCCATCAGTGCGGTCAGGTTATCCACCATGTCATCGACCACGGATTCATAGTGGTCGGCCACCTTGGCCAGCATTTCGTCAAGGTTACCGGATTCTTCACCGATCGCAGTTAACTGGACTGCCATCACGGGGAATACGTCGGTCTGGCGCATGGCGGCCTGGAGCTGGACGCCCGATGATACCTCGTTTTTGATGCGCATGATGGCATCTCGATATACGGCGTTGCCCGTGGCTCCGGCAACAGAATCCAACGCATCAACCAGCGGGACACCAGAGGCAAACGTCGTTGAGAGTACGCGGCCAAACTTGGCGACGGCGGACTTATCAATGATCTCTCCCACCACGGGTAGTTTCAGAACGTACTTATCTACCAAGTCGGAAAACTTACGGGATCGTCGTTTGGCCTGACCAAAACCTACGATAAACGCCACAATCCCCAGCAGCACCACAAACCACCATGTCTGCATCCACTCCGACAGGTTGATAACCATTTGTGTAAAGACAGGCAGGTCGGCGCCGAATCCCTGGAACAGGGACTCGAACTGAGGAACAACCTTTACCAGCAAGATCGCCGTTACAATAATTGCGACCACAATAACCGCAATAGGGTATGTCATCGCTTTTTTTACTTTTTTCTTGAGAAGTTCCGTCTTCTCAAGGTATGTGGCAATCCGGTCCAGCATCTGCTCCAGCGCACCTGCTTTTTCACCGGAGTCCACCAGGTTGCAATAAAGGTCATCAAAATGCTTTGGGTGGCGGCGCAGGGCCCCGGCAAAACTGGTGCCTGAGGCAACATCATTGCGAATAGCCACCACCAGGTCCTGCAACCCCTTATGGTCCAGGCCATCCGCAACAATGTCGAAGCTTTGTACCAGTGGTACGCCTGCCTTCATCATTGTCGCGAGCTGTCGGGTAAACATTGCGACATCGAATGCCGTGACTTTCTTGCTGCCACCAAACAGTGGTTTGGGCTTGCGCTTGACTTTACTGGGCATGATGCCCTGCTTGCGTAGCTGCGCCTTCACCAATGCCAGGTTAGTACCGGAAACCTCGCCCTTGGTCTTGTTGCCCTTGCGGTCTTTACCTTCCCAGACGTACGCCTGAAGTTTTTCTGCCTTTTGTGCCTGTGCCATGCTTAATCCTTCGTTACGCGGTTGGCTTCCTCAAGACTGGTCACGCCTTCGATCACCTTGCGAAGGGCCGCTTGACGCAGGTTGCGGAAACCCTCTTTCTGTGCCTCGCGGGCAATAGCCAGTGAGCTGGCCTCCTCCATGATCATGTTTGCCAGAGGGTCAGTAATTTTCACGACCTCATAGATCCCTACGCGGCCCTTATAACCTCCATTGCATTTATCACAGCCCTTGGGTGTGTACAACGTAAAGCCAGTTTCGATTTGTTCTTCTGTGAACCCTTCCTTCAAAAGGGTTTCCTTCGGCACGTCCAGTGGTTGTTTGCAACTGCTACAGAGGCGTCGGCCCAGTCGCTGGGCAATGATCAGGCTGACTGAAGTGGCGATATTGAACGAGGGAACGCCCATGTTCATCATCCGGGTGAGGGTTTCCGCCGCGCTATTGGTATGCAGGGTGGAGAGTACCAGGTGACCGGTCTGTGCGGCCTTGATGGCGATGTTGGCGGTCTCAAGATCCCGGATCTCGCCCACCATGATCACGTCCGGATCCTGCCGCAGGAACGCACGTAATGCTTCCGCAAAGCCAAGCCCGACCTTGTTGTTGACATTGACCTGGTTGATGCCCTCCAGGTTGATTTCCGCCGGGTCTTCGGCCGTGGAGATGTTGATCTCCGGTGTGTTAAGGATATTAAGGCCCGTATAAAGCGAAACGGTCTTACCCGAGCCGGTCGGGCCAGTTACCAGTATCATGCCCTGAGGCTGCTTCAGGGCCTCCATGTAGAGCTCTTTCTGATCCTCTTCATACCCCAGAACATCGATCCCCATCTGTGCCTGACTGGGATCGAGTATCCGTAATACGATCTTTTCACCCCAAAGCGTAGGCAGGGTGTTAACCCGGAAATCGATGGCCTTGGTTTTGGAAAGCTTCATCTTGATCCGGCCATCTTGAGGAACACGTCGTTCGGAGATATCCAACTGGGCCATGATCTTTACGCGGGCAGAGATCTTCGGGGCGAGTTTGATGGAGGGCTTTGAGATCTCCTTGAGCATGCCGTCGGTCCGATACCTCACTCGGTAGGCCTTTTCATAGGGCTCGAAGTGGATGTCGGAAGCACCGCCCCGGATAGCATCAAGCAGAACCTTGTTGACATACTTTACGATTGGGGCGTCATCGACATCGGTGGTGGAAACTGCTCCGTCATCCTCGTCGTGATCTCCGCCCTCGGTTTCTACGCCCTCCAGGTCGGCATCTTCCAGGTCGCCCATAGAGTCGTCCTGGGACTCCAGGTACTTGTCTATAGCCGCTCTCAGCGCTGCGTCGTCTACCAGGATGGCATCGGTACTGAGCCCTGTGTTGAACTTGATCTCATCCAGGGCCTGTATATTGGTGGGGTCCGAAACCGCGATAAAGAGGCGGTTTCCCCTCTTGTAGAGGGGTAAGGCGCTATGCTTGCGGACCAGCTTTTCGTCCACCAGTTTTTCCGGCAGCATTTCCGGTAAAAAGCTGTTCAGGTCCAGAACGCTGACGCCAAATTCCATCGCGGCGGCAAAAGCCAGCTTACGGCTGTCGGCCAGTTGGTTCTGTACCAGGTAGGTTATAAGGGGGATGCGGTTATTGGCGGCCTGCAGGTAGGCATCCTTGGCGACAGCTTCTTCCAGGAGGCCGTCCTCCACGAATCGCCGGGCGAGGCCGGTGAGCGTTACGTTACTCTTGTCGGTTGCCATAGATCCAGAACTTTTGTCGATAAGGCACTGACAGATCAGTCAACTGCCTGTAGTCATCAGATGACAGAGAGTTTAGATGGCGCAAGTATGATTGGAAAGGCCACTGGATGACCATTTGTGTCACTCAGGCGTGTGAGGCTCTTCTCAGTATGACGCAACACGTCACTCATCGACGGAGTAGGGCATATCGTGTCATCGGCAATCATATAAGCTTGGACAAGAAGTTTTCTTTGCAGGCCTATGAAAAATATGAATTTTAGTGTTTTGTGTCTGTGTTGGCACGGCACATGCTCTCCTTCAGGCAGGCTCACACCGGTTCGGGGGCAAAGCTCCGCCGGCCCCGGGGCCATTGTAAGGAAAACGTAAAACTCAGAGGCTTTACATATGAAAAACGTTCAAATGAATCATGGTCAAAAGGGTTTCACCCTGATCGAACTGATGATCGTTGTGGCGATCATCGGCATCCTGGCCGCTGTGGCCATTCCCCAGTACCAGAACTACATCGGTAGCTCCCAGGTTAGCCGTGTAATGGGTGAGACCGGTGCCATCCGTACTGCCATTGAGAACTGCATGATGAATGGCGTTGACGAAGCGGATTGTGAACTGGGCTGGTCTGAAAGCAACCTGCTGGGTGACGGCGGCGTAGATGTGAACGATCAGGAAGGTCTGTCTGTTACTTATGACAATTCTGATGGCACCGCTGAAATTGAAGCCACTTTCGGTGCTAACGCTTCATCTGCTATCCAGGAAGACACGCTGACTTGGACTCGTGCTGGTAACGATGATGAAGAAAATGCACCTGGTTCCTGGTCTTGTGAGACCACCGTTGAGCAGAAGTATGCTCCTGCTGGCTGTGAAGTAGCTGAAGGTGGTGAAGCCTAATTAGGTTTACCCTGAAGCATCGTTGTTAGCTTGGTGGGTAATAGATCCATTATTGCTGATGACTGAAGAACCCCGGAACCTTTGGAACCGGGGTTCTTTCTATTTGGGAGAAGGTATTTGTGAGCTCCACCAGACTTCTTTCGAGAATCCGCGACGGTCTAGTTGTTTTGGTACTGGTTGGTATGGTCGCTGGGGCAGCGCATTTTGTCATCACCAATCCGTTAGGCCCTTCCCGGATCCTATACCAAATAGAGGCACCCATAATCGCCTGGAACACCCATTGCAGTGATGACGCTCCCCACTGGATGAACGATCTGCAGCGGTACGCAACCCGGCAACAGGGTGCCCCCGCCAGCCAGTTGGCTTACATCGAAACGGATGGCAGCCTGTATCATTGTGAAACCGGCTGGAAGGATGGTGTATGGGGCGATCAGCCGCTTCAGGCCGATACGCGTTTCCGGTTCGCCAGCGTGACCAAAACCGTAACGGCGGCGACGGTGGTGGATCTTGTTAACCAGGGGAAGCTGTCACTGAACGATCGCCTGGTGGACGTGATTGGTCTGGAGGTTGAGTTGAAGGACCCCAGGGTCGCCGACATCACGATCGAACACCTTCTGTCCCACCGGGGCGGCTGGGACCGAGAGGCAACCCAGGATGCCATGTTCCTTCGTGGCGTGAAGCCTTGGTGCCCGGAGCAATATCAGGAACTGGCCGGAACGACATTGCAATATCCTCCGGGGAAGCACTACTCCTATTCCAACCTGGGCTATTGTCTGTTAGGGGTGGTGATTGAGAAGGTGTCAGGGCAATCCTACCGTGAGCATGTTGGCGAACGGTTCGGCTTCAATCAAAGCACGTTGAGGTTTGTGGATGGCCCCTATCGACCGGATGAGGTGGTCTACGACACCCGCCATGAGAATTTTTACGACGAGACGTATTACAAGTACTTCGACTTCCAGGCGATAGCCTCTTCTGCCGGGCTCTCCGGTAGCGCCTCCGACCTGGCGCGGCTGGTTCGTCGTCAGATTCAGTCCGAAGACTTGTCCATTACGGATGCTAGCGATAGCAATGCGATCTGCAACCCTGCCGAGTACCGGTCGTGCTATGGGTACGGTCTTTACCGATACCAGCCAGGGCCTGAAGCAGGGCATGTACATTTGCATGGCGGCAAGTTTCCAGGCAATACCTCGGTAGTCATGGTGGACGACCAGGGGGCCGTTCTCGTGTGGGTGGGAGCCGGTTCGAAACCCGGGGCAGGCCGCACGGAAGTATTCTATGACCAGCTCTATCAGTCCATGGTCGGCCACGGTTCCAGATGACGGGAGAAGGAAGTGTCTATAACGGTAAGGTCAATCTCTGCTCCCGACTGCCCGGATCAAGTCGCCTGTAATGATGTTGTGGGGATGAAATATATCCCTGAACTGGACGGCATCCGGGCGCTGTCTGCCCTCCTGATCGTGCTTTTCCATTCGAAGGTTCCGGGCATGACCGGTGGTTTCTTCGCCGTGGATATTTTCTTCGTGCTATCGGGTTTTCTGGTGACTCAGCTGTTATGCAACCGCTATGCGCGGAGCGGGCGTATCGGCTGGGGCAGCTTCATGCGGCGCAGATTGTCGCGCCTGATGCCTGCTCTTGCGGTCATGCTTGTGGCTTATCTGGGCATGGCACCGCTGATGTGGGGCGATGCGGTTCCACTGGAAAAGCACTACCGGGACGCGTTACTGACCATTACATATTCCGTCAACTGGTTACGGTCCTGGGGGGAGCAGGTGGCAGTGCTGGGCCATGTGTGGAGTCTGGCCATTGAGATGCAGTTCTACCTGCTATGGCCGTTGCTGATGTTTCTGGTGCTGAGGCGGAATCGCGTCCATGGGATTGTCATTCTTTGCGTGCTCTATGTCTCAATGACCCTATGGCGGGGTATCGGGGCCATGGGGTTGGACGCCGTCTGGGATGTGTACCCGCGCACGGATATGCACGCCACCGGTCTGATCCTGGGTGCCATCCTGGCATTGCTGCCTCCAAAGCGACTCGGCTATCTGACGGTTCCCGGCATACTGGTTCTTGCTTTCTGCTTTACGTTTTTCAGCACCCACTGGGAGCCAACGGTACGTTACGGGTTTACACTGGCTGAACTGGGGGCCGCCCTACTGATACTGGGCCGCCCTGCCTGGCTTGGCCACCCGGCTCTGGGCTGGTTGGGTCAAGTGTCCTACGGGGTCTACCTCTGGCATTTTCCCATCATGCTGTATATGCGGACGGAAGATCTGCCATGGCAGCAGGTTTTCCTATACGGCCTGTCCTTGGCACTTCTGTTTGCTTCCCTTAGCTATTACCTGGTGGAACTGAGATTCCACAGGCCAATACGAAAAAGGCGCCTGGAATCAAGTGCTGGTTGAGTACGTCCAATAGCACAAATGCATGATTGGCCCCTGGTTTGCACAGCAGGCACTGTAAATAAAAATCCAAGGCAATAAAGGGAGTGCCACATGCGCCGGGGTAGTAACGGCTTTACGCTGATTGAGTTAATGATTGTCGTCGCCATCATTGGTATTTTGGCGGCCGTGTCTATTCCCTTGTATCAGGGATATGTTGCTAAAACGCACGTATCACGGGCCGTTGGTGAGCTCAGTCACTACCGGGCATCCATTGAAGAAGCCCTGGGATCCAATGAACCGGTTACAAACGCGGCGATTGAATATACCCCTTCCAATGTCACAACCGGCGACCTGGCTACCGATATCGCAACGTTTAACCCTGACGGTTCTGGTCACCTGCAGGTGACCCTGGGGGGCAATGCCCACCCCAATGTGACAGGTGTGGTTATCCAGTTCCAGAGAACAACATCCGGTCAGTGGACATGCGTCATCGATAATTCAGCCAACCCATCCGGCTGGAGCGACATGTACCTGCCTTCAGGCTGCACACTTTGATCTCATGGTATCGAGGAAGCTCGATTGTCGAGTGAGTGTATTTTCCGAAGCTGATAGACTTCGGCAGTAACCTTTATAGTCCTTGCTGCAAGCCTATCAGATAGACCCACTCGCAATCAGGAATCCCGATGAACGACGCCTCACTACTGGACAACCTCCTCCAAATCGCCGACACCGCCAGCGAAAAGGTCATGGCAATCTACCAGACCGATTTCGAGGTGAACACCAAGGAAGACGACAGCCCCATCACCGCCGCCGACATCGCCAGCCATCACGTTATTGTGGATGGCCTGAAGGCGCTGACCCCGGATATCCCCATCCTCTCGGAAGAATCCGCCAACGCCCCCTGGGACGAGCGCAAGCACTGGACCCGTTTCTGGCTGGTGGATCCGATTGACGGCACCAAGGATTTCACCAATCGTACCGGGGAGTTCACCGTCAACATTGCGTTGATCGAGGATGGCGAGCCGGTGATGGGCGTGGTCACCGCCCCGGCCCTGAATGAAGCCTACTGGGGCATCAAGGGGCAGGGCGCCTGGAAACGGGAGGCGGATGGCAGTACCCGTAAACTGCAGGTGGTGGAGCCACCGGAAGCGGTGCGTACCGTCGCCAGCAAGAACCACCTGAACCAGGAAACCCGTGACTTCATTGAGCAGTTGGGTAAGCATGAACTGGTCCAGGCCGGCAGCAGCCTGAAGTTCTGCCGTATCGCCGAGGGCAAGGCCGATATCTATCCGCGCCTTGGGCCAACCTGCGAATGGGATACCGGGGCGGCCCATGCGGTGCTGGCCGCCGCCGGTGGAAAGGTCAACAAGCTGGATGGGACGCCGTTGCTCTATGGCAAGGAAGACGTGCTGAATCCATACTTCGTAGCCTCCGGTGCCTGGTACTGATTCCATAGGGGGCTTTGTAACCAGAAATTTCCCACTATTACAGTGCGTTACAATGCCAAAAAACCGACGAAAACAGCGCTCGCAAACGGCAACCGGGTAACAGTATCAAACGGCCAAGGGCCCTAGGATAACACCTCGACGTTTCTCCGGAGGTGCCCCATGGTTGTCGCCCGACTCACTGCCGCTTTACTGATCGCCACCCTTTCACTGTTGCTGGGTGCCTGTGGAGGCGGTGGTAGTGGTGCCGGGAGTTCTTCCTCGGGCACCTCGGCTTCATCCAACACCCCGGAGCCGGAGGAAGACCGCTCCGTGACGATATCCGGCTACGCCGTCAAGGGCGTTATTGCGGAGGGTATTGTCACTGCCTGGGTACTGGATTCCGACGGCGCCTTCGTCCGGGTAGGGGAGCCGGTTCGCAGCGACGAACGCGGTTATTACGACCTGGCCGTCCCGGCTGGCCAGGATCTTATCAAGCTTGAACTGACCAGCGACGGCAACACCCGCATGCGCTGTGATGCTGTCGACGGCTGCCAGGGGTATGGCGGCTCGGGCGCGGCCGCCTTTGGTGAAGACTTCTGGCCAGGCCCTGACCTTCAACTGGAAACCATCGTCGCCATTGGTGGCAGTGAAGGTCCCACCAGTGGGCACCTGACACCCCTCACCACCCTCAGCACCACCCTGTTCGAGGTAACCGGTGCCGATAATGGATGGCAGGGAGTCGAGCAGGCACAACGCCGGGTAGAGGCCTGGTTCGGCCTGCAGGCAGGCGCTGTGGCGGTCACCCCCGTGGACATCACCCGCGAGCTGCCCGCTGACCTTGCCGTAACCGACCTGGAAGCCGCGCTGGTTAACTCCGCCTTCCTGGGACTGGCTGAGGAGTTTCCGGTCGAAGGGGTGCAGGGGGTGATCGATGCTTTTCGACACCAGCTTATGAGCACCGGCGAGATTGCCCCTGATGACGCAGACGGACAACCAGGCAGCGACCGCATCAGGGCGCGTGCGGCAATTCACGCCTACACCCTGGCTGACGGTGAAACCAATACAGACACCCTGTTGTCAGCGGCGGAGCGCTTGGTTGGAACCATGGACGATCCGGTTAACGCAGGCACACAACCGGACGATCATCCGGCATCCGGCGACGAAGATGCAACAACCGAAGGCAAGCCCGAAACCGCACCGGAACCCGAGCAGGACCTGGTCCAGCAGCCAGCGCCGGAGCCCACGCCAGAACCTGCACCGGAAACCGCCGTGGCCAGACTCTCCTGGCAGGCGCCGCTGACCCGTGAAAACGGCAACGCCCTGTCCATGGGCGAAATCGACCGGTACATCGTCCGTTATGGTACCCAGCCCGACGTGGACCAGATGACCAACGAAGTCATCGTGGAAGACGGTCAGGCGATGGAATATGAGGTCACCGATCTACAACAAGGCACCTGGTACTTCGCCATGCGCACGGTTGACCAGAATGGGTTGGAGAGTGCCTGGTCAGAAGTTGCCAGCAAGACAGTGGTCCGGTAAACCCGGAAACTGAAGCAGTCGCCGTTGCATGAAATTGTCTCGGGCGCAGCGGCGATTCATCCAACGGGTGAGATCCCTGTCTCACAAATCTCCCAACCGAACCCTGACCTCCTGCTGCTTCTGCATGAACGAAATCAGCACAATGGCCCGCTCCTCGCCGTCGTAGGCCTGGAAGATCCCCTCCACGCCCCGGAAGGGCCCGTCCTGGATCTGGACCTTCTCGCCCTTCTTCAGGCCGCCTTGCTCCTCAACCGCTGTCAGGCCATCGTGGATATACTCGATCACCTCATCCGGCACCGGTATGGGCCTGCCACCGAAGCCCACCACCCGCAGTACACCGCGGGTGGAGCGCAGCTTGCCCCACAACGGGTCCGACTCATCTATATTGATAAACAGGTATCCGGGGAAAAGGGGCTCCAGCCGGGTAGTGCGCTTACCGGCACGGATGCGTTCCACGGTAACCTTGGGGTGGAAGCACCGGGCATCCTGATTCTGTAGATTCTCCAGCGCCCGGTCCCCCTGGGCGGGTTTGTGTTGGATGGCATACCAGGGCATGGAACGTTCCTTGTGCTCAAAACGTCAGGGTAGACGGTGCGACTCAATCAGTGAAGCCGTTAGCCTATCGAGGGGGGCAAGGGTACCGGGCATTGCCGGAAAAATAAATGCAAAGCGGAAGCTTTGACAGGTGTTAACCAAAAGATACGTCGAATCTCCGGGTTTCGACCAAGGTGCCCTTGTCGTTTCAGTTGGGTTACGTAGAATTGCATCACATTTTTCGAACGTTCGCGCCAGGAATCAACAATCCAACCCCATGCCAGAATGCACTGATATCGGGTTGGTGGGGCGGTAGCGTGTCCGCCGGCCATAGAATTCACCGCTTCAAACGCGAAAGCCGTCAAGAACAGGAACACAGAGAAACATGAAACTACTGGTAACTGGCGGAGCCGGCTTTATCGGATCGGCGGTGATTCGCCATATCATCGCCAATACATCGGATTCAGTGGTCAACGTGGACAAGTTGACCTATGCAGGCAACCTGGAGAGCCTTGCAACGGTTAGCGCCGACCCCCGGTACACCTTTGAACAGGTGGATATCTGCAACCGCACCGAGCTGGATCGTGTCTTCCATGAGCACCAGCCGGACGCTGTCATGCACCTGGCGGCTGAAAGCCATGTAGACCGCTCCATTGACGGCCCTGCAACGTTTATCGAAACCAATATCGTTGGTACCTATACCCTGCTGGAGGCCGCTCGTCAGTACTGGAACAATCTGAAAGGGGAGAGTCGGGAGGCCTTCCGCTTCCATCATATTTCCACCGATGAAGTATACGGCGACCTGGAGGGCCCGGAGGAACTGTTCACGGAAGAAACCTCCTATGCCCCGAGCTCACCCTATTCGGCCAGCAAGGCAAGCTCCGACCACCTGGTGCGAGCCTGGCAACGCACCTACGGCCTGCCGGTACTGGTGACCAACTGTTCCAACAATTATGGCCCGTACCACTTCCCCGAGAAGCTGATCCCGCTGATGATCCTGAATGCGCTGGATGGCAAGCCGCTACCCGTGTATGGCAAGGGCAACCAGGTGCGTGACTGGTTGTATGTGGAAGACCATGCCCGCGCCCTGTATAAAGTGGTAACCGAGGGCGTGGTTGGTGAAACCTACAACATCGGGGGCCATAACGAAAAACAGAACATCGATGTGGTGCGCACCATCTGCATGCTGTTACAGGACCTGGCCCCTTCCGATACCCGTTACCAGGACCTGATCACCTACGTGGCCGACCGCCCGGGGCACGACCTTCGGTATGCCATTGACGCCAGCAAAATCCAGCGTGAATTGGGCTGGGCCCCCGAAGAAACTTTCGAGACCGGCATCCGCAAGACCGTGCAATGGTATCTGGATAACCTGGAATGGTGCCGGCGCGTGCAGGATGGCAGTTATCAGAGAGAACGCCTGGGAGTGAATCAATGAAGGGCATTATTCTGGCCGGTGGCTCCGGTACCCGGCTTTATCCGATTACCCGGGGCATCTCCAAGCAATTGTTGCCGGTTTACGACAAGCCCATGATTTACTACCCGCTATCGGTCCTGATGCTGGCAGGTATAAGGGATATCCTGGTGATTACCACCCCGGAAGATCAGGACGGCTTCAAGCGGCTGCTGGACGATGGACGCCAGTGGGGCATCAACCTGACTTACGCTGTTCAGCCGAGTCCGGATGGTTTGGCTCAGGCCTTTATCATCGGCGAAGACTTTATTGGTGATGACAGTGTTTGCCTGGTGCTGGGCGATAACATCTATTATGGCCAGGGCTTCAGCAAACTGTTGCAGTCTGCCGCATCCCGTGACAAGGGCGCGACTGTGTTCGGTTACCGGGTAACTGACCCGGAGCGTTTTGGTGTTGTCGAGTTCGATGAGCAGCAACGAGCAACATCGATTGAAGAGAAACCCGCACAACCGAAATCGAACTATGCGGTAACGGGCCTGTATTTCTACGACAATGATGTCATCGACATCGCCAAGTCAGTAACGCCCTCATCCCGGGGGGAACTGGAGATCACCTGTGTGAACCGGGCTTACCTGGAACGTGGTGATTTGAACGTGGAGCTGTTGGGGCGTGGCTATGCCTGGTTGGATACGGGAACCTATGATTCACTCCATGAGGCCGCAGGTTTCATCGAAACACTTGAGAAACGCCAGGGCCTGAAAGTGGCTTGTCTGGAGGAGGTCGCCTATCGCATGGGGTACATCGACAAGGCTCAGTTGCTGGAACAGGCGGAACTGCTGAGGAAGAATAGCTACGGACAGTACCTGAAGATGCTGGCTGAACGTGGGTTTTAGGATTCCTCATAGGGTACGCCACGTGAGACTTATTATAACGACTACATACCGCCCGGCCACTGAATGCACCTGCTGATATCGGAAGTAATACACGACTGGGATGTGGAAACACTGCGGCCAACGCTGAGTTCCCTGTCCCGAAGCCTGGATGAGGCCTCCAGGGCCGGGGTACTGACGTCGGCGACGCTTTGGCTCTCATACAACGGCCCGGCTCCCATAAATGAAGGGGCGGCAACGCAGCTTCTGGAGTCCGTATTCAACTGGCCAGTCAACTTGCGGATGAGCCAGCCCAATCTGGGATATGGGGGGACCAACAATCTGGCCCTGGCTGAAATGTTTGAGGTCTCGTCGGCAGAAGCCGCCCAAACCGCCATCCTGGTTATGAACCCGGATGTCCTCCTGGAAGAGAATACAGTTACCGAAGCACTGAGCCATATAAACGCCGATAAACGGTGTGGGCTGGTGTGCCCCCAGATACTGGACTGGTCTGGTCGCGCAACCACCCTGGGGCACAAACGCTATCCGTCGCTGGCCGTACTGGCTGCCCGCTTGCTGTACCTCCTGTTCCGGTTACCCCCCGTCCGCTCGTTGAACGCCCGCTATGAATACCAGGACGTACCCCTCGATCAACCCATGGACGACGTTGAGTTGTGCAGTGGTTGCTTCATGTTGGGGCCCTTCCGTTATTGGCAACAGTTAGAGGGGTTTGATACACGTTACTTCATGTACTTTGAGGATTTTGACCTGGCAATGCGTGGACGGGAACTCGGCTGGAAGAATCGTTACATTCCTTCGGTACGGATTCGACATGCCGGGGGCGGTGGTGGCCAGAAACACTGGCGGCACCAACTGTGGTTGATTCGGTCCGCGTTCAGGTTTTTTAATCGCCATGGCTGGCGCTTTTGGCGAGTGTGAATTCTTCAGGATGGAGGCATCTCTCTAATGATTCTGGTAACCGGTAGCGACGGTCAAGTGGGCTATGCCCTGCTCAGGGCATTGGCGCCCCTTGGCGTAGTGAAAGGGCTAACCCGCGCGGACGGCGACCTCTCCAATCCGGAGGAAGTCAAGGTGCTACTGGACCGGTACCGGCCAACCTGTATTGTAAACGCAGCCGCCTATACGGCGGTTGACCAGGCGGAGTCTGATCCGGAGTCGGCGCAGGCATTGAACGTCGGGCTACCCGAGCAACTAGCCCGGTGGGCAAAAGCCAATGATGCCCATTTGTTCCATTACTCCACGGACTATGTCTACGATGGCAGTGGCTCACAGCCCTGGAGAGAGGAGGATGCCACTGGCCCGCTCTCGGTTTATGGGAAAACCAAGCTGGCCGGTGACCAGGCGCTCCTGGACGCCGGTATTGGTGCGGTCATTTTTCGCACCTCCTGGGTATATGGCTCCCGTGGTCGTAATTTTATGCTGACCATGCTGAAGCTGGCGATGGAACGGGATGAACTGAACGTTGTGGCCGATCAGTGGGGAACGCCGACGCCAGCGTGGTTGATCGCACAGGTCACCAGCGTGGCGGTGCGGGAGAAACTCCGTGACTGCAGTGCGCTGGAAGGGGTTTATCACCTCACGTGTCGGGGCGAGACCACTTGGTGTGATTTCGCCAGGACGATCATGACTGAAGCCCGGCAACTGGGTGCGACCCTGAAGATTGTGACTGATCGAGTCAAACCGATTCCGACATCCGAATATCCCGCACCTGCGCCGCGCCCCCTGAATTCCCGCCTGGATGTGAGCCGGATTGAACAATCCCTCGGCCTGGTACTGCCGGATTGGCAGCAGGCGTTACAGCTGACGGTACGGGACTGGGCTGAATATCGATAATTTGCAAGGTTACTCATGAAGGTTACAAAAACACCCCTTGAGGGCGTATTGATTCTTGAGCCGCCGGTTTTTGGCGATGACCGGGGCTGGTTTACCGAGAGCTTCAACCACAGGAAATTTGCTGATGCCGTCGGGCGGGAAGTGATGTTCGTCCAGGACAACCACTCACGCTCGGCTCGCGGTGTGTTGCGTGGTATCCACTTCCAGATCGGCGAGGGTGCCCAGGGCAAACTGGTGCGCGCGACCGCCGGTGAGATCTTCGATATCGCTGTGGACCTGCGTAAAAGCTCACCCACATTTGGGCAGTGGACTGGTGTGGTGCTCAGTGTGGAAAACAAGAAACAATTCTGGGTACCGGCCGGATTTGGCCACGCCTTCCTGGTGACCAGCGAGTCCGCAGAAGTTCAGTATAAGGTGGACGCCTATTGGTCTCCTGACCATGAGCGGAGTTTGCGATGGGATGATCCCGAGGTCGGGGTTGAGTGGCCTGATGTTGGGGAGATTCAGTTGTCTGGGAAGGATACAGAAGCGCCGACATTGGCTGACCTGAAGCGGGCAGGGGATCTCTTTGACTGATGAACCGCAGAACTCCGTTATGAAAAAGCGAGTCATAGTTGTTCTGGGCATGCACCGCAGCGGAACCAGTGCGATAACGCGTGGTTTGCAGGTACTCGGTGCCGACCTGGGGCCCGAGCTCATGCCGGGTATCAAGGGAGATAACGACAAAGGGTTCTGGGAGGACCTTGGCTGCTACCGGATCAATGAACGGATTCTTGAGAAGCTGGACTCTGCCTGGGATGCTGTTGGAACGGTGTCAGAGCAAGCTTTAACCGGAGAGAAGCTTGCTGAAGAGTATAGCGATGCAGTTACTCTCATTCGGGATCGGCTCGCCCAAGTTGATGCTTTCGCATTTAAGGACCCGAGAACGGTAAATCTTCTGCCGTTCTGGCAAAAGGTGTTTGCTGAACTTGATCTGGATGACCGTTATCTAATTACCCTGCGAAATCCCCGCAGCGTGGCCGATTCTCTTGCCAAACGGAATACATTTGCACGCGAGAAATCCTATTGCCTCTGGATGAAGCATACCTGCAATGCACTGCGTTACGGCACTGCCAGACCATTCGTGGTGGTGGATTATGACCAGTTCATGGAGAATCCGGCCCACGAGCTTGACAGGATGGCAAAACCTTTGGGTTTTGAGGCGCCAGACTCTGAGAGCGCGGAGTATCAGGAGTACATTGGTGAATTTCTTTCAACGGATTTACGGCATAGCAAATACGCAGGGCCTGTTGGAGAAGGCGATGTAGTGCCACTGTTTGTTGCCGACCTGTATCAGATGTTGCTTGAAGAGGCATCTGACAGCAGGAAGGGGGCTGCTGAAACACCGTTGAGTGAGCGATGTCAGCCGCTGCGTGAGAAGTTTGAGCAGTATGCGCCGGTGTTCGATTATGTTGATCGGCTGGAAAAGGCGGAGCGCAAAGAATTGCGTGAGGTTGAACAGGTCCAAAATGAACTTGGTCAGACCCGAAATGAGCTGGAAGTAGTTCGGGGTGATCTGGCGGATGCGCGTGACTCTATTTCGAGTTTGGAAGTTGAACTCAAAGAACAAAAGGGTTTGTTGTCGGAAAAAACAGAGCAATTGAAGCAAGTGTATTCCCGGCTTGAGAGGTTCCATGGGGCTTTGCTGGGCAGACTTTTTCTCCTCAACGAGTGGATTTATCGAGTTCTGCGTTTGCGCCCCCGCTCAAAGAGTCTCTATCTTCAGCTCGTCGAAGAGGGACGTAGCCATCTGCACAACGAGGGTTCCCCGGCATCTGATTATGTGGACGCGCCTGCGGGCCGGCTGCAGATGGTGAGTAGTATCATCAAATACGTAATTCGCCATCCCTATTCCAGTTTGCGATTGGTCAGCTTCTATCGCATCAAGAAGCTGCTGTACACGGTATTTTTGGCTGACTCTTCAACTGCTCGCTCTTGGGTAGGTGCGCGTTTCCCGGCTGATCATGCCGCAAGCCGGAAGCCTGACATCTTTCCGCCGGAAACCATGTCTGAAGATGTGGAACTCATCTTCCCCGAAACCGGTGGTCCGGAAGTTTCCATCGTTATTCCCGTCTATAACCAGTACCAGACAACCCTTTCGTGCCTGATAGCGGTACTCGAGCACACTGGTGAAGTGGATTATGAGGTAATCGTTGCTGACGATTGCTCCACGGATATCACCAGCACTATTGAACATCGCATTCATAACATCCGGGTGGTGCGAGGCGACGAAAACTTCGGTTTTCTTGGCAACTGCAATAACGCGGTAGCCCATGCTCGTGGTAGGTATGTGGTGTTGTTGAATAACGATACCAACGTACAGAAAGGCTGGCTGAGCGCACTGGTGAGCACCATGAAGGCCGACTCCAACGCCGGGATGGTAGGCCCCAAGTTGTTGTTTGAGGATGGTGTGCTGCAGGAAGCTGGTGGCATTGTGTGGAATGATGCTTCCGGATGGAACTATGGCCGGGGCCAGTCCCCGGACCAGCCCGAGTTCAATTATGTGCGAGAAACGGATTACATTTCCGGGGCCTGTGTTCTATTCGAAAAGCAGATCTGGGACGAGCTTGGTGGCTTCGATGCACGCTTCAAACCTGCCTATTACGAAGACACGGATTTAGCCTTCCAGATCCGGGCCCGTGGGCTCAAGGTGCTGTATCAGCCAGAGTCCGAGGTGGTGCACTTTGAGGGTGTGAGTAACGGCACCGACGTTGGAAGCGGCATCAAGAAACACCAGGCCATCAACCAGGAAGTGTTTCGGGAGAAATGGCGGGATGTCCTTGGGAAAGAGCATTTCGCCAATGCCCAGAACGTATTCCAGGCCAGAGAGCGCTCGGCGGCCAAGCGCACCGTGGTGTTTGTTGATCATTACGTGCCGTTCTATGACAAGGACGCTGGTTCACGGTCCACTTACCTGTACGTGAAGTCCATGGTCGACGCCGGGCTGAACGTCAAATTCGTGCCTGCCAACTTCTTCCCTCACCAGCCTTACACTCGAAGCCTTCAGCAACTCGGTGTTGAGGTGCTGCTAGGGGAGAGGTATGCGCGCAGTTGGAAAACCTGGTTCAGTGACAATGCCCAGTATATCGACGTAATTTACCTGCACAGGCCACATATCACGGAAGATTTTATTGATCACATGACCAGACTGCAGCCGAAGCCGAAACTAGTCTACTTCGGTCATGATCTGCATTACCTGCGCACACACCGCGAGGCTGAGATTAGAGGTGATAAGGCAATTACTTCAGCTGCACAAGACTGGCAGAGGCGTGAGTTGGCGATCTTTGAGAAGGTCGATAAGGTGTACTACCCGTCTGAAGTGGAAGTTGCAGAGGTTAAGCGTGTCTCTCCCAGTACACATGTATCTGCGATTCCGCTCTATTTGCTGAATACTCCTGATATCAGACAATACCGTCATCAAGACCGAGAAGGACTGTTGTTCGTAGGTGGATTCGGCCATCCGCCAAACGCTGATGCGGTGCAATGGTTTGTGAGCGAGGTGTTTGCTGCTTTGGTCAGGGAGGTTCCGGATATCTGCTTGCACGTAGTTGGGTCTTCGGTACCGGATAGCATCAAAAATCTTGCGAACGAGCATGTAAAGGTTCACGGCTTTCTATCGGACGAGGACCTGAATGCCCTGTACCGGAAAATCCGGGTATGCGTAGTACCGTTGCGTTTTGGGGCCGGCGTCAAGGGCAAGATTCTGGAGGCTCTGCAGGCTGGAGTTCCCATCTCCACGACCAGTATTGGTGCAGAAGGATTGCCTGAAGCCGACGAAGTGATGGCGATTGCCGATGAGCCGCGAGAAATGACTCGTCAGTTACTTGCGCTTTACAACGAGCCTGAGGAATGCCACAGGTACCTGAGCAAATATCAGGAATACATCGAGAAGAACTTCAGTCAGGCGAAAGTGCAGGAAGTCATCACTGCTGATTTCCTTAATTGATTCAAACTGAGAACAGATAGTTTATGCGTTACGTAATTACCCACGGTCATATTTTCAAGAATGCCGGAACCACCTTTGACTACGCGCTGGAAAAAGCGTTCGGTAAGGACTTCTGCGACCATCGGGATGATAAGGAGATGCGTCAGGGAGGCGCGGAATACCTGAAGCAGTTTATTCTGGATAACCCCAACCTCAAGGCGATCTCGAGCCACCATCTGTGTAATCCCCTGCCTGAGTCGGATGAGTTCACATGTATTCCGGTTTATTTCTTAAGAAATCCCATCGAAAGAGTGCTTTCTGTTTATAACTTTGAGCGAAAGCAGAAAAGAGGATCAAAAGGTGCGGAGATGGCTTCCAAGCTATCATTAGATGATTATATACGTTGGCGAATGACACCAGAGGCTCCAAAAGTAATATTTGATTATCAAACGGCTTACCTTGGGAAAAAAGGCCAGTTGAAGCCGCAAGATACTGTTAGTTTCGAAATGTTTCAGCGAGCATCTCATCGAATCTTAAGTGGGGACGCTTTAGTTGGGGTTGTTGAGCGGTTTGATGAAAGCTTTGACTTTATAAACAAGAAATTGGAAGAGTATTTCCCTGACGCAGCTTTTTCCTACAAGAAGAAGAATGTGAATAGCAGCCTATCAACAAAAGAAAAATACCGAAAAGCTATTAATGAGTTGTCACACAGCCTCCCGGATATAATTTCTGGGAATACGTGGGATCTCGCTCTTTACAAAATTGCCAATGAGCAGCTTGACAAATCATCTAGTTAAAAATTATATAATTCAATGATTAAAGTTATACTTCATATCGGAAGACATAAAACCGGAACATCTTCTCTTCAGCGTTTTTTTTATGAGAATCCTGAGTTGTTGTGGTCTCATGGCTTAGTGTATCCAAGTATTTATTTGAAGAGGATCGCGCACCATAATCTATCTGAACCATTTCGACCGGGGGAGTTTAACAAGTTAACTAACAGAGAAAAATCGTCTCTTATCGCTGATGTAAGATCAGAGCTGTATGCAAATCTGAATCAAAAGGATGTAGTCTACCTCTTCAGTTCAGAGGCATTTCAAAATGTCGATCCAATGATTATTCGGCAAATATTTGATCCCAATATCTTTGAGGTTGTAATTGTTTGTTATTTTCGTGATCAAATAAGTTATTTGGCATCCGCCTATAATCAAAGGGTGCATGCAACCGAGTATTCAGGAACTATCTACGATTATTACAGAAAGTATTTCCGGGCAAATTACTATAAGTTTGCAAGAATATGGAATGATGCCTTCGACTCAGTAGTATATCGGAAGTATGAACGCTCTAGTTTATATCGTTCCGATTTGATACAAGACTTCTTTAAAAGTGTGTTAAATGTTGAGCTATTAGAGGGTGGCCCTCCGAAGGACAGTAATCCCAGCTTAACTGAAAAATTTGTCTATATAAAAAGGAAAATTAATGAGTTGACGGCCAATAAAGAAATTTCTTTACCTAGGCGACGAAGAAGTATTTACTTAGGTCTCGCAGCACTCTCTGAGCAACATGGCGGTGAAAAGTACAGTGTGCCACCGCTACTGGCATTATTGGTCTTTCTTCAGTATAGAGTCTCGAATAAAAAATTTTTTGATTGTTTCATGGACGACAGTAAAGGGTTTTCGTTAAAGCCTTTGTGGGCTTCTGTCAAAAAAACTGGAAAGCAGAGAAGTGTGACTTCAAAGGAAATCAACGAAGTTCTAGCAGCGTTGGAAGATGATAGAAATAACTGAGGTCCATCAATTCTAATTATTTTGTGATAGTTCTAAGTTTTATCATTAGCCTGATTTCTGATGAGTAACGCTGAGCTGAACAAGTGGCATCTAGCCGAAATGCAATTGCAGCAACAGTTATTTTATACTGCGCAATCGTTCTAAGGCTATTCGACCTTTCGTTAAAGGTAAAAAGAACTAACTTGGGCTCTTAAAGAGCTCTGTTGGTGGTAGGCTGGCGCTGGCCAATAGGCTCTAATGACCACTTAGCCCATTGAAGTTTTCCATAATTGTTATTTTGATTGATATAAGTGGTGTCTCGAAAATCGATATTGATTTTATGTTATGAGTGGTAAATCATCGAGAATAGCTTTATTTCTTTCTGGAGTTTTGTGTGGATCAGTACGAGAACTTTTCTGCTGCAGGGTGGCGATAGATCTCAAGCGAGTAAAAAATCTCAATATTTATTCGCTCCAAGAGCATAATCTGAGATTATAATTGCTTTGCTCTTGGTTTTTCCGGGGTTCCAGAAAAATGTTTATTTGGTGATTTATTCCGATTTACTGAGATGTGTTGAATAAAGACAGCGAAATTCTTTAGCATTCCGTTAAGTGGAAGCGATAACCATTGATAGATATAACATTTTCTTATTCTTAAGCTCTTTGTGAAAAACCAGTTGTTTTAAGTGAGGGCAGAGATTTTCAGTCTGGCCTTAGCTTCAATGTTTGAAGGTTTACATATGATTCAACCAGTTATTCTCGCCGGCGGTAGCGGCTCGCGGTTGTGGCCGCTATCCAGAAAGTTGAACCCCAAGCAGTTTCTGGACCTTGTTGAGAAGGATCGGTCGATGCTCCAGGCGACATTGGGGCGATTGGAGGGGCTAGAGGTCTCGGGTCCTACAATCATTTGTAATGAGGATCACCGCTTTCTGGCGGCCGAGCAGATGCGCCAGGCGAATTTTGCTGATGCCCGTATCATCCTCGAGCCAGTGGGGCGTAATACCGCACCGGCTATAGCACTAGCATCGCTGGAAGCCGTTGAAGGAGGCGAAGATCCGGTTCTCTTGGTCTTGGCTGCGGATCACCTTATCAGCGATGTTGGTGCCTTTCAGGAGCAGTTGGCGGTAGCGACGCCTTTGGCAGAGCAAGGCAAGTTGATTACCTTTGGCATTGTGCCCACTTGCCCCGAAACTGGGTACGGTTACATCCATCGAGGCAGTGATGTTGTTGGGGGAGGGTATACGGTATCCCGGTTCGTGGAGAAGCCGGATCTGATGATGGCGGAACAGTACGTGGCTTCGTGTGAGTATCTCTGGAACAGCGGCATGTTCATGTTTCGGGCCAGCCGCTATCTTGAGGAACTGGGTCAATTTCGACCTGACATTCTCAAGGCCTGTCGTTCGGCTGTGCAGGGTAAAGTAAATGATATGGACTTTGTAAGGGTAGATCCTGCTGCCTTCGAGGCTTGCCCGGAGGATTCCGTTGATTATGCAGTGATGGAAAGGACAAAGGACGCTGTGGTTGTGTCCCTGGATGCGGGATGGAGTGATATTGGCTCATGGTCCTCCTTGTGGTCTGTGAGCGACCGGAACGCGGAGGGTAATGTGCTATCAGGTGACGTTATTGCCGTCGAGACTGAAGATACGTTGGTGCGTGCTGACCATCGGCTCGTGGCCACCCTTGGTGTAAAAGACCTGGTGGTAGTTGAAACCAAGGATGCCGTGTTGGTAGCGCATAAGGACCAGGTCCAGGGCGTGAAAAAGGTGGTTGAACAGCTCGAGAAGGATGCTCGTAACGAACATATCAATCACCGGGAGGTCTATCGCCCTTGGGGAGTTTATGATTCGGTTGATAACGGTCACCGCTACCAGGTTAAAAGAATTACCGTGAAACCAGGGCAGAAGCTGTCGTTGCAGATGCATCACCACCGTGCGGAGCACTGGATTGTAGTGAGCGGTACTGCGAAAGTGACCAACGGTGAAAATTCCTATCTGGTCTCAGAGAATCAATCAACTTACATTCCTATTGGACAGGTACACACCCTGGAGAATCCCGGGGTCATTAACCTAGAACTGATTGAGGTGCAATCAGGATCATACCTTGGCGAGGACGATATAGTGCGCTTCGAGGACCGATATGGACGTCGGTGACCAAAGTAGGAGGCCTTTCGGTAAGTCAGACGGTGTTGCTTGTTGACTTCCCGAAACATGAGCAACCCAGCATCGGAGGTAATATGACCTCCGGAGAAATCGCCATCAATCTGGCCGCATGCGAGTGGCGAGAAGGTCATTTTTTCGGGTACCATTGAAGCGGCCGTTGGTGCTTAATGGATTGGTTAATTCCTTGAAATAATAGCACTTTTAGCTGCCTTATTTTATATCCTATGAGGAATCAGGCTACACTGGCGTAAGTCAGGCTGAAGTAAGGGGGAATGGACATTAATTCTGAGGAAAAGCCAAGCTTGAACTTTATAATGGAAGAGAAGGATATTAATTATAGTAGAAATACCATTTGGTTTTTTTGGGATGAAGGTCTCGAATTAGCTCCGGAATTGGTTAAGATAAGCTACGATAATTGGCGCGTAATGAATCCGGAGTATGACGTAGTATTGTTAACTACAGAAAACGTTGAAGAGAAAATCGGTCTAAATATTACAAGCCTTTTTCAGTCAGCATCTGCTCGGCTTGGTATGGCAGGGAAAACTGACTTTCTACGTTTGTATCTTCTCTATCACTGGGGGGGCGTATGGGTGGACGCCACAACATTCTGTCTTAAACCCTTAGGGCAGTGGCTCAATGTACAGGCTGAAGCTCCATTTTTTTGCTTCGTTCAGCCTGATAGCTGCCCCGATAGGCAGTTGATTTCGTGGTTCATAAGCGCACAACCTAAGAACCCTTTAATATATCATCTTTTGATTGATGCATACTTATATATATTCAAGGAGAGATCTCAGAATATAGGTATTAGTTCAATATCAACTGCAGATAAAAATAAATATCCTGAGCTTGTTTCAAGAACTTCTACTGGTAAAGCATATCTCCAAAAAGAAGAAGAAAGAGGCGTAGTGCCTTATTTTTGGTTGTTTTACCTATTCAATGAAGTGGTAAAGACGCCAGGCCTAGAAAAACATCTTTCTATTGACAGTTACCTTTCCAGAAGATACTCCCAGCCTTCCGCGAAATTTTCCGACTTTATTCAGTCGTATGTTTCAAAGCAAACATACCGAGTGAGCCTCTCCGATTTCAGAGAACGACTAAATTTTCTAGAAGAGAAGAATATGATTAGTGAGGTGGGCATGAACTTGATTGAATGCAGCCGTTTTTCGTCGTAGACCGGTTTGTGAATGTGCTTTTCTTTTATGAAGAAAGTTGATGAAGTTAATCGGAGTGAGATTCAATGAAATATCTTTGTTCAGGTTGGAATCGTACAGGTACAACCACAATGGGGAGTGTCTTTAAAAAACTGGGTGGAAAACATGTCACTTTTAGCGAAGAGCTGTTTGATTGCTTAATTGAAGGAAGGGTAGAGCACCTCCTTGATGTTGCTTCAAATGCTGATTCAGCTGACGACTTTCCTTTTAATATCTTGTATCCGGAATTAAAAAAGGAGAATAAAGATCTTAAAGTGGTCCATACATATGTTCGTGATCCTGAAGTATGGATAAAGAGACAAAAAACACTCGCATTAAGAGCCCCTACAAAGCGTTTAAGAATTTGCAATTTATTTCTTTATGGAAAGGCATCGCCGTTTGGGAACGAGAAATCTTTCATTGATAGATATCTGAGCTACAATAATGAAGTTTTATCTTTTTTTGAAGGTGATCCTAACTTTATTAAAGTGGATCTAACCGATTTTGAAGATAAAAAAAGACTATCTTCGTGGATAGAAGTAGAGTTAAATCATGATATTGGAGGAGATGATTTTACTATGGAAAATGTCACAAAAAAGCCGTTCTCTAGTTACAGCCTTAATCATCTTCAAACTATCAAGCATAATGTGAAATCAAGTTAATGGCTATGAAATTCCCAACCCACGATCGTAAGATACTTCAATTCTTAAGAGAAATTAGGTTTTCTATTGATAATGACTCGGACGAATTGGCAGTAGATAAGTTTTCAACACTTTGCTCTTTGTTTGAAGAGCTTTGCGACTTTAATTATGAGGTCCATGAAGGATATATTAGAGTTGAGCAAAATGGTTTAACAATTGCTTTTCCTTTTCCCTTGCCAAGAATAAAGCTAGAGCATATCGCTTGTGGCTATGAAAATTGGCTGTTTAATAAATATCAGTTAGAGGGCTTTGTTGAGGTTGATCAAGGCGATACTGTTGTAGATTGTGGAGCGTTTGTTGGTGGTTTTTCTGTAGCGTGTGCCAAAATTGCAAAGTCTGTCATTGCGATTGAACCCTCATCACTTAACTATTTTTGCTTGGATGATAACCTAAAGCCGTACCAAAATTCGTTGTCTCTTCGATTTGCACTGGGTGATAGGTGCGGTATTGTGAGCCTAAACTGTTCCTCCTCAGCTGTAGAGCATTCACTGTTGGAGCCCGATGATGGAGCTGCTTCTTACACAGAGACAGTAGCATTGTCTAGAATCGACACTTTAATGCAGGCAATTGGTATTGATAGAATTGATTTTCTGAAACTCGAAGCCGAAGGTTTTGAACCAGAGATTATCTATGGGCTGGGGGAATTTCGTCCTAAAAAGCTAGCGATTGATGTTAGTCCTGAAAGAAATAATGAGTCTCCTGCTCATGAAATTGCTGAAGTTTTAGGTCGCAGTGGATATGAGTGTAGACAAAGGGGGCAAGTCTTATTCGCTAAGGATGCTTCGAGCTGGAGATCCTGAACGGCCTAACCTATTGCCTATATTTAAGATTGAAGCATTCTATGTAGTATCTTTGAAGCTTCGGAATACTTCTGATTAGTGGTAGCTTGTTCAAGATTGTGACAAAGAGCCAGCAATTGTGATGTCGCTCTGTCGTTGTCATCTGTAGCTCGATTACATGGCTCAATGCTCCATTCTCCCCAGTAGGTTGATATGATGTCTTCATTTGAACACATCAAGAGCAGGTTTGACTTGTTCCTTGGGTTTCGGATTGCGAGCGGCAATGCTTTTAGTTCTTCTTTCCACGTTGGTAATAACGCAAGCGCTTCTTTCTTAAGATCTTTACCATCTTCTGTTGATGAGGCAGTGATTCGCTCTATAAGCTTTTTATCAATTCGGTCCCATATCATTAGCCTTGAACGCTGATGCTGCTCAATCAGTTCGGAAGATGGCGTGATTTGTGAAAGTGTTTGATCAAGTTCGCTGAGTGCGCTCTTTTTTCTTGAAGTGGGAAGCGGGGTGCAGCCTGAAATGTCAAAGATGTGAATATGGAACTGTTTCTTTGTGGTCGCCGCGCGCAATAGTTCGGGGCTGGGTAGATTTTCCGGCGGCGCCAGTAGGAGCGTGGCTTCATGCCGGGCTTTGGCAGTTTTGTTTTTGTCGAAGACCCTAACCAGATACTTCTGATCTGGTGAGCGAACTTCTACTATAAAGTGGAGGATATTTTGCAATCCCGTGTCCATCCAGCTTATGCGGGTCTCGCTTGGTTTCGCGCCGCTTAATTTGCATACGTATTCAATCAGTTCTTGTTGGTCTGCATCGTCGGTCAGATAACCCCACACGGAACCTTGCTTTCCGTGGTAAGTATTAGCAAAGGCGTGATTCTCGAAGGTAATAGCTTTAATCTTCGGTTGATGGGTATTAAGGAAATAGATGCTATTTATGCCGGCTGCCATCTGAGAGAAAAGCTGGCGCGAAAGAATAATTGAGAGCAAAACAGCGAGAAATCCAGGGATTGTGTCTACCATATAGTCAATTACTATGGTTAGGAATAGCGCCAGGAAGCCAACATTTGAAAGAGTGCCGAGGTGTTTTCCGAGTTGGCTTGATATTGTTGTCCATTGGCTGGGTGCTTTTGCCCAAATCCCAGAATAGATTCCTAGACATACCGCCACGTAGATAGCGGCAACGGCCGCGAGTTCCCAATATAGCCAAGTAAGAATGGCAAGTCCTGCGATGACAAAGAGCAGGCTGGCGATTGTTGCTGTAAACTTTAACAAGGCGGTTTGTGCAAGGTTGTCTTGGTTTTCAAACAGAGCCAGTTTATCCGCGTGCTGCTGTACTTTTGAGGCGCCTTTTCCGGCTAGATTTTCAATAGTTTTAGTGGCGATGCTGTTGAACAGAAAGGCGCCGATTGCTATTGCTGCTAATGCAGAGATGAGAATATTTTCGTTTACATGGTCAAAAGCCGACGGAAGAACATTAGGTATATTTCCGCTGCTCATGATCATCACGATCTTCAAGGGCAACAGGAGAGAGGCGATCAAGGCCAGTTGAGCGAGAAAGGTCAGGGTGATGGCTGAAACGGTACCCACCGGGAAAACCCGAAAAAATCTTGCTCCGAGCATGGCATACCATTGTAGTGCCGCTCCAATCTCTTTCAGCATAATGGTTTGATGATCCTTGACTTAGTGGTGGGTTCGGTGCTTTGGGACGAAGGCCTAGTCTAGCTGGCAATTCTACCACAGCGAATTCGTTGGATGTGCCGTCCTACCTGTCTGCGGTTGCAGTATGGAAACAGGCAAGTATACTTCGGGCGTGTTCAGGAGACGTGCTTCTACGGCATGGTCCTACAGCTGCAGAGTCACGTTTCGAATTAGCCTCATACCATCGTGATGCCGTTGGGTCTTTAGGACGCAAGTCAGTATCCATTCCTACGTTAATTTTAGTTGCAGGTTACATCTTTGATGCCTATGTCTAATGGTAACTCCGTAGCAGGCTGCCTTCCGGCACTTCTGGGGAAATTTTCCGATCGTAAAGCCGTGATTGGCGTAGTCGGATTGGGCTATGTGGGCCTGCCGCTGGTCCTGCGGTACAGTTCCGTTGGCTACAGGGTGATTGGGCTCGATATCGATGAAGCGAAAGTAGCCAGGCTGAACGCGGGTCGCAGCTACATTGAGCACATTTCGGACGAGAAGGTGGCTGCTGCCCGGGATGCCGGCTTTGAGGGGACAACGGACTTCAGTAGCGCAGCGGAGTGCGACGCCCTTATTCTTTGCGTGCCCACGCCGCTGAACAAGTACCGCGAGCCGGATATCAGCTACGTTGTGAACACCACGGAAGCCCTCCGACCTTACTTCCGGGAAGGGCAGGTGATCTCTCTCGAAAGCACCACCTATCCCGGCACTACGGAGGAAGAGTTACTTCCCCGGATTGAGAACGACTACCTCACGGTCGGCGAGAACATTTTCCTGGTGTACTCCCCGGAGCGGGAAGATCCCGGTAATCCGGATTTCGAGACACGGACCATTCCAAAAGTGGTCGGGGGGCATACCCCGAATTGCCTCGAGGTTGGTGTTGCCCTGTACGGGCAGGCCATCGATCGGGTGGTGCCGGTCAGTTCCACCAAGGCGGCGGAAATGACCAAGTTGCTGGAGAACATCCACCGGGCCGTCAACATTGGTCTGGTCAACGAAATGAAGATCGTCGCAGACCGCATGGGCATAGACCTGTTTGAGGTGATTGATGCCGCTGCCACCAAACCCTTTGGTTTTACCGCCTACTATCCGGGGCCGGGTCTTGGTGGTCACTGTATTCCCATCGACCCCTTCTACCTGACCTGGAAGGCTCGGGAGTACGGACTGCATACCCGTTTCATTGAGCTTTCCGGTGAAATCAACAAGGCCATGCCTGAATACGTGGTGGGCAAGGTGATGGACGGGCTGAACGATGCCGGCAGGGCGCTTAAGGGCAGCAAGGTGCTGGTGCTCGGCATTGCCTACAAGAAGAATGTAGACGATATGCGGGAGTCCCCTTCCGTTGAGATCATGGAGATTCTGGAGCAGAAGGGGGCAGTGGTGTCATACAGCGATCCTCACGTGCCGGTGTTTCCGGAAATGCGGGAGCATCACTTCGATTTATCGAGCGTTGAGCTGTCGGAGCAGGCATTATCTGAATACGATGCTGTCATACTTGCGACCGACCATGATCGGTTTGATTACGACCTGATCAAGTCTGCTGCCCGTCTGATCATTGATAGCCGCGGGAAATACCGCGAGACTGCTGCTAACGTTATCAAAGCCTGAACCGGAATCGATCCATGAAGAACTTTGCGCTCATTGGCGCGGCGGGCTACATCGCCCCACGCCACATGAAAGCCATCAAGGAGACTGGCAATCACCTGAGCATTGCCTACGATACCAACGATTCGGTCGGTATCATCGACAGCATCTCCCCAGCCAGCGAATTCTTTACCGAGTTCGAGCGCTTCCAGGAATACGCCTGGCAACTCAAGCGTAGCCCGGAAACTGCATTGGACTACGTGGCTGTGTGCTCACCCAACTATCTGCACCACGCCCACATCGCCGCAGGCCTGCGTCTGGGCTGTGATGTGATCTGTGAAAAGCCCCTGGTGCCGACGCCGGAGTTGTTGGACGAGCTGGCACTGATTGAGCGGGAAACCGGCAGGAAGGTATACAACATCCTGCAACTCCGCCATCACCAGGCCATCCTGGACCTGAAGGAAAAGGTTGCCAGCGAGAACCGCGCGGACAAGTATGAGGTGGAGCTCACCTACATCACCTCTCGTGGCAGGTGGTACATGGAAAGCTGGAAGGGGGATCCCCGCCGGTCATTTGGCGTGGCCACCAACATTGGTGTGCACTTCTTCGACATGCTGCATTTCGTTTTCGGCAGGTTGCAGAAAAACGTTCTGCACTATGCCAACGAATACAAGGCCGCCGGCTATCTGGAATACGAAAAAGCCAGGGTACCCTGGTTCCTCTCCATCGACGCGAACGACCTGCCGGAGAGCGTAAAAGGCAAACAGCCAACCTATCGTTCCATCACCTGCGAAGGCGAAGCAATCGAGTTCTCCAGCGGCTTCACAGATCTGCATACCGTAAGTTACCAGGAAATCCTGGCCGGTCGGGGCTACGGCATAGAAGACGCCCGCCATTGCGTGGAAACCGTCAACCACATCCGCACCGCTCCCCAGGAAACCCCGGCGCCAAACGAAGCCCACCCCTTCCTGAACCGCCTGATTAAGTAGAAGGTCAGCGGTGTACTCTTCCCCTCTCCCTCGACGGGACCAGCGAAGCGCAGAACAGCCGCAGGCTGGCCCGGAGGGCGAGGGGCGAAGTCCCGAGTAATGGGGGCAGGGGAGAGGGTGGAGTAGGCCCGAACCAAGTCAGAGCTAAGAGCAGGAACCTACAATGTCTGTGCAAATACACCCAAGTGCAATAGTAGACGAAGGCGCCCAAATCGGAGAAGGCTCCCGCGTATGGCACTTCGTCCACGTCTGTGGCGGTGCCGTTATAGGCAGGAACGTCTCCATGGGCCAGGGCGTATTCGTGGGCAACAAGGTCACCATTGGCGACAACTGCAAGATCCAGAACAATGTTTCCGTCTATGACAACGTTCACCTGGAAGAAGGGGTGTTCTGTGGCCCGAGTATGGTGTTCACCAATGTCTATAATCCCCGTTCCTTGATTGAGCGAAAGGATGAGTACCGGGACACCATCGTGAAGAAAGGCGCCAGCCTGGGGGCCAACTGCACCATTGTGTGCGGCGTCACCATTGGCAGCTACGCTTTTATAGGTGCGGGTGCTGTTGTTAACAAGGATGTGCCGGCCTATGCGCTGATGGTAGGCGTGCCAGCGAGGCAGATTGGCTGGATGAGCGAGTTTGGTGAACAACTGGACCTGCCTGTCACCGGCGATGGAGAGACGGTGTGTGCCCATACGGGTACCCGTTACCTTTTGACGAATGGGCTGCTTTCCAAAGCCTGAATACTATACTCCATCCGGCATACCTTCCCGATTCAAAGGTTAACCAAGCATGCAGTTCATAGACCTGGCGGCCCAGCAGGCCCGAATCAAAGACAAGATCGACGCCAACCTTCAGACAGTCCTGGCCCATGGCAAGTATATCCTGGGGCCGGAGGTGACCGAGCTGGAAGAAAAGCTGACTGCCTATACTGGAGCCAGGCACTGTATAACCGTAGCCAATGGTACTGACGCTCTTCAGATCGCCCAGATGGCTCTGGGTGTGGGGCCTGGTGACGAGGTCATCGTGCCGGGGTTCAGTTACATTGCTACGGCGGAAACGCCTGCGCTGCTGGGTGCTAAGCCGGTTTATGTCGACATAGACCCACAGACTTACAATATGGATCCGGCAAAGCTGGAGGCCGCCATCACACCGCGCACCAGGGCGATTATCCCGGTATCGCTCTATGGCCAGTGCGCGGATTTCGACGCCATCAATGAGATTGCATCCAGGCACAACGTGCCTGTGATCGAGGATGGCGCTCAAAGCTTCGGTGCAAGCTATAAGGGAAGAAGAAGCTGCAACCTGAGTGATATTGGTTGCACAAGCTTTTTTCCAAGTAAGCCGTTGGGCTGCTATGGGGATGGCGGGGCGATTTTCACCAATGATGATGATCTTGCCGTTATTCTCCGCCAGATTGCCCGTCATGGGCAGGACAGGCGTTACCACCATGTCCGCGTGGGGGTGAATAGCCGGCTTGATACCATCCAGGCAGCTATCCTGCTGGTTAAGCTTGATATCCTGGATGACGAGATCGAGGCACGGAATCGGGTAGCCAGGCGATATAGCGATGCCTTCGCCAGTGAACTGCCTGGAAGTGCGCCGGTTGTCCTTCCGCAATGTCGGTGCGCCTGGGCCCAGTACACCCTGGGTCTGAAGAACAGGGATGCGGTTGCGGAGCGGCTCAGGGCACGGAATATACCAACCGCAATACACTACCCCACGCCATTGAATAAACAGCCGGCCGTTCAGTCTGACGAGGTGACTTTACCTGTTGGGGATCTGGCCGCAGGTCGGGTTCTTAGCCTCCCCATTCACCCTTACCTGAGCGACGTTGATCAGGACAGGGTTATTAGCTCACTCATAGAAACCATTGGATGATCCCCTAGGAAATGAATCAAAGCGAAACGCAACAGCACCCCTTCGAGAAAAAACGTGTCCCATTTGTCGATTTGGTGAGGATTTTCCTGGGCAGGAAACGTTATTTCATACTCGGTCTGGCAATATGCCTGCTTGCCTCTATAGCAATCACCTATACCAAAGAACCCCAGTACCGTTACACAAGCCTCTTCCAGATTGGATCCCTGGAACGGAATATGCCAATTCAGGAGCCACAGGAAGCCGTCACCTTAATTGAGGAGGGTCTTTACCCCACTGCTGCCCAGGATATGGATAACGCATTCGGTGTTGGTATGACAGCTGGTCATGAACGCCAGAGTAATTTAATCAGGGTGCTGTCCGTTGGTGCTTTCGGCGACGCTGAGCGGATAAGGGGGCTCCATGAAGTGGTACTAAACGAGCTCCTGGAGGTCCATAAGGACGTGCAGCGGGATTATATGGATAAGCTGAGCAATGCATTATCCGCCGCCGGAGAGGAGCTAGAGCTGATTAGGCAGGATGGTCGACAGGTCAATGGATCGAAGGCCCAGATCCACCGGGAGAGAATGGAACTCCAAAAGCAGATGGCCAAGATCCAGGAGAGTGAGCTGGTGTCACTGGCCAGCCGGCAACGGCTGACATCGGAGTGGCGTTGGTTGATCAATATATTCATTGGTGTCATCGCTGGGATCTTTCTGGGGCTTTTCCTGGTTTATGCTTCAGAGTTGTGGGCGTATACAAAAAAGCAGCTCAGGGATTTCGGTTGATTGATGTGGCTGCATTTTGTGGTATTCGTTCGTTAGTTTGTTTATGCAACATTCATGTTCGAGGAAGCTTTGCTGAATGAGTCCTGATCCTCGAAGTGCCCTTGTTTATCTGAGGCTTGCCCGGCTGCCTTTGTTTTTGGCTATGTGCCTGGGGGTGATTGCCCTGTTCGCGCGTGTTCCCGGTGGTATTTGGGTTCTTGTACCATCCGTGGTTTTATTCTGTTTATTATTCTCCACGCGCGAATACTCGGTTACAGAGTGGGTTCTGGTGTGCTCACTGGCATTGCTTTCAGGATTCCGGATGGCTTCAGTCGCCTTGTATCAAGGAACGTTACTCGATGCTTTAACGCCATTGGTTATGTTGGCCGTCGCGGTTGCTGTGATATCGTCTCCATTAAGGCTGCGTAAAGCTCTCAGCGCCTCAGTGCTGGTCGGTTTTTTGTTGGTTATCTGCTTGGGTGTGTGGGAGGTCCTGGTCGGTCAGTCTTTGGCCATAACCAGGTATGGCCTCTCTGGCGTGTCGCCGCTGCTTCTTCAGGACCGGTTTGTTGTTTCGGCTCTTTTCCCAAACTATAACGATTACAGTGTCGTTCTTTTCTTTGTCTCGTCTTTTTTTCTACTTAAACTCTTTGACCGTCGTTCGTCACCACGAATTAAGTCTCTCTGTGTGGTTCTTCTGGTGCTTCTGATTACCCATGGTCTGTATATGGGGTCAAGAGGTTTTCAGTTGGCGATTGGTGTTGCGCTATTTATGATTATCCTGGCAAAGTCCAGTGGTGTATGGAGGCTACTTTTCCCGACGACCGTTTCTTTATCTGTGGTGACTTTCGTGCTGGTTTTCAGTGCGGAATTCCATCAATACTTTTTTGATGTGAGTACAGCAATAAGGTTAAGAACTATCGCTGTCTTTGGTGAGGTGTTAGTCGATAATCCGAGTGCCCTTTTCTTTGGTTTTCCTTCGCTTTCTGTTTATACGAAGGAAATGGCCATTTATTGTGATCTTTGTTTGGTTGATCCACATAATCTCATACTGGAAGTTCTGGCCCTGCATGGCGTGTTTGGGGTTGTTTTTCTGTTTGTTTTGCTGATTTCTGCGTTACGGTTCGTTTTTCTTGATAACAACTCGAAAGGTGGGATTCTGGCCCGGTATTTTTCCTTGCTTGTTGTTACATCGCCATTTTGGGGTGTGATATCTTCCTCATCTTTAAAATATTTCTATATCTATTTTTTCGCAATATTCTTTGTCGGGCTGGTGGCAATTGGTCGCCACAACCCTCAGGGAGCCGCTGCAGAACCTCACTACCACGGGGTGGTCAGCACGGAGTGACCTGGTTCGACAGGTGTAATGGCCCGCAGCCAACTTTGGCATGACTGACTTGAGCTTGATGTATGCATGTTCTCGTAATTCCATCCTGGTATCCCGATACTCCGGATGACGTAAAAGGCGTGTTTTTCCGAGACCAGGCGATGGCGTTATCGGGTCTTGGCCATAAGGTTGGTGTGGTCGCCCTGAGCTTGATGTCAGTGCGTACCCTGTTTCGCTCTCGGAAGGCCAGGAACCGTGCTTCGGTTTCCTATGAGGCCGATAATGGAGTAGCAACTTATCGAAAGTCGATTTTTGCCACTCTCCCAAGGATTCCCTACGGCAATTTCTGGCTATACCGGCACCAGCTCAGCAGGCTATTAGAGCAGTATGTAAAAGAGCACGGTCGGCCGGATGTCATTCACGCTCATTCAGCCCTGTATGCCGGCGCTGCGAGTGTATCCTTAGGCGCGGAGCTTGACATACCCGTAGTGGTGACGGAGCACAGTTCGGTCTACGCGAGAGGATACTATGCAGGTTGGCAATTGAGACTGGCCGAAACCGCGTTCAGCCACGCCTCTGGCTGCATATGTGTCAGTCCCGCCCTGGGGGCGCTGTTAGAGAATTTGATCCCGGTAACATCCGGTCGCTGGCGCTGGATTCCGAACGTGGTTGCAGAACGCTTTTGCAACATGGAAAGCCAAGCTGGCGCTGCCTCTTCCAGGATCACGTTTCTTAATCTCGCCATGATGACTGAGAATAAGGGGCAGTCGGACCTGATTGCCGCCTTTCACGATTTTCAGGCCCTGGTTCCGGAGTCTGAGTTGCTGCTTGGAGGGGATGGGCCTGCTCGTTCAGTCCTGGAAGGGCAGGTTCATGATATGGGGCTCTCTGGAAAAGTCCGTTTTCTTGGTGTGGTCCCCCCCGATGAGGTGCCCGGGCTCTTGGCTCGTGTCGATGTGATGGTGATCGCGAGTCACTATGAAACCTTCGGGGTGGTAGCCGCCGAGTCGTTGATGGCCGGTGTGCCTGTCATTGCCACCCGGTGTGGTGGGCCGGAGAGCATCGTGCTTGAAGGTGATGGGGAACTCGTGTCGGCAGGCGCACCCGATGAGTTGATGTCAGCCATGCACAAGGTGACAAGGGAGCTTGGACATTATGATCGCCATGGAATTGCTTCCAGAGCCCACAGCCGTTTCTCCGGTGTTTCTGTGGCTAACAGGCTAATCCAGGAGTATGAACGGGTGCTGACTGATTACGCAGCAGGGAAAGGGGCCTCGTGAGGGGCTTTTTGCTGCGGCTTCGTGAACAAGGCACATCCACTGTCTTGCGTCGCAACATTGGCATGACCCTTGGGCGCCAGGTATTTGCCGCCGTTGTCCAGCTTATTGTCGTGGTGTTGATTGCTCGTGAGCTGGGTCCGGAAGGCAACGGCTTTTATGCCATGTCCGTACTGGTGCCGACTTTGCTGACGGGGTTTCTGAATTTCGGTGTTGGTCCTGCAACGGTGTATTACCTGAGCCGGGGTGGCGTTTCCGCAGCCTGGGCGGTCAAGGGCAATATCCTGATTGCCCTCGCTGTTACTGGTTTGGGGCTCATTACGGCCGCACCGGTCGTATATCTCTGGGGCGAGGTGATTTTTCCAGGCGTCCCCATATCGTTGCTGTTCATCGGTTTTTGCGCGTTTCCGGTAACGTTACTGCTGGCCTATCTCAGTACGGTGCTACAGGGTATTGAGGACTTCAGGGCCTTCAATTTATCAGTGCTGATACCGCCTGTGGTGTTGTTACTGGGCGTTGTCAGTTCTTTCTATATTCTGGATCTCGGGGTTTCCGGAGCTCTGGCTTCCTACCTTTTGGCACAGACGTGCGGGTTGGTGGCTATTCTGGTGTTCCTGCGGAAGTTTCTTGTGAATAACGGTTCCAGCGCTGCCGGATTTTCGCTGAAAGCCTACTCTCGAAAGGTCATTGGTTATGGCTGGAAGGCGCAGTTGTCAAACGCCATTACGCTGATCAATTACCGGGCTGATGTGTTCCTTGTGAATTTCCTGCTATCGCCGATGTCAGCGGGGATATACGTTGTTGCGGTGCAGATATCGGAACGGCTCTGGATACCATCGCAGGCTGCCAGTACCGTCCTTTTTCCCAGGCTGTCGGCGATGCATGAGGATCCTGACGCACGGCATGCGCTCACCCAGAAAGCGTTTGTGGGGATGGTCGCGATTACTGCGCTGGCGGGCGGCGGAGTTGCGGTCCTTCTGTACTGGCTTCTGGGGCCGTTATTCGGTACAGACTACATCGCGGCTTTTCCTGTTCTGCTTTGGCTGTTGCCCGGTGTGGTGTTATGGGCAGGGGCAAGAATACAGTCCAACTGTATAGCGGCAGCGGGTAAGCCTGAGTGGAATATGTACGTGGCATTGCTGGTTGTTGTCGTGAATGTTGCTGGCAATATTCTGCTCATCCCGGAGTTTGGGTTGCCGGGCGCGGCGGCGGCAACCAGTGGGGCCTATGTTCTGGACGCAGCGATCAAGTTCTGGCTCGTTCGGCTGTTGCGTTAGTTCAAATATTCGGTGAGTAACCCGCGGGGAAGCATGCGCATTATCTTTCACTATCCTCTTCCGCTTGATCCTGAGTCCAGGTCGGCCAGCGGTATAAGGCCATTAAGAATGCTGGATGCATTTCAGTCGCTTGGGGTTCAGGTGGACCTGGTTTGTGGTTATTCAGCCGAGAGAAAGGCCAGGATTTCCGACATCAGGAATAATGTGGCGCGTGGAGTCAGGTACGATTTCGTCTACTCTGAATCCTCCACAATGCCAACCATTATGACGGATCCCGGCCATTTGCCGGTGCGGCCGCTTCTGGATTACTCGTTCTTTCGTTTCTGCAATAAACAAAAAATACCGATTGGTCTGTTTTATCGGGATATCTATTGGGTTTTTCCGGGGTATGGCTCAGGGCTCGGTTGGCTGAAAAGGTCTGCGGCCAAGCTTGCCTATTGGTATGACCTGTGGGTGTATAACCGCGTTCTGACACGCCTGTTCCTCCCGTCAAGGCAAATGGGGGACCATGTCCCGCTCGTCGATCCCGGTAAGTTTGCCGCACTGCCCCCAGGCCATATCACTCCCTCGATTCGCCCGGTCGGCGATGACTCATACGCTGACGACCGACAACTGAAGCTGTTTTACGTTGGAGGGATGTCGAGTCACTATCAACTGCATAAGCTGTTTTCGGTCGTCCGAAACATGCCGGGTGTCCAACTGACGGTTTGTACACGGGTGGATGAATGGAAGGCCGTCAGGAGTGAGTACCCTGAGTTGAGTTCGAATATCCGTGTGATCCATGAGTCTGGTGAGGCGATGCTTCGTGAGCTGAGGGCATCTGACCTGGCGGTTCTGTGGGTAAAACCATCGACCTACTGGGAGTTCGCTTCACCAGTGAAGCTGTATGAGTACCTTGGTTATGGAAAGCCAGTTTTAGCCAGTGAGGGCACGCTGGCCGGGGAGTTTGTTGCCGACCATGGGGTAGGGTGGACGATACCGTATGAGGATCAGGCGCTGAGTCAGTTGCTTTGCCACCTGACATCGACTGGTGATGCATGGAAACTGGTGCGTCAGAATCTTGATCGAGTGGCGCCAATGCACTCCTGGACGTCCAGAGCCCGGCAGGTTATCGAGGAGCTGGCGGAATGAGGGTGGTTCTGTTGGCGGCAGCGTCCTCGATCCACACGGTCCGTTGGGCGAATGGACTGAATGCGGCGGGATATGATGTCAGCGTTATCTCTCAACATCCGGTTTCAGACACGTTCGAGTCGGGAGTTCAGGTCCACCTTCTTCCTTTCAGGGGCATGGCGGGCTACTTCACAATGGTGCCTGCGGTTCGCCGGTTGCTCAGGCAGATCCAGCCTGACCTTGTCAATGCTCACTATGCCAGCGGGTATGGTACCACTGCCAGGTTGGCGAATTTTCACCCTCTGGTTTTGTCTGTCTGGGGGAGTGATGTTTACGATTTCCCGTTCAGGTCCTGGCTGCATAAACGGCTGGTAAAAGCCAATCTTCGTGCTGCCGATCTAGTTGTATCAACCTCTGTTTCCATGGCGAAACAGATTCAGTCCCTGGCACCGGAAATGGGTGAGATTCCAGTCACACCCTTTGGGGTTGAGCTGCAACCCTATGAGAGCGTTGCCCCCAGGGTTACGGATGACCATTCCGAGATCGTGGTGGGTACCGTCAAGGGGATGAAGCACTGTTATGGGATTGACTTGCTCATCAAGGCATTTGCGATTCTGGTTCAACGGCGGGAGCAAGGCGGTGTGCCAAGGTCTGGTGCAATGCGTTTGCGGCTTGTTGGTGGCGGGGAAGAAACCGCAAGGCTCCGCGACCTGGCCAATGGCCTGGGTATCGGGCACATGGTTGAGTTTGTGGGGCAGGTGCCACATGAGCATGTGCCCCGCGAACTGGAGAAGCTTGATATCTATGTTGCACTTAGCCGCCGCGAGAGTTTTGGCGTGGCAATATTGGAGGCCGGAGCAGCAGGGAAACCGGTGGTCGTCTCGGATGTTGGTGGCTTACCTGAAGTTGTGAACAATGGCGAAACCGGTCTTGTTGTACCTGGTGAAAATCCCGACGCAGCAGCTGATGCCATGGAGCGGCTGGTGATGGACAAGGACATGCGAGAGAGAATGGGGGTTGCTGCCAGGATGCATGTACGTGAGCACTATTCATGGGATGCCTCTGTACAGACAATGCAGTCTGTTTACAGACAGGCACTTGAGAACTTCAGAGGTCGTTAGCGATGCAGAGTGTTCGATTCCTGGGCAAGGGGGCTCACATCGTCAACTGGCCTTTCGGGAAGGACAGGTTGCCATTGTGCCCTTGTTCCTTAAAGGCCAGTTCATGAGCAAGACGGTCTGGATAATCAACCAGTATGCCTCCACACCCGAGAACGGTTACGCCGGGCGTCACTACTATCTGGGGAAGGAACTGGCCAGGCTGGGCTACAAGGTATATCTGATTACATCGGCTGCACATCATCTATTGCGCCAAAAGCCTGTGGTCACGTCGGCATTCACCTTCGATGAGCGCGAAGGCTTGACTGTCGTGTGGGTCAGGATGCCGGAGTATTCAGAGGCTCATAGCAAAATTCGTGCTATCAGCTGGTTTCTGTTTCCCTGGCGTATAAGGGCGCTGCGTCGACTCATCAAAGATGTGCCGGACGCCGTTGTTTGTTCATCCCCGTCCCTTATCGCCTACCTCGGGGCTCAGTGGTTGGCCAAAAAGTTTCACGCCAGACTGGTCTTTGAGGAGAGGGACGTCTGGCCAATGACCTTGACTGAAATCGGAAGCTATTCGTCGAGGCATCCTTTTATTCGTTTCATGCAATGGGTCGAGGATAGAGCTTACCGTGATTCCGATCAGGTGATTTCGAACCTGAAGAACGTTTATGAACATATGGAACAGCGTGGGGTGAGTAAAGAGAAGTTCACCTGGGTGCCGAATGGCTTTTCTCTTGAGGAAGCATCTGAACGAGCCCCTTTGGGCTCAGAGTGTGCGGCCAGATTGCCACAGGGTAAGTTCATTGTCGGTTATACCGGGACGATGGGGGTGGCCAATGCCCTGGGAACTCTAATAGAGGCGGCTGAATATCTGAGATCAATCAGTGACATCGCTTTCGTGCTGGTAGGTAGTGGCAAGGAAAAAGAGAGACTTCATAGAGAGGTGGAGGCTCGACAACTGACGAATGTTCATTTTATCGATCCTATTCCCAAGCTGGAGGTTTACTCGATGATGGAGCATTTCGACGTGTGCTTCATCGGCTGGCTTGATGATCCTCTCTATCGTTTCGGCATTGGCGCTAACAAGATTCCCGAGTACCTCTATTCCGGCAAACCTATTTTGCATGCTTATTCGGGAGCCTCCGACCCGGTCGCCCAGGCTCAGGCTGGGCTTTCTGTTCCCGCAGAGGATGCCCGGGCCCTCGCGGATGCTGTGTTGGAGCTTTATCACATGTCCCCCGACCAGAGAGAGAGATTTGGAAATAATGGCCGCAACGTGGCGCTGGAGGAGTATGAGTATCGGCAGCTTGCCCTTGAATTTCGTGATGTGATTTTCAGGGAGGCAGACTGAATGCGAGTGCTGCTGACTGGTGCGACGGGTTTTGTTGGAAAACGACTGGTTGAGGTGATTTCTGGTTCTGGTGGTCTGGCTCTTACAAACGCAGTCAGGGATAGCACATCAAATGTGCCGGGCGAGAAGGTTGTTGTTGGTTCGTTGGACAAAGCAACTGATTGGTCCCCCGCATTGGTCTCGCAGGATGTGGTTATACATGCTGCGGCAAGAGCCCATATCATGGATGAAACATCCCAGGATCCGCTTTCCGAGTATCGGCGGGTCAACGTTGATGGAACACTCGCTCTGGCACGACAGGCGGCTGAAGCGGGCGTAAAGCGCTTTATCTTTCTGAGCTCTATCAAGGTGAATGGGGAGACGACACCCTATGGCTGTCCGTATACGGCGGACGATAAGCCCACTCCGGCGGACCCGTACGGCATATCCAAAATGGAGGCGGAGCAGGGGCTGCGTGGGCTGGCAAACGAAACTGGAATGGAACTGGTCGTCATCCGGCCTCCGCTGGTTTACGGTCCGGGGGTGAAGGGGAATTTTGCCAGTATGATCGATCTGGTTGGTAAGGGGGCACCTTTGCCGCTGGGTTCCGTTCATAACAGGCGATCTTTGGTCGCTCTCGATAATCTCGTTGACTTGGTTGTTACCTGCATTGATCATCCCGCCGCAGCTAATCAGGTTTTTCTTGTGAGTGATGGGCATGATCTTTCTACCACCGAGCTACTGAGGGGCGTGGGAGATGCTATGGGTAAGCCTGCGCGCCTGGTGCCTGTGCCGGCGGGTCTGTTGATGTTCGCTGCTTCGGCGTTGGGCCGTAAAGCGGTCGCGCAAAGGCTGCTTGGCTCGTTGCAGGTTGATATTTCCAAAACGCGCGATCTTCTCGGCTGGGAGCCTCCGCTTTCTGCTGAAGCAGGACTCAGGCGTTGTTTTGTTTCGGAGAACGACTGTTGATTCGTTTGTTTGATTTGGTCTTTGCTTTTCTGGGACTGGTGTTGGGCTTTCCGGTGCTTCTTCTGCTGTTGCTTGTAGGATTGTTCGACACAGGTTCGCCTTTATTTCGCCAGGAGCGCGTAGGACGTGATAAAAAGCCGTTCACGTTGGTAAAGTTTCGCACCATGCGCAAAGATACCGCCTCCGTCGCCAGCCACCTGGCAAGTGCCGATGCGATTACGTCATTCGGTCGCCTTCTCCGCCGCACCAAGCTGGATGAACTGCCCCAGCTTTGGAATGTGCTGAAAGGTGAGATGAGCCTGGTTGGCCCCAGGCCCTGTTTGTTCAATCAGCAAGAGTTGATTGACGAACGAGAGAAGCGGGGCGTTTTATCTGCTCGGCCTGGCATTACAGGTTTGGCGCAGGTGAATGATATCGATATGTCCACCCCTGGGCTACTGGCGGAAACGGACCAGAAGATGCTGGAGAACCTGACCATGGGCGCCTATTTCCGGTATATTTTCATGACCGTTGCCGGAAAGGGGAGCGGAGACCGCGTGCCGGGGCGTGATTAATCCAGTGTTGGCTATAGATAAGCCGGATGCCCAGGGAGTGAAGCATGCATGAGCGCCAGACAATGTAATAGGTTACATAAATTCAACGGCTAACCCCGTCAGACTGATCTAGACTTTCCCCATCGACCCCTTAATGGCATAGAGATATCAATGCTCCAGGCATTCCTGAACCTCTCCCGCAATAAAAAACGCCTGATCTCCGTCCTTTCGGACACGGTTTTCCTGTCTTTTGCGCTGTGGGCGTCCTTTGCCCTTCGGCTGGAGGAAAGTACCTGGCTGCCCAGCACGGATCAGTTGCTGGTGTGTGGTCTGACGGTGGGTATGTCGCTGATCATCTTTGTGCGGCTGGGGTTGTATCGGGCGATCATCCGTTACCTCAGCGATAAGGCGTTTGTCACCATCAGTATCGGGGTGGGTGGATCTGCCCTTACGTTGATTGCCCTCGCGTATCTGCTGAATGTGTTCGTGCCCCGTTCCGTTCCCATTATCTACGGGGCCCTGGCGTTTATCTTTGTGAGCAGCACCCGCATGGGCGTACGTATGCTGGTGGGCCGGCCCAGGCAGCGCAACAAGGAGCCGGTAGCCATCGTGGGGGCCGGGGAGACGGGGATTCAGTTGGCAGAGGCCCTGCGGCAGGGAGTGCAGTATCAGCCGATGATGTTTGTCACCTATCGCCGGGCCAATCACGATACCCTGATCCACGGATTGCCGGTGTATGGCATCAAGCATATTGAGGCAGGCATCCGCAAACACGGGGTAAAAAGGTTGCTGCTGGCGCTGGACCCGGACACACGCCTGGATCGCAAGCAGTTGCTCCGGGATCTGGAGTCGCTATCGATTCCGGTGCAGACGGTACCCAGCATGTCGGAACTGGTGTCTGGCCGGGCCCGCATCAACGACATCCGTGATCTGGAGCTGGAAGACCTGCTGGGTCGTGAGCCCGTGTCACCGGACAGTGCCCTGGTGGCTTCCAGCCTCTTCGAGAAGTCGGTGATGGTGACTGGTGCCGGTGGCTCCATTGGTTCCGAACTGTGCCGTCAGATCCTGCGCCAGAGGCCGGCCCGTCTTATCCTGTTCGAGCAGACCGAATATGCTCTCTACGCCATCGAACGGGAACTGCGTTCGATCAATGCCATTGAGGACCTTGGGGTGGAGCTTCACGCGGCCCTTGGCAGTGTGATACACCGTCGCCGATGTGAAGCGATTATGCGTGCCTTCGGCGTGCACACCATCTATCACGCTGCCGCCTACAAGCATGTGCCCCTGGTTGAGCACAACATTATCGAAGGGGTGCAGAACAACACCTTTGGCACCTGGCACGTGGCGGAAGCGGCCATTGAAACCGGCGTAGAGCGCTTTGTGCTGGTGTCCACCGACAAAGCTGTGCGCCCCACCAACATCATGGGGGCCAGCAAGCGCCTGGCGGAACTGGTACTGCAGGGGTTGGCGGAGCGCCAGTCCGATACCCGCTTCACCATGGTCCGGTTTGGCAATGTGCTGGGCTCCTCGGGCTCCGTGGTGCCCCTGTTCCGGGACCAGATCCGCGATGGTGGTCCGGTAACGGTGACCCACCCCGATATTATCCGCTACTTCATGACCATCCCGGAGGCAAGCCAACTGGTCCTGCAGGCCGGCAGTATGGGGCAGGGCGGTGAGGTGTTTGTGCTGGATATGGGCGAGCCGGTGAAGATTGTCGACCTGGCCCGCAAGATGATCCATCTGATGGGGTTGTCGGAGAAGACGGAGGATAACCCGGATGGTGATATTGAAGTGCGCTTTACCGGCCTGCGCCCCGGTGAAAAGCTGTATGAGGAACTGCTCATAGGCGACGACCCGCAAGGCACCAGCCACCCCCGCATCATGATGGCCCGGGAGGCGTCCATGCCCTGGGCCGAGGTGGAATCCCTCCTCAAGAAGCTTTCCCTTGCCAGCCAGAACTTCGACTGTGCCCGCATCGCGGAACTGATCCGCGAGGCCCCCACCGGTTATGCGCCCAATGGCGAGGTGGCGGACCTGGTATGGTGTCATTCCGCCCTGCCTGAGGCGCAGCCGGAAGGTGATGTTCGTCGTTTGGGAGCATGAGAAAAAAGCAGAACGGGCCTGGCCATTGGTGATGACCTTCACTGCTATTTGCGGTACATATGACGAAAACCTATAATCTTATACCGTAATTCATTTCTGCTCAGGATTCTCCCTTGTCTTCCAATATCGTCTGGCACAACCACAAGGTCACCCGCGCTGAGCGGGCCAAAATCAAGCACCAGAAGCCCTGCCTGCTGTGGTTTACCGGGCTCAGCGGCTCCGGTAAGTCCACCATCGCCAATGCCCTGGACGTGGCCCTTCATCATCGGGGTTATCATACGTTCCTTCTGGACGGCGATAATGTGCGCCACGGCCTGAACAAGGACCTGGGCTTCTCCGATAGTGACCGGGTGGAGAATATCCGCCGCATTGGCGAGGTAAGCAAGCTGTTTACCGATTCCGGGCTGATTGTGCTCAGTGCCTTTATTTCCCCCTTCACCAGCGACCGTCGCATGGTGCGTAATCTTTTCCCCGCCGGCGAGTTCATCGAGGTATTCATGGACACGCCGCTCTCCACCTGTGAGGAGCGCGATCCCAAGGGCCTTTACCAGAAGGCCCGGGCAGGGCAGATCAAGCATTTCACGGGTATCGACTCCCCCTATGAAGCCCCGGAACGGGCCGAGGTCCGCCTGGATACCTCCGAGATGACGGTTGATGACTGTATCGACAGCCTGATTGACTATCTTCTGGAGCGGGGGCTGATCCTCCAGAACGGCCAATCCGCCTGACCTTTATTACCTTATTCAAATTCCGTATTTGGCATTCGGCCGGTTAAACGGTTTACTGTGTGCGCCCTGGTTATTAAAAGGGTTTTTGCTATTCCATTTAGTGCAAGATCACGGCTCTCGTCCAGATGAGACAGGGAGTTTTTACGCACACGGACACGGTTCGGGAGTCTCATTTCCATGGCGTGGGAAGCCATCTTTACGCTGGTTCTGCTGGTGCTGGTCCTGGGGGCATTGGTTGCCACCCGGGTGTCGGCGGACCTGATCCTGATGGGGGCGTTGATCCTCCTGGTCATTACGGGCGTGTTGACTCCCGCGTCGGCCCTGACGGGCTTTGCCAACCCGGGCGTGATCACCATCGCGACGCTGTACGTGGTGGCGGCGGGCCTGAAGGAAACCGGGGCGGTGCAGTGGATCGCCCGGCGAATGCTGGGCCATCCCAAGAGCGCCTCCGGCGCCCAGGCACGTCTGATCGGGCCCACTGGGGTGCTTAGTGCCTTCATGAATAACACCGCTGTGGTGGCGATGTTTATTCCCGCCGTCCAGGACTGGGCCCAGCGCCTGAACCTGCCTGCCTCCAAGTTGCTCCTTCCCCTCAGTTATGCCGCCATACTCGGTGGCACCTGTACCCTGATCGGCACCAGCACCAACCTGGTGGTGGACGGGCTGTTGCAGAGCCGGCTGGATATTCACCTGGGGCTCTTCGAGCTGGCCTGGGTGGGGATTCCGTTGCTGGTGGTTGGCGGCCTTTTCCTGGTGCTGTTCGCCACCAGCCTGCTGCCGGACAGGGGTGGCCTGAATGAGGAACTGGAGGCAGTCCGGGAATATGGCGTGGAAGTGGAGGTCGTCAGCCCGGGGCCGCTGGTGGGCCGCACCGTGGCCGAGGCGGGCCTGCGTTCACTGAATTATGGTTACCTGACCGAGATTGACCGCAAGGGGCGGCTGATTACCGCCGTGGAGCCGGACCGGATGCTCCAGCCCGGCGACAAGCTCTACTTTGTCGGCGCCCCGGAGTGTGCCAGCGAACTGAGGCGCATCCAGGGACTCAAGCCGGCTAACGGTGGCGTCCACAAGCTGGACCTGGCCAATCATCAGCGCTGCCTGGTGGAGGTGGTGCTGGGGCCGGAGTTTTCGGCCCTGGGGCAGACGGTCCGCGACAGTCGGTTCCGCTCCCGCTTCAATGCAGCCATCCTGTCGGTGTCCCGGGAGGGCAAGCGTGTGCCCGGCAAGCTGGGGGATATCCGCTTCAAGATGGGCGATACCCTGTTGCTGGAAGCCAGCCAGGAGTTTGCGGAGCAGTACCGGTTCCGCCGGGATTTCCTGCTGGTCAGTGCCCTGAACGATTCCACCCCCCCGGATTTCAGCAAGGCGCCCCTGGCACTGGGTATTCTGCTGGCCATGGTTGTGGTCAGTGCCTCCGGCCTGCTGAGTATCCTGGAAGCGGCGTTCCTGGCTGCGGGCGCCATGATTGCCTCCCGTTGTATTACCGCCAGTCGCGCCCGCCGGAGTGTGGATCTGCCGGTGCTGGTGGTGATCGCCTCGTCATTTGCCCTGGGTACGGCTATGTCGGAGACCGGCGCGGCCCAGTGGGTGGCCGGCAGCCTGCTGAATTTCGGAACGCTGACGCCCTGGCTGGCCCTCGCCCTTATTTATGTGCTGACCGCGGCCTTTACGGAGGTTATTACCAATAACGCGGCGGCTGTCCTTATGTTTCCAATCGCCCTGGCGGTGTCGGAACAGCTTGGCGTCAACTTCATCCCCTTTGCGGTCGCGGTCATGTTTGCGGCGTCCGCCAGTTTTATCACGCCCCTTGGTTACCAGACCAACCTTATGGTTTATGGTCCCGGTCGCTATCAGTTCACCGACTATATGCGGATTGGTGTTCCCCTGAGTCTGTTGGTGGGGACAACGGCCGTTCTGTTAATTCCCCTGGTGTGGGGATTCTGAACGCGGACGGTTTCAGTCGATACTGGCCGATCCTGATTAAAGGTTTCCGTTGGCCTATTTCCTTCCCGCTATTTGTGATCGCTGGTTTTTGTTATTTTTTCTTCATTTTCGCCCTGTGACGAATATCTTTAATCCCTGCAAGTAATGATTTATGATTATTGATGTTTCAGGGATGGAAATGGAAAACCTGCAAAATATCTCCAGTTTAAAAAAGGTTGAATTTACATGGCGAATATCAACGATTACTACCAGAAGAAACAGCTTCTGGAAAAGCTGTCTGATGAACTGAACAAGATGGAACAGGACCAGGCGCTGAAAAGTGACCTGGAGTTCGAAAACAAGATCAAGGGACTGATGGACCAGTACAAGAAGTCCCCGAAGGATGTGCTGCAGATCCTCGGCGCCATTGATCCTTCCGTGGCGACCGGCAAGGCCGACGGCGGCACCCGTGCCAAGCGCCCCCTGAAGACCTACAAGAACCCGCACACCGGTGAAGTGGTCAAGACCCGTGGCGGCAACCACAAGACGCTGAACCAGTGGCGTCAGAAGTACGGTAAGGAAGCCGTACAGGGCTGGCAACAGAACTAAGCCGGCTGTCTGTTAGCCCGGGCGATAAATCCCCGGGCTGATCCTCCCTATTGTTCCTGGTGTTTCTCCCTCGCTATCCTGCCAGTGTGTCGGGTGTCTGGATGTATTGCTTGTTTCCTTTCCGTATTGTTATACAGGTTTCAGATTTTCGGCTTTGAGATGCCAGCGGAATTCAGGGACAATTATGAAAGATCCCCATTCGACCTGATAAGGACCTGTCATGCTAGCGATCATTCTCTCTGGTGGTTCCGGAACCCGCCTGTGGCCGCTTTCCCGTGAGGCCTACCCCAAGCAGTTTATTCCTGTTGTGTCAGACGAGTCCCTGTTGTCGGATACCATTTCCAGGGGGTTGAAGCTGGGCGCTGATGTACGCGTCATGGCCATTACCAATGAAGAGCACCGGTTTGTGGTGGCGGCGAACCTGCATCAACTGGCCTCTGACCGGACCGCCGGTATCATCCTGGAACCGGTCGGGCGCAATACCGCACCGGCCATTGCACTGGCGGCACTGGCCGTGGCCGAGGAGAACCCGGATGAACTCATGCTGGTGATGCCTTCGGACCAGGTGCTGAAGGACGAGCAGGCGTTCTCCCGGGCCGTAGCCGCCGGGGCCGATGCGGCCCGTGAAGGCAAGCTGGTCACCTTCGGCATTGTGCCGTCCTCACCCCATACCGGGTATGGCTATATTCGTGCTGGCGGCAGCCGGGGTACCTGGTCCAACGTGGATGCCTTTGTGGAGAAGCCAGACGAGGAAACCGCCCAACGGTATCTGGACGAAGGTGGTTATTACTGGAACAGCGGTATGTTCCTGTTCTCGGCAGGGCGCTACCTGGAAGAACTGGAGCGTTTCCAGCCGACCATTCTGGAAGCCTGCCGGGCGGCCTATGGCGCACGTAAGGGAGATATGGACTTTACCCGGGTGGATAAGGAGGCCTTCGCCGCCTGTCCTGATGATTCCATTGACTACGCGGTTATGGAGCACACCGGGGACGCTGTCGTGGTGCCCCTGGATGCGGGCTGGAGTGATGTGGGCTCCTGGTCGACCCTGTGGGAAATCCAGCCCCAGGACGAGAACGGCAACGCCTGTCATGGCGACGTTATCCTGGAGGACGTTTCCGGTTCCTATGTGCATTCCGAAGGCCGCCTGATTGCCGCCCTGGGAGTCAGCGACCATGTGATCGTGGAAACCGACGACGTGGTGCTGGTGGCGGACCGCAATCGCGTTCAGGATGTGAAGAAGCTGGTGAATCGCCTGAAAGAGCAGGGGCGCCCGGAATACAAGCTTCACAAGAAAGTGCACCGGCCATGGGGAACCTATGAGGGCGTGGCCCAGGGGGAGCGGTTCCAGGTCAAGCGGATTACCGTCAACCCCGGTGCCTCCCTGTCATTGCAGAAGCACCACCACCGCGCGGAACACTGGGTTGTGGTGACGGGCACGGCCAAGGTCCAGCGGGGGGAGGACGAGCTTCTCCTGACCGAGGACCAGTCCACTTACATCCCCCTGGGTGTCACCCACCGGCTGACCAATCCCGGCGTTATCCCCCTGGAGTTGATTGAGGTGCAGACCGGCAGTTATCTTGGCGAAGATGATATCGTTCGCTTTGAAGATACCTACAATCGCGTCTAGACTTCACTGACATTCTTTCCGGAATGTGCCTCTTAGCCCCGTCGTATTTTTCGGGATGAAAATGTGACGGGGTTCCTGTTTTTGTAACCTGAGTTTCTATTTTTTCTGATATTTTGCCGGAAATGTGACGACGGCGAGCGACCCTGGCGATTACAAACGGTACTTTCGGGGTTTCACAGGGGCTCGGGCCGGGTTGGTGCCTGCAGTGGATTCTCTGCTTTAACGCAGGTGGATCCTGGCGTCCCCTCCGGAACTTGGAACGAGGGTGCTTTATATGCGACTGGGGCAGGTGCCTGCAACCGGGCGTACAGCTAATCCGGTGGTGATTACGGATGCCAACTGGTATCGGCTGGCCGATGACCTGGCGGTCGCCCTGGCTTCCTCGCCCCATGGCCTGATGTGGGTGACGGCGGAACGGGGAGCGGGCAAGACCGCCTGGCTGCATGCCTTGATGCCCGCTATGCGCACGGACTTCTACCTGGCGAACCTGCGCAACCCGCAGGAAACTCTGGAGATCATGGAGCAGCTCCAGGGCTACACGAACCATGTGCAGGGCACCTTGCCTACCCTCGTCCTGGACAACCTGTCCCCCGCCGACCTGATGGCCCTGATGGCGGAGCCGGATCACCCCGCCCGCCAACTGCTGTCCAACTATATCGGCCCCCTGCTGTTACTGAGCCCGGAGCGGGACGATGATGCGGTGGCTGCACGCCGTATGGAGCGCCTGATGGGGCGATCGCTGATCCGTCATGACCTGCCGGCCAGCAGCCATGCCCAGAATCACGCCATCCTGGTGGCGCATCGGCCGGTGATCGAGGCGCGCTGGCAGGTGCGGATCACCGATGCCGCCATGGGGCTGGCAACGTCGGGCCTGCATTACCGTGCAACGCCGGGCCAGGTGGTGGAGTGGATGGAGCGGGCCGCCGCCCGTGTGTCGGTCATCGCCGAGGAAGGGCCGGCGGAATGCCGCCGCCTGCTGGCGGAACTGGATACCCTGACCCAGCGTATTGAAGCCAACCATGAAACCGGTGAGCCGGTGGAAGAGCTTGAGCGGCAGTTGTCCCAGCTGTCCCTGGAACTGACGGCGGCGGAAGTGGACTGGCTGGAGCGCCAGGCCAGGGGCACCCTGCGGCAGGTTTTCCCGGACGATGTCCGTGCAGAGCTTGAATCCATAACCGGCACAAGCGATTATCCTGACTTGCATGTTCCAACCAACGTCCCCGGAGGCGCCCGCAGTGCAGGATCTGGAAATCTACGTTCGTGACCTTGACCCCGCCCGCCTGACCATCTGGCTGGAAGCCAACTTCGACCAGCTCCTTGTCCCCCTGACACCTTTCGGCAACAAGCCCGGCCTCTACAAGGGTGAGGGCCGCTACGCCGACCACCTGGTCCGCATCAGTGTCTATGCCGATGCCTTCGGCAAACGTTTCAGCTCAGTCGTGCTGGAAGGCGAAGACCTGCCCTGGACCACCGACCTGGACTGCGCCCGCAGCGCCTGGCGAACCCTGGAAACGGAAATTCGCTGCAGCCAGGGTGAATGGCAGGAGGGCGACCCGGTCCAGGAAGAGAAATGGTGGCGGCTGGATAGCCGGGGTGAGCAGTTGGTGGTGTGGAATTAGTTCATTACGAAGCGGTAATTCCTGTGGGTCTGCCCGCCCATTGATTCTGGATTGGCCTTGGGTGATCATCAAAGAAGGATGATTATTGCTCAACAACTTGATAAGGATATCAAATATGACGGATCTCCCTACCGTTAACGACCTCCCTTATTTCCTACCACGAGATATCGACGACCAATTGAGGGCGCTTGCCAGCATTCTGGAGATACCATATCCGCTAGTGGAAAACACGGGTGAAACCGGTCTGGAAGCGATGACGCTGACGATCTTGTTTCGCCATCTCGAAAAGCGTGAAAGGGACGCTGCGTTAAGAGCGATTCATGAGCTAGAGGATCGCCAGTTGATTGGACTCTTGAGAAGGAAGGCAACGGAGACTGCGTTCGTCAACGAACGTTGGGGTATTTGGTCAATGACGAATGAAGAGCTTGAGAACGACAAAGCTTTTCATGACATGCTGGTGACCATCGGCGGTGTTCTTGGTTTCACCTTTTCAGCCACGAGCGGTAAAGATCTGGCAAAGCAAGTAGTCAGAGAGCGCCGTTTACCGAAGCGTGGGATGGCAACAATTGTGATTTGGGTGTCCCTACTTTCAAGCCATAATAGCTCGGTTAAGCTTGGGGAAGAGCTTGAACGGCGTACGCAGCAAAAAAGTTCAGCTTATTACTGATGTGGTTGTCGCTCGTCATTAACGTCAGTGTCCGGGCCTTTGCTTGCATAGCGGTGGTTTATTTGTGGCACCACAGCAGTAGTGATCAGCGGGTAATCTGGTACTGGGCGACGTGGGGGACATCCTTTTTCTACGGTTTGTGGCTTTCCTACCAATATCTACGAAGGATCAAGTCATGATGTTTACGAGAACTGCGCTGAAGCTATTAGTTATGGCTCTCGTTACGCTGCCTGCTGCATCCTTTGGTCAAGGGCTATTGACATGTAGCGGTAACAGCCGGTACATGGCGGACGCGGATATTGATAGAAGCGACGAATCAGGGTATGTGAACCACGAATTTTTGTACACGCGGAAAGGCCACTTTTGGGTTGGTGTGGTTTATGAATTTCTTGATGGCAAAGAAGGCGCAGTTCTATACGAAGGGCTGTCTGAGACTGACACGGAAAAAGACTCAGTTCAGAAGCTAACAGCGAACTTTAAAAATGCGCTCTTGGAGGGTTCTTTGTACCATGACGTTGAGGAACTGGGTCTCAGCCAATCTGATGGCCGCTATTTTGCCACTTTTCTTGCCCATTTTTATGAGGATGCTGATCTATACGCGGTCCACGGTAGTTTCCGGCATGGCCGATTGACCTTCTTCAGGACTCATACGGCGTTGGAGGACGAGGACAATTCGGATGAAATAGTTCCCGTTGCAATCGAATCTCTGAATGAAATGATCAATAATTGTTCGTTCAATGAAGCTTAATCTGTTTGTACAGGCCCTCTACCTGGTCCTGATTCTGATATTCGGCACTGTGTGGCTATGGGGAGATCCTGAGTGGAGGACCCCTGTCTTTTACTTGACATTTTTCCTGGGGGTTACCTTTTTTGCCTGGATGGGCTACCTTTTGGATGTCAAGGAGGACTCTTAAGTTTCCTCTAGCCCCTGTTCAGTAGTGGGGCGGCGGCGTTTCTTGATCCTCGTTCTTGATATTTGACGGCGCGATTTCAGATAGCTGCTTCTTCAGGTGCTGTTTCGCTTCCCATAACTTGCGGATATCCAGTTCCTGCTGTGCGACCTGATCGGACAGGGTGTTGATCAGCTCATCCTGGAAAGCCAGCCGGGTTTCCAGCTCATCCATTCTTGCCATGAGTTTTTCTGTCGCGTTTGTGTCGGTGTTCGCCATAGGTGTGGAACGCTTTGGTCAGGTTTGTGGTGAATCTGCTATTATGCCCGCTTTATTCGCCGGGGTGTCGGGTTTTGGCACGTGTCCGACGGATAAAAGGTTACCTCAACAACTGTGATCCATGATCTTACGGAGTCTGTTTTATCCATGCGTAATCCAGCAAGAGCAATTCTTTCAGCGGTACTGGTTGCGATTCTCGCCCCGCTGGTTCTGGGGTTTATCCTTGTTAACACCACCCCGGAAGTCTTTTTTATCCTTTCACAATATGGCAGCAGTGAGCTGGCCGGCAGTCCTCAGTTTGTCCTGGGTAGTGCCCAGGGTATCGCCGCCTATGTCATCACGTTCGTGCTGTTTGCCATTGCCGGTGTGCTGACCGTACTGGTCAGCGAGCGCAAATCCGGGTCCGCATCCAGGCAACGCAGGAACAACCAGCCCCCTCGTCCCCAGCGTAACGACGACCAGGACGACGATGAGGACGATTTCGGTCCGGAAGGTGTCGAGGAAGGCACCGTGAAGTGGTTCAACGTCAAGAAGGGCTTTGGCTTTATTGTCCGCGAGAGCGGTGACGAAGTCTTTGTCCACTTCCGTGCCATTCGCGGCCGCGGTCGCCGTGTCCTGCGTCAGGGGCAGGCCGTGCGTTTTGATGTGGTTGAAGCCTCCAAGGGGTTGCAGGCGGATAACGTCTCTACCCTGGATTGACCGTAGTAGCCCCTCTCCCCTGGAGGGAGAGGGGCTGTTTACCGCAGTTTCTGTGCTGCCCGCCCCCTTCTATCCCAACAACTCCACCAGCACCTGTTCGTAGATCTCGGACAGGGTATCCAGGTCTTCCGCCTTCACGCATTCGTCCACCTTGTGGATGGTCGCATTCAGCGGCCCCAGTTCCACCACCTGCGCGCCCGTCGGGGCGATAAAGCGACCGTCGGAGGTGCCGCCGGAGGTGGATAGTTCCGTCTCGCGCCCGGTTACCCGGCGAATGGCGTTCTGGGTGGCGGTGACCAGGGCTCCCCGGTCCGTCAGGAAGGGGCGTCCGCTCAGGTGCCATTGCAGGTCGTATTTCAGGTTGTGCCGGTCGAGGATGGCGACCACCCGTTCTTCCAGGCTTTCCGCGGTGTTCTCCGTGCAGTAGCGGAAGTTGAAGTGCACCGTCAGTTCACCGGGGATGATGTTGCTGCCGGTGCCCGCCTCGATCTTCGTGATCTGGAAGGTGGTGGGCGGGAAGAAGTCGTTGCCGCTGTCCCAGAATTCGTTGGCCAGGGCATCCAGTGCCGGCGCGGCGGTGTGCACGGGGTTTTCCGCCATATGGGGGTAGGCCACATGTCCCTGCACGCCGTGTACCGTCAGGTAGCCGTGCAGGGAGCCGCGACGGCCATTCTTGATGATGTCCCCCACCTCATGGGTGCTGGACGGTTCTCCGATCAGGCACCAGTCGATCTTTTCGTTCCGGGCCTCCAGGGTCTCCACCACCTTGACGGTGCCGTCGTGGGCCGGGCCTTCTTCGTCGCTGGTGATCAGCAGGGCAATGGAGCCCCGGTGGTCCGGGTTCTTCTCCACGAACCGCTCGCAGGCGGTGACAAAGGCGGCCAGGCTGCCTTTCATGTCCGCCGCGCCCCGTCCGTGGAGGTAGCCATCGTGGATGTCGGCCTCGAAGGGAGGGTGGGTCCAGTTCTTCTCGGGACCGGTGGGCACCACATCGGTATGTCCGGCGAAGGCCAGCAGAGGACCGTCCGAGCCCTTACGGGCCCAGAGGTTGTCGGTCTCGCCAAAACGCAGGTTTTCGCCCGCGAAGCCCAGGGGCGCCAGGCGGGACATCATCAGTTCCTGGCAGCCGGCGTCATCGGGAGTGACCGATTGACGGCGGATCAGGTCCATGGCGAGTTCAAGGGTGGGGGAGAGGGCCATATCAGTTGTTCGCGTGCAGCTGCTCGTTCAGTTCAATGGCGGTCTTGTTGGTTTTGCACTCCACCGCACCGGTCTGGCTGTTGCGGCGGAACAGCAGGTCGGTCTTGCCGGCCAGGTCCCGGGCTTTGACCACTTCCACCAGGTTGTTCTGGTCGTCCAGCAGGGCCACCTTGGTGCCGGCGGTGATGTACAGGCCCGCTTCCACGGTGCAGCGATCGCCCAGGGGGATGCCAATACCGGCGTTGGCGCCCAGCAGGCAATTCTCGCCCACGGAGATGATGATGTTGCCGCCACCGGACAGGGTGCCCATGGTGGAGCAACTGCCGCCCAGGTCGGAGCCCTTGCCGATCATCACGCCGGCGGATACACGGCCCTCGATCATGCTGGTGCCTTCGGTGCCAGCGTTGAAGTTGATGAAGCCTTCATGCATGACCGTGGTGCCTTCGCCCACGTAGGCGCCCAGACGTACCCGGGCGGTATCGGCAATGCGCACGCCACGGGGAACCGCGTAGTCGGTCATCTGCGGGAATTTGTCCACGGACTTCACTTCCAGGATGCGGCCTGCCAGGCGTGCCTGGAGCTGTCGCTCGGGCAGTTCGTCCAGGTCGATGGCGCCCTCGTTGGTCCATGCCAGGTTGGGCAGCAGCCCGAAGATGCCGTCCAGTTTGACACCGTGGGGCTTGACCAGCCGGTGGGAGAGCAGGTGCAGCTTCAGGTACACCTCTGGCGTGCTGGTAGCGGAGTCATCCGTCTGCAGGATGGTCACGGATACCGGCTTGCGGCTGTCAGCCGCCTTGCGGGCCAGGGCGGCCTGGTCCGTCTGGGAGGTGGAGCCCAGGGCTTCGGCAAAGGCCTTGAGCTGGTCGGCGGAGGCCTCGATGGCCTGGTTGCCGCCCTGGTAGCCCAGGGTGTTGGAGGCCACCTCGATCAGCTCGTTATCCGGCATCAGGACCGGCTGCTGGTAGTAGACTTCCAGCCACTCGCTCTTCTGGTTCTGGGTGCCGATGCCAATTCCGAATGCAAAACTCATCTGGTGCTCCTCTGAAGTCAGTTCTTGAATCTCTGTTCCCACTCGTCAGCTTTAAAGCCGACGCTTACCTCGTCACCGCTCTCCACCACCGGGCGTCTGATGATGGACGGGTTGTCCAGCATGATCTCGTGGGCGGTCTGGGCGCCAATGGTATCACGAAGCTCTTCCGGCAGCTTGCGCCAGGTGGTGCCCCGCCGGTTGATCAGGGCCTCCCAGCCGATGGCCTGTTCCCAGCGGGAGAGCAGGGTTTCGTCCAGGCCGTCTTTTTTGAAATCGTGGAATTCGTGGGCGACGTTGTTCTCGTCCAGCCATTTGCGGGCCTTCTTGACGGTGTCGCAGTTTTTGATGCCGTAGAGTTTCATGGTTCAATCCTGTTTTTGCAGAAACCGCACAATCCGTTCGGCCGCCTCCACACATTCCTCCAGCGGTGCCACCAGCGCCATCCTTACCCGGTTTTCTCCCGGGTTATAGCCGTCGACGGTGCGGGACAGGTAACGGCCCGGCAGCACATGCACGTTCTGCTGTGCGGAGAGATCTCGGGCGAACGCTTCGTCACTCATGGGCGTCTCGGGCCACAGGTAGAAACCGGCGCCCGGGAAATCCACGTTCATGACCTGCTTCAGGATGGGCACCACGGCTTCGAACTTGGCGCGGTAGGCGGCGCGGTTCTCCTTCACATGGTCCTCGTCCTGCCAGGCAGCGATGCTGGCCAGCTGGTTGTGGATGGGCATGGCGCAGCCGTGGTAGGTGCGGTAGCGCAGGTACTCCTTGAGGATGCTTGCGTCACCGGCCACAAAGCCGGAGCGCAGGCCCGGCAGGTTGCTGCGCTTGGACAGGCTGTGGAACACCACGCAGCGGGCGTAGTCGTCCCGGCCCAGGGCGGCGCAGGTCTGCAGCAGGCCTTCCGGAGGGTTGGCCTCGTCCGGGTAGAGTTCGGAGTAGCACTCGTCCGACGCAATAACGAAATCGTGCCGGTCCGCCAGTTCGATCACCTGTTTTAGCGTCTCCCTCGGGATGACGGCGCCGCTGGGGTTTCCCGGTGAGCACAGGAACAGGATCTGGCAGTCTTTCCAGACCTCGTCCGGTACCGCCGCAAAATCCGGTATGAAGCCGTTACCGGCGTCGCAGGGCAGGTAGTGGGGGGTGGCGCCGGCCAGCAGGGCGGCCCCTTCGTAGATCTGGTAGAAGGGATTGGGGCTCACCACCGTTGCCGGTCGGGTGTTGTCCACGGCGGCCTGCACGAACGAGAAGATCCCCTCCCGGGTGCCGTTCACCGGCACCACGTTGCCATCCGCCTTCAGGGTGCCGGGGGTGAGGTGGAAGCGCCGGGTGGCCCAGTCCGCGATGGCCTGGCGCAGTTCCGGCATGCCCCCGGTGGTGGGGTAGTTGGCCAGGCGGTCCAGGTTGTCGGCGATGACCCGTTTGACGAACTCCGGCGACGGGTGCTTGGGCTCGCCGATGCCAAGGGAGATGGCGTCCAGGTGCTCCGGCGGCACCACATCGGCCTTGAGTCGGGCGAGCTTTTCAAACGGGTAGGGGTGTAGTCGGGACAGGTTGGGATTCATTGAGTGTTATCCAGCATGTTGCGCAGGTCGTCCTGGAGGGTCTGGCAGACCTCCGGGTCGCGGATTGGCCAGCCGTGCTCGTCGGTGACGAAGAAGGCGTCTTCCACCCTTTCACCGAGGGTGGCGATCTTGGCGTTGGTCAGGCGGACCCGGTGTTCCAGCAGCACCCGGCCAACCCGGGCCAGCAGCCCCGGCCGGTCGGGGGTGATTACCTCGATAACCGTGCGCTGGTTGAAGGTGTCGTTGGACAGGGTGACTTCCGTTGGAAACGAGAAGTGCTTCAGTTGCCGGGGCGTGCGGCGCTGGATGATGTCCGGGTAGTCGTCCGGGTCGTCCAGTTCCTCCACCAGCCGCTTGCGGACCCGCTCCTTGCGGGCCGGGTCCTTGCCCAGGGGCTGGCCCTGCTCGTCCAGCACCACGTAGGAACTGATGGACCAGGGGCCCTTGCTGGCCACGCTGATGCGGGCGTCGACGATGTTCAGATTGAGCTGCTCGAGCACCGCGGTGGTGGCGGCGAACAGGGCCACCCGGTCCTTCACGTAGATCACGATATGGGAGTAGCCATCGGTGGGGCCGCCCCGGGTGTCGCGGATCAGCACCAGCGGATCCGGATCGTCGCCGTGACGGATGATGGCGGCGGTCTGCCAGGCGATGTCGACGGTGGAGTCCTGGAGGAAGTACTCCTCGTCCAGGGTGTCCCAGATGGCATCGATCTGTTCGTCGGTCATGCCCTGGGCCTGGAGGATCTCCCGGGCTTCCGACTGGGTGGCCTTGACCCATTCCTCCCGGTTGAAGGGGGTTTCCGTGCCCCGGCGCAGGGCGCGCTTGGTTTCCACGTACAACTGGCGCAGCAGCGACGCCCGCCAGGTGTTCCACAGTTTGGGGTTGGTGGCGCTGATATCGCAGGCAGTCAGCACATACAGGTAGTCCAGGTGCACCTGGCTGGGTACGGCCCGGGCGAATTCGTTGATGATGTCCGGGTCGGAGATGTCCTTGCGCTGGGCGGTCATGGACATCAGCAGGTGGTTCTCCACCAGCCAGGCGATCAGTTGGGTATCGCGCTCGCCCAGGTGATGGCGCCGGCAGAAGGCTTCGGCGTCTTCCGCGCCCAGCTCCGAGTGGTCACCGCCGCGGCCCTTGGCCACGTCGTGGTAGAGACCGGCCAGGTAGAGCACTTCCGGTTTCGGGAGCTGGTGAACCAGGCGTGAGGCCAGTGGGAACTCCGTGCGGCTCTCCGGGTTGCCCAGCCGTACCATGTTGCGGATTACCCGCAGGGTATGGGTGTCCACGGTGTAGATGTGGAACAGGTCGTACTGCATCTGGCCGATAATCTGGCCGAATTCCGGCAGGTAGCGCCCCAGCACGCTGTATTTCTTCATGTGGGAAAGGGTTTCGTCCAGCGGGTGGGGGGTCTTCACCAGCTCCATGAACAGGGAGGTGACCGCCAGGTCGTTGCGGAACTGGTCGTCGATCAGGTGGCGGTGTGCCCGCAGGGCGCGGATGGTAGACGCCCGGATGCCCTTGATGGACGGGTGCTGGGCCATCAGCAGGAAGATTTCCATGATGGCGTAGGGGGCGTAGGCGAACACCTGGGTGTTGATGGCCTCGATATACTGGTCGCGGATCTGGAACCGGCGGTTCAGGGGCTGGATCTTCGCCTCCTGATCCCGTTGCAGGATGGCCTCGTCGTAGTACTGCAGGATCACATCGGTCAGCTCCGCCAGGGCCAGCACCGTGCGGTAGTAGGCCTGCATCATCTGCTCGACACCCAGTTTGCGGCCCTTGTCCCGGTAGCCGAGCATGTCGGCGAGGGCGCGCTGGTGGTCGAACAGCAGCCGGTTCTCGTTGCGGTCGGCGATCAGTTGCAGGCCATAGCGCAGACGCCAGAGGAAGTTTTCCCCCTCCAGCAGCACGTCGTGCTCTTCCTCGGTCAGAACGCTGAACCGGGTGAGGTCGGCAATGGTGTCGAGGCCGAAATGGCGCTTGGTGATCCAGCCGATGTTCTGGATGTCCCGCAGGCCGCCTGGCGAGGCCTTGATGTTGGGTTCCAGGTTGTACTCGGTGTCGCCGTACTTCTGGTGGCGTTTGAGCTGTTCCTCGCGCTTGGCACTAAAGTAGTTGCGGTCGCTGCTGACGTTGTCGGAATAGATCGCCCGGCTCAGTTCCGTCCTCAGCTCTTCGGGGCCGGCAATAGTGCGGGTTTCCAGCAGGTTGGTGAGGATGGTGACGTCGTCACGGGCGGCCTGTTTGGATTCCTCAAGGCTGCGCACGCTGTGACCAATATCCAGCCTCAGGTCCCACAGCAGGGTGATAAAGGCGCCCAGGTCTTCATGCCAGGCATCATCAATGCCATTGCGGGTGAGGATCAGCAGGTCGATATCCGAATGGGGATGGAGCTCGCCCCGGCCATAGCCGCCCACGGCCAGCAGGGCGATGTCACCGGAGCGGGAGAAGTCGTAGCGGCTCCAGATTTCCCGCAGTACCAGGTCGACCGTATCCGCCCGGGACTTCACCAGTTTCCGCACATCGGTGCCGTTGCGGAAAGCATCGGCGTCGGCCTCATAGGCCTCCCGCAGCAATTCCCTGGCCGCCCGCACCGGAGAGGGGGCGTTGGCGATCTGGTAGGCGAAGGCGGTCGTGTCCACTCAGAGCGACTCTTCTTGGCGTCTGGTCAGCACCTCATGGCCGTCGGCGGTCACCAGGATGGTGTGTTCCCACTGGGCGGACAGCTTGTGGTCCTTGGTGACGGCGGTCCAGCCATCGCCCAGCACCTTGGTGTGATACTTGCCCTGGTTGATCATGGGCTCGATGGTGAAGATCATGCCTTCCTTCAGTTCCATGCCGGTACCCGGACGGCCGTAGTGCATCACCTGAGGTTCCTCGTGGAAGACCTTGCCGATGCCGTGGCCGCAGAAGTCCCGGACCACCGAGTAGCGGTGCTTCTCGGCGTGCTCCTGGATGACGTGGCCGATATCCCCCAGGCGGGTGCCGGGCTTCACCAGTTCAATGCCCTTGTACATGCATTCCTGGGTGATGCGGATCAGGCGCTCGGAGCCGGGCTTGGGCTTGCCCACGATCCACATCTTGCTGGTGTCGCCGTGGTAGCCGTCCTTGATCACGGTGACGTCGATATTCATGATGTCGCCCTCCTTGAGCACCTTCTTCTCGGAGGGGATGCCATGGCACACCACATGGTTGATGGAGGTGCATATGGACTTGGGAAAACCCTTGTAGTTCAGAGGGGCAGGAATGGCCTTCTGCTCATTGACGATGTAGTTGTGGCAGATCCGGTCGAGTTCCTCGGTGGTGACGCCGGGCTTGATGTGGGCGTCGATCATTTCCAGCACTTCAGCCGCCAGGCGACCGGCCACGCGCATCTTCTCGATTTCTTCCGGGGTCTTGATGGTTACTGTCATTGGACTTCCTGGTAAATGAATGGCGTCGCCCCGGGCGTATACCGTCGTCTTGAATAAGGCTTGTGCCAGTCGGGCACCGGAAGGCGACTGCCGGGCGGATAGGCTATTTTAAGGGGCTGGCTGTACAGGTACAAGGAAGTGCGGAAAAGCTGGCGCCGGAGGTGGGTTTTATGGTATAAACGCGCCGCCGAAATGCGAACCTCGACCTGTGTCGGGGCGTCGGCATAAATCACACACGCGTCAGCACGTTGTTCCAGGGTGCCCGAACCATGGCCAGAGGCCGCTCGGGTTGGAGCAATCGGACGTGTGGAGGACTAACCCGAAGCTACAAGGTATTTATCATGGCTCAGGTAAACATGCGTGACCTGCTCAAGGCAGGTGCTCACTTCGGTCACCAGACCCGTTACTGGAACCCGAAAATGTCGAAGTTCATCTTCGGCGCCCGCAACAAGATCCATATCATCAACCTGGAACAGACTGTTCCGGCCATGAACGACGCGCTGCAGTTCATCGAGCAGCTGGCCGGTAACAAGAACAAGATCCTGTTCGTCGGCACCAAGCGCGCCGCCGCCAAGATCATCAAGGAAGAGGCCATCCGCGCCAACCAGCCGTACGTCAACCATCGCTGGCTCGGTGGCATGCTGACCAACTACAAGACCATCCGTCAGTCGATCCGCCGCTACCGTGATCTGGACACCCAGAGCCAGGACGGTACCTTCGACAAGCTGACCAAGAAAGAAGCCCTGGACCGCACCCGTGAAATGGAGCGCCTGGAGCGGTCCATCGGTGGTATCAAGGACATGGGCGGCCTGCCGGACGCCATGTTCGTGATCGACGTGGACCACGAGCGTATCGCCATCAAGGAAGCCAACAAGCTGGGCATTCCCGTTATTGGTGTGGTCGATACCAACAGTGATCCGGACGGCGTTGACTATGTGATTCCGGGTAACGATGACGCCATTCGCGCCATCCAGATCTACGTGAAGGCCGTTGCAGACACCTGCATCGAAGCTGCCCAGGCAGGCGGTGGTGCTGACGAGTTTGTTGAAGTCAGCGAAGAGCCCGCCGGCGAAGCACCCGCAGCCGAGTAACGCTGCCGGTCATACGCCTATCACGTTGACCCGTTGGAATGGGGGCGAGGACAACGTCGCCTCCTTTCGCTGGATTCAACCGCCGGGCCACCGATTCGGGCCCGGCCGGTTCTAACTGTTAAGAGGATTGAACATGGCTGCTATTACCGCTGCAATGGTCAAGGAGCTCCGTGAGCGCACCGGCCTTGGCATGATGGAGTGCAAGAAGGCACTGGTGGAAGCTGAAGGCAGTGTTGATGCCGCAATCGAAGAGCTGCGCAAGTCATCCGGCCTGAAGGCCGCCAAGAAAGCCGGCCGTACCGCCGCTGAAGGTGCCTCCCTGATTCGCATCTCCGACGACAACACCGTTGCCTACATCCTGGAAGTGAACTCCGAGACCGACTTCGTGGCTCGTGACGACAACTTCCTTGGGTTTGCCAACGACGTGCTGGATGTTGCCTTCGAGAAGGGCGAAACCGACGTGGCCAAGCTGATGGAAGGCGACCTGGAAGCCAAGCGCGAGGCGCTGGTCCAGAAGATCGGTGAGAACATCACCGTGCGTCGCATTGTCCGCGTTGAAGGCCCGGTTGTTGGTGGTTATGTCCACAGCAACAACAAGATTGCCTCTGTGGTTGCCATTACCGCCGGTGACGCGGAAGTGGCCCGTGACGTGGCTATGCACGCCGCTGCCGTTAACCCCCGCGTAGGCAAGCCGGAAGACATGCCCGCCGAGGAAGTCGAGAAAGAGAAGGACATCATCAAGGCCCAGCCGGATATGGAAGGCAAGCCCGCCGAAATCGTCGAGAAGATGATGGGTGGACGCATCAAGAAGTTCCTCAAGGAGAACAGCCTTGTGGAGCAGCCTTTCGTGAAGAACCCGGACCAGACCGTGGGCGAGCTGCTGAAGGCCAACGGTGCCGAGCTGGTCGGTTTCGTTCGTCTGGAAGTGGGCGAAGGTATCGAAAAGGAAGAAGTGGACTTCGCTGCCGAGGTGGCTGCCGCTGCCGGCACCGGCAAGGCCTGAGTCTGCTGATCCCCGGGGTGGTATTAGCCACTCCGGCGGGGTCTTCCGGGGCGTTATGCCAGCCCCGGGAAGGCTCCCTCAGTCTGCCACGCCAGTTCGGGTTCGCCCGGGCTGCCGTGGCGGGCTTGTATCTGAGATGCCCCTTTTTGAATGAGGAGCATGTCAGATACAAGTCCATCGGGAAACCACGGATATCCGACTGGTATGCGTAATCAGTAGGGTTGTTCAGGTATTTCCGTACAGGTGCCGCAACCGGTGCCTGGATCCAGGTTCACAGACGAGGGGAATAGCATGCCGACATCTTCCAAGACCCAGCCCAGATACAAGCGCGTCCTGCTCAAGCTCAGTGGCGAGGCCCTGATGGGCGAGCACGAGTTCGGCATTGATCCCAAGGTACTTGACCGCATGGCGCTGGAGATTGGCGCCCTGATTGGTATCGGCGTGCAGGTGGGGCTGGTCATTGGTGGTGGTAACCTGTTTCGGGGTGCGGCCCTGAACGAGGCAGGCATGGACCGGGTCACCGGCGACCACATGGGGATGCTGGCCACCGTCATGAACGGTCTGGCCATGCGGGATGCGCTGGAACGCTCCAACATCCGCACCCGGGTTATGTCGGCCATCCCCATGAGTGGTATCGTGGAGCATTATGACCGCCGCCGAGCGGTCCGCGACCTCAAGGACGGTGATGTGGTGATCTTCTGCGCCGGCACCGGTAACCCCTTCTTCACCACCGATTCTTCCGCCTGCCTGCGGGGCATCGAGATCGAGGCGGATGCGGTGCTGAAGGCCACCAAGGTGGATGGCGTCTATTCCGCGGACCCCATGACCGATCCCACGGCGGTGAAGTACGACCGGCTGACCTATGATGAAGTACTGGACAAGAAGCTGGGTGTCATGGACCTGACCGCCATCTGTCTGGCACGGGACCATGGCATGCCGCTGCGGGTATTCAACATGAACGAGCCCGGTGTGCTGACCCGGATCGTAACCGGCGAGCCCGAAGGCACCCTGGTGGAATAACCCGGCGGGCGACGAATTCACGTCCGTCCCGGAGCAGGGGGCGGGCAGAGACATGCAGACAAGCGAGGACGCTGAAGTGATTGACGACATCAAAGCCGATGCTGAGAAACGCATGAAAAAAAGCCTGGAGGCCCTGTCGGCTGCCTTCAACAAAATTCGTACCGGTCGGGCCCACCCGGCCATCCTGGACAGTGTGCACGTCAACTATTACGGCCAGGAGACGCCCCTGAAGCAGGTGGCCAGCGTCAATGTTGAAGACAACCGTACCCTGACCATCTCACCGTGGGAAAAGAGCCTGATTCCCACCATCGAGAAGGCCATCATGGCTTCCGACCTGGGCCTCAACCCCGCCACCAGTGGCGATCTCATTCGCGTGCCGATGCCGATGCTGACGGAGGAGACCCGCCGCGAGATGGTCAAGCAGGCCAAGGCCGACGCCGAGCATGCCCGCGTTTCCATCCGCAATGCGCGCCGTGATGCCAATAACGACCTCAAGGATCTTGAGAAGGAGAAGGAAATCACCGAAGACGACCAGCGTCGCGGTGAGGAAGAGGTCCAGAAGCTCACGGATCGTTATATCGCTGATGTCGACAAGGCGCTGAAAGGCAAGGAAGATGACCTGATGGCGATCTGATCGCCAGGCGGAACACCCTGCGGGTATTAGGGGATTGCATGACGGACAAAGTAACAGCGGATATTCCGGTGGAAGCCGGCAAGGTTCCGCGTCACGTCGCCATCATCATGGACGGCAACAACCGCTGGGCCAAGGCCCGGCGCCTGAATGGCGTTGCCGGCCACAAGGCGGGCGTGAATTCAGTCAGGTCGGTGGTGGAGACCTGTGCCAGGGAAGGGGTGGAAGTGCTCACGCTGTTTGCTTTTTCCAGTGAGAACTGGCGCCGTCCCGAAGAAGAGGTGTCTGCATTGATGAGGCTTTTCCTCTTTGCGCTGGAGCGGGAGGTGAAGAAGCTGCACAGGAACAATATCCGCCTGCGGATTATCGGTGACCGGAGTGCCTTCAGCCCCTCCTTGCAGGAGCACATGGCCAAAGCCGAGGAACTGACCCGGGACAACACCCTGATGACACTGGTGATCGCCGCCAACTACGGTGGCCACTGGGATATCACCCAGGCCACCCGGCATGTGGCTGCCCAGGTGGCCGCTGGCGAACTGACGGCATCGGATATCACCGAGGACCTTATCCAGCAGCACCTCAGCATCGGTGACCTGCCGATGCCGGACCTGATGATCCGTACGGCCGGAGAGCAGCGCATCAGCAATTTCCTGCTGTGGCACCTGGCGTATACTGAGTTCTACTTCTCCGAGGTGTACTGGCCGGATTTCCGGGCCGATGAGATGCGTAAGGCCCTGGCGGCCTATTCGCGCCGAAAACGCCGGTTTGGCCAGACGGATGATCAGGTGGATCGACGGTTGGCCGCTCAGCACTAACCGCTCGCACCAGAACAACCCAGAGCTTACACAAGAGCGAAAAGCGACGTGCTCAAAACCCGAATTCTCACGGCGCTGATTCTGGCGCCCATTGCCATCATTGGCATCTTCTTCCTGCCTCCGCTGGGGTTTGCGATCTTCACCGGGGTGGCCATCACCCTGGGCGCCTGGGAGTGGGCGAATATGGCCGGTTACACCTCCAGCCACGCCCGCCTGGGCTATGCGGCACTGGTGGCCATGGTGCTGGTGGCGGTGTTTCAGCTACCCACCCTGAACCTGCTCTGGCTGGGGGTGGCGTGGTGGATGCTGGCGCTGCTGATGGTCCGCAGCTATCCCGGTGGAACCTCGGTCTGGGGCAGTCCGCCGGTCAGGGCAATCATGGGATTGCTGGTACTGGTGCCGGCCTGGGTCGGGCTCAACCACCTGCGCAACGGCAGCCTGCTGTTCGGTGAGTTGAACAGCGGCCTGGTGGCCATCCTCTACGTGTTCCTGGTGGTGTGGGTGGCCGATATCGGCGCCTATTTCGCCGGGCGTGCCTTCGGTCGCGCCAAGCTGGCGCCCAGGGTCAGCCCCGGCAAGTCCTGGGCCGGTGTCTGGGGTGGCCTGGCGGCAGTGGCGCTGCTGGCGGTAGCAGCGGGCCTGGTGGCCGGTGCCGCTGTGGCGGATACCCTGCTACTGCTCCTGGCGAGCATGCTGGTGGCGGGGATATCCGTGGTGGGTGACCTGCTGGAAAGCATGCTCAAGCGCTTTCGTGGTATCAAGGACAGCAGTCAGCTATTGCCGGGGCATGGCGGCATCATGGACAGGATCGACAGCCTGACCGCTGCCATTCCGGTGTTCGCCTTACTGATCACACTGACTGGCTGGCTGACTTCAGGGGCAATGTTGTAATGACCATGTCACAGAAACGTCACCTGACCGTTCTCGGTGCGACCGGATCCATCGGTTTGAGTACGCTGGATGTGGTCCGGCGCCATCCGGACCGTTTCGGTGTCCATGCGCTGACCGCCGCCACCAGTGTCGCGGACATGGAGCGGCTATGCCGGGAATTCCACCCCGCCGTGGCGGTCATGGCCGACGCCGACGCCGCAGCGCAACTGGCCAAGGCCCTGCGGGACCTGCCGGAAGTGGACGTGCGTGCCGGTGAGGCGGGGCTGGCGGAGGTGGCATCCAGCCCGGCTGCGGATACTGTCATGGCGGCCATTGTCGGTGCCGCCGGTCTGGCGCCCACCCTGGCTGCGGTGGAGGCTGGCAAGCGGGTGCTACTGGCCAACAAGGAGTCGCTGGTCATGTCCGGCCGGCTGTTCATGGATGCGGTGGCCCGTTCCGGGGCCGAGCTGTTGCCCATCGATTCGGAACATAACGCCATCTTCCAGTGCCTGCCTCCGGATCGGGTTCGGGACCTGCCGGGAGCAGGGGTGCGGCGTATCCTGCTGACCGCCTCGGGCGGTCCCTTCCGGACCCATTCCCCGGAAATGTTGCGAAATGTTACTCCGGCCCAGGCCTGCAAACACCCCAACTGGTCCATGGGACAGAAAATCTCTGTGGATTCCGCCACCCTGATGAACAAGGGGCTGGAGCTGATTGAAGCCTGCTGGCTGTTCAACACCACGCCGGAGCATATCGAGGTCCATGTGCATCCGGAAAGCATCATCCACTCCATGGTGGAATACGTGGATGGCTCGGTGCTGGCGCAGCTTGGCAGTCCCGATATGCGCACCCCCATCGCCAATGGCATGGCCTGGCCTGAGCGGGTGGAATCCGGGGCCGAGCCCCTGGACCTGTTTGCCCTGGGGCGCTTTCATTTCGAGCGTCCGGACACAGGGCGCTTTCCCTGCCTGCGGCTGGCGGCCGAGGCCTTTCGGGCGGGGGGCACGGCCCCGGCAATCCTGAATGCGGCCAATGAGCAGGCGGTCAGCGCTTTCCTTGCGGGAGAGCTTTGTTTTGCCGATATCCCGGTTATCATAGAGCAGACCCTGGCGTCGGTGACTGTCCAGCCGGCGGACAGTTTTGACGGCATCATGACGGCTGACGCCCGTGCCCGTGAATGGGCCAGGGGCGAGATTGACCGCCTCGCCCGACGATCACTGGCGACCTGATGTCAGTCCAGAAGCAACAACGGCCGGATGGGATCCTGATTGCATGCTAGATTTTCTCCAGACAGTACTGGCCCTGATTGTCACCCTGGGTATCCTGGTGACCATCCACGAGTACGGGCATTTCTGGGTGGCCCGCCGTTGCGGGGTCCGCGTGCTGAGGTTTTCGGTGGGGTTTGGTAATCCGATCTTTTCCCGCTACGACCGGCATGGTACCGAGTTTGCCGTGGCGGCCATTCCCCTGGGCGGTTACGTCAAGATGCTGGACGAGCGCGAAGGTCCGGTACCGGAAGACCAGCGCCACGAAGCCTTCACCTCCAAGCCGCCCGGCCAGCGGATTGCCATTGCCGCGGCCGGCCCCGCCGCCAACTTCATCTTCGCCATTGCGGCCTACTGGCTGCTCAGCGTGGTGGGTTTCACCACGGTGGCTCCCATCACCGGTGAAATCACCGAAGGCTCCATTGCCGACAACATGGGGCTTCGCTCGGGCATGGAGATCCTCCAGGTGGACGACCGCGATGTGACCTCCTGGCGTGACATTAATATGCGCCTGCTGGAGCGTGCGGGCGAGGATAGCATGGTGTCCATTACCGTCAGTGACGGCCAGGGGCGCCGTACCCTGAGTGCCGATCTTGATGGCTGGCAGTTGCCGGACGAGAATCCGGCCCCGCTCACTCAGTTCGGCCTGACACCGATGCGGCCTGATGTACCCGCGGTGATCGGTGAAGTGGTTGCGGGCGGTCGGGCGGAAGCCGGCGGATTGCAGGAAGGGGACCGGGTAGTTGCCGTGGATGGGGAGCCGGTGTCCGACTGGTATGCCCTGGTTGAGCGCATCCAGCAGTCTCCGGGGCAGACCCAGCAGTGGCTGGTGGAGCGCAACGGTGACCAGCGGTCGCTTGACGTGACGCCCGATATTCGCCAGGTGGATGGCGAGGAGCAGGGCTATGTGGGTGCCGGCGTGGCCCCCGTGGATTGGCCGGACCATATGCTGCGGGAGGTCCGTTATGGTCCCCTGGCGGCGATTCCCAATGCGGTCTCGGAAACCTGGTCCGATACCCGGTTGACCCTGGTGGCCATACAAAAGATGATTACCGGTCTGTTGTCGCCGACCAACCTCAGCGGGCCGATCACTATCGCCCGGGTAGCGGAGGCCAGCGTCAGCTCCGGATTCGAGGACTTTGTCCGCTTCCTGGCCTACCTGAGCGTGAGCCTGGGCATCCTCAATCTGTTGCCCATCCCCGTCCTGGACGGCGGGCACATCGTTTATTACACCATCGAGGCCATTCGCCGGCGCCCATTGTCTGAACAGGTTCAGGCGCTTGGATTACGTATCGGTATGGCCATGATTCTGACATTAATGGTGTTTGCTCTTTACAACGACCTGATGCGGTTGTGAGAATTGCGAGCTCCTTACGCGCATTAAACAGGCGATTTAACTTAATGAGACGTTCTTTACTGGGTGCAGCGATTGGCCTCGTACTGGCTGGTATTGCCAGTCAACCGGCCGCAGCAGAAGAGTTTACGGTAGCTGATATCGAGGTCGAGGGCCTGCAACGGGTATCGGCCGGCAATGTTTTCTCTGCTTTTCCGGTAGGCATCGGCGAGTCCCTCAGTGAGCAGGAGCTGGCCGAGGCCATCCGCGCCCTGTTCCGAACCGGCCTGTTTACCGATATCGAGGCATACCGGGACGAGGGCACCCTGATACTGGCGGTGCAGGAACGTCCGGCCATTGCCTCCATTGAGATTGAGGGCAACAAGAACATTGAAACCGAGATGTTGATGGACGCCCTCGCCGGTGCCGGTCTGCAGGAAGGTCAGGTATTCCGCCGGGCCACCCTGGAGCGGCTGGAGCTGGAGATCCTCCGGTCCTACGTCGGTCAGGGCCGCTATAATGCGCGGGTTACTGCCACGGCCGAGGAACTGCCCCGCAATCGCGTGGCGGTGCGACTGGATATCAATGAGGGCGATGTGGCGGCGATCCGCCATATCAATATTGTTGGCAACGAGGCCTTCGACGACGAGGAACTCCTGGAGCTGTTCGAATTGCGCGAGAGCAGCTGGTGGAATTCCCTGACCAGCAAGGACAAATACGCCCGTGAGCGGCTCAGTGGTGACCTTGAGTCACTGCGATCCCATTATCTGGATCAGGGCTACCTGGATTTCAACATTGAATCCAGTCAGGTGTCCATCTCCCCGGACAAGCAGGATGTCTTCGTGGCGGTGTCCGTCAACGAAGGCAACAAGTACACCATCTCCGATATTCAGCTACGGGGCGAGCTAATCGTACCGGAAGAGGAATTGCGGGAGCTGATCGAGCTTGAGCCGGGGGACACCCTGTCACAGTCGGCCCTTACCGCCACCTCCGAGCGCCTGTCCCGACGCCTTGGTCGTGAGGGCTATACCTTCGCCAACGTGAATGCCATTCCCGAATCCGATTCCGAGGATACGGCTACCGTGACCTTTTTCGTGGAGCCGGGCAACCGCACCTACGTGCGTCGCATCAACTTCGAGGGTAACGTCACCACCAAGGACGAGGTGTTGCGCCAGGAGATGACCCAGATGGAGGGTGGGGTAGCGTCCACCGACCGGATCGAGTTCTCCAAGGCCCAGCTTGAACGGCTGGGGTTCTTCCAGTCGGTGACCGTGGACACCACACCGGTGCCCGGTTCCGACGACCTGGTGGATGTGACCTACACGGTCGAGGAGCAGCCAACGGGCAGCCTGTCCGCATCCATTGGTTTCTCCCAGGTGTCCGGCGTGATCCTGGGGGCCAATATTTCCGAGAACAACTTCTTCGGGACCGGCAAGCGCGTGTCCATCGGCGCCAACTTCAGCGACTCCATCAAGAGCGCGAATTTCTCCTACGAGGATCCCTATTACACGGTGGATGGCGTCAGCCGTGGGTTCAGCCTGTTCGCCCGGGAAACCGACTTCGAGGAGCAGGACATTTCATCCTACCTGCTGGACGAATACGGCGGTCGTCTGACGTTCGGTTACCCGATCGACAGCTACACCCGCCTCAATTTCGGGGTTGGCTATACTCTCTCCAAGATCCAGCAGGGTTCCTATACGTCGGATGAAGTCATAGATTTTATCGAGGATGAGGGTGACAAGTTTGGTAACTACTTCCTGACGGGCTCCTGGCGTCGCAGCACCCTCAACCGGGGCGTGCTGCCCACGGATGGTTACAGTAACAGCCTGTCGGCGGATATTGCTGTGCCGGGCAGTGACCTGACGTTCTACAAGCTCCGTTACCGTGGCGACAGTTTCTGGCCGCTGAATGAGGAAGAGACCTGGATTATCCGCACCCGGGGAGAAGTGGGCTACGGTGATGGCTACGGGGATCGTTCCCAGATGCCGTTCTATGAGCATTTCTATGCCGGTGGCTATGGCTCTGTCCGTGGCTACCGGGCAAACTCCCTGGGTAACCGGGTGGATAACAACAACCCGAACGACAGTGATGATGACGATCCTTTCGGTGGTAACTTTCTGACGGAGGCGAGCCTGGAGTTGATCGTGCCCACGCCGTTCGCCGGGGATACCCGCAGTATGCGGACGTCGTTCTTTCTGGATGCCGGCCAGGTGTTCGACTCGACCCGCGGTTTTGATCCGGACATCGGTGAGATCCGGACGTCTGTTGGTATCGGGTTCCAGTGGGTGACCGTGGTTGGCCCGCTTGCCTTCAGTCTGGCCCAGCCCCTCACGGATCAGAGTGGCGACGAGACCCAGGTGTTCCAGTTCTCCCTGGGGCAGAGTTTCTGAGGGGTTGGTCGAGGTGGTGAAGAGCGTCACCTCAGGGCAGGGGAGGTTTCGGCACAATGGTGCCGGAACCCAGGTGTAATCAAGGAGATAGTACGATGGTTGGTTTGAAGGAAACTGTAAAACAGATAATCAGTCTACGCGCACTGGCCATGGTATCCGCCTTGCTGGTCGCCCTTCCCGTGGTGGCTGATACCCGTATTGGTGTCGTTGATCTGCGCAAGGCGCTGTTCTCGTCGGAAGATGCCCAGGCGTTCAGCGAGCAATTACAGCGGGACTTTGCCGGCACCGAAGAAGAGGTCCGCAAGGTTCAGCAGGAGGCGCGGAACCTGCAGGAACGCCTGCAGAAGGACGGCGCCATGATGAATGAGAGCGAGCGGGAGCAGCTTACGCAAGAGTTCCAGCGCAAAGCCCAGGAATTCGCCCAGAAAAAGCAGCAGCTGGACCAGACCCTCAACAGCCGCAAGCAGACGTTTCTGGACGAGGCCCGTCCAGAGGTGGATGCGGCGGTGAAAGAGCTGATGGAAGAACACGATCTGGACATCATCCTGCCATCGGAGACCGTGGTCACTGTGAAACCGGAGCTTAACCTGACCGATGAACTCCTGGAGAAGCTGAACCAGTAACATGGCCACCAAACGCATGACACTGGCGGAGATCGCCAGCGCCCTGGGAGCGGAGCTGCGGGGCGATCCCGACCTGGAAATCACCGGTCTGGCCCCCCTGGAGGCCGCCGGCCCGGACCAGTTGAGCTTCCTGGCGAACCCTGCCTACAGCCGGCACCTGGGGGAGAGCCGGGCCGGTGCCGTGCTGATCTCGCCGGCCATGGCGGAACCAACACAGACCAATGTCCTGTTACTGGACGACCCCTACCTTGGTTATGCTCGCATCAGCCGTTATTTCGATACCTCGCCAGCACCGGCAGCAGGGGTGCACGCCACGGCGGTGATTGACCCCTCGGTGGCGGTCCCGGATAGCGCCAGCGTAGGCCCCTATGTGGTGATTGAGGCTGGAGTCACCCTGGGCGAACGGGTGGTCATTGGCGCCCATTCGGTGATCGGTGCCGACTGCTCGCTCGGGGATGACTGTGTCCTGAGGCCGAGGGTTACCCTTGCCCATGGCGTCACCATGGGGCAGCGCTGCCATATTCTCAGCGGTGCCGTCATTGGCTCCGATGGCTTTGGTTTCGCGGTACACAAGGGCGAATGGCACCGTATTGCCCAGATAGGTGGCGTTACCCTGGGGGACGATGTGGAAGTGGGTGCCAACACCGCCATAGACCGGGGGGCGCTTGAGGATACCCGCCTGGGCAATGGCGTGAAGATTGATAACCTGGTGCAGGTGGCCCATAACGTGCAAATCGGCGACCACAGTGCGCTGGCGGGTAAGGTGGGTATTGCCGGCAGTACCCATATCGGCCGCCACTGCATGTTTGGGGGTGCTTCCGGTGTCAGTGGTCACCTGACCATTGCTGACGGTGTCCAGGTGACGGGCATGACCATGGTCACCGGTGATATCCGTGAGCCGGGCGTGTATTCTTCCGGCACCGGACACATGAATAACCGCGAATGGCGCAAGAACGCTGCTCGCTTCAGACAGCTGGATGCCATGGCGCGCCGGTTGAAGGAACTGGAAAAGAAAATTGAGGGCTGAGGCCAGAACCCGATGATGAAAATTGATGAAATTATGGACTTCCTGCCACACCAATACCCCTTCCTGCTGGTGGATCGGATTATTGAGGTGGAAAAAGGACAATCGATTGTCGGTTACAAGAACGTGACGATCAATGAACCCTTCTTTACCGGGCATTTTCCCGGTAAGCCGATCATGCCCGGGGTATTGATCATTGAGGCCATGGCCCAGGTCTCCGGTATTCTGGGGTATGTGACCGCGGGTCGCTCCGCCGCTGACGGCTCCATCCACCTGCTGGCTGGCTCCAACAAAGCCCGGTTCAAGCGCCCGGTGGTGCCGGGGGATCAGCTCCGACTTGAATCCCGGCTGCTTTCCAACAAACATGGTATATGGAAGTTCGACTGTCGCGCCCTGGTGGACGGCGAGGTGGTCTGCGTTGCTGAAGTCATGTCCGCTGAGAGAGACGCTTGATGACCGATAAGAACTGGACCGGTGTCCATCCCCAGGCAATCGTCGATCCGTCCGCAAAGCTGGCGGATGGCGTGACTGTGGGGCCATGGAGCTACATCGGACCTGAGGTCGAGATCGGTGAGGGCACCGAAGTGCTCTCCCATGTGGTGATCAAGGGCCCGACGGTTATTGGTCGTAATAACCGTATCTTCCAGTTCGCCAGTGTCGGCGAGGACTGTCAGGACAAGAAGTACGCGGGCGAACCCACCACCCTGGTGATCGGCGACAACAATATCATCCGCGAGAACTGCACCATTCACCGGGGCACCATCCAGGACCGGGGCGAGACCCGCATCGGCAACCACAACCTGTTGATGGCCTATGTCCACGTGGCCCACGATTGCGTGATCGGTGACAACACCATCCTGGCCAACTGTGCCACGTTGGCGGGGCACGTCTACATCGGTGACTGGGCCATCCTGGGCGGCGGCACCATGGTGCACCAGTTCTGCCATATCGGCCCCCACAGCATGAGTGGCGGGGGCAGTATCGTTCTCAAGGACATACCCGCCTACGTCATGGCCAGTGGCCAGTCCGCGAGCCCCCACGGCATCAACGTTGAGGGGCTGCGCCGCAGGGGGTTCAGCAAGGACGTGCTGACCGCGCTTCGCCGGGCCTATAAGGTCATCTACCGCCAGGGCCTGACCACAGCCCAGGCCCTTGAGGAGCTCCGGAAGCACTGGCCGGACCTGCCGGAAATGCAGCCGCTGATGGAGTCCCTCCGGATCGCGGAACGTGGCATTGTCCGCTAGGGCTGGTGGTGAGTTCCGTCGTCCCGTCACCCGTAGAGACAGATTCCTCCGGCGTGGTCAGCCATGATCGGCTGACCTTCGCCCTGGTGGCCGGAGAGGTCTCCGGTGACATCCTCGGTTCCGGTCTGATCCGTTCCCTTCGCAAACGTTATCCCAACGCCCGTTTTGTCGGCATTGGCGGTGAGGACATGATTGCCGAGGGCTTCCATTCCCTGGTACCCATGGAGCGACTGTCGGTGATGGGACTGGTGGAGGTCCTTGGGCGCCTACGGGAGCTGTTCTCCATTCGGGCCCGCCTGATGGACTACCTGCTGACCACACCGCCGGACGTGGTCATCGGAATCGATTCCCCGGATTTCACCCTGGGTGTTGAGGAGCGATGCCGCAAGGCCGGTATACCCACGGTTCACTACGTCAGCCCTTCGGTATGGGCCTGGCGCCAGAAGCGCATCGTGGGTATAGCCCGGTCCGTGGACCTGATGCTGACCCTGTTGCCCTTCGAGGCGCAGTTCTACGAAGACCACGGGGTGCCCGTCTCATTCGTGGGACACCCGCTGGCGGACCGGATTCCCATGGTGACGGACACAGGCGGCGCCCGGGATAACCTGGGGCTGGACCGGGACCGACCGGTCCTGGCCATCCTGCCCGGAAGCCGTGGCGGCGAGGTGGAAAAGCTGGGTACCCTGTTCCTGCAAACCGCCCAGAGGCTGCAGGCGGAACACCCGGACCTGCAGCTTGTGGTGCCTTGTGTGAATCGTGATCGGGAAGCACAGGTACGGACATTGGCGGAGGCTCTGGAGGTAAAGTTGCCACTTACCCTCGTCCGTGGCCGTTCACGGGAAGTCATGGCGTCTGCAGATGTGGTCCTGCTGGCTTCCGGTACCGCTACGCTTGAGGCAATGTTGCTCAAGAAGCCCATGGTTGTGAGCTATCGGTTGAACCGGCTGACCTTTGCCCTGGTGTCGAGGCTGGTGAAGGTATCCTGGGTGTCCCTGCCCAACCTGCTGGCCGGGAAGGCGCTGGTGCCTGAATTGCTGCAGGACGACGCCACGCCCGAACGTCTCGCCGGGGCCGTGCTGGAACAACTGGATAATCCGGAGGAGCGTGATCACCTGAAGCAGGCCTTCACGGAGCTCCATGAAACGCTTCGGCGCAATGCCGACGAACGGGCGGCCGAAGCGGTTAGTGAACTCGTGCAAAGGGCAGGGCGCTGATGGCCGGCAAGACGATTCTCCCCCCCTTTGAGTGCCGCTACCAGGGCTGGAAGCTGGCCGGTGTGGATGAGGTGGGGCGCGGCCCCCTGGCCGGGCCGGTGGTGACCGCTGCCGTGATCCTGGACCCGGACCGTCCCATCGATGGGCTGGCGGATTCCAAGCGCCTGACGGAGAAGCGCCGGGAGCGATTATACGACGAGATCATCGAAAAGGCTGCGGCCTGGAGCCTGGGCCGTTGTGAGGCGGATGAGATCGACCGGCTCAATATCTATCAGGCTACGTTGCTGGCCATGGAAAGGGCAGTGGCCGGGCTGACCATTGCACCGGAGTATGTGCTGGTGGACGGCAATCGCTGCCCGCGCTGGCACTGGCCTTCGGAGCCGGTTATCAAGGGTGATGGCCGGGTCGCGGCGATCAGTGCCGCCTCCGTACTGGCCAAGGTGACCCGTGACCGGGAGATGGTGGCCCTGGAGGACACCTATCCGGGCTACGGCCTTGGCAGCCACAAGGGATACCCGACACCGGTCCATGTGGAGGCACTCAACCGCCAGGGTGTCACCCCGATCCACCGGCGTTCGTTCCGCCCGGTGCAGGAGGCACTGACCCTGGTGGGTGAGTGGCAGGGAGCGGTTGCGGAAACCCCCTATGACGATTTGCACTGGCCGGAAGATCTTTTTGAAAATACCCGTTGACAGCCCAGCAACGAATCCTTAATATACGCACCACGTTGAGCGGCGAAGCAAAGCAAAAACGCTTCCAAAACAAAAGCTTACCAGTAGCTTTTGGCTTAACAACAAGTTTGATGCGGGGTGGAGCAGTCTGGTAGCTCGTCGGGCTCATAACCCGAAGGTCGTTGGTTCGAATCCAGCCCCCGCTACCATATTGAGAAAAGCCAGCTTCTACTGGCTTTTCTCGTTTTTGGTGGGGGCTTTTTGAGTCAGCACTATTTATTCGCACTACGTGTGGTATTGCTGCTGCCGCAGGCGCTCCACCGCGCCTGCTCCCCGCTACCATATTGAAAAAGCCGATCTTTGGATCGGCTTTTTTCGTTTCTAGTGGGGGGCTTTTGAGTCGCCACTTTTTATCGGCACTACGTGCCGTATGATTGGCGCCGCGGAAGCTCAACCGCTTCCGCTCCCCGCTACCAATAGGAGAAAACCAGCTCTGTGGTTATGGCTCTACTGCTGTGAGCGAGTGTCCATTAGCCAGATGAAGAGAGTATCCGTCCCATCCATGAATGAATGATGGATCAGAAACAGCTTCAGGAATGCCATCTGGTCCCGAATATTCCATGAGACCGTCATACTCAATGTCACCGGTAGAATCGTTGTAGATTTCAGCACTTACTGCGTTTGGGTCGGTGCTGTCCACAGTGATTTTTATGAAGTTACCACCATCAATTCCCCCGGCCCAGAAAGTATCTGCCGGGACCGAGGCGGGTTTGTTTGGAGTTTCAACTTTGGTCTCCTCGACTTGAATGGCCGAAGGTGTGAAATAAAAATATGAAAAGACGATTGCTACTAATACGATGATTGATACTAGGATTTTTTTCATGTTTACTGCCCAACCGCATTTTCGTTTCGACCGATCGTAAACCTATTGGTTTTGGGGGAATACTCCAGAGGAGGGTAGTCATCCTGGATCTCAAGAATATAGGATACAGGCCTTGGGTCGAGCATCCAGGGAGTATCTAGGCCTGCTGACTTCAATGCGCCTTCCATGAAATGAACGCAACTATATGACACTAGGTTATAGGGCTCTCGATCAGCGGCACTGTTAAGCGCCATTCTGCCTTGGGCGAATTCAAGCACTGCATCAAATTCGTCGCCCATTTCAATGTAAGCGCCACTTATGCGACCATCTTTCCCTGATTTCCCAGATATTGTCCGGAGAACGTTGGTAAGTGACGGCGAACTTATAGAGCCACCTTGCCCGATAGTGACATCAGGAAGATTCCTGATTTTCTTGACCCAGCCCTTGCCGTTCGGATCGTACCTTCCATACTCATAGTATTTTGTTAAACCCGAGCGGCCATTGATGAATAGAATCCCCGCATGCCCGAGATTGTCTAGTTTGTTTTCTGTATGTGGAACTCTGACTTCGTTTGGAAATATGTCCACAAAGGGGAGCAGGTCTGGTACACCAATTTTGACAGGGGGAGTGTTAACGGTGATTTTATAGTCCGGAAAAACGATAGGTATGATTACGTCAGGCATTATGTTTTATACTCTCCATGTATTATTACGAGATCTCTGTCAAAAGATCACTCGATAGTGATGGAACAAAGCGTATGCGTGCTGCAACGGACATGGGAAACTGCAGGATACACAAAGTAGGTAGTTCCAAATTGGGTGAATCCTTTCCGCCAATCCGTTCAGACTCTATCAAAACCCGGTGATCAGTGCCATATGCAGTATTCGGTTGATCTGGAACCTGTATCACACCCTGACCCGGTGTCGAATTCGGAAGTTCCAAATTAAGTGACCTTTGGGTGTGGCACGCGATTACCCTGCTGTACCCGGAACTAGTCCCCAGGGAAAAACGGCGGGCAACCGTGGCACTTTCCCCTTAAAACCCCGGCGGCTGCTGAAACCCCGCCAGACCTCCATCCTCCAGCAGTCGTGCAAAGGCCAGGGTGGTCAGGTCCCGCCCCGGGGCGCCGATGATCTGCAGGTTGTAAGGCAGGCCTTCACGGGTGACGCCGATGGGCACCGAGGTGGCTGGCAGGCCCAGCAGGGTGGCCAGGGCAATCCAGCAGAACTGGTCGTGGTAGGGCCGGGTTTCGCCGTTGACCCGGATCTGGCGGCGATACTGGGGGTCGCGCTGGTCATGGGGGATGGCAGTGACCGGGTTGACCGGTGCGAGGATCACGTCCACATCCCGGAAGACCTCTTCCACCTGTTCCCGCATCTTCTCCCGGGTTTCGTTCCACTGCATCCAGCGGCCATGGCCCTGGCTGGTGCCCCGGGCGAACTCCGCCATGCCGTGGGTCATGGGGCCCATCTTACGCAGGGGTTTCTCGGCCAGGGCAAACAGCTTCAGCCGGCGTTTCTGCTGGCTGGTCATATCGACGCTCAGCAGGCTGCCCAGCAGGTTGAAGTAGACTGGCATGATCCGCTTGAGGGAGAGCAGGGGATGGTGCAGCGGGGTGACGAGGGCGCCCCGTTCCGCCAGGTTGTCCGACAGTCGCCGGTAGCCATTGCTCAGTTCATGATCCACCGGGCATACCGGGTCTTCGAACCAGAGGCCGACCCGGGCCTGCTCCAGGGATTCCAGGGTGGCCGGCTCCATGGCCAGTTGCCAGCTCCGGGCCTGGTGGGGGCGTGGGCCGGCAATCACTGTCAGCAGGGTTTCCAGGTCCCGGGCCGACCGGGCCATGGGGCCACCTTCCGCCAGGTCGGGCTGGCTTACCGTGCCGGGAGGACCGGGGACATGGCCCCGGAAGGATACCAGCGTCCGGCTGGGCTTGTGGCCGAATACCCCGCAGAAGTGGGTTGGAGTGCGGATGGAGCCGGCCAGGTCACTGCCTACCTCCAGGGGTGTCATACCCGCCGCCAGGGCCGCTGCGGCGCCGCCGGAGGATCCCCCTGGCGTGCGTTCCCGGTTCCAGGGGTTGTTGGTGGTGCCGTATACCTCGTTGTAGGTCTGGATGTCGGAGGTGAAGAACGGCACGTTGGTCTTGCCGATTACGATGGCGCCTGCGTCCAGCAGCCGCTGTACGATATCCGCCGGGTGATCCGGGTAGTGGCCGGCCAGCACGGGGGCGCCGGAGGTGCAGGTCATGCCCGGTACCTGCCAGCTATCCTTGAGGGTCAGCGGCACGCCCAGCAGGGCACCGCCCGGGCTGCCGGACTGGCGCAGGCGGTCGGCTTCCCGGGCTTCGGCCAGGGCCTGCTCCTCGTTCAGGGCGACCACGGCGTTCAGGGATGGGTTATGGGTCTTGATGCGGTCCAGCAGCGCCCGGGTCAGGTCTTCGCTGGTCAGCTTGCCAGCGTCCATCATCCGTACCAGCTCCTGGGCAGTACAGTAGTGCAATGGGTGATCCATGAGCGTCCCTCAGCCGATCCTATAACTGCTCGCGCCAGCGCTTGTGGTGTACCTGCTCCTTTATAGCGTCAATGATCTCCAGCGTCAGGTTGATCAATACCTCATTCCCCTGGCGCTGGCCCAATTCTGTATCCACGGTACCTTGTTGTGTCGTCAGTTGGGATGGATCCGGCAGCAGGGCGTCCACCAGGTCGTTGATAAAGTCATGGTTGCGGCTACTGGAGAGGTCTTCCATCACCTGGTTGAGGACATGGGCGGTAATGTCACCGACCACTTCTTCCAGGGTGCCCCGCACCTGGTTGCCAAAAATCGGCAGCAGCTTCAGGCGGGCCATCTCCGGGTTCTGGCGAATGGCCTCGTTGATACAGCTCTCCAGATACTGGCGCAGAGCGTCGCGATTGGGGATATAACCCTGGGAGGCCAGGTCCGCCACCCGGTCGGAAATCCATCCGATCAGCACGTCCTTGCGTGGATAGATGATGTCGCTCTGAACCTTCTCCATTAGCGGAGAGCCCCGGCGCACTTCGTCCTGAACTCCGCTCAGTACCTTGAGCACGATGCGATCGGACAGCTCTTCCATGAACGCCTCGTAATAAAAGGCAAGAAACTGGAACAGGCGGGTACGGGTAAAATCAATAATGCCGTAGCGGTGCAAACGATAGACAATACTGATGATACGAAGCACCCTCAGGAACCTCATGCCACTGGTGGGTATGCAGCCGAGGAGGTCATACCAGTGGATGAATGGATAGAAGTACCATCGCTGGTAGATCCCGCGCCATACCGCATAAAGCCAGCGTACGAAAAACTCTGTCAGGAAAATGCTGACGAAAATAAGGTCATAGAAGATGAAATTGCGGTGAACCGGCTGATAGACGTTGTAGAATGCTGGCAGGGATTCCCGGAAGAAATCCTGAATGGCTTCAAAGTGGTAGATGGAATCAAAGATGATCAGCGCCAGGTTGAGAACAAGCAGTCCGAGCATCAGGAAGTCGATGACAAACCAGATGGTCTGGTGGCTTTTCTTGAGATTCTCCCGATTGATGGTGAACATCCGCAGGTGGTAACTCCCGTAACGGCCTGGTCGTTTGACTGCAGTGTGCAGGTGTATTCAGAAAGCTTCTACATCACTGGGCCGGGGCCTTTGTATCCTGTTGTCAGAAGCTCCGCAACAGACTAGCGTATTTGGACGTTCACGACGAACCTGTAATACAGCCGAAGTTGTCCCCATACCGGACCCCATTCAACACCACAGGCCGTCGGCGACCGGAGTGGAATTTGCTAATCAGACAATTATCAGGAAGATACCGGACCGGTAAAGGCCTCCTCAAGTTACTTTTTCGGGTAGCCCTGGCGCTGATGCCGGTGGTTGGTTCCGCCAGCCAGGTGGATATTCGTATGGAGGGCGATTACCCGGATCTGCTGCAGAACGCCCGGGCGTTCGTCGGCGAGGTGGAGGGCCATGACCGGTCTTCCCTGCGTCGTTATGGGGACACCGTGGAGGAGCGCATCCAGCAGGCACTGCGTGCCCTCGGCTATTATGCCCCCGCCATTTCCCGGGAGCTCCAGGACGGCGACCCGCCGATGCTGGTGATGACCGTCACCCCCGGTGAACCGGTGCGGGTGATCTCCCGGGAGGTGACGATCACTGGTCCCGCCAGCGATGATCCCGAGTTCAGTGCCCCCTTTCCCCAGCAGCCTGCGGTGGGGGATGTGCTGAATCACGGTCAGTACGAATCACTTCGCCAGGCCATCAGCAGCCGTGCTTCCCGTCTGGGGTATTTCGATGGCCAGTTCGAGGAGCGCAGGCTGGCAGTGAACCCGCAAACCCGGGAGGCGGAAATCCGGCTGCGGTTTGCCAGTGGTGAGCGCTATCGCCTGGGGGAGGTCACCTTCAACGAGGACCACGTATTCGAACCCTCGTTCCTGCGGCGGTTTGTCCAGTTTGAACCCGGCACCCTGTACCATGCCGACAAGGTGGCTGACCTCAGCTCCAGCCTGTCCAACAGTGGTTATTTCTCCCAGTCCCTGGTGACGGCGCCGCCCAACGAGGCGGTTGACCGCGTGATTCCGGTATCCGCCAGGGTGAGTGAGCGGAAACCCCGCTCCCTTGGTGCCGGTGTGGGCTACTCCACGGACGTAGGCCCCCGTTTCCGGGGCAACTGGGAAGAACATTGGATCAATGCCCTGGGCCACCGGCGTGGTGCGGATATGGAACTGTCGGCGCCACGACAGAACCTCACCGGGTGGTATGAGATCCCCCTGGATCCGCCGATGACGGATTCCCTGCGGTTCGGCGTTGGGTACCAGCGTGAGGATATCGAGGATGTGGAATCCGACCGTTTCAGCATCGGCACCCAGTGGAAGCACGAGATGGAAAACGACTGGACGCGGGTGCTGTCCCTGCGTTGGGAGCGGGAGCGGTTCAACATCGGCAATTCCGAATCCGGCACCACCCGTCTGTTGCTGCCGGGCATTTCCCTGTCCAGACTGGAATCCGACTCACCCATCGACCCCTCCCGGGGGTACCGGTTGGGGGTTGATGTTACCGGGGGGCTGCGGGACTTGTTCTCTACGGTCGACGTGCTACAGGTCACCACCCAGGCCAAGGGGTTGATTACCCTGGCTGATAACCATCGTTTCCTTGGCCGGATTGACGTTGGCGCCGTTGCCACCAATGATTACTCCGCGATACCGCCGTCCCTGCGTTTCTTTACCGGTGGCGACCAGAGTGTCCGGGGGTACGGCTACGAGACCCTGACACCGGAGGATTCGGACGGCGCTGGCGTTGGTGGGCGCTACAAGCTGGTGGGCAGTGTGGAGTACCAGTACGAAGTGGCCGACAGGTGGCGGATCGCCACTTTCGTGGACAAGGGTAACGCTATCGATAATCTGGCCGATCCGTTGGCCACCGGTGTCGGTGTGGGCGTGCGCTGGATCAGTCCGGTGGGTCCCCTGCGGTTCGACATCGCCAGGGGGCTGGATGAAGAATTCGGCGGTGGCTGGCGATTCCACTTTTCCATGGGGCCGGAGCTATGAGCAGGGTGACATCGGTGCTGAAAACCGGGCTGAAATGGCTGCTGATCACCCTGTTGGTCATCCTGCTGCTGGTGGCACTGCTGATCGGAGCAATCCTGGTGGCATTGAGCTCCGATGCCGGCACCGCCTGGGTGCTCGAACAGGTTCCCGGGCTGGAGACCACGGACGCCCGTGGTTCCATCCTGGGGGAGTGGCAGGCTGGCCAACTCACCTGGCAGGGCTACGGCGTGCGGGTGGAGGCCGAATCTCCGCTGATCCGCTGGCGACCGGCCTGCCTGTTACGCCAGCGGGTCTGCCTGGAGCAATTGGAGGCGGACGCCCTCGACGTCACCCTGTCCGATACGGGGGCGGAGGAGGCGGACGGCGGTCTTATCGAATTGCCGGACATCGCCCTGCCGGTGAACCTCGATATTGGTTCTATTGAACTGGGCCCCTTCCACCTGAACGATACCCTGGTCTGGGATCGCCTGAGCCTGGGTGCGGGGGGCGGTGGTTCCGACTTTCACGTCCGGGAACTCACCCTGGTGCGGGAAGACATCACAGTGGCGCTGGATGGCCGCATTGAAACCCGTGGTGACTGGCCCCTGGCGGTGAACCTGGACCTGCAACTGCCACCACCCTCCGGGGACCAGTGGCGAGTAACCGGCGAACTCCGGGGCAGTGTACGGGACCTGCGCACCAGCCTGGTCTCGTCCGGCTACCTGGATGGTCGCGTGGAGGGCGAGCTGTCCCCCCTTGACCCATCGCTGCCGGCCTCCCTGGAGTTCCGGTCGGATCGTTTCCATGCACTGGAGACCCTGCCGGAAACCCTCGTGCTCAAGGACTGGACCCTGACCGCCCGGGGGAACCTGGAGAACGGCTATCGTCTCAATACCCGGGCCAACCTGCCAGGCCAGCAGGGAGATATCGGTCTCGATATCTCCGGTCGGGTGACTCAGTCGGAGGCGGATCGGTTGCAGCTGACCCTGAGCGGCCCCTCGGTGACCGGGGAGGGCCAGGCCGAACTGTCGGTGGATGGGCAGGTGTCATGGCAGGACCAACTGACGGCGGAGGCCCGGGTGGCGATGGGGGCCTTCCCCTGGTATTCGCTGTTGCCCGGGGTGCAGCCGCCACCGGTCACCATCCAGTCCCTGGAGGTCAGTGCAGAGTATGCCAACGAGCAGTACCAGGCCACCCTGAACCTGGCCGCCACGGGGCCCATGGGCGATTCCACCCTGGACACCCGGGTTGATGGTGATCTCCAGTCGGTGAAGTTGACCGAACTGGTCATGACCACCGGTGCCGGGCGCCTGGAGGGTGAGGCCGAGGTGGGTTTCGCCGACCGTCTGAACTGGCAGGCGGACCTGACCCTGCAGGGTTTCAACCCCGGGTTCTGGGTGCCCCAGGCCACCGCAAGCATCAGTGGTTCCGTCGCCTCCCGGGGACAGCTTGATGAGGAAGGCCGGCCGGATTTCACCGCCAACTGGGACCTGGACGGGCAGTGGCAGGAGGCACCTCTGGCCAGCCACGGGCAGGTGGAAGCCGCTGCCGGGCAGTGGCGGATTCCTGAGGTGCTGGCGAGCATCGGCGAGAACCGTGTCACCGCCTCGGGGCAGCTACAGGACCCGATGGAGCCGTCGGGGGAGTTGTCGGTTGAGGGCGCCGTGGAGCTGCCGGAGCCAGGCCTGATTGTGCCTGGCCTGGCAGGCACCCTGAACGGAACCGTCTCCCTGTCCGGGCCAATCCGGTTGCCCCAAGGCAATCTGGATCTCTCCGCCAGCCGTCTGGCCTGGCAGGATCAGGTCAGTATCGGGAGCCTGGACCTGCAGGCCCGGCTTGATGAGTCACAGTCACTGGATGCTGATTTGGCGGTGTCCTCCCTGCAGGCGGGCGGACAGACCGTGGAGCAGGCCGAGGCCGACCTTCAGGGTACCCTGGACGACCACCGCCTGACGCTGTCGGTACGGCATCCGGCGGCGGTGGTGGAAGCCGCCCTGTCCGGCGCCTGGCAGTCTGCGGGCGGCGGCCAGTGGCGGGGGCAACTGGCCAGCGGCGAAGTGGAGCTGAGCGGGCCTGATCAGACCTGGCGGCTGGAGGAGCCGGCCCCCATCGACTTTATCGACCAGACACTGACCCTGGGTGCCCACTGCTGGCGCTGGCAGGACAGCACCCTCTGTGCCGGCGAGCAAACGCTGTTTCCGGATACCGCACTGGCACTGGAGATCAATGATTTCCCCACGGCCACCCTGGCGCCACTGCTGCCGGAAACGGTGAGCTGGAACGCCATGATCAACGGTTCCCTGGATGTCGAACTGGAGGAGGATGGCCCCCGTGGAACCGTCCAGTTGGGGGCGGGCCCCGGCGAAGTCGTGGTGACCCTGGGGGGGGACCAGGAGACCCTGGCCTACCAGACCCTGGATGTGACTCTGGATATGGAGCCCCAGGTGGCCAGGGTGACACTGCGGTTCGATGGCGAGGATGTGGGCAGGCTGTCGGTGGACCTGTCGGTGGATCCCACCGCAGAGGAACTGCCGTCCACCGGCTCCTATGACATTGATGGGGTTGACCTGGAGATGCTGGGAACCTTTGTTGACCTGAAGGACATCGGCGGTCAGATCGCCGGCTCCGGTCGCCTGGAAGGTCCGCTGATGGCCCCCCAGGTATACGGGCAGGTTTCCCTCACCGGTGGCCGGGTGATCGACGAGAAGGTGCCCATCCCGGTGGAAGACCTTAATCTCCAGGCCAACTTCAACGGTAGCCAGGCGGACCTGGATGGTAGCTGGCAGAGCAATGGCACCGGGCGTGGCGAGATTGGCGGTAATGTGGACTGGTCCCGCGAGCTCCGGTTCACCATGACCCTGAAAGGCGAGAGGCTGCCCCTGCACTACGAGCCCTATGCGGACCTGGAGGTCTCCCCGGATCTGGAGATCCGTATGGCCGACGGCGGACTGAGTGTTGCCGGCAGGATTGCCATCCCCAAGGGGCGCATCGAAGTCCGGAAGTTGCCAGAGCAGGCGGTTGCAGTATCCGATGATGAGGTGATCCTGGGTGATGAGAAGGAATCCGAAGGCGGTCTGTCGCTGGATATGAACGTGACCGTGGTCGTGGGCGAGGAAAAGGTCAGCTTCGAGGGCTTCGGTGTTACCGGGGACCTGGAAGGGGAACTGAACATCGGTAACAACATGGACACCCGGGGCTCCCTGCAACTGGTGGGCGGGCAATACGAGGCCTTCGGCCAGGAGCTGGAGATACGGCGGGCGCGCCTGGTATTCCTGGGGCCGGTGAGCGAACCCTACCTGGATATCGAGGCCATTCGCGAGGTGGACGACGTGGTGGCCGGCATCCGCCTGTCCGGTCCGGCCAGGGAGCCGGAGACCGAGGTGTTCTCGGAACCGGCCATGTCCCAGAACGAGGCCCTGTCGTACCTGATCCTGGGGCGCCCCCTGCAGAGCCAGGGGGACCAGAACCAGGTCAGCCGCATGGCGCTGGCTCTGGGCCTGAACCGTGCCAGCGGGATTACCCGGGGTCTCGGTGAGGCGTTCGGCATCCAGGACCTGACCCTGGAGGCAGAAGGGTCAGGCGAGGATTCGGCGGTGGTAGCCAGTGGCTACCTGACCGAGGACCTCAGTATCCGCTACGGGGTGGGCCTGTTCGAGCCGGTGACTACCGTGGCCTTACGCTATGACCTCGGGCGCTATTTCTACATCGAGGCCGCCAGCGGACTGGCGGCCTCACTGGACATCTTCTACAACCGGGACTTCTGAGCCAGATATTATTCCGGCTCATTCCATGGTGAAGGTGGCCTGGACCGTGGCACTGATATCCCGGGGCCCGACTTCGCTGACCGTATCCGCCGTTGCCGAGGCCTCCTGCATGCGCATCATGATGGGACCACCGCCTGACGATTGCAGGTTCAGGGACTTGACCTCTCCGCAGTCCATGCCGAGCTGTTCCGCCGCAAACTGGCAGCGGTCCCGGGCGTTGCTGATCGCCTTGGCCAGGGCATCCTGCTGGAGTTGCTCCTCGGCGGAGTGGAAGAACTGGTGCTGGCCCAGGTTGTAGTTCATGCCCAGGTCCTGTGCCCTGGTGAGTACCGGGTTCAGCAGGGTCAGGTCATGGATTTCAAAGCTCACGGTCTGACTGGCGACGGCGATGATCTTCGGTTCCTCCGATTTGCCATTCCGGGGGTGGTGCTGCCGCTGGTAGAGGTGGGCCGAGGCGTCGCTGTAGTCCACCAGCTGGTCGCGGATATCGGTAATGCTCTCACGCCAGCGTTCCATCACGGCCCGAACCTCGCTGATGGCTTTGTCGGAATCTTCGTGCTCCGCCGTGACGGTGAAACTCAGACGGGCGCTGTCGGGTACGTACCTTACCTTTCCCTCGCCGGTCAGGCTGACCTCGGCGGGAGCGGCCAGGGCCGGTGCTATCGGCAGGACAAACAGGGCGGCCAGGGCTGGGGTGCCAATCAGGCGGGCGATACTACGGGTCATCGGTTTCTCCTTAATGATGTCGACAATCAGTCCGTTGGTTCGGGAAAATCCTCCCGGACCAGGCGGGCAAGTTTGAGTTGTTCGGCGGTATGCACGAAATCCGCAAAAATGCGCCGATGGGGGCCATGGTAGAGCAGGTATTCCGGGTGCCATTGCACCCCCATCAGCCATTGCCCGTGGGTGTTCTCGAATGCCTGTACAAACAGGTCGTCGTCCAGGGCACTGACCCTGAGCCCACGGCCAAGCCACTGGATGGCCTGGCTGTGGATGCGGTTGGCGCCGATACTTCGCGTCCTTATGATCCCGCCAAGCCGGGTTGGTTCCACAACGCGGATCCTTTGTAAGGGTAGCAGCAGTGGTCGATGGCGGGTATGAACCCTGAGCGGGGTCACGTCCTGGCACAGGGAGCCGCCCCGGTATACGTTGATCAATTGTGCGCCACGGCAGATCCCCAACACCGGCAGGTGCAGCCGCTCCGCTTCCCGCAGCAGCATCTGGTCGGTGCGGTCCCGCTTGCGGTCGTAACGGGCCTCCACCTGGGGCTGCTGGCCATACAGGTCAGGGTGGATATGCGTCCCGCCGGACAGCACGATGCCATCCAGTAGGGACACGTCGATGGGGCGTCCCGGGCGGATGAAATGGGTATGGGCCCCGTACAGCCGCAGCCCCAGGCTGATCAGCCGATCCGAGGTACGCCGGCGGGCGGGGCCGCTGATACCGATGGTCAGCCCCGGAACCTCCCAGTCGTCGTCGGTATGAGGGTCAGACATAACCTCGGTTCTCCAGCCATTGCTGGCACCGGCTGCGCCAGGTACTGGTCAGGTTTCTGAAGGACAGGGTCCGGCCCTCACGGAACAGGTCGTTCAGTTCCTTCTGCTGTTTGGGGTGTGACACGATCTGCTCCAGCACCACCCAGTCGTTCCAGACCGTGGAGAAATGCCAGGCGGGGTTGTCGATATCACAGTCCGGCAGCCGGTAATGCAGCGTTGGCCTGGACTTGATCCGGGGGTCATCCACGTACTCCGCAAGCAGGTCCGCGTCCAGGTGGGCGAACAGCGGCAGCAGGTCCAGGGCCCGGTTGCGGGTGGGGTTGTCTTCCAGGTAGTCACGCATCAGGCCCTCGAGGTCCGGGGCGTAGTCCTCCGCAATCAGGCGGTCCACATAACTGCCGGCCCAGGGTTCGATATAGTTGGTGAGCTTGCGGCTGAAATCCAGTTGGTGGCGGCCCTTGAGCCAGTCGTAGAGGGCGGCGAATGTCTGCAGGTAGCGGCGCAGGGTATCCGCATCCAGGTTCGGCAGCTCGGGGTTGAGCTGGAGACCGAAGGCGTAGAGTATGGCCTCCCGGCTGCCGACAGCGCCGGCTTCCCGCAACCGGTCCGACAGCCTCTCAATGGTATCGAGCTGGTCAAAGGGCACCGGCGGCGAGACAATTTCCAGGGGTACCAGGCGCTCAGCCGCGTAGTCGATCATTTCCATGGCATGGCCGCCGAGCTCCCGCAGGGATTCCGGCACCCGCTCATCCCGCAGGTCCAGCTCCTTGATGGGGTCGGAATCCAGTTCAACGGTGAACTCCCCCAGGGGGGTGTCCACCTTGCTTACATACCGGCCACTGTTGCTGGCGGTTCCGTCCAGGATTTCCGCGGCCAGGGCTACCAGTTTCTCGTAGCCCAGGCCCGAGATTTCGATCTCCACTCCCACACTTCTTGGCTTTCCGTCCCGCGTGGTCATCACGTCGGGCATCCTGCAGCGACTGGCCATGGGCGTTGCTCCCCGGTTCGGGTTGACTGTGGTGTGCCTGTCCATCCCGGTGGCCGGGATGGACTGTTGCGTTGAAAGACGTCTCGCCGTGACGGACATGCCGACTTCGAGCATACAGGGGTTTACACTGGATAAAATACTGTATAAAGTCTGAGTTACTGTATATAACCCCAGCATCGGCGGACAGCAGTCCAGCCATTGTGCCGGAGGAAGGCCGGGGCAGGAAACTGCCACAGGAGAGAAAACGCCATGAAACTGACTGCAAGACAGAGCCAGGTACTGGACATCATTCGCCGCTACGTGGATGAGACCGGCTATCCGCCGACCCGGGCGGAAATTGCCCTGGAACTGGGTTTCCGTTCCGCCAACGCCGCCGAGGAACATTTGCGGGCGCTGGCCCGCAAGGGCGCGATCGAGATGGTGCCCGGCACCAGCCGTGGTATCCGCCTGCCCGAGGAGGAGGAAGACCCCGGCCTGCCGGTGGTCGGCCAGGTGGCGGCGGGTAATCCGATCCTTGCCCAGGAGAACATCGAGGACTACTGCACCCTGCAGCCGGAGTTCTTCCATCCGTCAGCGGACTACCTGCTGCGGGTCAGGGGCATGAGCATGAAGGATATCGGCATCCTGGACGGCGACCTGCTGGCGGTACATCGCACCCAGGATGTCCACAACGGCCAGGTGGTGGTCGCCCGGGTGGGGGAAGAGGTGACGGTCAAGCGCTTCCGCCGCGAAGGTGCCCAGGTGCTGCTCATCGCCGAAAACGATGAATTCGAACCGATAGTGGTGGACCTGCGTGAGCAGGAGTTGGTGATTGAAGGGCTCGGGGTCGGCGTCATCCGCCGTTCCGACCTGCACTAGAAGTTTATCAAGTGGTCCCGGGCAGGGGCTGCAACGAATCCGGGAGGATCTCATGGAACAGTTGGGTTTGAGCATGAATACGGCTGCTATACCTGTTACCGGCGCAGTAGCGCCGCAGGCGGCGGCGCGGCCCCGGCGGTTGCATGCCGGGGCATCACCGGTGCCCTCCGATCCGGTCCGGGCCGGAGGGGCCGGCGAGGTGCCGGAAACCGGTGCGTCCCGGGCGAATGTGACGGAGGTCATCCTGCCACCGGGGCAGGTGGAGAATTTCCAGTTGCTGCTGCCGATGTTGACGCAACTGAACCAGGAGCGCCGGTGGCTGGCCTGGATCGATCCGCCTCAGGAGCTGGTCAGCAAGTGGCAGACCATGCATGGCATTGTCGCCAGTGAGTTGCTGGTTCTGAGGTCCACCCGTGACTATTCAGCCTTTGAGCTGGCGGAGCGGGCTCTGGGCGCCGGCACCTGCCATGCCGTGGTGATGTGGACCAGCCGATTGTCCAGCCGTGATTTCGGCGCCCTGGAGCGAGCGTCAGCGCAGGGGCAGAGCCATGGAGTCATCCTCCGGACCCGGTAGCCGTTGCGTTGCGGGAAGCAGCTTGGCTCGGGGTGTCAGGGGTTAGCCCGACAGTGCCCGGGCGCCTGCCATTCAGTGAAGGGTGTGGTGAGCGTGAGGCTCGAAATCTTCCGGATCGGCATCCTCCCACTCGACGGCGTCGTTGATCTGCCCCACCGCCTGGATGCCGGCGTCGATCATGGCGCGGGCCACGGTCATATCCCGGTTTTCCATCAACTCACGGGCCTCCTGGGAGAAGGATATCCTGACCAGGGGTGCTGAGTCGTCATCCACGCGCTTGAGGGCGTAGTCGCCGTTACTCAGTTGTACGATTTCAAAGAATGAAGGTGACATAGAATCCTTACTTCAGGCTTGGATGGCGGTTACCACTCGGCGTGCCGCTCACCCAGGTCGTTAACAAATGTTTTCATCGCCGCCAGGGTGTCCAGCAACCCATCTGCAGAACGATCCGGGCCGGGGGCCGCGGATACCGCGATGACGTTGTCCTCCGATACGTTCTTCTGCTGTTTTGGCGGCTGGCTCTGGGACAATTCCAGTTGATCCAGATGGTGCCACCAGCTATCGGGGGTGCGGGACAGTTCACCCAGAATCTCGGCGTCCGGCGTATCCGCGATCAGGGTGGACAGTTCTGCCAGGGAGGCCGGCATGGCATGCTTGTCCTGGTGATAGCGGGCTACCAGGGCAAGCAGCAACTGCCGTGCACGTAGGGACAGTTCGATCGCGCCCTGGATACAGGCTTCCCGCTCTGTGGTGGAAACCTGACTCCGGGCGGACCGGGCCAACTGGGTGGCCAGGTAGATTTTCTGGGATACCAGGGACTGCCACTGTGATGACATGGCGTACCAACCCTCGTGCAGATGCTGAATAAACGTCCAAGTTTACCAGAATGTGAAGGGGATTTCTTCAGGCAATACCGGGTTATCCGGTGTTATGTACTGTCGAAAGGTCAGGACTTTTGCGGACTTTGGCTTGTATACTCGCGGATATAACGGGATTCCAGAACCAGCAAGGGGAGAATGTCATGTCCGACCAAGCCAATCAGGCGCTGGCGCGCCTTGATCAGCATATTGCCGGCCTCAGGCAGGCGTTGGAGGCCAGCGACTGGGACCGGCTGGCGGATCTGAACCGCGATGTCCGCAACCTTGTTGACCCGGTGATGAAGGCCCTGGAGCAGCAACAGCTGCCGCTGGAAGCAGTTCAGAAACGGCTCTCCGAACTGGATGGCTTTGTCCGGGAAGCCGACGCGGCCGCCCGGGAGGCCCGGGACGAAGCCCGGGACGCGCTGGAGCAGGCGGGCCAGAACCGCAAGGCGGCCAACGCCTATGCCAGGGTGTCGAGTCGTAACCGGTGATCTGGGGCTATTGGAGAGGCCGGGTGCCCCGTCGGAATGATAACGCTGACAGATCCGTACCATTCCTCTGCGTCATAAAATTGACTCTCTCTCTTTTAACGTCTTAAATACCGCACAAATAATCAGGACTCCGGAGGCTCCCTGGGCGCCGGAAGGAGAGCGTGCGGAAACTGCCGTCCCCGACAGGTATATCCGCACGGAACCACAACGCTGCGCTGACCAAGAGATTTCATCTGCATGTCGATGACCGATACTGTGCTGGTATTGAGCAAGGACGCGTCACGAGCTAGAGATCTGAAGACCATTCTTGAATTCGTGGGAGAGGAAACCGTCCTGGATGACGGGCCTTCCCGCGAGATACTGACTACCGACGATGAGCAGGCCCGGGCCGACCTCGGGGTGGCAATTGTCGCCAGCGAGGGGCCAGCGGATGTCGTTGACGACATCAGTATGGTGTGCAGTGCGGAACCCGGCCTGCCGATACTGGTGGTGGGTAATCCGGACCTCGAAGCCCTGGATGACGATTGCCGGGAACGGGTCATTGCACGCCTCGAGTGGCCGCCGAACTACACTAAGTTCGTGGATTCCCTCTACCGGGCCCAGATCTTCCGTGACCAGTACCTGCGCAGCCGTGGGCGCGGTCCCGGGCAGCAACGGGGCATCATGTTGTTCCGCAGCCTGGTGGGGACCTCCCGGAGCGTCAAGGGCGTGCGGGAACTGATGGCCCAGGTCGCGGACAAGGATGTCAGTGTGCTGATCACCGGCGAATCCGGTACCGGCAAGGAGGTGGTGGCCCGTAACCTGCACTACCATTCCCCCCGTCGTGACAAGCCCTTTGTCCCGGTCAATTGCGGCGCGATACCGGCGGAACTGCTGGAAAGCGAGCTGTTTGGTCACGAGAAAGGGGCGTTCACCGGCGCCATCACCGCCCGGGTCGGCCGTTTCGAGCTGGCGGAAGGGGGAACCCTGTTCCTGGATGAAATCGGTGACATGCCCCTGAACATGCAGGTGAAGATCCTCCGCGTCCTGCAGGAGCGCACTTTCGAGAAGGTAGGCAGCAACCGTACCCAGAGTGCGGACGTGCGGATCGTCGCCGCTACCCACAAGAACCTTGAGGACATGATTGAGAAGGGGGATTTCCGGGAGGACCTCTACTACCGGCTCAATGTCTTTCCCATCGAGATGCCAGCGTTGCGGGAACGGGCGGAGGATATTCCGCTACTGATCAATGAACTGATCGCACGCATGGAAAAGGAAAAGCGGGGCTCCCTGCGGCTCAACTCCGCCGCCATCCTGAGCCTGTGTCGCCATGACTGGCCCGGCAATGTGCGGGAACTGGCCAACCTGGTGGAGCGACTTGCCATCATGCATCCCTTTGGCGTGATCGGTGTGCAGGAACTGCCGAAGAAGTTTCGTTACGTGGATGACTATGACGAGACGCTGGCCATGGAGGATAACACCATGCCATCGGGTGTGCCGGGCCTGGTGGGCCTGGATGCCCCGGCATTACTGCCGGTCAACGGCATTGACCTGAAGGACTACCTGTCGAACCTGGAAAAGCAGCTGATCCAGCAGGCCCTGGACGAGACCAACGGGGTTGTTGCCCGTGCCGCGGAGAAGCTGCGTATCCGCCGGACTACCCTGGTGGAAAAGGTTCGAAAATACGGTCTCCGGGAGGAGGAAGAGGGCTGACGGAATTTTGTCAGCTTCTTCCCCTTATCCGGCTACGCTTTTTTTCTGTTCTTCCTACCCCTTGTAAATAAAGAAGAAATCCTACCTGGCACGGCTCCTGCTATCCCGACCCTGAATCATTACATTATGGTCAGGGGGAAGCATGAGACAGTTCCAGACGGCAATACCTGCCTCCCGTTCCGGGGAGCCCGGCCCGGCGGCCGAAGCCAATGACAAGGTAACCGCGCTGTTTCCATCACAGGATGAGGACGCCGCCGTCGATACGGCACTGGACCTGTTCAACCAGATGTCACGGCAGATTACCGACTCCTACCGTACTCTGGAGTCCCGGGTGAACCAGCTTTCCGGTGAACTGACCGCAGAAACCCGCCAGCGCCAGCACGAACTGGAAGAGAAGGAGCGGCTGGCGGATCGCCTGTCGACCCTGCTTTCCGCGTTGCCCGCCGGTGTGATTGTGCTGGACAGCCAGGGCGCCGTGGCCCAGTGCAATCCAGCGGCGGTGGCCCTGTTGGGGGAGCCGCTGGAAGGCGAACGCTGGGTGAGCGTTATCCAGCGCTGCTTTGCTCCCCGGCGTGACGATGGTCATGAGGTTTCCCTCAAGGACGGTCGTCGCGTCAGCATTGAGATCCGGACCATGGAGAATGAGCCGGGCCAGTTGATCCTGCTTACTGACCTGACCGAGACCCGCCAGCTGCAGGCCCAGCTTGCCCATGCCCAGCGACTGTCAGCCATGGGCCGTATGGTGGCCTCCCTGGCCCACCAGATCCGCACTCCGCTGTCGGCGGCGATCCTCTACGGTGGGCACCTGTCCCAGCCGGATCTGGACGAGGAATTGCGCCAGCGTTGTGCCGACCGCCTGATGTCCCGACTCACCCACCTGGAGTCCCAGGTGCGGGATATGCTGACCTTTGCCCGGGGCGAGACCCGTCTCGCGGAGGCGTTGTCCTCCGGCCAGGTGGCGGAAGGCCTGCAGGCCGGGGTAGATGGACTGAAACTGGCCGATGATCAACAGGTCATGGTCAGCGCCGACGGTCCGGAGGTTCCCCTGATGTGCAATCGTGAAGCCCTGGTGGGGGCCTGCATGAACCTGGTGAACAACAGCCTTGAAGCTGGCGCGAAGCAGGTGGCACTGACCCTGGTGGGCACCCGGGACGAACTGGAGATTGCCGTGGTGGACGACGGTCCGGGCTTTCCCGGGGACAAGGCCAACGAACTGATGGAGGCCTTCTACACCACCAAGTCCCACGGTACCGGCCTGGGGCTGGCAGTGGTACAGGCGGTGGTCAAGGCCCACAACGGGCAGTTCAGCCTGGCCGCCATGCCCCGGGGAGGCGCCTGTGCGTCGATCCGGCTTCCGGCGGCCCGTACCACCACCGTGCCCCATAACCAGAACACACATTCCTGACAGAAAGGACAGTCGGAGGACGTCATGGCCCGACCCCAGATTCTTATCGTTGAAGACGACCACGACCTGCGTGAAGCGCTGGTCACCACCCTTGAACTGGCCCGTTTCCGGGTGCGGGAAGCCGCTACCGGTGAAAAGGCCCTGGAAGAGCTGGCCCGCGGACCAGTGGACATGGTGGTCAGCGACGTGAACATGCCGGGCATGTCCGGCCATGACCTGCTGGCGGAAGTGCTGCGACACTATCCCGGCCTGCCGATGATGCTGATCACCGCCTACGGTCAGATCAGCGACGCCGTCAACGCCATGCAGACCGGTGCCATTGATTACCTGGTAAAGCCGTTCGAACCCCAGGTGCTGGTGGACGCGGTGGAGAAAGTGATCGGCGCCGGTGCCCGGCGTAACCGGCGGAGCGATGAGCCGGTAGCGGAAGATCCTATCAGCAAGCGCCTGTTCCAGTTGGCGAAGAAGGTGGCCGCCAGCGATTCCACGGTAATGATCTCCGGGGAGAGCGGCACCGGCAAGGAGGTGCTGGCGCGGTTTATCCACCAGAATTCCAGCCGTGATGACCAACCGTTCGTGGCCATCAACTGTGCGGCCATTCCGGAGAACATGCTGGAGGCCATCCTGTTTGGTCACGAGAAGGGGGCCTTTACCGGTGCCCACGCCTCGTCACCGGGCAAGTTCGAACAGGCCAACGGTGGCACCATCCTGCTGGACGAGATTTCGGAAATGGATCTGGGCCTGCAGTCGAAACTGTTGCGGGTGCTGCAGGAGCGGGAAGTGGAGCGGGTCGGCGGACGCCGTACCATCAGCCTGGATGTCCGTGTCCTGGCCACTACCAACCGTGACCTGGCGGAGTATGTTCGCGAGGGCAAGTTCCGGGAGGACCTCTACTATCGGCTAAGCGTTCTGCCAATGCACTGGCACCCGCTGCGGGACCGCCCAAGGGATATCCTGCCCCTGGCGGAACACCTGCTGCGCCAGCACAGCCGCAAGATGAAGCTCACCGGCGTGAGTCTGGGAGCGGATGCGCGCCAGGCACTGCAGCAGCATTCCTGGCCCGGTAATGTGCGGGAACTGGATAACGCCATCCAGCGCGCCCTGGTACTGCACCAGGGCGCGGAGATCCAGGCGGAGGACCTGTGCCTGGAGATGGGCATTACCGGCCTTGGGGGCTCGCCCCGGCCTTCGGCGGCCATGTCGCCATCACAACCGGTCCATGCCGGAACCGGTGTTGCCGACACAGGCTCTGTGGTGCCGGCGGAGGCGGTCGCCGCAACACCGCCGGAACCGGAGGACGATGGTGGATCCCTGGGGGATGAAATCCGTCGCCGGGAGTTCCGAATTATCATCGACACCCTCAAGCGGGAACGGGGCCGCCGCAACCGGGCTGCCGAGCAGTTGGGGATCAGCCCCAGGACGCTGCGCTATAAGCTCGCCCAGATGCGGGACTTCGGTATCGATCTGGATGCCGAGCTGGCCATGGCCGGTTAATCAATGCCCGCCGGGCAAGTGTTTCTCCTTCCTTCGGCGCCTTCGGGCGCCGTTTATCTTTCTGGCGCCCACAGCGCTGCCCTTGCCTCAGGCTATGATTTGGTAGCCCCTTATTCTCCTCCAGGCCCCGTCAAAAACCCGGCATGGCCTTTATGGGTTTCCATGGATGTTTTCTTAATCTGCTGTAATTAAAGGATAAAAAGAACCTGGCCGGAAATTTGCAAATTCTGCCCCAGACAGACTTTCAGCCATGCCGCCCCCAGCGGCGGCAGGTACAGGAACCGTTTTCGGGAGCGGAGAGACAACCATGGTCCAGCGAGCCGATATCAACAACGTTCTCTCAGAGATGCGTAACCTGCGTGCCCAGATGCAGCAGAACCAGCGCATGGAAAACGACCTTGCCGTCAGGGGGCAGGTGGACAAGCCGGCAGGTCCGGAGAAGGTGCAGGAGACCTCGGGGTTTGGCGACATGCTGAACCAGGCGGTGGACAAGGTTAACGACCTTCAGTCGACAACGGGAGAACTGCGCACGGCCTACGAACAGGGTGACCCCAACGTCGATATCACCCGGGTGATGGTGGCCTCCCAGAAGTCATCGGTTGCCTTCGATGCCCTGAGCCAGGTGCGTAACAAGGTCGTGCAGGCCTACGAAGACATCATGAACATGCCGATCTGACGGCGGTTTAGACGAGTTATCAACGGAGCAACGTCATGGCCACTGCAGCCTCAGAAGCCACTTCCACCAATCTGGCCACCACCGGCACGGATGAGGAGAACGAAAGCAGCAGCCCTCTGCTGTTCGGTTTCAACCGCCTGAACCTGCTGCGCCAGATCGGCCTGATGGTTGGCCTGGCCGCCAGCGTGGCCCTGGGTGTGGCGGTGGTGTTGTGGGCCCAGGAACCCAACTACCAGCCGGTGCTGGGTGACCTGTCCAGTTACAACCCTCAGGACGTCTCCAGCATCCTCGACCAGAGTGGAATCCAGTACCGTATGGATCCGCGCAGCGGTGCGCTGCTGGTGGCTTCCGACGATGTCTACAATGCCCGCCTGAAACTCGCTGCCGAAGGCGTCACCGATAAGGAAACCATTGGATATGAGCTGTTGGACCAGGACCAGGGGCTGGGCACCTCCCAGTTCATGGAGACCGTCAGCTTCCGCCGTGGCCTGGAAGGGGAACTGGCCCGCACCATCAGCAGCATGCGAAGCGTCAAGTCGGCCCGGGTGCACCTGGCCATCCCGGAACGGTCGGTGTTTGTCCGTGATGCCCGGGAACCCAGCGCCTCGGTATTCCTGAATGTTTTCGCGGGCCGCCGTGTTGAGCAGGAACAGATCAACGCCATCGTCAACCTGGTGGCTGGCAGTGTGCCGGAAATGAACCGTGAGAGCGTGACCGTCGTTGACCAGAACGGCAACCTGCTGACCGGTCGTGATGAGGATGCCGAACGTCAGGACATGCAGGAGCAATACGAGTACACCGAGCGGGTGGAGGAGCGTCTGACCAAGCGGGTGGCGTCCATGATCAGCCCCATTGTCGGTGACAGCCGCTTCCGGGCGGAGGTCAGCGCCGACCTGGACTTCTCGTCGGTGGAACAGGCGGAAGAGCTGTTCAATCCCGAGCAACAGGCGGTACGCAGTGAACGGGAGATGTCGGAGCAGCGTGCCTCCGGTGCTCAGGGGGGCATCCCCGGTGCCCTGTCCAACCAACCGCCGGGTGAAGCCGCCGTGCCGGAACAGGCGGGTGCGGGCCAGGCTGAAGAAGGGGAAGACGGCGAGGAGCAGGCGCAACCGGTGGACATCCGCCGTGAGAGCACCCGCAACTACGAGATCGATCGTACGGTCAGCTATATCCGCCAGGCCCAGGGCGATGTCAAGCGCCTGACCGTGGCGGTGGCGGTGGACGACAAGCGCGTGGTCAACCCCGATACCGGTGAGGTCACCTACGAGCCCTGGCAGGAGCAGGAGCTGCAGCGCCTGAACATGCTGGTGCGGGACGCAGTGGGTTACTCCGCGGCCCGGGGTGACAGCGTCACGGTCATGAACACCGCCTTCGCGCCGGAAGAGGAGGTACAGTACGAGGCCCCGGGCTTCTGGGAACAGCCCTGGTTCTGGAACCTGATGAAACAGGTGCTGGCCGGTATCGTTATCCTGGCACTGGTGCTGGGCCTGTTGCGCCCGGTACTCAAGACGATCTCCGGTGGTGGCCGCCGCGAATCCGGTATGGATGAGGATGGCATCCGGGGCTCCTACGACGACCTTGGCGAGGTTGGCAGTGACCGGGCCCTGGCGGATGCCATGAGTGGCCAGGACGAGCTGCTTTTGCCCGGCGCCACTGACAGCTATGATAGACACCTGAACGCATTGAAAGGGCTGATTGCCGAAGACCCCGCCCGGGTTGCTCAGGTAATGCGCCAGTGGGTGAACGTCGATGAGTGAAGAAAACCGCCAGGAAGCTGACAGCAAACAGCTTCGCCGCAAGATTCCCCGGGTCGAGCAGGCCGCTATCCTGCTGATGTCACTGGGTGAGTCGGATGCGGCGGAAATCCTCAAGCACATGGGGCCGAAGGAAGTCCAGCGGGTGGGCGTGGCCATGGCCCAGATGAAGGACGTCAGCAAGGACGAGGTGTCCTACGTGATGAATGAGTTTGTCGACGCCGTGGGCGGCCAGACCGGCCTGGGTGTGGGCAACGACGATTACATCCGCACTATGCTGACCCAGGCCCTGGGGGACGACAAGGCGGCCAGCCTGATCGACCGTATCCTTATTGGCGGCAACACCACCGGCCTGGATACCCTTAAATGGATGGAACCGCGGGCGGTGGGGGATATCATCCGTTACGAACACCCCCAGATCCAGGCCATTGTCATCTCCTACCTGGATCCGGACCAGGCCGCCGAGATCCTGGCGACCCTGGATGACAAGGTGCGGCTCGATGTCATGATGCGGGTGGCGTCGCTGGAGAGCATCCAGCCCCAGGCCCTGCAGGAGCTCAACGATATCCTCGAGAAGCAGTTCTCCGGCGGTTCCGCGGCGCAGACCAGTCGCATTGGCGGCATCAAACGGGCGGCGGATATCATGAACTTCATGGACCGTTCGATCGAGGGCGGCCTGATGGATTCCATCAAGGATATGGATCCGGATCTCGCTTCCACCATTGAGGACCTGATGTTCGTCTTCGACAACCTGGCGGATATCGACGACCGGGGTATCCAGTCGCTGCTGCGGGAAGTGTCCTCGGAGGTCCTCGTTGTGGCCCTCAAGGGGGCCGACGACGGGGTCAAGGACAAGATCTTCCGCAACATGTCCAAGCGTGCGGCCGAGCTGCTGCAGGATGACCTGGAAGCCAAGGGGCCGGTCCGGGTGAGCGAAGTGGAATCCGCCCAGAAGGATATTATCACCATCGCCCGTCGCATGGCGGAAGCTGGTGAGATCACCCTGGGTGGTTCCGGCGAAGAAATGATGTGATGAGCGATTCCCGCCGACGCACACGCATTCCTCCCGAAGAACTCAGCGCCTGGGAGCGCTGGGAACTGCCCCTGCTGGACGAACGGGGCAACGAGGTGTCCCGGGACGAGGAAGTGGACGTCAAGCCGCTGACCGCAGCGGATATCGAGGCCATCCGCCAGTCCGCCTGGGAGGAAGGTCGGCAGGAGGGTCGGCAGGCGGGCCACGAGGAAGGTCTGTCCCAGGGGCTGGAAGAGGGGCGCGAACGGGGCTATCAGGAAGGTCGGGAGACCGGCGAACAGGAGGGCCGTGAGCAGGCGGCCGCCGATGCCCGCGCCGAGGTGGACGAGAAACTGGCGCGGCTGGAGTCCGTCATGGGCGAACTGCTGGCCCCCATCGAACGGCACCGGGATGAGCTGGAATCGGCACTGGTCAACCTGGCCACGGTACTGGCCAGATCGGTGATCCACCGTGAACTGTCCCTGGACTCCTCCCAGATTCGCCAGGTGGTGATGGACGCGGTGAGCAGTCTGCCGTCCACCCGGGAGAATGTCCGTATCCGCATCCATCCTACCGATATGGAATGGGTGCGGGAGGCCGCCGATCGTCTCGACGCGGAGGTGTCCATCAGTGGGGACGACAGTATCCTGCCAGGGGGCTGTACTGTGGAAACCCGTCATTCCCTGGTGGACTACACCGTTGAGAAGCGCTTCCAGAAGGCGGTGCAGGCGATGCTGGACCAGCAACTGGGAACCGCCTCCCAGGGCGAGAGTGACGAGCTCGAATCGGTGATGGGCGACCTGTCCGATTTCCACCGGGATGTGCTGGAAGAACCGGGAGAGTCCGACGATGACCAGCAGCCTGACTGAACGCCTCCAGCGACTGGCTTCCAACGTTCCCCAACGACCCCGCCCGGAATTGTCCGGCCGCCTGACCCGTATGGTGGGCCTGACACTGGAATGCGTCGGCTGCCCGATGGTGGTGGGCGACCGCTGCATGATCCTCGGCCACGACACCAGCACCGTGGAAGCGGAGGTGGTCGGGTTCGAGGATGACCGCGTCTACCTTATGCCCCTGACCGCCATCGAAGGTCTGCGACCGGGGGCACGGGTTATTCCCCTGTCGGCGGCGAGCCGGGTGCCGGTGGGGCACGGCCTGCTGGGCCGGGTCGTCAACGGCAACGGCGAGCCCCTGGACGACCGGGGCCCGCTGGAGGTGGAAGCCCGTGTGCCCCTGGCCGGGGAGATCATCAATCCCCTCAACCGGGCGCCGGTGCGGACTTCCATGGACGTGGGCATTCGCGCCATCAACGCCCTGCTGACCGTGGGCCAGGGCCAACGCCTGGGCCTTTTTGCCGGCAGTGGTGTGGGCAAGAGCATGCTGCTGGGCATGATGACCCGCTTTACCGATGCGGATATCACCGTGGTGGGCCTGATTGGCGAGCGGGGTCGGGAGGTGAAGGAGTTCATCGACGATATCCTGGGGGAAGAGGGCCTGTCCCGTTCCGTAGTGGTTGCCTCCCCGGCGGACGACTCTCCGCTGATGCGCCTGCGGGCCGCCATGCTCACCACCCGCATCGCCGAATACTATCGCGACCAGGGCAAAAGGGTGCTGCTGCTGATGGATTCCCTGACCCGCTATGCCCAGGCCCAGCGGGAAATTGCCCTGGCGGTGGGCGAGCCGCCCGCCACCAAGGGGTATCCGCCGTCGGTGTTCGCCAAGCTGCCGCAACTGGTGGAACGCACCGGTAATGGCAAGCCCGGGGGCGGTTCCATCACCGCGTTCTACACGGTACTGACCGAAGGTGACGACCAGCAGGATCCGGTGGCGGATTCCGCCCGCGCCATCCTGGATGGCCATATCGTGCTGTCCCGACGACTGGCGGAGGAGGGCCATTACCCGGCCATCGACGTGGAGGCATCGGTCAGTCGGGTCATGCCCCATGTTACCGAACAGGATCATTTTGCCCGGGCGCAGCGGTTCAAGCAGGTCTATTCCCGCTACCAGCAGGCCCGCGACCTGATCAGTGTTGGTGCCTATGTGAAGGGCTCGGACCAGGAAACCGATTTCGCCATTCGCTATATCGACCGTATGGGGGATTTCCTGCAGCAGGGGCTGAATGAGGCCGCCCCCTTCGGCGAGTCCGTGGACCAGTTGCTGTCGCTGTTGCCGGAAAAACCGGCCAGATCGCAGACGGCGGATAGTGGCCAGCCCGGGGGTGGTGAATGACCACTCGCTCGCAACGCCTGCAGGTGGTGCTGACGCTGGAGGAACGCAAGGAACAGGAAGCCCTGGATCGCATGAACGGAGTTCGCAACCAGTGGCAGGTGGAGAAAGACCGCCTGGACGAACTGGGCCGCTACCAGCGGGAATACCACCAGCAGATGCGTGCCCAGCAACAGGGGACCGTGCCGGTAAGCCGGCTCCAGGGCTGGCAGAACTTCATCGCCCGCCTGGACCTGCTTATTGGCGATCAGCAGAAGCGTGTGGCACAGGCCGCCGAACGCCTGGAGCAGGCCCGGCAGAACTGGCAACAGGCCTGGGAACGCCGCCGGGGCATGGAAAAGTACATCGACACCTGCCGCGCCCAGGAACAGCGTGCCCGGGACCTGACGGAACAGAAACAGGCCGACGAAGCCGCCGCCCGGCAGTTCTCCCGGCGCCGCCAGTAGGCCCTTCCTCCTTCCGCTGCGTTGCGATGGCGATGTCTTTCTACTGCAATACAAATCCCTTTCCATTGTCTATCCTGAAGGGGCACAGAATGTGCCTGGGCCTTGAATGGAGGAAACCTATGCCGGTTAACACCCGACGCAGTGAGGATGGTGAAACGCGGATCATCGCCATCGAAGGTCGTTTTGACTTCAGTACCCACCAGGCTTTCCGTGATGCCTATGAGAAGGATTCCGAGGGCGTACTGCATTGGGTCGTGGACATGTCCGACACCAGCTACCTGGACAGCTCAGCCCTGGGCATGCTGCTGTTACTGCGGGACTTTGCCGGAGGCGACAAGGCCAGTATCCGGATAGAGAACTGCAACAGCGACGTGCGCCGTATACTGACCATCTCCAATTTTGAGCAGCTGTTTTCCATACGCTGACTATTTGCAACAGCGGCCAACCGTGGTGAGAGGATGCGCCCGTGACGGATTCCGCACACCCCCGACCCCTGCGTCTGCTGATCGCCGATGACAGCAATACCGATCGCCTGATTCTGGAGGCCATCCTGTCCCGTCAGGGCCACGACGTGCGGGCCGCGAAGGATGGTCAGGCGGCCTTGGAGCTCTACGAGTCCTGGTCCCCGGACATGGTGCTGCTGGATGTGATGATGCCGCGGCTGGATGGCACCGAGGCGGCCCGTCGCATCAAGGCGCTGGCGGGGGAGCGGCTGGTGCCGGTGATCTTCCTCACCTCCCTGTCGGACGCCGGCTCCCTGGCCCAGTGTCTGGATTCCGGCGGTGACGATTTCCTGCCCAAACCCTATAACCCCGTCATCATCCAGGCCAAGCTGGGGGCCTTTGACCGCATGCGGCGCATGCATGAGACCCTGACCCGCCAGCGGGACCTGATCCGGGAGCGCAACGATCAGTTGCTGGAAGAGCAGGTGACGGCCCGCCGGGTGTTTGACAATATCGCCCATACCGGGTGCCTGGACGTGTCCACTATCCGCTATCACGCCTCGCCGTTGTCCGTCTTCAATGGTGACATCCTGTTTGCCTGTCCCAGGCCTGCCGGGGGCATGCACCTGCTGGTGGGTGATTTTACCGGCCACGGCCTGCCGGCGGCGATCGGCGCCCTGCCGGTGGCGGAGATCTTCTACGGCATGACCAGCAAGGGTTTCGCCGGAGATGATGTGCTCAGGGAACTCAACCAGAAGCTGGTACGCATCCTGCCCACGGGGATGTTCTGTTGTGCCTTCTTTGCCGAGGTAGACTTCCGCGACCGCTACCTCCGGGTCTGGAACGGCGGACTACCCGACGGATTTATCCTGCGCGGGGATGGCTCCCGGGAATCCCTGGTCTCAACCAGCCTTCCCCTGGGGGTGCTGGCGCCGGAACGGTTTGCTGCGCCCATGTCCGAGTATACCGTCTGCCCCGGTGACCAACTGCTGCTGATGACGGACGGCGTGCTGGAGACTACCAACCCCGATGGTGACTGGTTCGGGGATGAGGGGCTGGCCCGGGTGCTGGATGACCGGTCACGGGAGCAGTCACCGGTGGACCTCCTGCTGGAGGACATCAGGCGGTTCAGTGGCCGGAGCGAGGATACCGATGACCTGACCATCCTGGCCCTGCGGATCACTGAGCATGATCCGGTGGCCAGCCAGACACTGGCGGCCACCCAGTCGGCGCTGACCGGCCCCGCCGCCTGGAGCTGCAGTTACCAGGTGGATGGCGAAACCCTGGCCCGGTTCAGTCCGTTGCCGCTGCTGCTGCATGTGTGTATGTCGGTAGCGGGGCTGCGCCAGCATAGCGGGTCGATCTATACCATACTGTCGGAACTCTACAACAATGCCCTGGAGCATGGCGTGCTGGAGCTACCATCGTCGTGGAAGGATGGCCCGGAAGGCTTCAGTCGATATTATGCTGAGCGGGAGAAGCGTCTGGGCGACGTGGGGGAGGGGCACTACATACGTTTCGAGCTTGAACACCGGCTGGGTTCGTCCGGTGGTCGCCTGGTGATCCGCTGCCAGGACTCCGGCGAGGGTTTTGACCGGGCACAGGCTCTGGCAGGGGGTGACGGTCCGGGGTATGCTGGTCGAGGCATTCCTTTGATAAAGAGGTTGTCCAGTGATCTGACATACAATACGCAAGGAAATTGTGCCGAAGTAGTATATGATTGGGAGTTGGCTGATGTCGGGAGGTCGCAGGATCAGTAGCGATGCTGGTACCTTTGTGATGGCGTCCCGTGCAGGTTTCCTCAGTGTCGGGTTGTATTTTGTCGATACGCCCAGACTATAGGTATGCAAACACATCAAGAGCCTGATGTACCTTTGGCTCCCAAGAGGTTGGTTATGAACGATAAGCCACACCTTGATGAAGAGGCTCTGGCCGAACTGCGGGACGTGATGGAGGATGAGTTCGACATCCTTATCCAGACCTACATCAACGATTCCAGCGAACGTATTGAAGCGCTTCATCAGGCCCTGTCAGGCGACGACCAGGCGTCGTTCGCCAAAACCGCCCACAGTTTCAAGGGCAGCAGCATCAATATCGGCGCCTCCCGCCTTGGAGACCTTTGCCTGAGCGCCGAAAAAGCCGGACGTGAAGGGCGCATGGATGACGCCAGGCAACTGTTACCGGAACTGGAAGCCGAGTTCGTCACGGTTCGTCAACTCATGGAAGAATCCCTCCACGTCTGATCCTCGTCTAGTGTGCCGGACTGGCACCGGTTTTGCACAATAGCTGATAAACCAGCCCCTCTGGGGCGCCCCCAGTGAATCAGCGGCAAGAGGTTGCCATGTCCGGAATGGTTCTGAACCAGTTACTCACTCCTGAATCGGGTATCGACCGCCCCGGTGCCGACAAGGCCCTGGATGGGGCTGTCCAGGGTCGGCCCGAGAGCGGGCCCAGTCGTTACGACGAGGTGGTCCGGCAACAGGAAAAACGCCTGGAACAACGGCGTGCCGAAGAGCGCTCTGCGCAGCGCAAGCGGGACCAGGAAGACCTGCGGCAGAAGCAGGACGCTGCCAAGGCAGAGACCGCAAAGGCAGAGAACGCAAAGGAGGAGCGCGCCAACCGGTCAGCGGAAGAGAACACCCAGGCGGCAAGGGACAGCCGCCCGGAGTCTGACCGGGACAGCCGGACCAGCAGGGAATCCCGTTCCGACGGGGACGGCCCCGACACCGCCAATGCGAATGCCTCAGAGGCTAAACCGGACAAGGTTGTCGATGACGTCGAGTCGGCAGGTATCGGGCTGCTGCAGTACCTCCGGGATGGCGATGAAACCGGCATGACCGGCCTGATGATGCAGGGGCAGCCAGTTGAGGGAGCCGGTGTCTCCCAGGGCAAGTCGGCCCGTACCACCGCCCAGATGATCGCGTCATTGACCGGTACCGGACAGCAGCCGGGCGGCCTGCCGAAGGCCGGCGCCCTGTTTGCCGCCATGCTCGAGGCAGGTCAGGACAAGGGCGGCAAGCAGGGGCGTGAGCTTCTTGCCGGGCTCCAGGCCGGCGGTGTCCAGGCCCTGACGGACAGCGCCACCAGGTCCCCCGATACGTTGACGGCCCAGGTTGCCTCACGACTGACCGCACCGGAACTGACGCAGTCACTGAACCAGCCCGCCACCCTGCGGGGGCAGGAGGCCCAGGCTCTGATGCGAAACTACAGCACCAGTGTCGATGTGCCGGTGGGGGCCGATGAGTGGGGCGAGAAGGTGATGGGCAAGCTGGCCTGGCTTACCGCCAGCCAGATGTCGGTAGCGGAGATCCATGTGACGCCGCCGGACCTGGGACCCCTTGAGGTCCGGGTCCAGGTACAGAATGACCAGGCCACGGTGACCGTTCACACCTCCACGCCGGCGGTACGGGAGCAACTGGAACTCCACGGCCATCGCCTTCGGGACATGCTGAATGAACAGGGGCTGAGCCTGGACGGATTTGACGTGTCCGATTCCGCCGACCGTGACCGTTCGGAACAGAACGACGACGGTGATGAGTCCGCTAACAGCGGACCCGGGCAGGGGCTGGCCTCCGGTGATGCCGACACCGATGCCACCGAAATGACGGAGCTGGACCTGTCCTGGAAGGGAGAGCTCGACGTATACGCCTGACGGGTGGATTAGCCAGAGCTTGATCGAGCAGTTACACTTTTGTCAGCAATCGGAGGCCAGCCTCAGGGCTGGCCTTTTTGATGATGCGAATCCACCGCCAGGTGATTCCGGGGCGCGATCCAGGGGCACAATGACAGGTTGGCTCGGCCTTTGCTTCTATCCTATTAAGGTGAATCCCTGGCGAATATCGGCAAAATATTGACGGATTTCTGAATGGCGCAGAACAATGAGGTGGCGGCACCACCGAAGAAAGGCCGGTTGAAGACGATGCTGCTCCTGGTCATCGTACTGGGGCTGGCCATTGGTCTCTCCATTGCCGGAACCCTCTGGTTCCTGGGCAAAGGCGACAGCAACACCGCCGACGTGGAGGAAGGGGGCAGCGTGGCGGAAGAGGCCTTCGTGCCATCCGGTTACCTGGTGATGGACAAAGCGCTGGTTGCCACGGTTCAGCACCCGGGCCGGCCCCGCTACATCCAGGTGCACCTGGCCCTGGAGTCCAGCCAGGAGGCAGCGTTACTGGCCGCCGAGAAGCACATGCCGCTGTTGCGGAACACCCTGATTTCGGAGCTTGGGGGCCTGGAATTCATGGCACTGCAGACCAGTGAAGGGCGAGCGGCCCTGCCGGAGCAGTTGCTGGTGGCGGTCAACGAGACCCTGGAAGCGGAGGGGGAGCCCGCCGTCGACCGGGTCCTGTTAAGGAACTTCGTGATTCAGTGAAATCCGTTCAGGGGCAGGCAACGACCACATGACCATGGTGCCGTCCCGCTGAACTGCAGGCAGTCAGAGGCTGAAACTATGCAGGACCTACTCTCACAGGATGAAATCGATGCGCTGCTCCACGGGGTGGACGACGGCGATATCGATACCTATGACGAGACCGACGAAGAAGGCGTCAAGCAGTACGACCTGGCCAGTCAGGACCGGATCGTCCGTGGCCGGATGCCGACCCTCGAGATGATCAACGAGCGTTTTGCACGCTATACCCGCATCAGTCTGTTCAATCTCCTGCGTCGCAACGCCGATGTTTCCACCGGCGGCATCCAGATCATGAAATTTGGTGAGTACATCCACACCCTGTATGTGCCCACCAGTCTCAACCTGGTCAAGGTGCGCCCATTGCGGGGCACCGGCCTGTTCATCATGGACGCGAAGCTGGTGTTCAAGCTGGTGGACAATTTCTTCGGGGGAGAGGGGCGCCACGCCAAGATCGAGGGGCGGGAATTTACCCCCACCGAAACCCGCATCGTGCAGATGGTGCTGGATCAGGTCTTCGTAGACATGCGGGAGGCCTGGCAGGCGGTTCTCAAGGTGGACTTCGAGTACCTCAGTTCCGAGGTCAATCCGGCCATGGCGAACATCGTCAGCCCCAGTGAGGTGGTGGTGATCAGCACCTTCCATGTGGAACTGGACGGTGGCGGTGGGGAACTGCACCTGGCACTGCCTTATTCCATGATCGAGCCCATCCGGGAAGTACTGGACGCCGGTGTCCAGAGTGACATTGATGATGTGGACGAACGCTGGGTCAACGCCCTGCAGGAAGACATCCAGGATGTCCTGGTGCCGGTGAACGCGATGGTCTGCCGACGACGCATTTCCCTGCGGGAAGTGGCCAAGTTCAAGGCCGGCGACGTGATCCCGGTGGAGATGCCCAATAGCCTGGAGATGACGGCCAATGGTATTCCCATCTACAAGGCCACCATGGGCACACGGGACGGCAAGCTGGCACTCAGAATCAAGGAGCGCACCAAGCTTCCGGTGGTGAAAAAACAACTGAAGGTAGGTAAACATGGCTGACGAAGACAACAAAGACGACCGCGAGCTCAGCGAGGATGAAAAGCTGGCTGCCGAGTGGGAAGCAGCCATGGATGAATCCGGCGACAGTGAGGGCGAGCCTGAGCCCGCTGGCGGCGACCACGAAGACGAGTGGGCGGCGGCCATGGCCGAGGCCGAAGGGGCCGAACAGGCTGAAGAAACGAAAGGCAAGCAGGTAAAGGCCGCTCCCATGGAGGATTTTGGCGACCAGCCGGAACCTGGCGGAGTGGCCGGTACAGAACCTGACCTGGACGTGATCCTGGACATACCGGTGACCATTTCCATGGAGGTGGGTAACACCCAGATTCCCATCCGCAACCTGCTACAACTCAACCAGGGGTCGGTGATCGAGCTGGACCGGCTCGCCGGTGAACCCCTGGACGTGCTGGTGAACGGCACCCTGATCGCCCACGGGGAAGTGGTGATGGTGAACGAGAAGTTCGGTATCCGCCTGACCGACGTGATCAGCCCGGGCGAGCGCATCAAGCGCCTGCAGAAGTGACCATGGCCCGGCCCGTTTCCGTGCCCGCGGCGGCACTCGTCACCCTGTTGCCCGTACTGGCCCTGGCCCAGGATGCCGCTGTACCCGCAGCCCCGGAGCAGTCCGGTTCCGGGCAGGGGGATGCCCTGACCTCCCTGGCCACCCTGGGCATCGGCCTGCTGGTGGTGGTGGGGCTGATCTTCGGCTGTGCCTGGCTGGTCCGCCGCATGAGCGGCCTCACGGGTATGAACACCGGTGCCATGAAGGTGATTTCGGTGATGGCCCTGGGGGCCCGGGAACGGATTGCCCTGATCGATGTGGCCGGCACCCAGATTCTGGTCGGAATAACGCCCACTGCCATCCGCACCCTGCATGTGTTCGAGGAGCCCGTGGTGGCGCCGGGACAGGATGTAGGCGGTGATTTTGCGAAAAAACTCCAGGGCCTCATCGGTCGTAAATGGAAGCCGGACAGCACCGACCGGCAGGGAGGCGCGGACTGATGCGCTGGTGGTTGATCCTGGCGGGGTTGCTGCTGGCCCCGGATGTACTGGCCCAGGACGGTGGCAGCGGCATTCCCGGCATACCGGCGGTGACGGTTACCCCGGGGGAGCAGGGCGAGGAATACTCGGTAACCCTGCAGATCCTCGCCTTCATGACCGCGCTCACCTTCCTGCCGGCCATGCTGATGATGATGACGTCCTTTACCCGCATCATCGTGGTGTTCGCCATCCTGCGCCAGGCCCTGGGGCTGCAATCCACACCATCGAACCAGATCCTGCTGGGGCTGGCCCTGTTTCTGAGCATCTTCATCATGAAACCGGTGTTCGAGGAAGCCAACCAGGTCGGCCTGCAGCCCTACCTGGCGGAGGAAATGACCTCCATGGAAGCGGTGGAGGCCGCCAGCGTGCCGTTCCGGGAGTTCATGCTGGCCCAGACCCGCGAAAGCGACCTGGGCCTGTTCATGCGTATCGCCGACGAACAGTACGACACCCCGGAGGATGTCTCCTTCTGGGTACTGATGCCGGCCTTCGTGACCAGCGAACTGAAGACCGCGTTCCAGATCGGCTTCATCCTGTTCATACCTTTCCTGATCATCGACATGGTGGTGGCCAGTGTATTGATGGCCATGGGGATGATGATGCTGTCGCCGATCATTATTTCGCTGCCGTTCAAGATCATGCTGTTCGTGCTGGTGGACGGCTGGGCGCTGATCATGGGTACACTGGCCGCCAGCTACGGCATATAGGGGGATCGCCATGACACCGGAAACCGTGATCGACATCATGCGCGAGGCACTGTGGATGATCGTGCTCCTGGCCAGCATGATCATCGTCCCCGGGCTGATGATCGGGTTGGTGGTCAGCACCTTCCAGGCGGCCACCCAGATCAACGAGCAGACCCTGAGCTTCCTGCCGCGCCTGCTGGTCACGCTGCTGGTGATTATCTTTGCCGGCCCCTGGATGCTGACGCAGCTGATTGATCATGCCGAAGGGCTGATCGGCAGCATTCCCTACCTGATCGGATGAGGCGGGCATGATCCCCGCCGATCTGAGCGCGGACCTTATCAGCCAGTGGGTAGGGCAGCACCTCTGGCCGCTGTTCCGGATCGCCAGCTTTTTCATGGTGATTCCGTTCATCGGAACGCAACTGGTACCCGCCCGGATCCGGCTTGGGCTGGCACTGCTGACCACCATCCTGATCGTTCCCATGCTGCCGCCGGTGCCACAGGTAGAGGCCCTCAGCGGTGAGGCGGTGATCATTACCCTGCAGCAGATCCTCATCGGCGTGGGGATGGGCTTCGCGTTGACGGCCCTGTTTCAGCTGTTTGTGATTGCCGGGCAGATGATCGCCATGCAGATGGGGCTTGGTTTCGCCTCCATGAACGACCCCTCCCACGGGGTTAACGTGACCATCCTGTCGCAGATCTACACCATCACCATTACCCTGCTGTACCTGGCCATGAACGGGCACCTGGTGGCAATCGAGGTGTTCCTGGAAAGCTTCCGGACCATTCCCATCGGCATGGAGGGATTGGGCCAGGAGGGCGTCTGGCAACTGGCTCACCGTATAAGCTGGATGTTCGTATCCGCCATGTTACTGGCATTGCCGGCGGTAACCGCGGTGCTGATCGTCAACATTTCCTTCGGTGTCATGACCCGGGCGGCGCCGCAGATGAACATTTTCGCCCTGGGTTTCCCGATTGGCCTGGTTTTTGGATTGTTCTCCATATGGGTGCTGCACGCCAATTTTCTGCCACATTTCGAGCAGTACTCCCGCGAGACATTCCAATTCATGCGACAGCTCCAGGGGCAACCCTGACGTAGTAGCGACAGGTCATGGCTGAAGAGAACGACAACAGTCAGGAAAAAACGGAAGAGCCGACGCCCCGACGCCTCGAAAAGGCCCGGGAGGACGGTCAGACCGCCCGTTCCAAGGAACTGGCCACCATGGCCGTGTTGCTGGCGGGTGCCGGCGGTCTGCTGGTCTTCGGCAGTACCCTGGCCATGGCGCTCGAGGACATCATGCGTGGCGCGTTTGCCCTGGAGCGTAGTGAGATCTTCGACACGCGGTTCATGAGCACGCAACTGATCGCGTCCGCCTGGAAAGTGACGGTCGCCGTCAGCCCGATATTGCTGTTGCTTCTGGTTGCTGCCATCGCCGGCCCCATCGGTATCGGGGGGCTGCTGTTCAGCGGCAAGGCCATTGCCCCCAAGCTTAATCGCATGGACCCGATCAAGGGCCTGAAGCGGATGTTCTCCCTGCGTTCGCTGATTGAGCTGGTGAAGGCGGTGCTGAAGGTGGGACTGGTTCTCGTGGTGGCGATCCTGATCCTGAATTTCCGGACCGATGACCTGCTGAGCATTTCCGAGGAACCTGCGGTGCCGGCCATGGCCCATGTGGTCTGGACGCTGGCCTGGAGCTTTTTCTTCCTGTCCTGCGCCACCATCATCATTGCGGTGATCGATGTACCGTTCCAGCTCTACGACCACCAGAAGAAACTGCGGATGACCAAGCAGGAGGTGAAGGACGAGTACAAGGACACGGAAGGCAAGCCCGAGGTGAAGGGCAAGATCCGTCAGCTACAGCGGGAGATGGCCCAGCGGCGGATGATGCAGGACGTGCCCACCGCCGATGTGGTCATTACCAACCCGACCCACTATGCGGTGGCGCTGAAGTACGACCAGAAGCGGATGGGCGCACCGGTGGTGGTCGCCAAGGGCAACGACGAGGTGGCCTTCAAGATCATGGAAATCGCCCGGGAGCACAAGGTGGAGCTGCTGCGAACACCGCCGCTGACCCGGGCGGTCTACCACAACACCAAAGTGGGGGAGGAGATTCCCGACGGCCTGTACATGGCCGTGGCCCAGGTGCTGGCCTACATCTTCCAGCTCAGGCAGTTCCGCAAGGGGCATGCGACCAAACCGACCATGCCCGACTTCCCGATTCCCAGGGATATGCGGCGGGATATTTGAGTTGGTTGTAGCCTGCTGTTCCGGGGCTCTAATCTGTCCTGCAGTCTTGACTCAGTTCCGGGAACAAGGTTTTATACCCATACTGGCGATTCAGGATGTCCGTCGGTAAGAAGGATTCAATCTCACAAGGACGACAGGGATGTTTCATCGGGACCCGATTCTGATCAAGGCCCCTCTGGGCCGTATCTATGCCTTCACCCGGTACTACCGGGGAAACAACATTTTCGATGGCCCCCACCTGGCCTTTCCCCATGACCGTGGCTTCGCCCGGGAACGCCTTCTCGCCCTGACCCGGCACTTCGGGGATGATCCGTTCAATGACCGGCTGCACGACGTCTGGCAGATGGTATTCCAGAAACCCTGGACCCGCCCGAAACGTCTCCATGAGCTGGTCATGGACCTGACCGACAAGATCACCCGTGGCGAACTGTTTGTCTATGAGGAACGAGACCCGGATCGGGCCCATCGAATCCCGGTGCCGGATGGGCCGCCGGAGGGTGGGGCGGAGTTTGTTGATATCGGCGTTCCGGAATCCGATTCGCCCGCTGATACCCCCCGGACAAAGGGCCCTGCTGTCATTTCCAGCAATGATCAAGAGCCTCGCGATGTTCCCTTGCAAACGACGATTCCCGAGAGCGAGCCCGAACCGGTCGAGAGTACATTGGACCGAGGCCATCTGTACCACACCGTAGGCCTTGATACCGTTACAGCCAGGGGAGCGGGTGGCGATACGATCGGCGGCATGTATGACAAGGTGTACGATAGCGATGGCAACCAACGACCAGGCATCGACAACGACACTGCGAATGCGTTCGACGAAGCCTACCTTCAGGCCCAGGATATCAGTGATATGCGGGCTGAAGGTTATCGGATGGTGGCTGAGGATACGGCTATTGGCGCCGCAGTGGGGCCTTTAGGACTTGGCGCATCCAAACTGGGGGCAATCTGTATCGAAGGGTACTTGCACGGTTATCATCAAAGGGTTCACCATTTCCTGCAGACCCTCATGAGATGACTCGAATATTGGGTGTTGAACCTAAACGAGTCTCCATGACTCCCGATGGTACCCGGCGAATACTTTGGGAACCGAATTCCAGCACTAGGATCCGCTTTGAAAGCCATCCCCACGGACTCAACCCGTCCGACCCGGGTTTTAATCCACGGCATCATGGCGAACACTATCATGTAGAAATCAAACCTGAGGAACTTTCTTGGAATAAAGCAAAGAAACAGAACCTCATAATGAAAGTAAGGCCTGAAGGCTATGAACCAGGATCCGGCACCGGCTTCTTACCAGGTGAAACGTTCCCCGGAACATAAGGATAATCTCATGAATCTTAACGAAATAAACCTTTCCGACTCAACGATCGAAACAATGCGAGTTGAGAGCGATAGCATTATCATAAACATTGAGGATTGGCAGGCTATACAGCACACATTAACGTTCAATGATGTAGTAGGATTACAATGCTTTAGCCCTGAGGGGCAAGAAATTAGCCACGGGTTAAGCAATAACCAAGACTCGTTTATTTCCATTGCTTGCGAAGCTGCACAAGAAGATGACGCACAAGCCTTTCAGTGTTATAGGCTTATATCTCCCTGGACAGAAAAGAGCATCCTCACCGTGGTTGCCAGATCTTTCACGTTTCAGTAGTGTCTAAGGAATCGATCCAAGGAGGCATGAGCTCAACAACTAAGTACCAAACCCCGCGCGCTCAACAACTAAGTGCAAAACCCTCTGATCGAGTATTGTGTTGCCATGGGAAATCACTATCGCCACCTCAGTAATACAGACCGTGTCACGCTCATTTTGATGATGAGTCAGGGAGCCAATTTAGATGTACGAAGAATACGAGAATCTCCTAGATAGAAATTACTCACCTGATTTATGGTCTGATGAGGGAATTGGCTTGGCGGTGAGTTTACTTAACGAGTTCTCCGTGGCTGACTGGGACGCCCTGTCAGTCAGCGTTAGCAAAAAAGATGTGAGCTGGAAGACGAAATGTGCCGAGACTTTATCTGAGGCCAATCCTGAATACGCTACCCCCATACTCAAAGACATGATGTTAACTCAGAATAATATTGCTCTGGAAGCCGTAGTTGATTCACTGAACAGCTTCAATCAAGATGGACTCAATCTACAGCTCAATGAACATGAAAAAGACATACTGCTCAGACTTTCAAAAAGCTCTGGCTTAGCATCGCTGATAGCCAAGAATCTTCTGAAGATATCATGATAAAAGCGTAGCCAGCCCGGATTGTTCATGGATTACTGTCAATCCTATCAGGCTGGGTGGACTGCCTTCATGGGTAATACCCCGAGTTAAACGGAAAAGAGGAAAACGCCTACTATGGAATACCTATTGGATGCCAAAAGCAAGATGCTGATTTCTTTAAATGTGTTTCTAGTATTAGGTGTTTCAGGGGCTGGTGCGTTTAATGTGTTCTTTGTTCAGGTTGACGAGAAGGGCGTTATGCAGAAGATGGCAATGTTGCTACTCATTACACTCCTGTTCTTTCTTCCAAATATTCTGACACTACGCTTCCTTAAGACTAATAGAGGCCGCAAAGCGACTATTATCGCTTTGGCCGTTTGGGCGATATTCTGTGTAATAGGTTTGGTTTCAGTAAAGCAAACTGCCTTTGTGACAGTAATTTGTTCTTTGCTGATTTTCGTCAACACGGTGAGCCTAATCGGTGTATCCGCTTCCAAACAGTCTGATGAGGCGCTTTACTCATAGAAAGGCCAGCCAGTGTTAAGCTAAAGCCACCGCTTCGCTCTGGTTTTGTCTCACATGCTGGCAGCGCCCTCATCCCGGGCTAAGGGGGAGGACGACATCTCGGATGAGCAACTGGTTGCCGCCTTCCCCCTCGACCCGCAGGCTTGGGTAGGGGGCGGCCAGGAGCAAAGCCCGAGAGGCGACAAGAGCTAGGGGAGCAATTCAGTGCTCGTGATGGGCCCGTTCACCCCAGGCTGAATCCGATCCCGGCAGTACCAGGTTCAGCAGGATGGCAACGATGCCACAAAGGGCGATGCCCTCCATGCCGAAGATCTTCATGCCACCAATACCGAACACCAGGGTAACCCCCACAATCACCAGGTTGCGGGCCTGGGACAGGTCCACCTGGTTGCGGATCAGGCTGTTCAGGCCCACCACCGCAATGGAGCCGAATAGCAGGCACAGGATGCCACCCATCACCGGTACCGGAATGGTCTGCAGGGCCGCGCCGAACTTGCCGACAAAGGCCAGCACAATGGCTACGCCTGCCGCCCACAGCATTACTCTCGGGTTGAAGTTCTTGGTCAGCATCACTGCCCCGGTTACCTCGGAGTAGGTGGTATTGGGCGGGCCGCCCAGGAGGGCGGCGGAGCTGGTGGCAAGGCCGTCGCCCAGCAGGGTGCGGTGCAGCCCCGGCTTCTTCAGGAAGTTCTTGCCGGTGACGCTGCTGATGGCCAGTACATCGCCGATGTGCTCAATAGCCGGGGCGATGGCCACCGGAATCATGAACAGGATCGCGCCCCAGCTAAAGGACGGGGCCTGGAAGGCTGGCATGGAGAACCAGGCGGCCTCGCTGATCGGCGTGAAGTCCACGATAACCGGCGTAATGCCGATCTTGCCGGCGATAAAGGAAAGCAGGTAACCCACGACAATGCCGAACATGATCGGAATCAGCCGGAAGATACCCTTCGCCCAGACCGACACCACAATGGTGACCAGCAGGGAAATCATCGCAATGACGATGGCCGGGGTGTAGGGCACCAGCTCGGCGGAACCGTCGCCGGTGTGGCCGGTGGCCATGTTCACCGCCACCGGTGCCAGGCCCAGGCCGATTACCATGATCACCGGACCGATCACCACCGGCGGTAGCAGGCGATTGATAAACCCGGTGCCCCGCAGTCGCACCGCACCGCTGAGCAGGATATAGAGGATACCGGCGGCGACCAGCCCGCCTAGGATCTCCGGAATGGAGAACTGGTTCTTCGCCGCCATGATCGGGGCAATAAAGGCAAAGGAAGACGCCAGGAAAACTGGCACCTTGCCCCCCGTCACGATATGGAAAATCAGCGTGCCCAGGCCGGCGGTGAACAGCGCCACGCTGGGATCCAGCCCGGTGAGAAGCGGCATCAACACCAGGGCACCAAATGCCACCAGCAGCATCTGGGAGCCGGCAAGTGCCTGGCGCCAGACGGGTTCGCCGGCGTAGTCCTCCCGCAGGGAGGTGGTGTTATCCGTATCCTGCATGTCAGACATCCTTTTGCTTGGTGCCAAAGATCTTGTCGCCGGCGTCGCCGAGCCCGGGCAGGATATACCCCTTCTCATTCAGCCGCTCGTCGATGGAAGCCGTGTAGATGGACACGTCCGGGTGTGCCTCCAGGACTTTTTCGATACCTTCCGGGGCCGCCACCAGTACCAGCGCGCGAATTTCCGTGCTGCCCGCCTTCTTCAGCAGGTCGATGGTGGAAATCAGCGAGCCGCCGGTGGCCAGCATCGGGTCCACGATCAGGGCCATGCGCTGATCCAGCTCGCCCACCAGTTTTTCCAGGTAAGTGGACGCCTCCAGGGTTTCCTCGTTGCGGATCTGGCCCACCACGCTGACGCGGGCGACGGGGATGAGGCTGAGTACGCCATCGAGCATGCCCAGACCGGCACGCAGGATCGGCACGATGGTCACTTTCTTGCCGCCGATCTGCTCGACTTCCACGGGACCCGCCCAGCCTTCGATAGTTTCCTTGCTCAGGGTGAAATCCTGGGTGGCTTCGTAGGTCAGCAGGGAGGCCACTTCCTGTGCCAGTTCCCGGAAATTCTTGGTGCTGATATCGGCCCGGCGCATGATGCCGAGCTTGTGCTGGATCAGCGGGTGTTTGACTTCGTGAATGGGCATGGTTCACCTGTCATCTGGTCGGGTGGGATTTGCGCAAGGATACCGTATCCCGGTAGTCCAGTCAGGGGGAATCTGACCATTCTGTAAGAAATGGTACGGATATTGCCGCTACTCCTGTTAAGCAGGCCCGGGTGTCAAAAAACCGACCCGGGCGAAAGCAGAACAACCTCAGCCGTGGAGAGTTCCCTCAAGATGGACCGGGCCCTTGTCCTGAATAACGTCAAATCCCTGACACGGGGGAACCTGGGTATTCCCGTGATGCTCATGGCCCTGCTGGGCATGATGATCCTGCCCATGCCGGCGTTCATGCTGGACGTGTTGTTCACCTTCAACATCGCGCTCTCCATTACCATCCTGCTGGTGTGCGTGTATGCCCTGCGGCCCATGGAATTTGCCGCCTTTCCCACGGTACTGCTGGTGGCGACCCTGCTGCGCCTGGCCCTGAACGTCGCCTCTACCCGCATCGTGTTGCTCAACGGCCACGAGGGTGGCGATGCCGCCGGTAAGGTGATCGAGTCCTTCGGTGCCGTGCTGATCGGCGGCAACTACGCGGTTGGCCTGGTGGTATTCGCCATCCTCATGATTATCAATTTCCTGGTGGTCACCAAGGGCGCCGGCCGGGTATCCGAGGTGAGCGCCCGTTTCACCCTGGATGCCATGCCCGGCAAGCAGATGGCCATCGATGCTGACCTCAACGCGGGCCTGATCAACCAGGAAGAGGCCAAGCACCGCCGCGAGGAAATTGCCCAGGAGGCGGATTTCTATGGTTCCATGGACGGTGCCAGCAAATTCGTGAAAGGCGATGCCGTTGCCGGTCTGCTGATCCTCTTTATCAACCTGATCGGCGGGATTGGCATCGGCATGATCCAGCATGGCCTGGCGTTCCAGACCGCGACCCAGAACTACGCCCTGCTGACCATTGGTGATGGTCTGGTGGCGCAGATTCCGTCACTGCTGCTGTCCAGCTCCGCTGCCATCATGGTGACGCGGGTCACTACCAGCCAGAACATGGGCGGGCAGATCCTGCAGCAGATGTTCGATGCCCCCAGGGCCCTGGCCATTGCCGCCACCATCCTGATTATCCTGGGCCTGATTCCCGGCATGCCCCACGTGGCCTTTCTCGGACTCGGTCTGCTGGCGGCGGGTGCCGCGTACTGGATATGGAAGCAGCGGCATCAGACCGTGGAAGAGGAGGGCGGTGGCTGGCCGGCCACGACCCGTGACAGCGGTGGCCGACCGGCTCCGGTTGGTGGGACAGGTGGTGCTGCCGAGCAAGCCGAGCAGGGTTTGCCGGCGCCACCGGAAACCCGGGAGCTGGGCTGGGACGATGTGGCCACTGTGGATATTGTCGGCCTGGAGGTGGGCTACCGGCTGATTCCGCTGGTGGACAAATCCCAGGGCGGTCAGTTGCTCAGCCGCATCAAGGGGGTCCGCAAAAAGCTGTCCCAGGACCTCGGTTTCCTGATGCCATCGGTGCATATCCGCGACAACCTGGACCTGATGCCCAATGTCTATCGCATCACCCTGATGGGGGTGACCATCGCCGAGGCGGAGATCCATCCGGAGCGGGAGCTTGCCATCGACCCCGGCCAGGTGTTCGGCAAGGTGGAAGGGATCGCCGGCAAGGATCCGGCCTTTGGCCTGGACGCCATCTGGATCGAGTCGGACCAGAAGGACAATGCCCAGACCCTCGGTTATACCGTGGTGGACGCCAGCACCGTGGTGGCCACCCACCTCAACCAGATCCTGCAGAGCCATGCCCATGAGTTGCTGGGCCATGAGGAAGTGCAGAAGTGGCTGGACCAGTTGGAGAAGATCTCGCCCAAGCTGTCCGAGGAGCTGGTGCCCACCACCGTCTCCATCTCCATCCTGCTGAAGGTCCTGCAGAGCCTGTTGCAGGAGGAAGTGCCGATCCGCGATATGCGCTCCATTGCCGAGGCCATTGTCAACGTCCATCCCAAGAGCCAGGACCCGAAGGTGCTGACCACGGCGGCCCGACAGGCCCTGCGTCGGATGATCGTGCAAAGCATCTGCGGGAACGAGAAAGAGATACCGGTGATCACCCTGGACCCGGAACTGGAACAGTTATTGCTGAAGAGTCAGCAACAGAGTCAACAATCCGGCGGTGGTGACGACATCGGCCTGGTGCTGGAACCGGGCATGGTGGAGAAGCTGCAGCGGTCGTTGCAGGAAAGCGCCCAGCGGCAGGAAATGATGGGCAAGCCCGCGATCCTGCTGGTGTCGGCGCCGCTGAGGCCGGTGCTGGCGAAGTTTGCCAGCTACGGGGTGGATCGCCTGCACGTACTGTCGTACCAGGAAGTGCCGGACAACAAGCAGATTACCATTGTGGCGTCGGTCGGCCAGTAACGGCCCACTTGGGAGGTAGAGTCAGATGAAAGTCAAACGGTTCTTTGCGGCAACCATGTCCACGGCCCTGAAACAGGTTCGTGAATCCATGGGCGACGACGCGGTGATCCTGTCCAGCCGCCGGATTGATGGCGGCGTGGAGATTGTCACCGCCCTGGACTATGACGAAAACATGGCGCGCCAGAAACTGGGTGAGGTGGCCGCCGAGGCCACCAGTGGTGGCCGGCTGGCGGAGCTGCAGGCGGAACAGCATCGCCGTCTGCAGGAAGAACTTGACCGCTCCCGCAGCCGTATTCGTGAGCTTCGCAATCATCGTAGCGGCCATGATCCTCAGCAGCGGTTCCACAGGGAAGAGCCCCGACTGGATATGGATGATCTGCCGCCGGTGCCGGAAACCCGTCAGGAATCCGACGCCGGTCCGGCGGCGGCTGTTACGGCGGACGCGACCGATGAGCTTACCGGCATGCGCCGTGAGCTGGATTCCCTGCGGGCAATGATCAGTGACAAAGTGCCTGCCGGTGGTCAGCATGGCCCAGCGCCGGAGAAGCCGGCCGAAGAGGTTATGGATGCTGTACGCAGACGTCTGGGCGAACGCCTGGAAGAGTTTGGTGTCAGTGCCCAGCTGGCGACCAGCCTGGCGCGGCAGAGTGGTCGCGGCAAGCTTGAAGACAACTGGAAGCGCTCCCTGAGAACCCTGGCCGCAGGCCTGAAAACCGGTGGTGGCGACTGGGCTTCCCGGGGAGGTATCTACGCCCTGGTGGGTCCCACCGGCTCCGGCAAGACCACCACCATCGGCAAGATTGCGGCACAGTACGTACTGGAGCATGGTGCCGATTCCCTGGCGCTGGTCACCACCGACCGCTACCGGGTAGCCGCCCACGAGCAACTGTTTGTGTTCGGCCGCATTCTTAATGTGCCGGTACGGGTCGTCGACGACACCCACAGCCTGGACGCGGTGCTGGATGAGCTGGAGGGGCGCCACCTGGTGCTGATCGACACCGCCGGCCTGTCCGGCGCCGACCCCGGCTGCCAGGAGCAGTTGCAGGAACTGGCGCAAAGCCGCCACCCGGTACGCTCACACCTGGTGGTTCCCGCCACCAGCCAGCCCCGGATCATGAAATCCATGTGGCATTGCTATAAGATGGCGAATCTTGCAGGTTGTATCATGACCAAGCTGGATGAGGCCCTGACCCTGGGCGAAGTGCTTGGGTTCGCCCTGGAGACGGCATTGCCGGTGGCCTGGGTGACGGATGGCCAGAAGATACCCCAGGACCTGCACCCGGCCAACGCCGCATCGCTGGTTCGCCTGGGTGTTGAACGCTTGCGTGATGCCCGTAAACAGCAGACCATGGCGGCAGGTGCCTGACCGCCTTCACCCGGCGCTGGCCGGTGTGGTTTCAGGCACGGCATGACAGAATACTGAACGACAAGAACCTTGGCGGGACACTAGAACCTCTATGAGCAGACCACATCCGGTTCAGGTTATTGCAGTCACCGGTGGCAAGGGTGGCGTGGGTAAGAGCAACGTCTCCGTAAACCTTGGCATTGCCCTCTCGCAGATGGGCCGGCGTGTCGTCCTGCTGGATGCAGACCTGGGACTCGCCAACATTGACGTCCTGCTGGGGATTACCGCCAGTCGAAACCTTTCCGACGTACTGGCCGGCGAGTGTGATCTCCGGGATGTGCTGGTTAATGGCCCCGGGGGTATCAAGATCGTTCCCGCGTCCTCCGGCACCCAGCGCATGACCCAGCTTTCCCCCATGGAGCACGCTGGCCTGATTAACGCCTTCAGTGAACTGGGCGATCAGGTGGACGTGCTCATTGTCGATACCGCGGCCGGTATCTCCGAGAGCGTGGTCAGCTTCCTGCGTGCGTCCCAGGAACTGCTGCTGGTGGTCTGCGACGAACCCACCTCGATCACCGATGCCTATGCCCTGATCAAATTGATGAACCGGGATTACGGCGTTAACCGCTTCCGCATCCTGGCCAACCAGGTCCGTAACGAGCAGGAAGGCAAACACCTGTTCGGCAAACTGACCCGGGTCACCGAGCGCTTCCTGGATGTTGCACTACAATATGTAGGCATGGTTCCTTACGATGAGGCGGTACGCAAGGCAGTCCAGAGGCAGCGGGCGGTGCTCGATGCCTACCCCAGGGCGAAGGCCTCACTGGCCATCAAGGCCCTGGCCGAGAAGGTGGACAGCTGGCCGCTACCATCGTCCCCCCGGGGGCATCTGGAATTCTTCGTGGAGCGCCTGGTAAGCACCAACGCCTGATCCAATCCTGATGTATGGGTTAACCGGATACATGACATTGGCCAGAAGTCTCGGAATCTACCATCAGACCGGCCGGCGTGATGCCCACCACCTGGTGGAGCAGCATGCGCCGCTGGTCAAGAAAATCGCCCTGCATCTCATGGCCCGACTGCCGGATTCCGTGCAACTCGAGGACCTGATGCAGGCCGGTATGGTGGGGTTGCTGGAAGCCGCCGCGAAATACCAGTCGGACCGTGGTGCTTCCTTTGAAACCTACGCCGGCATCCGTATCCGTGGCGCCATCGTTGACGAGATCCGCAAGGGGGACTGGGTGCCACGCTCAGTTCACCGCAATGCCCGCCGCGTGTCCGCCGCCATCAAGGCCGTGGAGGATCGTGAAGGGCGGGAAGCCCAGGATCACGAAGTGGCGGAAGAACTCGGCATGACCCTGCCGGAGTACCACGCCTGCCTCAGTGACACTAATTCCGGTCGACTTTTTTCCCTGGATGAACTCAATGAATCCGGGGAGCTGCCGATACAGGAACAGGAGGCTTCGGACAATCCCCTGGATGATGTGTCAGGCGCCGCCTTCCGCCAGAACCTGGCGGCGGCCATTGAGGATCTGCCGGAGCGTGAGAAGCTGGTACTCAGTCTCTACTACCAGGAAGAACTGAACCTGAAGGAAATCGGCGCCGTGCTCGGGGTAAGTGAGAGCCGGGTCAGCCAGATCCATAGCCAGGCCGCTCTGAGGTTGCGGGGGCGACTGTCCGAATGGCAGGCGTCTGATGCCGGCACGTCCTGATTCCGGGAGCGGATGCAGAGCGCGTCGAGGCGACAGGAATCCAGCACGCCCTGCTGGGCGATAACACATTGAAACGGTAAGCAACGCCAGGGCTGCTAGAATAACGCCAACCGCCCGGAAACAGGCGGAAGCGGAACAGCCTGATCAAACGTTGCCCGGGCCCATAACTGCCAGGCCCAGGTCATTATTCCGGCGACGACCAACTGGAGGTCCCATTGGACAAGAACATGAAGATTCTCATTGTGGACGACTTCTCCACAATGCGACGGATTATCAAGAACCTGCTGCGTGATCTCGGGTTTACCAATACCGATGAGGCAGACGACGGCAACACCGCGCTGCCCATGCTTCGTTCCGGCAAGTATGACTTTCTGGTCACCGACTGGAACATGCCGGGCATGTCCGGTTTCGACCTGCTCAAGGAAGTTCGCGCCGATGAGCAGATCAAGGACCTGCCTGTCCTGATGGTCACCGCAGAAGCCAAGCGTGACCAGATCGTGGCGGCCGCCCAGGCCGGCGTTAACGGCTACGTCGTCAAACCGTTCACGGCCGCCGTACTCAAGGAGAAGATCGAGAAGATCTTCGAGCGTATTGAGTAAAGCGTCGGGTACGCTTTGAAACCAGAACCGACAGTCCGGATGTGCTCCCATGAGCGAAGATAAAAACAGTGGCCCCAACCTTGACCCGGAGATCACCAGCCAGCTCAAGGAGCAGGCCAACGAGTTGGTGAAACAGGTCAATGCCGGTGACTACGCCAAGGCCATGACCCTGATCAATGAGCTGAGTGAAGTAAGGGACCAGAGCCTTTACCGGGAAGTCGGTCGCCTGACCCGCAGCCTTCACGAGGCCATCCGCAATTTCCAGATCCAGCCACAGAACGCCGAACAGCAGGAAGCCCTGTCGAAGATGACCGACGCGTCGGACCGGCTCCAGTACGTGGTGGAAATGACCAGCAACGCGGCCAACCGGACCATGGACCTGGTGGAAGTGGCCATGCCGCGGGCCAGTGCCATGTGCGAGGAGGCCAAGTCCCTGCGTGATGACTGGCAGCGCCTGCGCCGACGGGAGATGGCACCGGCCGAGTTCCGCGAGCTCTACGGTCGTATAGACCGCTTCTTCGAGAGTCTGTCGGACGATGCCGAAAAAATGTACACGGACCTCTCGGAGATCCTGCTGGCCCAGGATTTCCAGGACCTGACCGGGCAGGTTATCCAGAAGGTGACCTCGCTGGTGAAGGAAGTGGAAGAGAACCTGCTGAGCCTGGTGGTCATGGCAAGTCATGTGGACCAGCTCACCGGAACCGTCCATGAATTGAAGGAAAAGGAAGCCTCCATCAAGGGGGAAGGCCCCCAGATGCGCGCCGCAGAGCGGTCTGACGTGGTGTCCGGACAGGACGACGTTGACGACCTGCTGTCCAGTCTCGGCTTTTAATTGAGGTGAATGCATGGCATTAGATGCAGATGAAGAGATTCTCCAGGATTTCCTGATCGAGGCTGGCGAGATACTCGAGCAGCTCTCGGAGCAATTGGTGGACCTGGAGCAGCACCCGGATGACAGTGATCTGCTCAATGCCATCTTCCGTGGCTTCCATACTGTCAAGGGCGGCGCGGGCTTCCTGCAACTGGACGCACTGGTCAGTTGTTGCCACTCCGCCGAAAACGTGTTTGACACCCTGCGGAACCACAAACGTACGGTGACCTCGGATCTGATGGATGTGGTGCTGGAAACCCTGGACCACGTCAATTCCATGTTTGACCAGGTCCGGAATCGTGACGAGCCTACCCCCGCGCCCCAGTCGCTGATCGATACCCTGGATGAGTACGCGTTGCCCGAGGGGCAGGCACCGGCAAGGGCGTCCGGGAAGAAAGCAGACGAAAAGCCGGCGATGTCAGGTTCGAACCAGGGCGCGCCGGACGGTGGCGACCCGGGGGATATTACCGACGAGGAGTTCGAGCAGCTTCTCGATGCCCTCGACGACGGCAAGCAGGCCGACAGCAAGTCCTCGTCGGACAAGGGCGCCGCCGACACCGGCAGCCAGGACAGCGACGACATCAGCGATGATGAGTTCGAGGCACTGCTGGACCAGCTCCATGGCAAGGGGCGGTTCTCCGGCGAGGTGGCCTCGTCGGAGGTTGAGGACCCGGATCAGGATGAGGAAGACACCGCCAAGGCGGATGACAGGCCTGCCGGTGATGACGGCAAGTCCTCCGGCGACAGTGACCTGATCACCGATGACGAGTTCGAGCGTCTGCTGGACGACCTGCATGGCAAGGGCAAGAGCCCGGCAGCCACCGCAAAGGAAGCCGGGGGCGACAAGCCGGCGTCGACATCCGGGGCCGGAAAGGCGGAACCGAAACCACCGGAATCCGGGAAATCCGACTCGAAAGGCTCCGAACCCGCACCGAAGAAACCGGAACAGCCGGCCAAGGCACCGGCGGCCGGAGGCAAGGCCGACGACGGCAAATCACCGGCGCGGGAAAACCAGGCCCCCGCCGAAACCTCGGTAAGGGTGGATACCAAACGCCTGGATGACATCATGAACATGGTGGGCGAGCTGGTGCTGGTGCGTAATCGTCTGCAGCGCCTCGGCAACGAGAGCGAAGACAGTGAGATGCACAAGGCCGTGTCCAACCTCGATGTGGTCACCACCGACCTGCAGTCCGCGGTCATGGCCACCCGGATGCAGCCCATCAAGAAGGTGTTCGGGCGCTTCCCCCGCGTGGTACGGGACCTGGCCCGGAGCCTGAAAAAGGAAATCCGCCTGGTCATGCACGGCGAGGACACGGACCTGGACAAGAACCTGGTGGAGGCCCTGGCCGATCCGCTGGTGCACCTGGTGCGTAACTCCGTGGACCATGGCATTGAAGCGCCGGATGTGCGGGAGAAGGCGGGCAAGCCCCGTCAGGGCACTGTCAACCTGTCGGCGGAGCAGGAGGGCGACCATATCCTGCTGTCCATCGAGGACGATGGCGGCGGCATGGACCCGGACAAGCTACGGCAGAAGGCCGTGGACAAGGGCATCTACGACCAGGATGCCGCCGACCGCCTGACCGAGAGCGAGTGCTACAACCTGATCTTCGCCGCCGGTTTCTCCACCAAGGACCAGATTTCCGATGTGTCCGGCCGGGGCGTGGGCATGGACGTGGTCAAGACCAAGATCAGCCAGCTCAACGGCCAGATCGAGGTGCGCTCGAAACTGGGCGAGGGCACCGCGATCCGTATCAAGGTGCCGCTGACCCTGGCGATCATGCCAACGCTGATGATCATGCTGGGCGAGCAATCCTTCGCGCTGCCGCTGGTGAACGTGGTGGAGATCTTCCATCTGGATCTCAGCAAGAAGAACATTGTCGACGGTCGCGAGTGCATCGTGGTCCGGGACAAGGTGTTCCCGCTGTTCCATATCAAGCGCTGGCTGGTACCGTCCGATACCGGCTCCGCCGAGCCCGACAATGCCCATGTGGTGATTGTCGCCATGGGCACCAAGCAGGTGGGCTTCGTGGTGGACCAGTTGATTGGTCAGGAGGAAGTGGTCATCAAGCCCCTCGGACGTGCCCTGCAGGGTACACCGGGCATGGCGGGTGCCACCATTACCGGCGATGGTCGTATCGCCTTGATAATTGACGTGCCCAGCCTGTTGCAACATTACGGCTGATGGCGGGTTTTACCGATAGGGGGAATGGATGACGGTTTCTGTCCTGGTCGTTGATGATTCGGGTTTCTTCCGCAAGCGACTGACGGAAATCCTCAACGCATCCGGCAACATCCGTGTTGTGGGTGCCGCCAGCAATGGCAAAGAAGGGGTGGAACTGGCGGAAAAGCTGCGCCCCGATGTCATCACCATGGATTACGAAATGCCGGTGATGAACGGCATTGCCGCGGTGAAGGAGATCATGCAGCGCTGCCCGGCGCCGGTACTGATGTTCTCCTCTCTCACCTACGAAGGGGCCCGGGTCACCCTGGACGCCCTGGAAGCCGGGGCGGTGGACTTCCTGCCGAAGAACTTCGAGGACATCGCCCGGGATGGTTCCGAGCTCCAGCGCATCCTGCGGGAGCGCATCCTCGATGTGGCACGGAGCCAGCCCCGGGCGGAGCGTGGTGCGGCGGCGCCCACTGTTGGCCGAAAGCCGTCCCCGGGTACTACCGACCGACCGGTCCCGGCCCGGGACACCCGCCCGTCACAGCCTGACAGTCGTTCGCCCCGGCCCGAGCCGCCGGCCAGGCCCGCCCGTCGTCGCACCCCCAGCCGGCATTACAATGTGGTGGGCATCGGCACCTCCACCGGCGGCCCCATCGCCCTGCAGAAGGTGCTGGTGGACTTGCCCGCCAATTTCCCGGCACCCCTGGTGCTGGTCCAGCACATGCCGGGCAGCTTTACCCCGGCGTTTGCCGAGCGCCTCAACAAGCTGTGCCGCATCCAGGTCCGGCAGGCGGAGGATGGCGATATGCTGCGCCCCGGCGTGGCCCTGCTGGCCCCCGGCGGCAAGCAGATGATGATTGAGAACCGGGGCGGCCAGGGGCGGGTGCGCATCCTTCCCGGGGATGAACGGCTGAACTACAAGCCCAGCGTTGACGTCACCTTTGGCTCCCTGGCGCGCAGTTTTCCCGGCAAGACCCTGGGTATCATCCTCACCGGCATGGGCGCCGACGGCAAGGAAGGCTGCCGCATGATGAAACAGTCCGGCTCCGTGATCTGGTCACAGGATGAAAAAACCTCGGTAATCTACGGCATGCCCATGGCCGTGGCCAAGGCCGGCCTGAGTGACGAAGTGCTCCCCCTGGATGAAATCGGACCGCGCCTGGTTGAAGGGGTGAGTTAATGGATATCCTCAGCCTGCTGGGTATCATCCTGGCGTTTGCGGCCCTGTTGGGCGGCAACATGCTGGAGGGCGGTACCCTGGCATCGCTGTTCAACCTGCCGGCGGCCCTGATCGTGGTAGGCGGCACTCTGGCTGCGACCATCCTGCAGACCTCCGCCGGCCTGCTCAGGCGGGCCTTCAGCCAGTCCCGCTGGGTTTTCTTCCCGCCCTATATCGGACTGGATGAAGGCATTGGCAAGATCATGGACTGGAGCGTCAAGGCCCGCAAGCAGGGGCTGCTGGGCCTGGAAGCAGTGGCGGAGAAAGAGCCGGAGAATTTCGCCCGCAAGGGCCTGCAACTGCTGGTGGACGGTGCCGAAACTGAAACCATCCGCGGTGTGCTGGAGGTGGACCTGGAATCCCGGGAACAGCGGGACCTGGAAGCGGCCCAGGTCTTCGAGGCGATGGGGGGCTACTCGCCGACCATCGGTATTATCGGCGCGGTGATGGGGCTGATCCAGGTGATGACCAACCTGACCGATCCGTCCACCCTGGGAACCGGCATCGCCACCGCCTTTGTGGCCACCATCTACGGAGTGGCGCTGGCGAACCTGCTGTTTTTCCCCATGGCCAACAAGATGCGGGAGATCGTCCGCCGTCGCAGCCGTTACGAGGACATGATGATTGATGGCATCATCGCGATTGCGGAAGGAGAAAATCCACGGTCCATCGAGATGCGTCTGCGGGGCTTCGTACAGTCCTGAGCAGGCCACCATCCGGATAGGGGATCACTATGAGGCGTCGATCAAGACGGGCTGAAGCCGCCAATAACCAGGAACGCTGGCTGATCTCCTACGCGGATTTCATCACCCTTCTGTTCGGCTTCTTCGTGGTGATGTACTCCGTATCGTCAGTGAACGAGGGCAAGTACAAGGTGCTCTCGGAGACCCTGACCGGTGTGTTCAATGCCCCCCAGCGATCCATCCAGCCAGTGCCAGTGGGCGAGGAGCCCGGCGCCGCATTGCCGTCGGAAGAGTCGGTGATTCCTCCCCCGGTTGCCCCCGCTCCCGAGCCGGAGCCGTCCACCACGGTCCGGGAGCAGGCGCAGCGTAGCGAGGCACTGCGCAGCATGGCCAACCAGTTTGCCACGGAATTCGACAGTCTGATGAACCAGGGGGTGGTGAACCTCCAGGTCAGCGACCAGTGGATCGAGCTGAGCATGCGGGACAGCCTGTTGTTCGGCAGTGGCGACGCGGAACCCCATTATGACGCCTTCCCGGTAATGGAAAGCATCGCTGACATTATCCGGGATACCGACAACGCCATCCGGGTCGAAGGATTTACCGATGACCGGCCCATCCGGACCGGCCGCTTCCCCTCCAACTGGGAGCTGTCGGCGGCCCGGGCTTCCGCCGTGGTGCGGATGCTGGCGGCGGAGAAGGTGAACCCGTCCCGCATGGCTGCGGTGGGTTACGGCGCCTATCAGCCGGTGGCCCGCAATGACACGGAAGAAGGACGGCGTCGTAACCGCCGGGTGGTGTTGCTGATTTCCCGGGACGCGGCCATCCGGGGGGCCGTCCGGGACCGCTGACGCAGGCTGGCACGATATCTGAATAACCCTGATGCAGAAGATGACCAGGGGACCATGGTGGCAATCGTTTGCCGGCTCCGGCGCTGGCAGTGTGTTCCTCAAGTTCCGGTCAGGGCCGCCGATATGCAGGGCGGCAAGTACGGCCCCATAGGGGCATTCACGGGAGAGTTGTTTGTGCGGATCTGGGCAGTAGCGAATCAGAAAGGCGGGGTGGGCAAGACCACCTCCGTGGTTACCCTTGGTGGCCTGCTGGCTGAGCAGGGTTACCGTGTACTCCTGGTGGACCTGGACCCCCACGGGTCCCTCACCAGCTGGTTTGGCCATGACCCGGACACCATCCCCCACAGCGTTTTTGACCTGTTCCAGCACCAGGGCAAGGTACCTGACGGCCTGCCGGCGCAACTGGTGACGGACACCGGCTGCGAGGGGCTGTCCCTGTTGCCGGCCAGTACCGCCCTGGCCACCCTGGAACGCAAGATGGTGGGTGTCGAGGGCATGGGACTGATCGTCTCCCGGGCCCTGGCCCAGCTCTGGGATGATTTCGACTATGTCCTGCTGGACAACACGCCGTCCCTGGGGGTGCTGATGGTCAATGCACTGGCGGCCTCACAGCACCTGATTGTCCCGGTGCAGACGGAATTCCTGGCATTGAAGGGGCTGGAGCGCATGCTCCACACCCTGCAGATGATCATGCGTTCTCAGAAGAACCGGCTGGACTACACCATCGTGCCCACACTGTATGACAAGCGTACCCAGGCCTCGGTCAGCAGCCTCAACCAGCTTCGCAAGACCTACCCGGAGGAGCTCTGGCGCTTCATGATCCCGGTGGACACCCGGTTCAGGGACGCCAGCCAGGCGGGCCGGGTACCGTCGAAGCTGGACGCGGACACCCATGGCGTGCGGGCCTACCGGCGTCTGTTGCAGGACCTGATGGAGGGGACCACCTCATGGGCTTCCAACTGACCGACCTGGTTGCCGCTGACGGATTTCTGACAGGCGACGGAAAACGGTCGCGGAGGTCCTATGGCGCCTGACCGGAAATCCTCCACCGATCTGGCGGACCCGTCCGCGGCACTGGTCAGCTACCTGGACGACCTGCTGCACACGGCTACGGCCACCGCGACGGAAACCGTTGAGGAACAGGAGACGGTGACACCAGCGCCGGAGGAACCCGAAACCCGGGCCGACACCCTGGTTGACGAGGCCGTGGCGCCGGATCTGCCGGTTGAGGATGAGCCGGAGACAGCGTTGGTCACACCGGAGCCTGATATTGCCCCGGCCCCCGTTGCGGAAGCCGTGCCCGTCGAGACAGCGGTGGCGGTGCCCGCCGAGGAGCCACCCGCACCCGCGGAACCCGAGGCCAATCCCGACTGGGCCGATCGGCCGTTCGAATGCCTGATCTTCAAGGTGGCTGGCCTGCAACTGGCGGTGCCGCTGGTGATGCTGGGGGCGATCCATCGCATAGAGGACCGCATCAAGCCGATTCCGGGGCGCCCTCCCTGGTACATGGGGATGCTGCTGGACCGGGACCAGAAGCTCAAGGTGGTGGACTCGGCGCAGTGGATCATGGCCGGGCGGGTACCGGAAGGCGCCCGGGAGGGCTATCGCTTCGTGATCCGGCTGGATGACAGCGACTGGGCCCTGGCCTGTGACGAAGTGGCGGAATCCTTCACCCTCGACCCGGACCAGGTGCGCTGGCGCACCTCCCGCAGCAAGCGGCCCTGGCTGTCGGGCACCGTGGTCAAGCACATGTGTGCCCTGATCGACGTGGGCGCCATGGCCGGATTGCTGGCACGGGCGGAGCGGGAGCACCACCTGGAGCTAGACTGACGGGTGTTTTGAAAGCTGTCGCATAACTATACATACTTAACGGGCGGGTATTCTTCCCTCAAGTTCACCCCCGGTCTGGCCGATACCTTCTGGGAGGCCGGCGGAAGCGCGGACCGGCGGTTACCAAATTAAACCGATCCACTCTGGCACGGTTTGTGCCCCTGACTATAGTATGGGGCACTGACGATGATTTTTTGACATCAGGCTGTCCCGTTAGACGGATGGCCTGCGAGGAGACAAGGCATTATGGCATCCGATAACGGACAACAGGGTCAGGCCCAAAACGACAAGGTCCTTCAGTACGTCACCTTCCGTCTGGATGACGAGACCTACGGTATCGATGTGATGCAGATCCAGGAAGTGCTGCGTCACACCGAGATTGCTCCGGTACCCGGTGCGCCAGATTATGTCCTGGGCATCATCAACCTGCGGGGCAACGTGGTCACGGTGATCGACACCCGCCGCCGGTTCGGTCTGGCGGATGCGGAGATCACGGACGCCACCCGTATCGTGGTGATGGAGTCCGAAAGCCAGGTGATGGGTATCCTGGTGGACTCCGTGGCAGAGGTGGTGTACCTGAAGGCCAGTGAAATCGAAACCGCACCCAACGTGGGGAACGAGGAAAGCGCCAAGTTCATCCAGGGGGTGTGCAACAAGAATGGCGAACTGATCATTCTTGTGGAGTTCGACAAGATGCTGTCTGATCACGAGTGGGCGGAGATTGCCGCGCTCTGACCTGACCACCTGCAGGGCCTGACCACTCGTCGCCCCGGCAAGTGGCAGGTCCGGGGTCCATCGCCACCCGGTCGTGATCACCACCAACCGAGGACCGAGTGATGATGACCACCGACTGGACCCAACTGGCCCCCTGGGCCCTTACCCTTGTTGCCTTTGTCCTGCTGGCCGTTCAGGGGCTGGTTAACAGCCGCCGGATCGATCGCGTACGCCGGCAGTTGCGGGACAACACCGAAAACCTGGTGCGTGAACTACACGCCACCAGCAGTGGCAGTGCCGGTGTCGGTAACCGGGTGATCGCCTGCGAGCGCCAGCTCCACGAGCTGCGCTCGCTGTTCGATGAAATGCGCCAGAACGACCCGCTGCGGGTCTCCTATGATGAAGCCTCCCGCCTGGTGGACCTGGGGGCCGATGTGGATGACCTGATGAATACCTGTGGTATCTCCCGTCCCGAGGCGGAACTGGTTTCCGCGCTGCGCCGTCGTCAGCAGCGGGTGGCCTGAACCGGTTGTCGGGCATTCCGCCTCATGGGGATTCCGGTTTGTCCTGGCCGGCATCCTGCGGCGTCCGGCCCTGCAGATGGAAGGCAAAGGCCAGTATCTCCGCGATGACCCGGTAGAGGGTTTCGGGAATCTCCTCGTCCAGATCCAGTCGCGCCAGTATGCCCGCCAGTTCGGCATTCTCGTAGAGGGGCACCTCGTGTTCCCGGGCAATACGGATGATCTCCTCCGCCACCTCGTCCATTCCGCTGGCGGCGACGGTGGGAGCCCTCTGGCCGTCATACTTGAGGGCGACAGCGGTGTCACGACTGCTGCTCCGTTGTTCCGTCATCGTTGTTCCTCCTTCATGCCCGGGTGTCCAGCAGCCGGTGTTCCAGGCGGGTGGCCGCCGCGGGTGGCTGCCCTCTGCGGCATTCCAGTTCCGTCACCTCCAGCCCCAGGTCCGTCAGCCGGGTGCGCAGATCCCCCAGTTCCTGGTTGACCTGGCGGGCAGTGGCCTGGCGTTCTGCCCAGACCCGGGCGGACAGGGCCTGCTGTCGCAGGGCGATATCGAAGAACACCTTGCCGGCCTCGTCCAGGTCCATGGCCAGGTTCAGCCGCCATTCGGCAACGCCGGCGCGCCGGCTTCCCTGTTTTTCCTGCTGCTCCGGCTGGTTATAGTCGATCCGTAACTGGGCGGTCTTCACCTCTCCACCGGGAGCCATCCAGGGAAGGTCGGTGACCAGTGTATTGATCTGTGGGGCGCCCTCGGCGCCACTGCGGGTGGTCAGCAACTGGCTGTGGAGCTGGTTGACCGTGATCCGGTTCAGCATGCCCGCCAGCAGGCGTAGCATCTGACCGGGGGAGGCCGGTTCCCGGCTGTCGCCAGTAGCCAGGGGCGTCGTGGTCGGTGCCGGAAACTGGAGTGGCGAGGTCACCAGTTCATGGCTTGGCAGCGGCGTGAAACGGGTGAACTGGTCGCTGCCCAGGTTCTGGTGTTGCAGCAGGGTCAGGGCCAGCCGCCCCAGGGCCAGCTTCAGGTCTGTGGGAGCAGCATCCAGGGTGCCCCGGGCCAGGCGGGCTTCGGTCATCACGCCGCTGTTGATCAGCCATTGTTTTACTCCTTCGGCGTCCAGTCCCGGCGTGCCTGGGGATGCCAGGCTCGTGAGGGGGGCAAGGGGTGCCTGGGAGATTGACGATGTCGCCGGCAGTGGCCGGAACGTCAGTCCCGTGGTTTCTGTGGAGGCCCGGGGCAGTAGCCTGGCGATGGCCTGCAGGGCCTCCCGGACGGTGGTGGGTACGGGTTGGCTGGCGCCGGGTTGGGTGCTGGTGCCCGGGGCTGCCCTGAGACCTGCGGACAGGGTGGCCAGTAGCTGGCTCAGGCCGCTGTCCAGGTGTTGCTGCCAGGGCAGGTGGCGGATCAGGGCCTGCCCCAGGCGGGTTTCCGCTGTGGCAGGCAGCTTGTCCAGCAGGGTTAGCGATGAACCTTCCCGCATCAGCCGCAGGAGATCCCCCACCTTCAGTTCCGGCCGGTCCCCGGGCAGGTTGACCGTCAGTTTCTGGCCGCGTACTTCCAGTATGGCCTGATCCATGCCCCGCTGGGACAGGAGTTCGGCCACCCTTGCGACCACCGCCTGGCGGTTTTCCAGTTGCAGGCTCTGCAGTTGACGCAGGGGATCGGGCTGCCCCGTCCCGGCGTTGCCGGCGGGCGGTTTGGGGGGCTGGGTATTGATCGGGTTACCGTCGGGTAATTTCATGGGTTTTGTGCAACACGACTCGTCGTTTTGATGTCAGGCAAGAGTAATCAACGGCCCGTTTCGTTATAATAGCGCCCGCTTCGGGAATTCTCCCGGAAGTACCGGTGATACCGGTTTATGTATTTCCCGGGGTGGCCGATGCCGCCCCCTGGCAACCCGGGGCCCTGATGACTGAGCCGCTGCCACAGGCTGATCATTTGCTCAAGGCTGAGCGTCTGGAATGTGAACGGGACGGTCGTACGCTGTTCCGTGACCTGAGTTTTTCCATAGTGCCGGGTACGCTCACCCGTGTCGAGGGTCCTAACGGTTCGGGCAAGACCACGCTGCTGCGCATACTGGCCGGTCTGAATGACAACTGGAGCGGGCAGATCCTCTGGTGCGGGCAGCCACGGCACCGGCATTGGGACGCGGTGCGCCGCAATGTTCTCTACCTGGGGCACCGGCCCGGCATCAAGGGAGTGCTGACGCCAATGGAAAACCTGCAGGCGCTGGTGGCGGGGCGGCAGGCCGTGAGCCGGGATACCCTGGCCCAGGCGCTGGCCCAGGTCGGGCTCGGTCCCTGGACCCATGTGCCCTGTGAGCACCTGTCCGCCGGCCAGAAACGGCGGGTCGCGCTGGCGCGCCTGCTGTTCGCGGATGAACCGGTGTGGTTGCTGGACGAGACCTTTACGGCCCTGGATGTGGATGCCGTGGCCGCCGTGGAGCGGCTGCTGGCCGACCGGGTACGGGATGGTGGCGCGGTGGTCATAACCACCCACCATCAGCCGGCCCTGGAAGACATGGCCCGGATCCGTCTGGGGCAGGCCGCGGAGGGCGACCGGGCCGGGGCGCCGGCCAATGACCGTACGGAGGTGCCAGGTGGGTAGTCGGCAGCCACTGGGGGCCCTGGTACAGGACCCGGTGACGTCATCGCCGGGGGTGGGGCAGGCCATGGCGGCCCTGATCCGTCGTGACCTGCGGCTCAGCATCCGTCAGAAGCAGGATCTGCTGAATCCGCTGCTGTTCTTTATCATGGTGGTGGCCCTGTTTCCCCTGGGGGTGAGCCCCGAGGCGTCGTTCCTCAGTGAGGCCGGCGCCGGCATCCTCTGGGTGGGTGCGCTGCTGGCCACCATGCTGTCACTGGACCACCTGTTCCGCTTCGATTTCGAGGACGGAACCCTGGAGCAGATTGCCCTGCAGCCGCAGCCGCTGTTCCTGCTGGTACTGGCGAAGACCCTGGCCCACTGGCTGGTGACCGGGCTGCCGCTGGTGCTGCTGACACCGCTTTTGGGGATGATGTTGTTCCTGGACGGGAACTCTGTTGCGGTTTTGTGTCTAACGCTGCTGATCGGCACACCCGTACTGAGTCTGATCGGCTCGGTGGGGGCGGCTTTGACCGTTGGTTTGCGGGCCGGGGGCGTGCTCTTGTCCCTGCTGGTGATCCCTCTGTATATTCCGGTGCTCATCTTCGGTACCGGTACGGTAATGGCGGCAGGCAGCGGGGCCGACGTGTCCGGGCACCTCGCATTGATGGCGGCAATGCTGGTGCTGGCGGCCATGCTGGCACCACTGGCCGCGGCAGCGGCCCTGAAGATCAGTTTATCGACGTCCTAGGGCGTCAACAGGTTTCGAGTCAGGGGATACACCCGATGTGGCAATTCTTTCACAAACTGGGCTCGCCGAAGTGGTTCTACGGCATTGCCGGCCGGTTCATGCCCTGGCTGCTGGCCTTCGGGCTGCTCCTGACCCTGGCCGGCATCATCTGGGGGCTGGGGTTCGCTCCTGCGGAGCGTTACCAGGAAAACAGCTATCGCATCATCTATATCCATGTGCCCACGGCGTTCCTCGCCCAGTCTGTCTACATGATGATCGCGGTTGCCGGCGTGGTTACCCTGGTCTGGAAGATGAAGCTGGCGGATGTGTTCGTGCGTGCGGCGGCCCCGGTGGGCGTGGTGCTGACGCTGCTGGCGCTGTTTACCGGCGCGGTCTGGGGCAAACCGACCTGGGGCGCCTACTGGGTCTGGGATGCGCGGCTGACCTCCATGCTGATTCTGCTGTTCCTGTACATCGGCATTATCGGTCTCGGTTTTGCCTATGCGGACGAGAAGGCGGCCGCGAAGGCGGTGGCGGTGTTATCCATCGTCGGTGTGGTGAACATTCCCATCATCAAGTATTCGGTGGAGTGGTGGAACACGCTGCACCAGCCCGCCACCTTCAAACTGACGGAAAAGCCCGCCATGGTGCCCGAGATGTGGGTGCCGCTGCTGATGGTGGTGCTGGGCACTTATCTGCTGTTTGGCTGGATAGCCTTCTATCGCATGCAGACGGAAATCCTGCGGCGGGAGTACCGCACCCGCTGGGTGCGTGAGCTGGTTCAGGCCGTTGGCCAGTCGCAACTGAAATCGGGAGGAGCCTGACGCCATGGCCTTCGAATCCTTCAGTGACTTTATTGCCATGGGTGACCATGGGCTCTATGTCTGGACATGCTACGGTGTGTTTTTTCTGCTATGCGGATTGCTGGCATGGCTGTCTGTGTTCGAACGCCGTCAGGTGGTCCGCGCCCAGCGTTTCCAGCAGCAGTTCCAGTCCTCGCCGCAGGGTGCGGCAGGCTCCGGAAACCCGGCAGGCGAAGCCAGCTTCCAGCGAATCCAAACGTCCCACAATGAGCCAGCCAGCAAGCCATGAATCCTGCACGTAAACGAAAGCTCAGCATCATCCTGTTCCTGTTGGCCGGCGTATCGGTGGCCGTTGGCCTGACCACCTACGCCTTCCGCCAGAACATCAACCTGTTCTATGACCCGACCCAGATTTCCGAGGGCGAAGCCCCGGTGGATGTGAGGATTCGCGCCGGTGGCATGGTGGAGGAGGGCTCGGTGGTCCGTGACCCCGACAGCCTTAAGGTGGAGTTCCGGGTGACCGACTACAGCTCCACGGTGACGGTGAGGTATGAAGGCATCCTGCCGGACCTGTTCCGTGAGGGGCAGGGCGTGGTGGCCACCGGGCAACTGAATCAGGACCGGATCTTTGTGGCGGAGCAGGTCCTTGCCAAGCACGATGAACAGTACATGCCGCCCGAGGTCAGCAAGGCCCTGGAGCGATCTTCCGCCCGGGCCGAAAAAGAGGGCCGGGAGATGCCCGAGTACTGATCCGCTGCAACACCCATAAGAACGCCTGAAGAGAGACCGACATGTTTCCGGAACTTGGACAAGTCACCCTGATCATCGCGCTGTTGCTTTCAGTCCTGCTGGCGGTGATTCCCCTGTATGGCTCGCTGACCGCCCGGGACAGCTTGCAGGCTTTTGCCAGACCCCTGGCGGCGGGGCAGTTCGTATTCATCGCCATTGCCTTCGGCATTCTCACCCGTGCGTTCATGCAGGACGATTTTTCGGTGGCCTACGTGGCCAACCACAGCAACAGCCTGATGCCCTGGTACTACAAGTTCAGTGCGGTCTGGGGTGGCCACGAGGGTTCGCTGCTGCTATGGATCCTGATGCTCAGTGGCTGGACCCTGGCGGTGGCCACCTTCAGCCGCCGGCTGCCTTCGGTGATGGTGTCCCAGGTGCTGTCGGTGATGGGCATGGTGGCCATCGGTTTCCTGCTGTTCATCCTGATGACCTCCAACCCGTTTGACCGGATCCTGCCGAATGTGCCGGCGGACGGCGCGGATCTGAACCCGCTGCTGCAGGACTTCGGCCTGATCGTCCATCCGCCCATGCTGTACATGGGCTACGTGGGCTTCTCGGTAGCCTTTGCCTTCGCCATCGCGGCGCTGATCAACGGTCGCCTGGATGCTGCCTGGGCCCGCTGGTCCCGGCCCTGGACCTCCGTCGCCTGGGGATTCCTGACCATTGGTATTGCTCTGGGCAGCTGGTGGGCCTACTACGAACTGGGCTGGGGCGGCTGGTGGTTCTGGGACCCGGTGGAGAACGCCTCCCTGCTGCCCTGGATTTCCGGTACCGCGCTGATGCATTCCCTGGCGGTGACCGAGAAACGCGGGGTGTTCAAGAGCTGGACTGTGCTGCTGGCCATCCTCACCTTCGCCCTGAGCCTGCTGGGGGCCTTCCTGGTGCGGTCCGGGGTGATTACCTCGGTGCACTCATTTGCGTCGGACCCGACCCGGGGGGCATTCCTGCTGGGTCTGCTGGCAGTCACCGTGATTGCCAGCCTGACTCTCTATGCGTTCCGGGCGCCGGTGGTGCACACCCGGGCGAAGTTCGGTCCCCTGTCACGGGAAGTATTCCTGCTGATGAACAACGTGCTGCTGATGGCCGCCATGCTGCTGGTGCTGGTGGGCACCATCTTCCCGCTGATTGCCGACTACTTCGAGCTGGGTAATATTTCCATCGGCGAGCCTTTCTTCAACCTGACCTTCAGTCCCATTGCCGTGGCGGTGGGCATCCTGCTGGGTATCGGCATCTTCTCCCGCTGGAAGAAGACCGACGACCAGTACCTGGCCCGCAAGCTGATCCTGCCCTCAATGGGCGGGCTGGCCATTGCGGTGGCGGTGGTGCTGTCCATGGGGACCTACGATTCCCCCGGCATCACCGGGTTCTGGGGCGATCTCAGTTTATGGGCTTTCTTTGGCATCTTCTCCGCCGCCTGGTGTGCCGTGGCCACGGTGCAGGACCTGTGGACCAAGTCGTCGTCCCGGCACGGTCGCCTGCACGGGCTGCGCCGCCAGTCCCGCAGCTTCTATGGCATGGTGTTCGGCCACCTGGGCCTGGCCATGGTGATTGCCGGTGCCACCGTGGTGAACAATTTCGGCATTGAGCGCAATGTCCGCATGAGTCCCGGCGATATCGCCGAGGTCGGCGACTACCAGTTCAGGTTCGCATCCGTTGGCGAACGGGAAGGGGCCAACTTTACGGCCCTGGTGTCGCGATTCGATATCAGCCGCAATGGCGAGCCGGTGGCCACCCTATATCCGGAACGGCGCCGCTACGTGGTCCAGCGCAACGTGATGACTGAGGCGGGAATCGACGGCGGCTTCCTGAGGGACATCTTTGTGGCTCTGGCGGAGCCCGTGTCCAGCAATGCCTGGGCGGTTCGGTTGCAGTACAAGCCGCTGGTCCGCTGGACCTGGCTGGGGGCCCTGGTGATGGCCATTGGTGGCTTCCTGGCGATTTCCGATAAGCGTTACCGCATCAAGGATACCGCCACCGAGCGCAGGAAGGCGTCCACGGGGCAGGAGCCCCAGGGCAAGCCAGCGGAGGCCGGCGCATGAAACGGGCGTTGATGTTCCTGCCGGTACTGGTGGCGGTGGCGTTTGGTCTTTTCCTCTATTCGGGGCTGGGCAAGGACCCCCAGGAGCTGGACTCCGCGCTGATTGGCAAGCCGGTACCGGCGTTTGAGTTGCAGGACCTGGAGAACCCGGACCGTACCCTGACGCCATCGGTGTTCCAGGGACAGGTGTCGTTGCTGAATGTCTGGGGCACCTGGTGTCCCGCCTGCCGCGATGAACACGAGGACCTTGTGTGGCTGGCGGAGGACAAGGGCATTCCCATCATCGGTCTGAACTACAAGGATAACCGCGATGCTGCCGTGCGCTGGCTGCGGGACCTGGGCAATCCCTATCAGCTCACGCTGTTCGATCCCCAGGGCCGTTTCGGTTTTGACCTCGGGGTATACGGTGCTCCGGAAACCTACATCATCGACAAGCAGGGTATTGTCCGGTATCGCCATGTGGGGGTGGTTAATCCCCAGGTGTGGGAAGAGGAACTGGAACCCGTTGTCCGCCGGTACCAGGAGGAGGGATCATGAAACCGCTGCTGGCGTGGCTGTTGCTGGCGCTGATGGCGCCGATGGCCCTGGCTCAGTCCGATGGTGAGTCGGCTGGCGGGCAGGACATGTACCCGCTGGAGACGTCGGATCAGCAGGAGCAGTTCCAGCAGTTGCTGAATGAGCTCCGCTGCCCCAAGTGCCAGAACCAGAACATTGCTGACTCCGATGCGCCCATCGCCGAGGACATGCGCAACGAGGTCTATCGCATGGTGAAGGAGGGCGCGGATGAACAGACGGTCGTGGATGCCATGATCGAACGCTTCGGCGAGTTCGTCCACTACAAGCCCGCCTTCGATGCCCGCACCGCGTTACTGTGGCTGTTGCCGGCCATCGTGGTGGCCGTAGGCCTGATCGTGATCGTACTGATCGTGCGACGTTCCGGCCGTCAGGGTGCTAACAATGGGCCCGGGCTCACCGACGAGGAACGCCGGCAGGCGGATGACCTGCTGCGGCGGGATTCATGACCATACACGCACGCCATTCCGCACCCAACTGAACGACTGTTTCTATGACCCAAACCTTCTGGATTACCACGGCGGTACTTGTCGGCCTGGCCTTCCTGTTTATCCTTTATCCACTGGTGTTCGGCCGCCCCGGGCGCCGTATTAACGCCGACATCCGTAATCAGAACCTGCTGGCCTACCGGACCCGGCTGACGGAGCTGGAGGAGGAGTACCAGCAGGGCATCATCGATGAGGAAAATTTCCGCATGCTCCGGGACGAGCTGGCCGGGGCCATGCTGGATGACGTTGGCGACGGCCAGTCTCCGAAGGACGTCAGCGCCCCGAAGGAAGTCCGGGCAGAAGACCTGCGCATGGATTATCGCCGTCGCAGCACCTGGGCGGTGGTGGTGCTGGCGGTGGTGCTGTTGCCGGCCGGTGTCGTGCTGCTCTACGGGGAATGGGGCGCCCTGGGCAAGGTGGAACAGTACCAGGCCATGAAAGAGCTCCAGGAAACTACCGGGGGCGACCGCATGGCCCAGATGGACCAGCTCACAAGGCAGCTTTCCGAACGCCTGGAGCAGGAACCGGATAATCCCGATGGCTGGGCCATGCTGGGCCGCAGCTACATGCGCATGGAACGCTACCCGGAGGCCGCCCGGGCGTTCGAACGCCTGGCGGAAGTGGTGCCGGACGACAACGCCAGGGCAACGGCCTGGGGCCTGTCGGCCCAGGCCTGGTTCTTTGACAGCCAGGGGGCGCTCACCGATGAGGTGAACCGCGCCATGGACCGGGCCCGGGAATTCAACCCCAATGAGGTGAACACCCTGGGCCTGCTGGGTATCCATTCCTTTGAGCGGGAAGACTACGAGGCGGCTATCGAACACTGGGAGACAATCATTGACGTGGCCCCCGACCACCCGCAGATTGCCTCCATCCGCGAGGGCGTGAGTCGCGCCTACCAGCGGCTCGGTATGGATGTGCCGGACCGTGTGCAGGCGGAGCAGCCAGCCAGTGACGGGCTATCCGACCGGGGAGTGAACGTCAGGGTGGAACTGGACGAGGCGTTTGCCGGTGAGATATCACCGGACACCACGCTGTTTGTCTACGCCCGCACGCCGGACATGCGCTCCGCGCCCCTGGCGGTTGCCCGGCTGCGGGCCGGTGAACTGCCCCTTAACCTGCGCCTGGACGACCGGCTGGCCATGGCGCCCCAGTTCCGGATCTCGGGAGCCGATGAGGTGGTGGTCGCGGCCCGTATCAGCCCATCGGGTGCCGCCAAGCCCCAGCCCGGTGACTACCAGGGTATCCGCGAGGAACCGGTACCCGTGGTCAGCGGCGACAGCGAGCCGGTGCTGCTGACCATCGACGAACAGCTTCACTGACGTTCGTCCCCGGTCAGGGATTCAGCCCATCCGGGTAGAGGTCCGGCAGTACCTGCCGGGTGCCATGGCTTCTGCTGGACGGTCTGTTCTGCCAGTTTGTGCGCGCCGCCTTCAGGGCGCTGACCAGTGCCTGGCCGTCAGGCATTTCGCCGCCACCGTCGCGGAACAGTGACTCCCGCCACCGGTTCACCAAGGCCGACAGTTGAGGGTCGGACAGGATGGCCAGGGCGGCGTCGCTGGTGTGGCAGTCCCGGCCCGCCAGGGCACTTACCCACGCCGGAAGTCCGTTAAAGAACCGTGAATCCTGCTCTCGGGCCTGATCACAGAGCTCTCGGAAGCGCTCCTTCTCCCCCTGTTCCACGACCGGAGTGACCACCGGGGCGGCCTGCCGGCGGCGATGGTGCAGCCACCACGCGGCCACGGTAGTGGCCCACCCCAATGCCAGCAGGGCGACCAGTAGCGGCCAGAACCAGTGGCCGGTCAGCGGTGCGGACTCCGGCGCCGACTGCGGCGGAGTCGCCTCCTCCGACACCGGCTCGGCAGGGCCATCTCGGGTTTCCTGGCCGAATCCCGGCGTCGCCGCCAGCTCGATGGTACGGGCAGGCAATACCGCAACCCTCTCCCGGTCCTCGTTGACATCCCACCAGGGAATACGGACTTCCGGCAGGGTGATGTCACCGCCTTCAGCGGATACGGGAACCAGAGCCACCGTCTGTTGCAGTTCACCGAGAACGCCATCGGCGGTGGCGGAGGATTCCCGCTGCTCGGGCTCCGGGTAACTTCTCAATGCATCGGGATACCGGATATCCAGTGACGGCAGGGTGGTGGCGGGCAGCCCCCGGGCTGTCAGGGTCAGGGTGCGTGTCAGGTTATCGCCGGGCGTCACCGGCCCCGTTCGTTCGAGCCCCCTGTCGCTGATGGACAGATCGGTGGCCGGCAGCCAGGTGCCGCCACTGAACTCCGCCGGCACATCCTTGACGTTCACGGGGAACAGTACGGCGGAATCCGATATCCGGTAGTGGTGTCCCCGGGAATGGCGGGCGGTGCCCTGGAAATCCAGCGGCGGTAGCTGCAGGCGCCCCGGTTTCTGGGGGAAGATGACATAGTTCCGTTCCACCACCCGGTAACTTTCGCCGTCCACCCGTTCCCGGTACTGCTTCTGTTCTCCCAGCTTTTCAATCACCGCATCCGGGTGTTCCGGGTCGGTCAGTTGCCCCTGGATCACCTGGTTGGTGTAGTAGAGCTTGACGGTGAGGCGCAGCTCCTGCTGGGCATAGACTTCATCCGCACTGGCGGACAGCTCTATATAGGCTTCTTCCCGGGGCTGCTGGGCCAGCGCCTGCAAGGGCAGCAGCGCCAGCAGGACCAGCAGGAATCGCCATGACCGGTGGGATGCAATTACCATGGTGTGTCGTTCTCGTCCGGTTGAATGTTGCGGCTACGGGACTGTTGCATGAATTTACGGCGCAGCAGGCCACCCGGGTTGTCTGGAATCCGGCGCAGCCATTGCTGCTGGGACTGGGTCAGCGTATCGGCGTCACCCTGTTCCGCCGGCTCTGTCTGGCCCTCGGCCATCCCGGCCTGTTCGCGGCGACCGTTTTCGGCCTCTCCCGGCTGTTGACCGGCCTCGGAGGCCTCCTCCCGATCCTGCTGCGGGTCGGAACGGCCGTCCATGGGCTCCTGACCGGCCTGCTGTCCCTGCTGGCTTCCGGAGCCCTGTCCGCCAGGCTGATCCTGTGAGCCGTCCTGCTGACCAGCCTGCTCACCGGGCGGTGGCTGGTCCTGGTTGCCGGGTTGGGAATCCTGGCCCTGTTGCTGCCGATCGGACTGGTCGGATTGTTGTTGTCCCTGTTGCTGCTGCTCCTGCTGTTTCAGGTACTGGCGAACGACGTCCCGGTTGTGTCGGGCGGCGTCATGGTCCGGGTTCCGGGCCAGGGCCTCCTCCCAGGCCGAGAGGGCGGCTTCCGGCTTGCCGGCCCGGGCCAGGGCGTTGCCCCGGTTGTAGTGGGCATCGGCGGATTGGCCGTTGGCGAAGGCATCGGCCGCACTCTCATACTGACGGTCCCGGTACAGGGCGGTACCACGCCACTGGGGATCGTCCAGCCGCAGGGCAGCGCTGGCGGGATCTTCCTCGATAAGCTGGGGCGCTCGCTGTTCCGGCGTCTGCCAGAGATCGTTCCACTCCAGTGCCCGGGCCGGTCCGGACGGTACCCAGGTCAGGCCCAGGGCGACCATCACCAGCGCCCCGCGTCGCCAGCCCACCAGGGCCAGGGGCAGGGCCAGCCACAGCAGCCAGTAACCGTCGTCCTGGCGGCGGGTGGTGCTGCGCTCTTCCCGCGCCTCCTGCCATTCGTCGTGGTCCTGAGCCCGCAACCGCAGCCGGGAGATGTCCCGGTCCGAGGTGGTCATGTGCAGTGCCCCACCACCGCTGGCCCGGGCCGTGGATGCCAGTTCCGGCAGGGTGGCCCTGGCGATCACCACCTGTTCGCCGTCACGGAGGAACCCCCGCTCCGGCACGGGAACGGGGGCGCCGCTTTCCGTGCCCACCAGCAGTCCGTCCAGTTCCCAGCCGGTGGTGTTCAAACGGTCCCGAATGGCCGCGCCATAGCGGGGGTTGAGACCGTCGGTAATCAGCAGGATGCGGCCCCGCCCGGGTGCCCCCTGATCCAGCAGTTCTATTGCCCGGGCCACCCCCAGGTCGGCCCGGTTCCCCGGGGCCGGCATGATGATCGGGTCCACGGCGGACAGCAGGCCCTCCACGGTACGGCGATCGTCGGTCAGGGGGGTGACCACATGGCCGTCGGCGGCGTAGACCACCAGGCCTGTGTAGGCGCCTTCCCGGGCCGCCAGCAGGTCACGGATCTTGCGTTTGGCCCGGGTCAGCCGGTCCGGTTTGACGTCGGTGGCCAGCATGGACAGTGACAGGTCCAGCACCACCACCAGGGAGTCATCCTGTTGTTGCAGGGGCGACGGGGCGGTACGAAAGGAAGGCCCCGCCAGTGCGATGGCCGCCACGGCGAGCAGCAGTGGCGCCAGCAGCCGTTGCCCCCTGCCGGGCCCTGTGGCGCCGCTTCCGCCGGGTAACAACGGTTTCAGCAGGGCAGGGGGGATGACCTGGTGCCAGCGGGTATGGCCCTGTCCCAGTGAGCGAAGCAGGTAGTACAGCAGGGGCACCGCCAGCAACAGCAGGAGCCACAGGGGGCGAAGGAACTGGAAATCGATCATACCGTGCGCCCTCCGCCCCGGTTGAACAGTGACAGCAAGGCGCGTCCCCTGGCCAGGCCCAGCCCGCCCAGCCAAAGGGCCAGGGCGGCACTCGCCGGCCAGGCATAGAGTTCGGTGACCGGCCGCCAGGATTTGCCTTCCAGTTCCAGGGGCTCCAGCCGGTCGATTTCCTGGTAGATGCCCTGCAATTCCTCGAGGTTACGCGCCCGGAAGTAGTGGCCGCCGGTGCGCCCGGCAATGTCCCGCAACAGTTCCTCGTCCAGGTTGCTGGAGGGGTTGACCCGGCGGCTGCCGAAAAGCCCTCGCTGGATGGTTGATTCCGAACCGATACCGATGGTGTGGATGCGGACGTCACTGTCGGCGGCAATCTCGGTGGCTTTTTCCGGCGTCAGGTTGCCGGCGGTGTTGGCGCCGTCGGTCAGCAGGACCAGCACCCGGTGTTCCTGGGGACGGTCCCGCAGCCGTTTTACCGCCAGCCCGATGGCATCACCGATGGCGGTGGCCCGTCCGGCCATGCCGAGGCCGGCTTCGGACAGCAGGGTGAGCAGGGTGCCATGGTCAAAGGTGAGCGGGGCCTGGATATAGGGTTCCGATCCGAACAGCAGCAGACCCAGCCGGTCGCCCTCCCGCTGGCGGATAAAGTCGTCCAGCACCAGCTTCAGCGCCTCCAGCCGGTTCAGGGGGCGGCCCTGGAGGATCATGTCACGTTCCTCCATGCTGGGTGAGATATCCACCGCCAGCATCAGGTCGCGCCCGGTCATGGGCACATGGGTGGCCTCGCCCACATGCTGGGGGCGGGCCAGGGCAATGACCAGCAGCGCCCAGGCCAGGGCCAGTACCACCGTGAGCCAGGGGCGCCGGCCGGCACCCTGTGGGCTGACGCCGGGCAGGCCCCGCAGCCGGGACTGGATGGGCAGGATCGGGGCCGCCACCGTGTCTGTGGTGGTGGTCCGGGAACTCCACGCCAGCCGCTTCAGCAGCCAGGGAAGTGGCAGAAGTGCCAGTAGCCAGGGCCAGACCAGGTTCACCATGACTGCCTCCGGATCCAGTATTCCGCCAGTTGTCGGGCGTCGCCGGGCACAAGGTCGCTGGCGGGCCGGTAGCTGGCCACCACCAGTTGTTGCCAGGGCCGCTCCGGGTCACCGGAGGTCAGTGCCAGGAAACGGCTCCAGTCATCGCCGCTGAGGCTGGCGGGATTGTCATGGGGGTAACGGGCCAGGGCGGTTTCCTTGAGCAGGCGGTTGAGGCCGGCATACCAGTCGGGGCCCGGCTGCTCCGGGGTGCTGTAGTTCGCCAGCCGGGCCAGGGCGGCCCGTTTCGGGGCCTGGCGGCGGTGACGTCGCCAGGCCAGGAAGGCTACCACCGCGATGCTTGCCAGCAGCAGGGCTGCCAGCATCCACCAGCCCGGCGCCGGTGGCCAGAAGCCGGCGGGAGGGGGCGTGTGGATATCCTTGAGCTGTTCCAGGACATTGTCGGGTATCACAACAGGCGTCCTCCTGATGAGGTCAGCCCGTGCATCAGGGTCACCGGATCCTCCTCGGTGGCCAGGGTCAGCAGATTGGTGCCGGTCTGCCGGAACAGGCTCTCCAGGGCGCTGCGCCGGGACTGCGAGTCTTCCCGCCAGGCCCGTTGCAGGGCCCGGTCGTCACCGTCGAACCAGAGTGTGCCGTCAGCGCCTCCCACGGCGTAGTCGCCATGGCCTGGCAGGTGATCGTCCAGGGGGTCGGTTACCAGTACCGCGGTGACCTGGTTGTGCATGGCCAGTCCCGCCAGCAGGGAGCGGGTGTCGCCGTCCGCTCCCTGGAAATCGCTGATCACGAACAGCCGGCTGCCGGTATGGGCGATGCGGCGGGCCTCGGTCAGTGCGTCGTTAAGGCCATCGCTGCCGGGCTCCGCCATGGTGGCCGGCTGGTGTCGCTGGTGGGCGGACAGGGCATTGAGCAGTTGCATGACCGAGCGCCGGCGCCGGGAGGGCCGGACAATCTCGGTGCTCTCGCCACCGAACACGATGCCCCCGGCCTGGTCGCCGGAACCGTGGGCGACCCAGGCCAGCAGGGCCGACAGTTCGGCGGCACGTACCTGCTTGTAGGAACCTTCACTGGCAAAGAACAGCCCGGGGCCAAGGTCGCACAGGATCAGCACGGGGCGTTCCCGTTCCTCCTCGTAGACCCGGGTGTGGGGTTCCTGCCGGCGGGCCGTGACACGCCAGTCGATGCGGCGCACGTCATCGCCGGGCTGGTAGGGGCGGACCTCGGCCAGGGACATGCCCCGGCCCCGCATCACCGAATGGTGGCCCCCGCGCCTCTGCCGCAGGGCCCGTCGGGCCGAGGGCATCTGCAGGGTGCGGGCCTGGGCCTGCAACAGCAACAGGTGCCGGAGGTCGGCGGTGACCCGGTGCTGGTGATGGGTGGCGGCGTTGCTGAACATGCTGACTCCCGGTTTCAGGCGGTGACCGGCACCCGCTCCAGCAGGCGGTTGACCACGTCGTCAGGGGTGATGCCGCCGGCCTCGGCGTCGAAGGTGAGTATCAGGCGGTGCCGCAATACATCCGGGGCGATGGCGCGTACGTCGTCCGGGGTCACGTAGTCGCGGCCATCCAGCCAGGCCAGGGCGCGGCTGCAGCGATCCAGGGCAATGGTGCCCCGGGGGCTGACGCCAAAGGCCAGCCAGCGGGCCAGGTCATCGTCCAGGGCCAGGGGATCCCGGGTCGCCAGCACCAGTGCCAGCAGGTAGTCCTCCACGGCATCGGCCATGAAAACCTCGCTCACCGACTGGCGGGCCTGATGGACCTGCTCCGCAGTTACCGGCTCACCCGCGCTGGTGGCACCCTCCCTGGCTTCCTGTCGGGCCAGGTGGAGGATCTCCCGTTCCGCTGAGGTCTCCGGGTAGCCGATCATCACATGCATCAGGAAACGGTCGAGCTGGGCTTCCGGCAGTGGATAGGTGCCCTCCTGCTCGATTGGATTCTGGGTGGCCATGACCATGAACGGTGCCGGTAGCGGGAAGGTGCGCATGCCCACACTGACCTGGCGTTCGCCCATGGCTTCCAACAGGGCCGACTGGACCTTGGCCGGCGCCCGGTTGATCTCATCCGCCAGTACCAGGTTGTGGAACACCGGCCCCCGCTGGAATTCGAACTGGCCGGTTTCCGGACGGTAGATTTCACTGCCGGTGACATCCGACGGCAACAGGTCCGGTGTGAACTGTATGCGATGGAAGTCGCCACTGAGGTTGTCCGCCAGCGCCTTGATGGCCGTGGTCTTGGCCAGGCCGGGGGCTCCTTCCACCAGCAGGTGGCCGTCTGCCAGGAGAGCGATCAGCAGGCGTTCCACCAGGGCATGCTGGCCGATAATGCGCTGGGAAAGGCGGTCCTTGAGATCGCCAAAGGTCTGTTGCAGGGAGGACATCGGGCTGACTACTCCGAAGGTTGTATTGTCTCGGTTATAACTTACGAATTTTTTGCGAATTTACAGCAAATTATCAAGGGTTTGACTATGCTGGAGTTACCATTCGTTCACATCCGTGCCTGCGTGCCGCGGCAGGCACCCGGACTGCAGAGGTGATTGATGAATACCCTGACCGTCACCAGCAAGGATCAGTTCCTTGAGCAACTGGACACGGAGTTTTTCCGCAAGCTGTCGAAGAAGGAAGCGGAACGGATCAGTCGCTTTTCCCGCCATTACCTCCTGCACCTGCCCCTGGAAGAACTGCTTGAAAGGGAGTTCCATGATACCTACGGGGCAGTGATGGCGGCCTGGCAGTTCCTGCAGAAGCGGGCGGCAGACCAGACACCGGTATCGGTCTTCAATCCGGACCTCGAGAGTGACGGCTGGCAGTCGACCCATACAGTCATCTTTATCCTGCACCCGGATATCCCATTCCTGATCGATTCGGTGCGCATTGCCATCAACAGCCGGAATATCGGCACCCACACCATCCATCACTCCATCATGACCGTGGAGCGTGACGACAAGGGCGTGCTCAAATCCCTGGACGGACCCGAAGCGTCGGAGGACGGCAGCAATATCGAAGCCTTTATTGTGCTGGAAATCGACCGCCATAGCGACCAGGAGGACCTGGCATCCCTGGAAAACCTGCTGCAGGACGTCCTCCACGAGGTGCGTATTGTGGTGTCGGACTTCGGCGCCATGAAACACAAGGCCGAGGAAATCGCCGGGGAGCTGGACAGTTCCCCCGCCGACATCACCCCGGACGATGTAGAGGAAGCGCGGGCCTTCGTGGACTGGCTGATGGACGACCATTTCACGTTCCTGGGGTACGACGAGTACGATTTTGTCACCGACAAGAAGGGCACCAATGTCTGTCGGGTGCCGGATTCAGAACTGGGTATTCTGCGGGTCAACAATGAACGGCGGGAGAAAGTGGCCCTGCGGCAGTTGCCCCGTCGCACCCGGCGCCAGATGACCCGCACCGACGAGCTGTTCATCTTTGCCAAGTCGGCCCAGCGTTCCCGGGTGCACCGGCCTGCCTACCCCGACTATATCGCCGTCAAGAAGTTCAACAGCAAGGGCGAAGTGGTGGGTGAGCGCCGCTTCCTGGGCCTGTATACCTCCCGTGCCTACAGCGATCGCCCGGAAAGTATCCCGTTGCTGCGCCGCAAGGTCCGTGAGGTGCTGGAACGCTCCGGGTTCATGCAGGACGATTACGCCGGCAAGGAGCTGGAGCAGATCCTCACCGTCTACCCCCGGGACGAACTGTTCCAGGTGGAGCTGGACGAGCTGTACCAGACCGCTCTGGATATCCTCTATATCCAGGAGCGGCGCCAGATCCGCCTGTTCATGCGGGAGGATGTGTACGGCCAGTTCGTGACCTGCCTGGCGTTCTTCCCCCGGGATATCTACAACACCGAGCTCCGTCTAAAGGTGGAGAGGGTCCTCTGCGACCGGCTGGAGGCTGAGGACATCAGCTTCATCACCCATTTCTCGGAGTCGGTGCTGGCCCGGGTCCAGTTCACCATCCGGGTACCCCAGCAGGGCAGCCGCCGGCTGCCGGTGAAGGAGCTCCAGGAGCGGGTCGTCGAACTGGCCCAGTCCTGGCGGGACGGCCTGGCGGAGGCCCTGCACGAAACCTGTGGCGAGGAGCGGGGCAACGAGCTGCTACAGAGCTACGCCTCGGCCTTCCCGGCCAGCTACCAGGACATGTTCTCGCCCCGGCGTGCCGCCATTGACCTGGAGCACATCAGCTCCGTGATCGACGGTCGTCCCCTGGCCATGAGCTTCTATCGGGCTCTGGAGGAAGAGGAGAGCACCGTTCATTTCAAGCTGTTCAATCCCACCGAACAGCTCCCCCTGTCCGATGTCATGCCCATCTTCGAGAACCTGGGATTCCGGGTGATCGGCGAACATCCGTTCGAGATTGTGGACCATGACGGTCGCGTGGTCTGGATCCATGATTTCTCGCTCCAGGCCCGGTCCGGGGCGGTGGTGGATCTCCACCGTATCCGGCCCATATTCGAAGAACTGTTCCAGCGGGTCTGGTTCGGCGAGGCGGAAAACGACGCCTTCAACAAGCTGCTGCTGTCCGCCTACCTGGGCTGGCGGGATATCGCCATCCTGCGCACGTACGCCCGCTACATGCGCCAGATACGCTTCAGTAACAGCCAGACCTTCATTGCCAACACGCTGGTCAGCCATGTGGACCTGACCGGGCTGTTGCTGCAGACCTTCGACACCCGCTTCAATCCGTCCCGGCAGCAGAGTGAGGCCAAGAGTCAGGCGGCCCAGCAGCGACTGGAACTGGAATTCAACGCCGGCCTCGACGAGGTGGATAACCTCAGTGAAGACCGTGTCCTGCGGCTGTTCCTGGAACTGATCCACGCCACCCTGCGCACCAACTACTACCAGGTGGACAACGAGGGCAGGTCCAAGTCCTATATCAGCGTGAAACTGGACCCGACCGCCATTCCGGATATGCCGCTGCCGCTGCCCATGTTCGAGATTTTCGTGTATTCGCCCCGGGTCGAGGGTGTGCACCTGCGCGGCGGCAAGGTGGCCCGTGGAGGCCTGCGCTGGTCGGACCGTTTCGAGGACTACCGCACCGAGATCCTGGGTCTGGTCAAGGCGCAGCAGGTCAAGAATGCGGTGATCGTACCGGTGGGGGCCAAAGGCGGCTTTGTGGCCAAGCGGCTGCCGGATCCGTCCGATCGGGAGGCGTTCCAGGCGGAGGGCATCGAGGCGTACAAAACCTTCATCCGCGGGTTGCTGGACATCACCGACAACCTGATTGACGCCAGCATCGAGCCACCCGTGAACGTTGTCCGCCACGATGGCGATGACCATTACCTGGTTGTCGCTGCGGACAAGGGCACCGCCACCTTCTCCGATATTGCCAACGGGCTGGCCGAGGAGTACCGCTTCTGGATGGGCGATGCCTTTGCCTCCGGCGGCAGCCACGGTTATGACCACAAGAAGATGGGCATCACCGCCCGTGGCGCCTGGGTATCGGTGGAACGTCACTTCCGCGAGATGGGGATCAACCCGGCCGAGGACACCTTCTCGGTGATCGGCATTGGTGATATGGGCGGCGATGTCTTTGGCAACGGCCTGCTGCAGTCGGACAAGGCCCGGCTGGTGGCAGCCTTTAACCACATGCACATTTTCGTGGACCCGGATCCGGATCCCGGGAAGAGTTACGCCGAGCGCAAGCGCCTGTTCGAGATGCCCCGGTCGGCCTGGTCGGATTACGATGAGTCCCTGATCTCCGAGGGTGGCGGGGTGTTCAGTCGTAGCGCCAAGTCGATTCCGGTGAGCCCGCAGATGAAGAAGCTGCTGGGTATCAAGTCGGACCGGGTGCCGCCGAACATGCTCGTCTCCCACATCCTCAAAGCGCAGGCGGACCTGTTGTGGATCGGTGGCATCGGCACCTACGTCAAGTCCACACGGGAATCCAACAGCGAAGTGGGTGACAAGGCCAACGACAACCTGCGTATCGACGGCAAGGAGTTGCGCTGTCGGATCGTGGGCGAGGGCGGTAACCTCGGCATGACCCAGCTCGGGCGTATCGAGTTCGCGCTGAATGGCGGTCGCCTGAATACCGATTTCATCGATAACTCCGGTGGGGTGGATTGTTCCGACCATGAAGTGAACATGAAGATCCTCCTCAACCGCATTGTGGCTGCCGGCGATCTCACCCAGAAGCAGCGCAACCGCATGCTTGAGGACATGACCGAGGAAGTGGCGGCCCTGGTGCTGAAGAACAACTACCGCCAGACCCAGGCCCTGACCGTGGCCAACGAGGGAGCCGTCACCCGGATCGAGGAATATCGCCGGCTGATGAATGCCTTCGAGGCGGCCGGCAAGCTCAACCGGGAGCTGGAATTCCTGCCGGATGAGGAAGCGCTGGAAGAACGCAAGATGGATGGCAAGGCCCTGACCCGGCCCGAGCTGTCGGTGTTGATTGCCTATGTCAAAGGGGATCTGAAGCAGGTCCTGATCGACAGCGACCTGCCGGACGACCCGTTACTGGTCTCCGAGATGCACAAGGTCTTTCCCGAACCGATGGTGGAGAAGTTCCCCCGGGAGCTGGAGGACCACCAGTTACGCCGGGAGATCATTGCGACCCAGATCGCCAATGACATGATCAACCATATGGGCATCACTTTCGTGGAGCGGCTGAACCAGTCCACTGGTGCTGATGCCCCGGCCATCGCCCTGGCCTGGATCATCGCCCGGGATGTGTTCCGGCTGGATACCTGGTGGGGCCGGATCGAGGAACTGGACTACAAGGTGCCGGCCTCGCTACAGATCAGTCTGATGAACGACCTGATGCGGCTGATCCGCCGCGCCGTGCGCTGGTTGTTGCGCAACCGCCGCAGCGAACTCAATATCCAGGGCCACCTGGACCGGTTTACCGACAGCATCAGCCGCATCTCCGCCAACCTGGCCGACTACCTGGGAGCCGGTGTCGAGAAGGAGTGGCGAAGCCAGAATGAGAAGTTGCAGAAGCAGGGCGTTCCCGAGGACCTGGCGGCGGTGGTGTCCGGCAGCTCGTACCTCTATTCCGCCCTGGGCATCATCGAGGTTCACGAGTCCGCCGGTGTCCCCCTCAAGACCGTGGCCAACCTCTACTACACCCTGGGTGAGCGCCTGGACCTGAACTGGTTTGCCGGGGCCATTGCCAACCTCAAGCCCACGTCGCACTGGCAGGCCCTGGCCCGTGAGAGCTTCCGGGAGGACCTGGACTGGCAGCAGCGGGCCCTGACCACCGGGGTACTGAGGATGGCAGAGGACTACAAACAGGTGGACGCCTGTGTGGAAACCTGGATGAGTCAGCACGAGGTGATGGTCCGGCGCTGGAAGGGCATGCTCGCGGAACTGAAAAGCTCCCGGCAGCCGGAATACGCGATGTTCTCGGTCGCCCTGCGGGAGTTGCTGGACCTGGCCCAGAGCAGTATCCACGCGCCCCTGTCGGAAACCATGGAATGATTGCCGACCCTGGATCGGGCCGTCGTGGGGGAAGTCCGGGACTGCTCTCTGGGACCAAGGGGGTATTGCGATTCACCGGCAAATGCCGTTCAATCTTGTCCGCGACCATTGAGGCTGAACGGAGACCGAAGGCATGAAAACACTGGAAAATCTGCTGAAAAGCAACCAGGCATGGGCGGATAGCATCAAGCAGGAAGACCCGGACTTTTTTCATCGCCTGTCCAACCAGCAGGCACCGGAATACCTATGGATAGGCTGCGCTGATAGCCGGGTACCCGCCAACCAGATTGTGGATCTGATGCCGGGTGAACTGTTTGTCCACCGTAACGTGGCCAACGTGGTGGTCCATACCGATTTCAACTGCCTGTCGGTGCTTCAGTTCGCCATTGAGGTGCTCAAGGTCAAGCATGTACTGGTGGTGGGGCACTATAACTGTGGCGGTGTCCGGGCTGCCCTCAAGGACGAGGGGTTTGGCCTGATCGGCAACTGGCTGCGTCATGTACAGGATGTGCGCGACAAGTACCAGGAAGTGCTGGACCAGCAGCCGTCGGAACAGGACCAGGTGGACCGCCTGTGCGAACTGAACGTGGTGGAGCAGGTGGAGCACGTGTGCCAGAACAGCATCGTGCAGGACGCCTGGAAACGGGGGCAGCCGCTCACCGTGCACGGTTTTATCTACGATGTGGCCGACGGCCTGCTGCGGGACCTGGGGCTCAGCATCAGCAGCGAGGCGGACCAGGCGTCTATCAAGGAGCGTAGCATCGGGGAACTGATCGGCCAGCCGGTACGTTCTGCCCGCCGTGCCGATCCATGAGCGAACCCTCCAGCGGCCTCAACGCCATTGCGGCGCTTGAGCGCAATGCCGACCTGATGAGCGGGCGGGTGGGGCTGATTGGCCTGCCCGTACCGCACCTTCCCGCCGGGCTGGAAACTGGTGACGCACCGGCGCTGGTGGTCACCGAGCACGCCGGTCTGGCGGATGCCCTGACAGGCTCTGACCGCTGCCGGGTCAGTTTCGGTTATGATCTGCCCGATGAGTGGGACCGCCCCCTGGATACCCTGGTGCTGTTTGTTCCCAAGGCCCGCCAGGCACTGGAGATGCAACTGGCCATGGCCCGGGCGCTGCTGGTTGATGGCGGCCGACTGGTACTGGTGGGCGAGAAGCGCGAGGGCATTGCCGGCGCCGCCCGGCAGTTACAGGCCCTGGCGCCGGACGCCCGCAAGGTGGACAGTGCCCGGCATTGCCAGGTCTGGGTTGCGAGCCTGGCCGGCGCGGCAGGAGCGTTTGATCCGCTTGCCTGGCTCCAGTGGCACGAACTCGATGCGGCAGGCATCCAACTGGCGGTGGCGAACATGCCCGGCATCTTCAGTGATGGCCGCCTGGACGAGGGCACCGCACGATTGCTGGAAAGCCTGTCGGACGTGCCGGTTGCCGGGCCGGTGCTGGATTTTGCCTGTGGTTCCGGGGTGATCGGCGCCTGGCTACAGGCCCGCAACCCCGACCTGGGGCCGGTGGATGGCGTGGACGTCCAGGCTCAGGCGGTAATGTGCGCCAGGCAGACCTACCAGCGTAACGGTGCCCGGGGTGAGATTATTGCCAGTGATGGCTTGCCCGCTGACCTGGGCCGTTACCGGACCATCGTGACGAACCCGCCGTTCCACTCCGGCGTGCGCACTGATACCTCCATGACCGAACGCTTCCTGCGGGAGGCCCGCCGTCACCTCCAGCCAGGTGGCGAGATGCGGCTGGTGGCCAACCGTTTCCTGCCTTACCAGCCTCTGCTGGAACAGTGTATCGGACCCTGTCAGACACTGTTCGAAGACCGGCGGTTCGCGGTCTACCAGGCCCGGGTGTTGTCTTGACCCAGGCTGATTGCAACACAGGTTTTACCGTTGGCGACCGGGTCCTCAACCTGCGGCGCCCCCATGGCGGCGGTCGGGACCTGAGGGCTTGGGACGCGGCCGATGAACAACTGGTGGCCGAAGCCCGTCAGAGGCTTACACCCGGTGACCGGGTGGCGGTGGTGGATGATGGTTTTGGTGCCCTGGCCCTGGGGCTTGCGGACTTCGTGCCCACGGTTATCGCGGACAGTGCTTCCCTGGTGGATGCCCTTGATCACAATGCGACCGCCAATAACCTGGCTGTGCCCCCAGTCCGGAGCTGGCTGGACGAACCGGGCCTTGGCGAAGCTCCAATGGACGAGGGTGGGCCTTTTGATGCGGTGGTTCTGAAGGTACCACGCCAGCTCGACTACCTGGAATTCCTGCTGAGATGGGTCAACCGGGCCCTGCGTCCGGACGGCTGGTTGCTGACCGGTGGGATGATCAAGCACCTGCCGGAACAGGCTGCGGGACTTTACCAGGAACGGGTTACCACCGAGACGGTGTTCCCGGCCCGGAAAAAGGCCCGCATGGTGCTGTGCCGTCCCGGCACCGACGGGTTGGATGGCTGGGGCGGACTCTGGAAGGGATACGCCACGCCGGGGTCCGGTCTGTCGATCCGGGCGTTGCCGGCGGTATTCGCCCGGGAACGTCTGGATATCGGCACCCGGGAGTTGTTGCCGTTGATTCCGGACGCCGTCAGCCCACTGCCGGCGGGGGGCAGGGTGCTGGACCTGGCCTGTGGCAACGGCGTGCTGGGCCTGGAGGCCCTGTCCGCCAGGCCGGACCTGTCGGTGACCTTTGCGGATATTTCCTCCCAGGCCGTCCTCAGTGCCAGCGCCAACGCCCGGGCATTGGGGGTGGCCGGGGAACAATGTCGCCTGGTCCATTCCGATGGCGTGCCGGCGGATGCCGGTCGGTTCCAGCGTATCCTGCTGAATCCGCCATTCCATGAGGGGGGTGTGGTGGGCGACCATATCGCCCTGCGCCTGTTCGCCGAGGCAGCGCAATGCCTGGACGAGGGGGGCGAGCTGCTGATGGTGGGTAACCGACACCTGGGCTACCACCGAAGCCTTCGTTCGGTCTTCGGCGATGTCCGGCAGTTGCGGGCATCGCCGAAGTTTGTCGTTTTCCGGGCGTCCAGGCCCCGTTAGCGGCCCCCTTCAATCAAACCCGTTAGCGCGGCGGCTTGTCGTATCCCATCCGGGCCAGCGTATCGACAATCGTCTGGGTCTGGCTGTCCACCTCGATATTCACCTCGTCTCCCACCTGCACATCGGCAAAGGTGGTGGCGCGCAGGGTTTCCGGTATCAGGTGCACGTTGAAGCGCCCGTCCTCCACATCGCCGATGGTCAGGCTGGCGCCGTTGACCGCGATGTAACCCTTGGCAAAGAGGTACTTGTGCCAGGCTTCCGGCACCTCGAAGGTGAGGGTGCAGTTGTTTTCCGGTTGCTCCCGGCCCACAACGCGGGCGGTGGTATGGACATGCCCGGACAGCAAGTGGCCACCGATCTCGTCGCCAATGCGGGCCGCCCGCTCGAAATTGACCCGGCTGCCCGGGGTGAGCCGGCCCAGGGTGGTGAGTCGCAGCGTTTCCTGCATGGCATCGAACCAGAGCCGGTTGCCTTGCTGGGCGGTGACCGTCATGCAGGTGCCGTCGATGGAGACGGAGGCGCCAATGGTTACGCCATCCACGGATCCGGGGGGAAAGGCGATCACAAAGGTGGTAAGGCCGGGGCGGGAGTCGACGGAATCCACGGTGGCGACGCCCTGAACAATGCCGGTAAACATGGTTGCACCTCGTAACAATTCAAAGGCAGCAAGTGTATCCCTACCGATGTAACCTATCAAAGATAATGAGTCATCGGACAGGGCGCCAGGATTGTGCCTTCCGGTAGTCTCCTAAAGTAACCGGTACACCGGGCGATAACCGAGGGTAGGAGAACGGTACAGGTCTGGCCGTTCCAGGCACACACCGGCGGCAGCTATGGCAGAAACCCGAGCGAGAAACAGCGACACCACCACGGCCCAGGGCGGGCCGGTACTGCGGCCCGGACGTCCGGCGGACCCCGGGCAGGTGTCGTCCGGTGTGCCGGTGGATCGGGCCGACAGCGTCCCGGATGAACGTGACGCCGGGGAAGCGGGCGATCATCCGCCGGCGAACACCGGTGAAGCGACCGGCGTTGAATCAGTGGCCGAATCGGGCGATGACACCTCCACAGAAGCATCCTCCGGGGCCGATGAAGCGGAACGGCGGTTTGCGGAATCTCGCCAGCGTCGGTTGCGCCGGTTATTGCGGCAGTGCGAACGCATCAACCTGATGGACTTCAATATCCTGTCCCTGGCGGGCTGGCCCGACAATTACACCCTTAATGCCGCCCGGCGCCGTCGTGACAGCTGGTTGCTCAGCGCCACCATTGCCGCCCTGGTCTTCCTGAGCGGTATGACAGGCTTTGTGCCGGCCTGGATTGCCGGCGGTGGTTTCGGCGCCTTCGTGGTAATCCTGTTGATGGGCGTGCCCTTCGTACGACGGCTGTACAGCTCGAAATCTTCCTACCTGGACCTGATCCTCTATCGCCAGCAGCTCCTGCGGGACGCCCGCAAGCACATTGCCCACCTGGAAGGGGAGCTGGGACTGATCTGGCAGTGCAACGAACTGTCCGAGTTCAATCCGACCCTGTCTTCGCCACGGTTCAGTACCCTCAAACACCTGTCCGAACAGCGACGCCTGGCGGGATCCCTGTCCAGGCGGGAGCATATCCGCCTGTACCTGATCTTCATGCTGGAAGCCGAGAAGGCCTACGAGCGGATGCAGAATGTCTATTTCGAGGAGCACCAGAAAGCCATTGACCGGGGCTGGCAGTCCGTGGCCCGTGCAGTGACCGAGCCGGAAGGCCGGCAGGGGGTGCGGGAGGAGATTGCCGAAGGAGAGGCGGATGGTGCCGGGAAAGCCCGGAAACCGGATCATGAATCCGACCGCGGAAAGGGTCCTGACAAGGCCGCCAGTGCTTGACAGATTTCTGTTTTAAACGTATGTTTAAAACAATCGTTTTTCAGGGGAAGGTGTTGTGGCCCAGTCAGATACAGTGGACCGGATTCTCGATGCGGCGGAAGAGCTGTTCGCCGAGCGGGGGTTTGCCGAAACGTCACTCAGGATGATTACCAGCAAGGCCGGGGTCAACCTGGCGGCGGTAAACTATCATTTTGGCTCCAAGAATTCCCTGATACAGTCCGTCTTTGCGCGTTTTCTCACTCCGTTCTCGGCCACCCTGGAAGCGGAGTTCGACGAGCTGGAGGCACGTCCCGGAGATCGCTCACCTTCGGTGGAGGAGATCCTCGGTGCCCTGACCGGCAGCGCGGTGCGGATGCCCCAGCGCAATGACCGCGGCATATCCATCTTCATGCGTCTGCTGGGGCTGGCCTATACCCAGTCCCAGGGGCACCTGCGCGCTTTCCTGGAGGATGAGTACAGGGGCGTGTTTACCCGCTTCATGGGGCTGCTCAAACAGGCAACCCCGGAACTCAGCTCCGTGGACCGGTACTGGCGGATCCAGTTCATGCTGGGTGCCACCGCGTTTACCATGTCGTCCAGTGACGCCCTCCGGGATATTCTCCAGGCCAAGAAGGGGGTTGAAACCCCGATCCAGGAAATCGCCGCCCGCCTGATTCCGTTCCTGGCGGCGGGCATGCAGGCGAAGGACCTGATGCTGGTGCCCCGCGCCGAGGCCAGTGTAACTTCCTAGCACATGCTTCAGGGCACGACCTGGTCAACATCATGTTCCGGCGGTTGCCTCTGTCCGCAGGGTTCGCTACCTTTGCTGCTCCCATACCTGACGCAGGAGCACAGGATTGTCGGACGATTCCCATTCCACAGGCCCCGGGCCTGCCATTGTCATTGATCTGCGGCAGCAGACCCTGGACTGGTATGGTGCCGGTGGCGAACACCGGCGCTGGCCGGTGTCCACGGCCCTCAATGGTCCCGGTGAAGCCGAACATTCCGGGTGCACGCCCCGGGGGCGGCACTATGTGCGGGCGATGATCGGGCAGGGACAGCCTGAAGCCACGGTATTCGTGGCCCGTCGTCCCACCGGCGAAACCTGGTCGGCGGAACTCTCCCGCCTGCAGCCTGAGAGGGACTGGATCCTCAGTCGCATCATCTGGCTGTGTGGGCTGGAATCCGGCTTCAATCGCGGCCCCGGTGTCGATACCTTCCGTCGTTACATCTACATTCACGGCACCCCGGATTCCGAGCCCATGGGCGAAGCGCGCTCCCATGGCTGTATCCGCATGCGAAACCGGGATGTCATCGACCTGTTCGACCGGCTGAGCCCCGGTGTGCCGGTGACCATCCGGCCCTGCCCGTAACCCTGATTCAACCGTTGTAAAGGAGATTGAGCCCGTGGATGAAACGCCAGAGGTGATAAGCAGCTGGGTCAACAACTGGAACCTGCTGTCCCAGAGCTGGCGGGTGGCCATTGTGGTGTTCGGGCTGGTCTTCGCCACGGCGGCGGTGGCTTTCCTGATCAGCCGGATCATCGTGATGCTGGAGCGGCGGTTCGAGAAGACCGACAACCTCTGGGACGACGCCGTGCTCCATGCCCTACGGAGGCCCGCTATTGGCTTTGTCTGGCTGCAGGGCGTGTTCTGGGCCGCCGAGGTGGCCCGTGTCTATTCCGATGCTGATATTTTCTCGGCCAACAGCAAGCTGCTGGAACTGGGCTTTATCTGGATACTGGTCTGGACCCTCTTCGGCGTGATCAAGAAGGCGGAGGAGATCCTGATCTCGCCCATGAAAATGAAACAGCCGATGGATTACACCACGGTGAACGCCATCAGCAAGCTGTTGCGGGCGGTGGTGGCCATTACGGCGGTGTTGACCATCATGCAGTCCCTGGGCTACAGCATTTCTGGGGTACTGGCGTTCGGGGGTGTGGGTGGCATCGCGGTGGGTTTTGCCGCCAAGGACCTGCTGGCTAATTTCTTCGGCGGCTTTATCATCCACCTGGACCGGCCCTTCAAGGTGGGGGACTGGGTGCGTTCCCCGGACCGGGAAATCGAGGGGACTGTTGAGAAAATCGGCTGGCGGCTCACCACCATCCGCACCTTTGACCAGCGTCCACTCTACGTGCCCAACGCGGCCTTCACCCAGATTGCGGTGGAGAATCCGTCACGTATGCACAACCGCCGGATTTTCGAAACCATTGGTATCCGCTATGCGGATGTCCGCGAGATGAGCGATATCGTAAATGATATCCGCTCAATGCTGGAGAACCATGAGGAAATTGATACCCGGCGGACGCTGATTGTCAACTTCCTGGCGTTCAACAGCTCGTCCCTGGATATCATGGTTTACACCTTTACCAAGACCACCCAGTGGGTGAAGTTCCATGAGATCAAGCAGGATGTGCTGCTGAAGATCAGTGATATCATCGAATCCTATGGCGCCGAGGTGGCCTTCCCCACGCGCACCCTGCATGTGGCGGACAGCTTGCGCCTGGAGCGCGATCAGTCCGAGACTGAAGACGAGCAGTCTGAAAGCGAAGAGGGCAGCGGCGGCGGCGCCCGTTCAGGCGGCAGGGCTGCGGACCGGGGCGCGGTAAGGCAGCCCAGGGGATCGGGCCAGACCACCACCCAGGGTGACGAGGCTGAAGAATGAGCGGATTAACGGACTCCACGGCCATGGGCCATGACATCGCCATTATTGGTGGTACCGGTCTGACGGAGCTGGACGGTCTCACAGTGACCGGCGAATATCGGGTGGAAACCCCCTGGGGGGCTCCGTCAGGGCCGGTGCTGAAGGGAATGTTCAGGGGGCAACCGGTGCTGTTCCTGGCTCGCCATGGGCATCCCCACCGCATACCACCCCACCAGGTGAACTACCGGGCCAACCTCTGGGCGCTGCGGGACGCCGGCGCCGCCCAGGTGATTGGTGTCAATGCGGTGGGCGGCATCACCCCGGCCATGGGGCCTGCCCGGATTGCCGTTCCCCACCAGTTGATCGACTACACCTGGGGGAGAGGGCACACCTTCTTCGAGCAGGTGGAGGGCGCGCCGTTGGAGGGCGTCACTCATATCGACTTTACCTATCCCTACAACGAACCCCTGCGGCAGGCCCTGCTGACGGCCGCAGCCCGTCGACAGGTCATGGTGGTTGATCATGGGGTCTACGGCGCCACCCAGGGGCCCCGGCTGGAAACCCCGGCGGAGATTGCCAGGCTGGAACGGGACGGCTGTGACCTGGTGGGAATGACCGGAATGCCTGAGGCGGCGCTGGCTGCGGAGCTGGGGCTGCCTTATGCCTGCCTGGCACTGTCGGTAAACTGGGCTGCCGGCAAGTCCGATCACATCATCACCATGGAGGAGATCGGTCAGGCGCTGGAAGAGGGGATGTCCGGCGTGAAGGCCATCCTGGAAGAGGTGATTCCCGACCTCCGGGGCTAGTAATCTGTCAGGACACTGGTGTTCCGACAGGGCACCGGGAACGCCAGGCGCGCTCCCGGTCCGCTACCGGCGGTCAGTCCAGCGGGCGGAAATACACCAGCACGCCGATGGTGGGGGAGTCCAGAAAGTGGATTTCCTTACTTCGCATGCGGCGAACCTCATGGATCCAGGTGATAAGCTCCCGGCCCTGGTTGCCATCCATAACGGGCATTATAGTGGCCGGTGACGTGCCCACGCCCTGGGGCTCCGCTTCGGTATCGCCCTGGTCGCTGTTGCCCTCGCTGCTGTCGCCCGTCTCGCCACCCATGGTGTCTTCCATGGCGGCGCCGTCGGCTGCCCGCCAGTGGTTGAGCTGAACGTCCACCAGCAGATAGCGGCGCCGGTTGACCTCAATGGTACCTTCAACCGCCCGGTGGCCGGCGCTCTCCAGCATCTCGCCCACTTCGATCCGCATGGGGTCGCCGTTGTAGTTGGGCGGGAAACGCTGGATCCAGCCGGTTTTCATCAGTACCCGGTATTTGCCACTGTTCTCCAGGCGGCTGGCGGCGGTGTTCAGGGTCAGATTGTTGGTGGTGCGGATGTCGGAACTGACGTTTCCGAGGTCATCCACCACCCAGAGGCGCTTGCTGGCGTCCTGACGCTCCGGGTGTTTGTCTGCCATCTGTTCCGGCAGCACTGGGTCCGCCAGCCGCTTCAGTATCACGATTTCGGCGCGATAGGTGTTGTCCGCCTGGGCGGGGGCCGCCAGGGCCATGAGCAGTGCCAGGGCCGCGAGCAGACGCTGGGCGTTGGTGAAGGCCGGTTTGTACAAAGGTGTTCTCCTGATCCGTTTGTCGAAACCAACAGCGGCCCCGTCCGGGGATGCCATTTTCCTGGTGTGTCCCGGTTGCCGAAGGCTAGCCGGCGACACCCTGTTTTCCCGGGGCAGACTGGGCCCGTCAGGCGGCCAGCTCTTTCAGCACCGATGAAATGGCGTCGAGTTTACCATCGGTTGTGTCGTCTTTCAGCCGTACGCTGAAGGTATTCGCACCTTCCAGTCGATAGGCGTCCGGAGCCTGCTGTACCTTCTGCACCAGTTTCAGTGGATCCACGGTGGTGCTGTTACCGAATTCCAGCTTCAGCCACTCGCGACCGGCGTCCACCTTGACCACGCCCAGGCCCTCGGCCCCGATGCGCAGGCTGGTCTGGCGCACCAGGTTCTTCGCCGGGTCAGGCAGCAGGCCGAAGCGGTCGATCATTTCCACCTGCAGTTCCTTCAGTTCGTCCTCACTCTTCACGCTGGCGAGCCGCTTGTAGAGCATCAGCCGGTTGTGGACATCCGGCAGGTAATCGTCGGGAATCAGCGCCGGGATGCGCAGGTTCATTTCTGTACCATGGCTCAGGGGCAGGTCGGCATTGGGGGTGCGGCCCTCGCGGATGGCCTGTACCGCCTCATCCAGCAACTGCATGTAGAGAGTGAAGCCGATGGTCTCGATCTGCCCGCTCTGTTCGTCCCCCAGAAGTTCGCCGGCGCCCCGGATCTCCAGGTCGTGGGTGGCCAGCATGAAGCCGGCGCCCAGATCCTGGGCTTCGGATATGGCGTCCAGGCGTTTGCGGGCATCAGCGGTCATGGCCTTTGGGGGCGGTGTCAGCAGGTAGGCGTAGGCCTGGTGGTGGGAGCGCCCGACCCGACCACGAAGCTGGTGCAACTGGGCCAGGCCGAACTTGTCCGCCCGCTCGATCACAATGGTGTTGGCGCTGGGAATGTCGATGCCGGTCTCGATGATGGTGGTGCACACCAGCACGTTGAAGCGCTTGTGGTAGAAGTCCGACATGATCTGTTCCAGTTCGCGCTCACGCATCTGGCCATGGGCCACGCCGATGCGTGCTTCGGGGATCAGGTTGCGCAGGTCCTCGGCGGTCTTCTGGATGGTGGCCACGTCATTGTGCAGGAAGTACACCTGGCCGCCCCGGAGGATTTCCCGCAGGATGGCCTCCTTCACCATGGCGGTGTCCTTCTGGCGGACAAAGGTCTTCACCGACAAGCGGCGCGCCGGTGGCGTGGCGATAATGGACAGATCCCGCAGGTGGCCCATAGCCATGTTCAGGGTGCGGGGAATGGGCGTGGCGGTGAGTGTCAGCATGTCCACTTCAGCCCGCAGCGCCTTGAATTTCTCCTTCTGGCCGACGCCGAAGCGGTGTTCCTCGTCAATGATCACCAGGCCCAGGTTCTTGAAGCGGATGTCGCCCTGTAACAGCTTGTGGGTGCCGATGACGATATCCGCCTTGCCTTCCTCAATCTTCTCGATGGCCTTGGCGGATTGCCCGCTGCTGCGGAACCGTGACAGCAGTTCCACGGTGACCGGGGTATCCGAGAACCGGTCCCGGAAGGATTCATAGTGCTGCTGGGCCAGCAGGGTGGTGGGGACCAGCACCGCCACCTGCTTGCCGGACCAGGTGGCGATAAAGGCTGCCCGCATGGCCACCTCCGTCTTGCCGAAGCCCACATCGCCGCACACCAGACGGTCCATGGGGCGCTCCCCGGTCATATCCTCGATCACCCGTTCGATAGCGGCCTGCTGGTCCGGGGTCTCCTCGAAGGGAAAGCCGGCGGCAAAGTGGCGGTAGGCTTCCTTGGGATCATCGAACTGGAAGCCTTTACGGGCCTCGCGGCGGGCGTAGACATCAAGCAGTTCCGCGGCGGTGTCGCGGATCTTCTCCATGGCCTTCTGCTTGGCGTTGCTCCAGCGGTCAGTGCCCAGCTTGTGCAGGGGGGCGTGCTCGGTGTCGGAGCCGGTGTAGCGGCTGATCAGGTGCAGGCTGGCCACCGGCACGTAGAGCTTCGAGCCGCCAGCGTACTCCAGGGTCAGGAATTCGGTGGCGTCCCCATCCACGGTGATGGTTTCCAGGCCCTGGTAGCGGCCGACGCCGTGGTCAATGTGCACCACCGGGGCACCCACCCGCAATTCCGACAGGTCCCGGTAACCCGAGTCGTCCACTTCTGTGGGCTTCTCCCGGCGACGGCGCTGGAGTACCCGTTCGCCGAACAGCAGGGTTTCGGTGATCAGGGCCACGCCTCCCCGGCGCAGGAGCAGGCCCGGCTCCAGGGGGGCGACAGTGATCGCCAGGTCCACGTCAGAGTCGAGGAAAGCGCGCCAGTCATCAACCGGCTTCACCTTGAGGCGGTTCTCCGCCAGGTTGTCCTTCAGGGCCTCCCGGCGCCCGGAGGATTCGGCGCAGATCAGCACCCGGCCATCGAAATCGCCGATGAACTGTCGCAGCCGCGAGGCCGGGTCACTGGACCGTCCGTCCATGGCCACATTGGGTAGCGGTTCCGTCCCCAGCGAGGTGATGCCCTGACCGGAGCGGGTGGTTTCCCCCGCCACCAGGGTGACTCGTGGGCGCTGGCGTATCAGGCCAAACAGTTCATCGGTCTTCAGGAACAGCTCGCCCGGCGGCAGGATCGGCCGCATCCGGTCGTGCCGTCGTTCCTCGTATCGGCTGGCGGTGTCCTGCTGGAACAGATCCACTGCCTCGTTCAGGCCATCGGCGGTAAATACCAGCGTCTCCCCGGGCAGGTAGTCGAACAGGGTGGCGGTGTGATCGAAGAACAGCGGCAGGTAATACTCGATGCCCGTCGGGGTGATGCCCTGGGTTACGTCCTGGTAGACCGGTGCATTGCGGTCGGCGTGGGGGAAAAACTCGAACCAGCGGTTGCGGAAACCGGAGCGGGCGTCCTTGCTCCAGGGGAATTCGTAGGCCGGCAGCAGCTCGATCCGGTCGATGCGATCCAGGGAGCGCTGGGTCTCCGGGTCGAACGTGCGAAGGGTTTCGATTTCGTTATCGAACAGGTCGATCCGGTAGGGCTGGGTAGCGCCCATGGGGAAGATGTCGACAATGGCGCCACGGACCGCGTACTCACCGTGCTCGTAGACATTCTCGGTGTGGCGGTAGCCGGCGGCCTCCAGTTGCAGGCGCCACTGCTCCGGTTGCAGCCCCTGGCCGGTTTCCAGCAACAGGGTGTTGCCCTGCAGGTAGTCCACCGGGGGCAGCCGGTGCATCAGGGTGCGGGCCGGTACGATCAGGATGCCGCGACGGGTCCGGGGCAGCCGGTGCAGGGTGCGGATACGCCGGGAGATGATGTCCTGGTGCGGAGAGAACAGGTCGTAGGGCAGGGTTTCCCAGTCCGGCAGCGACAGCAGTTCGAGGCCATCATCGGTAATGGCCTCCGCCTCTTCCTCCGGGGGCAGGCCCAGGTAGAAGCGTACCGCCTGCTCCAGACGGATGGCCTCATCGGTGCTACGGGTGATCACCAGGGTCAGGCCGTCCGTTCGCCGTGCCGTCTCGCTGATTGCCAGGGCATCAGCGCTACCGTGCAACTGGTCCCAGATGCGATGGTCCGACGCCTGGCTGGGAGGCGCGGGGATGAAGTCTGACATGGCGGTATGCTCGGTACCCGGTTTCATCGGGGTGATCAGCTCCTGCGGTTGTGCTGGTCGGCGACGGTCGTATCATGAACGGAACGTAAGTTCTGAAGCCCATCGTGGGGTGGCGACCATTCTGAAAAGGAGGGTATTCTATCGGTGACAGCCTGAACTGTCATGACAGTATGGTGAACAGGGCCTGGCAGGGTCGGGCGAGGGATTGCCGTCGCGTTTTTCGAGTAGGAGTTGTCCACAGGCTCCTTAAATTGGATAATACGCACCCATTTTTTCGAGTGCCAACTGCAGAGGTTCAAGCGTGAGTCACGAACAGATCAACCAGCACCTGTCCAACTGGACCGAGCGGGAGTCTACCGCCGAGGCCATGATTCCCCTGATCGGCCGGCTTTACCGCAAGAATAACGTGGTGACATCCGTCTACGGTCGTTCAATCATTAACCAGTCGGTTATTGGTATCATCCGGGCGCATCGCTTTGTCCGGCAGGTGGAAGACAGCGAGCTGTCCGTGCACGACACCCTGCCGCTTCTGGAGGTCATGGACAGGCTGGAGCTGGGCCAGGCTCACGTGGATATCGGCAAGCTGGCCGTGAAGTTCAAGGCCGAGGGCAATGGCCGCTCCCTGGAAGATTTCGTGCGTGACGAGATCGGTCCGGTGGTTGGCCAGTACCGCGCCGAGTCCGAGAAGAATGCGGTTGAGGAAACCAAGGACGTGGTGCTCTATGGTTTTGGTCGTATCGGTCGCCTGCTGGCCCGCATCCTGATTGAGAAGGCCGGTGGCGGTAACAACCTGCGCCTGCGTGCCATCGTGGTTCGCCAGGGTGGCGCCGACAATGACCTGGAGAAGCGCGCCAGCCTGCTGCGCCGGGATTCCGTCCATGGTCCGTTCAACGGCACCATCACCGTGGACGAGGAAAACTCTGCACTGATCGCCAATGGTAACTTCATCAAGGTGATCTACTCTGACGGCCCCGACAAGGTGGATTACACGGAATACGGTATCAATAATGCCGTGATCATCGACAACACCGGTAAGTGGCGGGACGAGGAAGGCCTGGGGCTGCATCTCAAATCGAAGGGGGCCAGCCGGGTGATCCTGACCGCCCCGGGCAAGGGCGATATCAAGAACATCGTCTATGGCATCAACAACGACAGCATCACCGATGATGACCGGATCCTGTCCGCGGCCTCCTGTACCACCAATGCCATCACGCCAGTGCTGAAGGCCGTCCATGATGAGTTCACTATCCTGGATGGGCACGTTGAGACCGTTCACTCGTACACCAACGACCAGAACCTGATCGACAACTACCACAAAGGCAGTCGCCGTGGTCGCAGTGCACCGTTGAATATGGTTCTGACCGAGACCGGGGCTGCCAAGGCGGTGGCCAAGGCCCTGCCGGAGCTCAAGGGCAAGCTGAGTGGTAACGCCATCCGGGTACCCACTCCCAACGTCTCCATGGCCATCCTTCACCTGAACCTGGAGAAGGACGTCACCGTCGAGAGCGCCAACGAGTACCTGCGGGAGATGGCCCTGCACTCCGAACTGCAGAAGCAGATCGACTTCGTCAACTCACCGGAAGTGGTGTCCTCCGACTTTGTCGGCTCCCGCCATGCCGGAGTGGTGGATGCCCAGGCCACTATTGCCAGCGGCAAACGCCTGATCCTCTATGTCTGGTATGACAACGAGTTTGGCTACAGCGCCCAGGTGATTCGCTGCGTCAACCAGATGGCGGGCGTGACCTACCCGATCTTCCCGAAGCGTTCCCGGGAATGGGCCCAGGCCCTCGCTGACTGATTCCGGTCAGTAAGCTCCAGAACCCCGGCGGCCCCTGGCCTCCGGGGTTTTTTATTACCTATCAGATACTTTTCGCCGGTTTCCATGTCCGTTCGTTACGACCAAGGTCAGGTTCCCCTGCTAAGGTTACCGGTGGAAATAGGTTCTCTTAATCTCTATAATTGGCGCGATTTTGGGTACGTCTGGCACCCGCTTCTCATCGCTTTCCTGAAAACTGACCGCTACCGCGTGCAATGGGGCACGGTCATCAGCCTTTATCCGGGCTGCACAAGCTTCGCTTGAAATGTCGGGGAACTGGGCCGCTGGGGTCGGGCGTGATCAATCCTTTAACAGTTCCTGATGAACGGACGAGGCTAATGATCAATATCAAAAAAGGCCTGGATCTTCCCATCAGCGGCGCTCCTGAACAGACCATCTCAGAAGGAAAGCCGGTACGCCATGTCGCGCTGATCGGCTTTGATTACAACGGCATGAAGCCGACGATGGAAGTGAAAGAGGGGGACCGCGTCAAGCGCGGGTCGCTGCTGTTTACGGACAAGAAGACCCAGGGCGTTCGCTATACCTCACCGGCCGCCGGTGTTGTCAAAGAAATCAACCGTGGTGAGCGGCGGGTATTCCAGTCACTGGTGATCGAAATCGACGGTGACGAGGCGGAAACCTTCGCCCGTTACAGCGACGCCGACCTGGCCTCCCTCGAGCGCCAGCAGGTGGTGGACAACCTGGTGGAATCCGGTCTGTGGACCGCCTTCCGTACCCGGCCCTTCAGTAAGGTGCCGGCCATCGACTCTTCCCCCAACTCCATTTTTGTCTCGGTGATGGACACCAATCCGCTGGCGGCGGATCCTGTGGTGATCATCAGGGAGCAGGGCGAGGCCTTCAGCAAGGGCCTGCAGATCCTGAGCAAACTGACCAACGGCAAGGTGTTCGTGACCGGCCGGCCCGGTTCCGACGTGCCGGTGCCCCAGTCCGATGCCATCCAGGTGGAGCAGTTCGACGGCGTCCATCCGGCAGGCAACGTGGGCACCCATATTCATTACCTGGATCCCGTTTCCCTGGGCAAGACGGTCTGGAGCATCGGCTACCAGGACGTGATCGACATTGCCCGGCTGTTCGAAACCGGTGAGCTTCCCGTGGAGCGTGTGGTGGCCATTGGTGGCCCGAAAGCTTCCAGTCCCCGTCTGGTCCGCACCCGCATTGGTGCCAGTCTGGACGAGCTGTTGAAGGACGAAGTGGCCTCCGACTGTGAGGTGCGTGCCATCTCCGGATCCGTGTTCGGCGGTCGCCGTGGCACCGGTCCCTGCGCCTACCTGGGGCGTTACGCGAACCAGATATCCGTGCTGGAGGAAGGCAACAAGCGCCAGTTCATGGGCTGGCTGTCCCCCGGTGCCAACAAGTTCTCGGTCATGAATATCTACCTGTCAAAGCTGGTCGGTGGCAAGAAGTTTGACTTTACCACCACCACCAACGGCAGCGAGCGGGCGATGGTCCCGGTGGGTGTCTACGAGAAGGTCATGCCCCTGGATATCCTGCCGACGCAGCTGCTGCGCACGCTGATCGTGGGCGACACCGAAATGGCACAGAAGCTGGGTGCGCTGGAGCTGGACGAAGAGGATCTGGCGCTGTGCACCTTCGTGTGTCCGGGTAAATACGAGTACGGTCCGATTCTCCGTGAGAACCTGACCCGAATCGAGATCGAGGGCTAACCGATGGCAATCCGACAGTTTCTCGATAACATCGAGCATCATTTCGAAAAGGGCGGCAAGTACGAGCGCTGGTATGCCCTGTACGAGGCGGTAGACACCATTTTCTATTCGCCGGCCAGCGTGACTTCCACCACCTCCCATGTGCGTGACGGCATCGACCTCAAGCGCATCATGATCACGGTATGGCTGTGTACGTTCCCGGCCATGTTCTTCGGCATGTGGAACATTGGCTTCCAGGCCAACAACTTCCTGGCGGCCAATCCGGATGCCATGGTGGCCGACGGTGGTCTGCGGGCGGCCTTCATCCAGGCGCTGGCAGTGACTGGCTCCGGTGCCGGTATCTGGGACAACTTTGTCTATGGCATGGCGTACTTCATTCCCATCTACTTCGTCACCTTCGCGGTTGGCGGTTTCTGGGAAGTGCTGTTCGCCACCGTCCGTCGTCACGAGGTGAACGAGGGTTTCTTCGTGACCTCCGTGCTGTTCGCGCTGATCTGTCCGCCCACCATCCCGCTCTGGCAGGTGGCCCTGGGCATCACCTTCGGTGTGGTGATCGGCAAGGAAGTGTTCGGCGGTACCGGCAAGAACTTCCTGAACCCGGCCCTGACCGGTCGTGCGTTCCTGTACTTTGCCTACCCGGCGCAGATTTCCGGTGACACCGTATGGACCGCTATTGATGGCTTCAGTGGTGCCACGGCCCTGAGCTGGGCGGCGTCCGGTGGCCTGGAGGCGCTGGAGCAGAACATCGGCTGGATGAACGCCTTCATGGGAACCATCCAGGGTTCCATGGGGGAAACCTCCACCCTGGCGATCCTGATCGGCGGCCTGATCCTGCTGGGTATGAAGATCGCCTCCTGGCGCATTGTCGGAGGGGTGATGATCGGTATGATCGCCACGGCATTGCTGTTCAATGTGATCGGTTCCGACACCAACCCGTTCTTTGGCGTTGGCCCGGAATGGCACCTGGTAATGGGCGGTTTTGCCTTCGGCATGATGTTCATGGCCACGGATCCGGTATCCGCCGCCATGACCGACACCGGTCGCTGGTGCTTTGGCATCCTGGTGGGGGTGATGACCGTACTCATCCGTGTGGTTAACCCGGCGTTCCCGGAAGGCATTATGCTGGCCATCCTGTTCGCCAACCTGTTTGCACCGCTGATGGATCACTACGTGGTTCAGGCCAACATCAAACGGAGGCTTGCCCGTGGCTAAACCCAAAGATACTGTCGCCAGAACCCTTCTGGTGGCGCTGGTACTGAGCATCGCGTTCTCGGTTGTCGTGTCCACCGCTGCCGTAATGCTGCGCCCGGCGCAGATCCAGAACCAGAACCTGGACATCAAGACCAACATCCTGGCCGCAGCTGGTATGCTGGAGCCGGGTACCAGCGTGGACGAGATCGAACAGCAGTTTGCCCGTTTTGAGGTACGACTGGTCGACCTGGATACCGGTGAGTATGTGGAGCCGTCCGCCGTGGGTGTCGAAGACCCCATGAAGTACGATATGTACAAGGCCGCTTCAGACCCCGAGATGTCCACCAACATCCCGTCCAGTGAAGACAAGGCCGGCATCAAGCGCCGTCCCAATGTCGCCAAGATCTATACCCTCAGTGAAAATGGCGAACTCACCCGTGTGGTGCTGCCCATCCACGGCTACGGTCTGTGGTCCACGCTCTATGGTTTTGTGTCACTGGAAGGTGACCTGAACACCATCGAAGGCCTGGGTTTCTATGCTCACGCGGAAACCCCCGGCCTGGGTGGCGAAGTGGATAACCCCCGCTGGAAACAGCAGTGGGTCGGCAAGGAACTGTACGGTAACGATATGTCCGAGCCGCAGATCCAGCTCGTCAAGGGTGGGGTCAGTTCCGATGCCCGAGACCGGGAGCACAAGGTCGATGCACTGTCCGGGGCAACCCTGACCAGCCGTGGTGTCCAGCAACTGGTGAACTACTGGATGGGCGACCGCGGATTCGCGCCGTTCCTGCAAAAACTTCGTGAAGGGGAGGTCTGATCATGGCAGACGCTTCAGCCAAACAGGTTCTCTTCGAACCGATCTTCAGTAACAACCCCATCGCGCTGCAGATCCTCGGTATCTGCTCCGCGCTGGCGGTGACGACCAGCCTGAGCGTGACCATTGTCATGTGCCTGGCGGTTATTGCGGTTACCGGCTTTTCCAACCTGGCGGTATCGCTGGTTCGCACGCAGATTCCGGGCAGTATCCGGATCATCGTGCAGATGACCATCATCGCCTCCCTGGTTATCGTGGTGGACCAGATCCTCAAGGCCTACGCCTATGAGATTTCCAAGCAGCTGTCGGTGTTTGTTGGTCTGATTATCACCAACTGCATCGTGATGGGCCGTGCGGAAGGCTTCGCCATGAACAACCCGCCGCTGCTGAGTTTCCTGGACGGTATTGGTAACGGTCTCGGCTACTCGGTGATGCTGCTTTTCGTGGCCTTCTTCCGGGAGTTGATCGGCGCCGGCTCACTGTTCGGCTTCACCCTGCTGCCGACGGTCAACGAAGGCGGCTGGTATGTGCCCAACGGCCTGTTGCTGCTGCCGCCGAGTGCCTTCTTCATCATTGGTCTGGCAATCTGGGGCCTGCGCGCCTGGAAACCGGAGCAGGTTGAGGAGCCGGAATACAAGATGTCCCGCCACACCGCCAAGGAGGCCTTCTGATGGAGCACTATATCAGTCTGATCCTGAAGGCCATCTTTGTTGAGAACATGGCGCTGGCCTTCTTCCTGGGGATGTGTACCTTCCTGGCCATTTCCAAGAAGATCGAGGCCGCCGTTGGCCTGGGTATCGCCGTGGTTGTGGTGCTGACTGTCACCGTGCCGGTGAACAACCTGCTGTACAACACCATCCTGCGGGAGGGGGCCCTGGAGTGGGCCGGTCTGCCCAACGTGGACCTGAGCTTCCTGGGCCTGCTGACGTACATCGGGGTAATCGCCGCCATCGTACAGATTATGGAAATGGTGCTGGACAAGTACATTCCGGCCCTCTACGCCGCGCTGGGTGTGTTCCTGCCGCTGATTACGGTGAACTGCGCCATCCTGGGTGCGTCACTGTTCATGGTGGAGCGGGACTATACCTTTGGTGAGAGCCTGGTGTACGGCTTCGGTGCCGGTGTGGGCTGGGCCCTGGCCATTGTCGCCCTGGCCGGCATCCGTGAGAAGCTGAAGTACAGCGACGTTCCCGAGGGCCTGCGTGGCCTGGGCATCACCTTCATTACCGTGGGTCTGATGTCCCTGGGCTTCATGTCCTTCTCCGGCATTTCCCTGTAAACAACCCGGTGATTCGGTTTAACGAAAAGGCGAGACCATGAATACAGAAATCATTCTCGGCGTGGTCATGTTCACCGTTATCGTTCTGGCGCTGGTGGCGATCATCCTCGCCGCCCGCTCCAAGCTGGTAAGCACCGGTGATGTGACCATTGAGATCAACGATGACCCCGAGCACACCCTGAAGACCAGTGCCGGTGGCAAGCTGCTGGGCACCCTGGCCAACAGCGGTATCTTCCTGTCCTCCGCCTGTGGCGGCGGCGGTACCTGCGCCCAGTGCAAGTGCAAGGTATTTGACGGCGGCGGCGCCATGCTGCCCACCGAGAAGACCCACTTCACGCCCCGGGAAGAGAAGGAAGGCTGGCGCCTGTCCTGCCAGGTGCCGGTGAAGCAGGACATGAAGATCGAGGTGCCGGAAGAGTTCTTCGGCGTGAAGAAGTGGGAGTGCGAGGTGGTGTCCAATCACAACGTGGCCACCTTCATCAAGGAACTGGTACTGAAACTGCCGGAAGGCGAGGAAGTGGACTTCCGCGCCGGTGGTTACGTCCAGCTGGAGTGCCCTCCCTACGAAATCCCGTTCAAGGACTTCGTGATCGAGGAGGAATTCCACGAGGACTGGGACAAGCACGATATCTGGCGCTACAAGGCCATCAACAAGGAAGAGACCATCCGCGCCTATTCCATGGCCAACTATCCGGAAGAGAAGGGCGTTCTCAAGTTCAACATCCGGATTGCCACGCCGCCTCCCGGCACTGATCATCCGCCGGGCATCATGTCGTCCTACGTGTTCAACCTGAAGCCGGGTGACAAGGTGACGGTGATGGGGCCGTTCGGGGAGTTCTTCGCCAAGAAGACCGACGCCGAAATGGTGTTCATTGGTGGTGGTGCCGGCATGGCGCCCATGCGCTCCCATATCTTCGACCAGCTCAAGCGTCTCAAGAGCGATCGCAAGATCAGCTTCTGGTACGGCGCCCGGAGTGTCCGCGAGATGTTCTACGTGGAAGACTTCGACATGCTGCAGCGGGAGAACGATAACTTCGAGTGGCACGTAGCCCTGTCGGACGCGCTGCCCGAGGACAACTGGGAAGGCCCCACCGGGTTTATCCACAACGTCCTGTACGAAAACTACCTGAAGGACCACCCGGCTCCGGAAGATTGTGAGTACTACATGTGCGGCCCCCCCATCATGAACGCGTCCTGCATCAAGATGCTCAAGGATCTTGGTGTGGAAGACGAGAACATCATGCTGGACGACTTCGGGGGTTAAAGGCGCTCTGATGACATCCGGCATGTCCCGACCCGTCAGGGTGACCCTGGCCAGCATCCTCTGGGTGCTGGCCGTGGCCGCTCTGGCGGGTTGTTCGTTTGAGCCCGAGGAAAAGGTCTGGGAAATCTCCGGCCCTATCTTTGGCACCCAATACCATATTAACGTCGTATTGACCGACGACAGGGAAACCCTTGAAGATCTGTCGCAAGGTATAGAGGCAACCCTGGAATCGGTGGATGCGGCCATGTCCACCTGGCGGGATGATTCGGAACTGAGCCGCATCAACCAGCTGGAAGACCAGAGTGGCTGGACACCGGTATCCGGCGAACTGTTCGAGGTGCTGGAAGCGGCCCACAAGGTGGCGGATGAGTCCGGTGGTGCCTTCGATATCACCATCGGGCCGGTGGTGAATCTGTGGGGGTTCGGCCCCGAGGGACGTCCCGAGGAGGTGCCGGACGACGCCGAGTTACAGCAGCGCCTGTCACGGACCGGTTTCCGCTTTCTGGAACTGGACCCGGTGAAACAGGCCATCCGTGCGGAACAGCCGCAGTACCTGGACCTGTCCGGTATCGCCAAGGGCTATGGCGTTGACGCCGTTGCCCGTTACCTGGAAGGGCAGGGTATTGACCGGTATCTGGTGGAAATCGGCGGTGAGGTCAGGGTCAGCGGTCGCAAGCCGGACGGTTCCGCTTGGCGGCTGGCGGTGGAGCAACCGGTGGAGGATGCCCGGCAGATCAACCGGGTGATCGCCATGGACCGGAATGGCATGGCCACCTCCGGTGACTATCGTAACTATTACGAATCGGATGGCCAGCGCTATTCCCATACCATAGACCCGGCTACCGGGCGCCCGGTCGGGCATCGGCTGGCCTCGGTCACGGTAATTGCGGAATCGTCGATGATGGCCGATGCCTGGGCTACGGCCTTTACCGTGATAGGCTATGACGAGGGTTACCGTCTGGCCCTGCAGAAAAACCTGGCGGTGTATTTTATCGTGCGCGAGGGGGAGGGCTTCGAGACCTACCATACCCCCGCCTTCGCCACCTATCTGATTGAGTGACAGGAGGTAGTCATGGGCACCTTTCTACTGGCACTGCTGATTGTTGGTCTGCTGGTGGCGGCCATGTCCGTCGGCGTGATCTTCGGACGCAAGCCTATTTCCGGCACCTGCGGCGGCCTTGGTGCGGCAGGCATAACCGGGCCCTGTGAAATCTGTGGAGGTGACACCAGCAAGTGCGAGGAAAACACCGGGTCCGCCGATGCGGATGCCAGTGACCTTGCCTATGATGCCACGCAGGCCGCCCGGGGTGGCCGCAGCCCGTCCTGAACGCGAGTCGTCGAAAACAGACAGCAACTTCATGCCCCGATCGCGAAGCGCGAGCCTTGCTGCCGGGGCTTCCCTCTTGACCACGCGATAAGGAGCGACAGTCCTGATGGCAGAACATCATTATGACGTTGTGGTGATCGGTGCCGGCCCTTCGGGCGAAGGCGCCGCCATGAATGCCACCAAACACGGCAAGCGCGTCGCAATCATCGAAGACAAGCCCAACGTCGGCGGCAACTGCACCCACTGGGGAACCATACCGTCAAAAGCCCTCAGGCACTCTGTCAAACAGATTATCACCTTTAACACCAACCAGATGTTCCGGGATATCGGCGAGCCTCGCTGGTTCTCGTTCCCCCGGGTGTTGCAGAATGCCCAGACGGTGATCGACAAGCAGGTCAAACTGCGCACCCAGTTCTATGCCCGTAACCGCGTGGACCTGATCAATGGCCGTGCCTTTTTCCTGGACGGGAACCGGCTGGAAGTGCGTGGGAACAAGACGGCGGAAGTGCTCAACTTCAAGCAGGCGGTGATTGCCACCGGCTCACGGCCTTACATGCCGCCCGACGTGAATTTCCGCCACCGTCGCATCTACAACAGCGATACCATCCTCAACCTGTCCCACACACCCCGGACACTGATTATCTATGGCGCCGGTGTTATCGGGTCGGAATACGCCTCCATCTTTGCCGGACTGGGGGTGAAGGTGGACCTGATCAATCCGGGCAATCGCCTGCTGTCGTTCCTGGATGACGAGATTTCCGACGCACTCAGCTACCACCTGCGTAACAACGGCGTGCTGGTGCGCCACAATGAGGAGTACGAGTCCGTGGACGGGGATGACCATGGCGTGGTGCTGTCCCTCAAGTCCGGGAAGAAGATCCGTGCCGATGCCTTCCTGTGGTGTAATGGCCGGGCGGGCAACACCGACAGCCTCGGACTGGAAAACCTGGAACTGGAGCCCAACGGTCGTGGCCAGCTACAGGTGGATGAACACTACCGGACGGCGGTTCCCAATATCTATGCCGCCGGGGATGTGATCGGCTGGCCGAGTCTGGCCAGTGCCGCCTATGACCAGGGACGCTCGGTATCCTCGGATATCGTGCAGGATGAGTATTTCCGCTTCGTCTCCGATGTGCCCACAGGTATCTACACCATCCCGGAAATCAGTTCGGTGGGGCCCACCGAGCGGGAACTGACGGAAAGGAAGGTACCCTACGACGTGGGACAGGCGTTCTTCAAGGATCTGGCCCGGGCCCAGATCACCGGAGAGAAGGTGGGCATGCTGAAGATCCTGTTCCACCGGGAAACCCGGGAAATCCTGGGTATCCACTGCTTTGGTGACCAGGCGGCGGAAATCGTGCACATCGGCCAGGCCATCATGAATCAGGAAGGGGAAGCCAACTCCCTGAACTATTTCATCAATACCACCTTCAATTACCCCACCATGGCGGAAGCCTACCGGGTGGCGGCCCTCAACGGTCTGAATCGTATTTTCTAGCGTTCCGGAGAGGCGTACGATCACCCTTTTCAGGGGTGATCGTTGCCAGGGCCAGCCCTAAATAGTTGCACCCTGGCCCCGGGACGGGTTGTGTTCCGGCTCGGAGGATGATGACGGTAACCGCACCCTGCGGTTATCGAAGTAGATCCGGGTACTGGTGGGGAAGTCGGTGATGATGCTGTTTACCCCCATGTCTTCCATCAGCAGCATGTCGTGGATGCGGTTAACGGTCCATACCGACACTTGCATATCGAGGCGCTGGGCCTGCCTGACCATGTCCCGGGAACAGATCCGCCAACTGGGCACCAGGTAGCTGCAGCCCAGGCGCTTGGCGGTGGCTACGGGCCTGGGGAAACGACGACCGGCGACGTAGCCGGTGTGGATCTTCCGGTTGCGACGCTTGATCTCCTGCAGGAACCAGGCATCGGAGGAGGTGACCACTACCCCGTCGAACAGTTGGCGTTTCTGGATCAGCTCGGTGAGCCGGTTGCACAGGACGTTGAGACGGCTGCGGGCATCGGGTTTGACCTCAAGCTGGTAGTGGTGGACATCCGGGCAGGCATCCAGTACCTGTTCCAGCGAAGGAATACCCGCCGGCTCGGGCCAGGGGGTGGTCTGGTGGCGGGCGTCCATCCTGGCCAGTTCAGAGGCGGTGTGGCTGGCGACCTTGCCTGCCTGACCGGTGGTCCGGTCAAGGGTGATGTCATGGATAACCACCGGCACCCCGTCCGCGGATAGCTGGACGTCCAGTTCAAAGTGCCGAATGCCGTGGCGATAGGCGGTCTCGAAACCCGGCAGGGTATTTTCCGGCGCTTCCCCCCGCGCTCCGCGATGACCATAGATGATCATGGTGTTGCTGATTCTCCCGTCCTGCGATAGAGCTGCTGGCGTTTCTTCCAGAGCTGGTGGCATTGGCTGACATCTTCAAGGTAGGCCGGCAGCTCCTCCATCAACAGTGCCTGGGGGCCATCCACCAGGGCTTTTCCCGGCCTCGGGTGAAAGTCCACCAGCACCATGTTGGCGCCGGCCACCACGCCCTGGGCGGTGGCGTGCATGACATCGGGGATGCCGTCTGGTGCCGCGTCACGGCTGCCCACGGAGTGGGAAGGGTCGATACACACCGGCATGCGGGTCAGGCGCTTCACCGTGGGTACATGGGCGAAATCCACCATGTTCCGGTGGGGATTCCCGGCTTCGGTTTTCATGCCCCGCAGGCAGAAGACCACATTGGCGTTGCCCTCGCTGGCCAGATACTCGGCGGCGTTGAGGGACTCGTTCAGGGTGATGCCGAAGCCCCGCTTGAGCAGCACCGGGTAGGTCTTCTGGCGGCCGATGGCCTTGAGTAGCTCGAAGTTCTGGGTATTGCGGGTGCCCACCTGGAGCATGACGCCGGTTGGCCGCCCGAGCTTTTCCAGGCACTCGTCGATTTCCTCGATGTGGCTCTCATGGGTGATTTCCATGGCGACCACCCGGATATCGTGCTTGCCCGCGGTCTCGAACACCCAGGGCAGGCAGCTCTTGCCGTGGCCCTGGAAAGAATAGGGATTGGTGCGGGGCTTGTAGGCGCCCATGCGGGTACAGTGCTGACCCTGTTCACTCAGGGTCCGCATCATGATCTCCACATGTTCCTGGGTATCCACGGCGCACAGGCCGGCAAACACGTTCAGGTTGTCCTGGCTGAAGTCCACGCCGTTATAGCTGAAACCGGACTGGCGTCGGTCATCCCGGTGCCGGCCAAGGATGCGGTAGTCGTCGGAGATGCGGATCACCCGTTCCACGGCGGGCAGGGCTTCGATCTCGTCCTTGTCCAGGCTCTTGGTATCCCCCAGCAGGTAGATCTCGGTCAATCGCTGGGTGGCCCCCTCCACTTCGTGAACCTTCACGGCCACACCGGGCAGGTTCTGCAGGAAATGCAGGGTCTGGCGATAGCTGTCGCTGTCCAGGGGCGTATCCGGATGGAGAATGGCGAGCATGACGTCCCTCCTGGGATCGTGTCAGTGGGATTGTTCGGCCCGGTGCCGTGCCTGCATGTATTCCCGATGGTTGAGGTGCAGCAGGTCCGCCATGCGACGGATCAGGTGTTCCTCATACTTGTCGATGCGGTCATCGGCCAGTGCCACCCGCCAGATGCTCTCCAGCACGGCCTGCTTGGATTCCTGGCTGAGCTGCTCGTTGAGCACGCCGGTGAACTCGTACAGGGAGGTGGAGTCATCGGCATGGTTGAGGGCATCGTCCAGTATCGACCGGGCTTCCTCCCGGGTGATCTGGTGTACGCGAATGGCACAGTCCACTATGGCGGCCAGCTCCCGCTGGTCCTCATCGTTATCGACCCGGGACAGCTGGACCATCAACGCGGTGGCGGCAACGGCCAGTTGATGGCTGTCCGGGTTGGGGGAGCCGCCAGTCTTTCCGGTATCCGGAAACAGCATCTGGCGAAGGCGGTCTATCATCGTTGTAATTCCTTCTGGTCAGGCCACGCTGGCCAATCGGCTGACCCGTTGCTCCAGTTCAATCTGGTCGGCGGCAAACCGGCGGATGCCCTCGGCCAGCTTCTCGGTGGCCATGGCGTCCTCATTGGATTCCCAGCGGAACAGACGTTCGTCCATGATGACCGGTCGGTCCGGGCTGGTGGCGTTATCCGGGGACAGCTTCCGTGGCAGTTCGCCGGAATCTTCCTTCAGCGCCTGCAGCAGGGCTGGGCTGATGGTCAGCCGGTCGCAGCCGGCCAGTTGCTCGATTTCCCCAATGTTACGGAAACTGGCGCCCATCACCACCGTGTCATAACTATGGGCCTTATAGTAATGGTAGATCCGGGATACCGACTGCACGCCGGGGTCTTCTTCCGGTGCAAAGGCGTCCCGGTCGCTGTGGGCCAGGTGCCAGTCGAGGATACGGCCGACGAACGGAGAGATCAGGAAGGCACCGGCATCGGCGCAGGCGGCTGCCTGTACGAAGGAGAACAACAGGGTCAGGTTACAGTGGATGCCTTCCTTCTCCAGTTGCTCGGCGGCGCGGATGCCTTCCCAGGTGGAGGCGATCTTGATCAGCACACGGCTGGTATCCACTTCCGCCTGTTCGTACAGTCTGATGAGCCGCCGGGCCTTGTCCACGGTGGCGACGGTATCAAAGGACAGTCGGGCATCCACTTCCGTGGACACCACGCCGGGAATCAGGTCGAGGATCTTCCGGCCGGCCTGTACCGCCAGGTGATCCGTTGCCCAGGCCAGTTGTTCCTGGTCACTGCCGCCCTGGCGGCTGGCGTAATCCACGGCCTCGTCCAGCATCGGACGGTAGGCATCCGAGGTGGCAGCCTTGAGCAGCAGGGAAGGGTTGGTGGTGGCATCTTCCGGGCGCCATTCGGCAATGGCTTCCAGGTCACCGGTGTCGGCCACCACGGTGGTCATGGATTTCAGTTGTTCAAGCTTGCTGGTCATGGGTCCTGTTCCTTGTGTCGTTATATAGGCGTCCTGGCGCAGGTGAGGTTACATACTGATACGATAACCGGCTGCCAGGACGGGAACAAGACAGGAACGGCTTAACGGCCTGTTAGGTGACGGTCTCGGGGGCAGATTCACGGTCGGGTTCGCGTACCTTGGCCAGGGCATCCAGTACCACCTCGATACCACTGCCGGGCCGGTGGGCGTTCTCGCTGATATGACGCCGGAACTGCCGTCCGCCGGGCTGGCCATGGAACAGGCCCATGATATGCCGGGTGATGTGGGTCAGGTATACGCCCCGATCCAGTTCCTCCTGGATGAACGGTAACATGGTCCGCAGGGCATCATGGCGGGAAGCGACCGGGTCTGTGTCACCAAAGAACTCGCTGTCCACGCCGGCCAGCAGCCACGGGTTATGGTAGGCCTCGCGGCCCAGCATTACGCCGTCGGTGTGGTTAAGGTGCTCATGGCATTCCCCGAATGTTTTGATGCCGCCGTTGATGATGATTTCCAGCTCCGGGTAGCGGGCCTTGAGGTCATACACCCAGGGGTACTTGAGCGGCGGCACATCACGGTTCTCCTTCGGGCTCAGGCCTTCCAGGATGGCAATGCGGGCATGGACGATAAAGGTCCGGCAGCCGGCCTCCGCCACCGTCTCGATAAAGTGGCACAGGTCGTCCCAGGATTCACGGCCATCAATGCCGATACGGTGCTTGACGGTCACCGGCAGGGATGTGGCGGCGATCATTGCCCGCACACCTTCAGCCACTTTCCCGGGGTGGCCCATCAGGCAGGCGCCGATCATATTGTTCTGCACCCGGTCACTGGGGCAGCCCACATTCAGGTTCACTTCGTCAAAGCCAAACTGCTCCGCCAGGCGGGCACAATGGGCCAGTTCGTCCGGGTTGCTGCCACCCAGTTGCAGTGCCAGGGGATACTCCTCGGCATTGTGACGCAGGAACCGTTCGGTATCCCCATGGATCAGCGCCCCGGTGGTGACCATTTCCGTATACAGCAGTGCCCGACGGCTGAGTAGCCGCGCCAGGTAGCGAAAATGGGGGGTGGTCCAGTCCATCATAGGGGCCACACTGAAGCGGCGGGATAGGGGAATGCTGTTGTGTACCATGAACCCGAAACGAATAGCCGTTGAATGGGCGGGTATTGTACCCCATAGACCCGTTCCGTCTGTAGCAGAGTTCCGAGGGCAACATTGGCCGGTATCTGCCTGGAAGGTGCTTCACCCTTTGCTCATACCCCCATTTTCTGAAAAAATAGCCACCTCACCTTTCGGGCGCCGCTGATGACACAGAAGACGCTGCTTTCATTAAGAAATCTTGGCAAGAGCTTTTCGGGCAAGACGGTACTGGATTCGCTGGATCTGGACATTGCCGACGGGGAGTTTATTACCCTGCTGGGGCCTTCCGGCTGTGGCAAAACCACGCTATTGCGGCTGCTGGCCGGCTTCGAGGTGCCGGATACCGGGCGGATTGAGCTGGCAGGGGCGGACATTACCGATCTGCCGCCGGAGCAGCGCCCCCTGAACACCGTGTTCCAGAACTATGCGCTGTTTCCCCATATGTCGGTATTCGACAATGTGGCCTATGGCCTGAAGATGGAGAAACGTCCGAAGGACGAAATCCGCCAGCGGGTGCAGGACGCCCTGGACATGGTCCAGCTCGGGGAATACGCCCACCGCAAGCCGCATCAGTTGTCCGGTGGCCAGCAGCAGCGGGTGGCCATTGCCCGGGCCGTGGTCAAGCGCCCGAAACTGCTGTTGCTGGATGAACCCCTGTCGGCCCTGGACTACAAGCTGCGGCGGACCATGCAGATTGAGCTCAAGCGTCTGCAGCGGGAGTTGGGCATTACTTTCGTGTTCGTGACCCACGACCAGGAAGAGGCCCTGTCCATGTCGGATCGAGTGGTTGTGCTGATGGACGGGGTGGTGCAGCAGAAAGGGACACCCCGGGAAATCTACGAACGCCCAGCCAACCTGTTCACGGCGCGGTTCGTCGGGGAAACCAATCTCTTCCCCGGCACCCTGGAGCAGGCGGACGGGGACCAGATCATGGTCAATGTTGCCGGTTACCGTCGCAGCATGCCCCGCCCCCGGTTTTCCCTGGAGACGGGGCAGGCCGTCCATGTCCTGCTGCGTCCGGAGGATATCCGGGTGCTGGAACCCGATGCTGATCATGGCTTTCCCGGCAAGGTGGTGGAGCGCAACTACAAGGGCAGTACCCTGGATTCGGTCATCCACCTGGAGGACGGCACCGAAGTGCTGGCCAGCGAGTTCTTCGATGAGGACGACCCCGCCTTCGACTACCGTCTTGGCGAGCCGGTACGTGTGAGCTGGGTAGAGGGCTGGGAATGGCTGCTGCCCAGGGAAACGACTACCGTTGACGGGGACCACGCGGCGGATGCTTAGGGGGCTGCGGCAACCCTTCCGTACCGGGGTGCTGGTGTTGGTCTGGGGCTGGCTGCTGGCCCTGGTGCTGGCGCCGAACCTGCTGGTGATTGCGACCAGTTTCCTGACCCGGGATCCGGCGACCTTCCTCTCCCTGCCGGTGACGCTGGAGAACTATCGTGCCCTGGTGGACCCGCTGTACCTGGAAGTTTTCCTGCATTCCCTGTACATGGCCGCGGTGTCCACGCTGTGCTGTCTGCTGATCGGTTATCCCTTCGCCTGGGCACTGTCGCGGGTGGGCAGGGAGCGGCAGCTGCTGTTAATCTTCCTGCTGATTGTCCCTTTCTGGACCAATTCGCTCGTACGCACCTACGCTCTGAAACTGCTGATGGCCACCAACGGCCTGATCAATAACGGGCTGATGTCCATGGGGCTGATTGATGAACCCCTGAGGATGCTGTACACCGAAGGCGCCGTGATCGTCGGACTGGTCTACCTGCTGCTGCCGTTCATGATCCTGCCCCTGTACTCGGTGTTCGAGGACTTGCGCCGGGAACTGCTGATGGCATCCCACGACCTGGGGGCGGGACGCTTCAGTACCTTTATCCACGTGGTGGTGCCGCTGACCCTGCCGGGGGTGCTGGCCGGGGTCATGCTGGTGCTGTTGCCGGCCATGGGGCTGTTCTTCGTGCCGGACATCCTCGGCGGTTCCCGCAACCTGCTGGTGGGTAATGTCATCAAGAACCAGTTCCTGGACGCCCGGGACTGGCCCTTCGGCGCGGCGGCCGCCATCCTGCTGACCCTGGCCATGGCACTGTTGCTGTTCACCCACCGGCTGAGTCAGCGGCGGCTGGGTGAGGAGAGTGACGTATGACTCGCTGGCTGCCCAGAGCCTACCTCACGCTGGTCTACCTGGCGCTCTACATCCCCATCGCGGTGCTGGTGGTGTTCTCGTTCAACGACGGTCGCACCGGGTACCGCTGGGGCGGCTTTAGCCTGCGCTGGTATGAGGCGCTGTTCAACAATAGCGCCATGATGCAGGCGCTGTGGAATTCCCTGTGGCTGGCGGTCTCCGCCGCCACCCTGTCCACACTGATCGGCGCGCTGACGGCGCTGGCTCTGCACCGGTACCGTTTCCGGGGCAAGAAGGCCCTAAAGGGTATGCTGTTCGTGGTGATGATGTCGCCGGAGATCGTACTGGCCATCTCGCTGCTGGCCCTGTTCCTGCTGGTGGGTATGGAGTTGGGCTATGTCTCGCTGTTGCTGGCACACGTCACCTTCTGCCTGCCGTTCGTGGTGATTACCGTCATGGCGCGCCTGGCGGGCTTTGATGAGCGACTGCCCGAGGCCGCCCGGGATCTGGGGGCTTCGGACTTCACCATGACGCGGACCGTGCTGCTGCCAGTGATCATGCCGGCCCTGCTGGCGGGCTGGTTACTGGGCTTTACCCTGAGCCTGGACGACGTGGTGGTGAGCACTTTCGTCAGCGGGCCGGGATATGAAATCCTGCCGTTGCGAATCTACTCTATGGTTCGTGTCGGCCTGAAACCGGAAGTGAACGCACTGGGTACCCTGCTGCTGGTGTTTTCACTGCTGATGCTTGTGATGTCCCAATGGATTCTTGTGAGGAGCAAACGATGAAGAAACTGGTATTGGCTGGACTGACGACAGTCGCCCTGACCGGGTGCAGCGGTCAGGAAGAGGAGCAGGTGCTGAACCTGTACAACTGGTCCGAGTACATGCCCCAGGAAGTGCTTGATCGTTTTGAGGAAGAGACTGGCATCCAGGTGGTCTACACCACCTACGACAGCAACGAGGCCATGTATGCCCGTCTGAAGTTGCTGGACGACAGCAGCCAGTATGACCTGGCGGTACCGTCCACCTACTACGTCAACAAGATGCGCAAGGAAGATCTGCTGATGGAGATCGACCACAGCCAGATCGAGGGCTTTGACAAGCTGGATCCGGAGCTGGTGGACCAGAGCTTCGACGAGGGCAACGCCTATTCCGTACCCTACCTGTGGGGCACCACTGGTCTGGCCGTCGACAGCGACGCAGTGGATCCGGCGGAGGTCAGTGGCTGGGCCGACCTGTGGAATGAGAAATATGATGGCCAGGTGATGCTGACCAACGATATGCGGGAGGTGTTCCATGTCGGGTTGAGCGTGCTGGGGTACTCCGGCAACACCCGGGATCCGCAGAAGATCGAGGAAGCCTACGAGAAGCTCAGGGAACTCATGCCGGCTGTGCGTACCTTCAACTCCGACGCTCCGCGCATGCCCTACCTGGAAGGGGAAACCGATATCGGCATGATCTGGAACGGCGAGGCAGTGATGGGCAAGGATGACATGCCGTCACTGGAGTATATCTATCCGGAGGAGGGTGTCATTGTCTGGCTGGACAGTTTCGTCATTCCCAAGACTGCGGCCAACCCGGAAGCGGCCCACAAGTTCATCAGTTTCGTGCTGCAGCCGGAGATCTCCGCGCTGATCAGCGAGGAGATCGGCTACGCGACCCCCAACCTGGCGGCCCGTGATCTGTTGCCGGAAGAGGTGGCCGGCAATCGCGCCAGCTACCCCACCAGTGAGGACATGGAAAACGCCGAGTTCCAGGAAGATGTGGGCGACGACGCCATGCAGGTATACAACCGTTACTGGGAGCAACTGAAGACCGGCGGGTAAAGACCCGGTCCGAAAAATGGTAGCATCCTCAGCTTCCATCTTTTGAGGAGCCAGAAATGTCAGTCGTGGTCCAGGCCCTGATACCGGTATTCGTGCTGATTGTTTTGGGGCACCTGTTCCGCCGCTGGCATTTTCCCGCCGACGGCTTCTGGATTCACGCCGAACGCTTTACCTACTATGCCCTGTTCCCGGCCATGCTCATCTATAAGCTGGGACAGGCGCGTCTTCCCGCCTCAGCCTATGGCGAGATCCTGCTGCTGATTGCCGCCATGCTGGTGGCCATGACCCTGGTGCTGGTGGTTATCCAGCTCATCTGGCGCTGGCCGGGGCCGGTGTTCTCATCGGTGTTCCAGGGTGGCATCCGTTTCAACTCCTACGTGGGGCTGGCGGCGGCCGGAATGTTGCTGGGGGACGACGGACTGTCGCTGATTGCCGTGGCCGTAGCGGTCAAGGTGCCGCTGCTGAACCTGCTGTGCATCCTGATGTTCTCGGTGACCTGTCGCCAGGGCCGGTTGCGACTGGCGCCGGTACTCAGGGCCATTGTCACTAATCCGTTGATCATCGGGTCGGTAGCCGGCGTGATCTGGAGCTTCTTCCGGGTCGGTTTCCATCCGATTCTGGCGGGCATCCTGGAACCGCTCAGTAATCTGGCGTTGCCGCTGGGGCTGATGTGCGTGGGGGCGGGGCTGGAGTTAAAGGCACTGCGTCATGCTTCGGCGCCTTTCCTGGTGTCGTCCGTGGCCAAGCTGGTGGTGTTCCCGGTGCTGACCCTGGGCCTTGCCCTGCTATTGGGGATGGACGGCACCATGGTGCAGGCGGCCATCCTGCTGGCGGCCCTGCCCACGGCAACCTCTTCCTATATCCTGGCCCGGCAACTGGGGGGCGATGCCCCCCTGATGGCGGCTATTATCAGTGGCCAGACTCTGCTGGGCATGGTAACCCTGCCTCTGTTACTCGGTTTTCTCTGGCAGGCAGTTTAGGACGGCGGCGGCCATGCTCTGCTGGAAGTCGAGATAGCCCTGGGGTGTGGCCGGAATATCGCTGGCCAGTGGATCCCAAACGCTGATGGGCAGTTCCACATCCCCCATCAGTGACTGCCACCACTGGCGGTCAAACTGGGGTTCTATCATCAGGCAGGCCTGCTCCGCCCTGTTCAGGCGATTCTGGACTTCCGCCAGGTGTCGGGCGCCGGGAGTGCGTTCGGGGCTCAGTGTCAGCACGCCAGCAATGGCCAGGCCGTAGTGTTCCGCAAACCGTCCGAAGGCATCGTGATAGGTGAACAGGTCCAGCTCCCGGGCGGGCGCCAGTTGCTCCCGGATGGATGCCTCGCGGGCTTGCAGGTCGTGGGTGAAGCTGGCGAGGTTGCGGTCGATGGCACCGGCGTCCACGCCATCCAGTTCCTTCAGGTGACCGGCGATGGTTTCTGCCATGGTGATGGCCAGGGCTGGGTCGAGCCAGATATGGGGGTCCTCACCTTCGCCGTGACTGTGGCCATGATGGTCATGGGCCTGTTCATGGCCATGGCTCTCATGGTGTTCCGACTCGGCATCACCGTGCCCGTGCTCTTCGTCATGGTGCTCGTGCTCATCGTGAATCTGTCCCTGGGTGTTCTGTTCCTCCGGCGCCAGGGCCACGCTACGGTCCTGGAGATCCGGCCCTGTGAGCAGGCGGGTCAGGAAGGTTTCCATACCCGGGCCGACCCAGAAGACCCGATCAGCTGCTGCCAGTTGACGGCGCTCGGAGGGGCGCAACTGGTAGGTGTGGGGGCTGGAGCCGGCTGGAACCAGGGTGGTGACTTCCACCTGGTCATGGGCCACAGCGCGGACCAGTAATTCCACGGGCTTGAGGGAGGTGACAACCTGGGGAGTATCCGCGGACGCGGAAGCCAGGCAGCTCCACAGGAGCAGGACGATAATGGCCGGTACGGCGCTGCGTAGTGACGGTAATGCAAGCATAGTGAGGGTGTGTCCAGGATGGATTAATAAAACGTTATAATATAACAGATGAATCTGTCTTGGAAGTCGTGCCATGCCGCTGCGGTCCATGGGAATTCAGTGCAGGCTCGGTATAATGGCGCCTTTCCATTCATCCACTGCGTCAGGCAGGATCCATTAATGACTGTACGTACCCGAATTGCCCCTTCGCCCACCGGTGATCCCCATGTGGGCACGGCCTTTGTCGCCCTGTTCAACCTGTGCTTCGCCCGCCAGCACGGCGGTCAGTTTATCCTCCGTATTGAGGACACGGACCAGGCCCGCAGCACGGCGGAATCGGAGCAGGATATCCTGCGTGCCCTGCGCTGGCTGGGGCTGGAATGGGATGAAGGGCCGGACGTTGGTGGTCCCCACGGTCCCTATCGCCAGTCCGAACGCAAGGACTCCTACGCCAGCTATGCCATGGAGCTGGTGGAGAAGGGCCATGCCTTCTACTGCTTCCGTACTCCGGAAGAGCTGGATGCTATCCGGGAGGAGCGCAAGGCACGGGGCGAAAATCCGGGCATCAAGGGTGACCTGGAACTGCCGGAAGAGGAAGTGAAGCGTCGCCTGGAAGCCGGCGAGCCCTATGTCATCCGCATGAAGGTGCCGGATGAGGGCGTCTGTGAGATAGGCGATATGCTTCGCGGCACCATCGAGATCGACTGGGCCCAGGTGGATTGCCAGATCCTGCTGAAGTCCGATGGCATGCCCACCTATCATCTGGCCAACGTGGTGGATGACCACCAGATGGCGATCACCCATGTTCTGCGGGGTGAGGAGTGGATCAACTCGGCACCCAAGCACAAACTGCTGTACCAGTACTTCGGCTGGGACATGCCGGTACTGTGCCACCTGCCGCTGTTGCGTAACCCGGACAAGAGCAAACTGTCCAAGCGCAAGAACCCCACCTCCATCAACTTCTATGAGCGGATGGGCTTCCTGCCGGAGGCGGTGACCAACTACCTGGGCCGCATGGGCTGGTCCATGCCCGACGAGCGGGAGAAGTTCACCCTGGATGAGATGGTGGAGCACTTCGACATCAGCCGCGTGTCCCTGGGCGGCCCGGTATTCGATGTGGAAAAGCTGCGCTGGCTGAACGGTCTGTGGCTGCGGGAAGATGTTTCCGACGATCAGTTTGTGGAGCGTTTGCGCCAGTGGTGGTTCAACGAGGATGCCCTGCGGGCCCTGGTGCCCCATGTGAAGGGCAGGGCGGAGGTGTTCTCGGATGTGGCGCCCATGGCCTCGTTCATGTTTTCGGGCATGCTGGAACTGTCCCCCGAGGACTTCGCCCACAACAAGCTGGAAGAGGCCCAGGTCAAGCGGGTGCTGCAGTTCGCCCTGTGGAAGCTGGAGGCTCAGCGCCACTGGAGCAAGGAGAATATCTTTGCCGACATCAAGGGCCTGGCCAAGGCCATGGAGCTGAAGATGGGCGACTTCATGTTCGCCATCTTTGTGGCCATTGCCGGCACACCCAATTCCTGGTCGGTTATGGATTCCATGGCCCTGCTGGGCCCCGACATGACCCGGGCACGCCTGCGTCATGCCCTGAATGTGCTGGGTGGTTTTTCCAAGAAGGAAACCAAGCGGGTGGAGAAAGAGTACGCCGCGCTGGTTGCAGAATGAACGATCTGGTGGCGTTTTGAACGTTCTGGACAGGGATGTTCAGAAAACTGAAAAAAATGTGTTCCAAGTGTTGACGCCCCCCGGGCGGATCCTTAATATACGCAGCCGTTGAGGGGCCATAGCTCAGCTGGGAGAGCGCAACACTGGCAGTGTTGAGGTCAGCGGTTCGATCCCGCTTGGCTCCACCAATTTCTAGTCCCCTTCGTCTAGTGGCCTAGGACTCCGCCCTTTCACGGCGGCAACAGGGGTTCGAACCCCCTAGGGGACGCCAATTTGGCAACACGGTTTAGTCCACCGGGTTGCCAGCATCAAAACCGCCTTCGGGCGGTTTTTTTGTGTCTGGACGATTTTAGGTGTTTCTTGTTCGTACAAGACTGCGATCTTGGGGCAGGAGCCCAGTCGGTAAGATTTTTGAAAACACGCCCGGCAAGTACGTCCATGTAGGGCTCGACGAGCGCCATCCCTGGCGCTCCACGGTTCTCAAAAACCTTCCCCACTGGCCTCTTTCAGACGTGGGAGTTAACTCAAAGGTTGGATAGAGCTGGGGTGGGGAGGTTTTTCCGGACCGTCGAGCCCTACATGGACGTACTTGCCGGGCGTGTCCGGAAAAGCCTTACCGCCCCGGCTCCAGCCCCCATAAAGTGAGGTCTGGGGCCCAAAGTCTAGCGAACAGCAATGGCACCCTTGCCAACACCTTCAAAGGCCTTCACCCGCACCTCATCAGCCGGATAGTCCTTCTTGATCTCGTCGGCCAGGTAGGCGGCAATCAGCTCCACCGTCGTATCCGTCTCCAGCAGCCACACCCGCTGACGGGGCAGGGTCAGCCGGAATTCCCCCTGCTCGGCATCGTACTGAAAGCTCACGTACTCAGTGCCGTCCGCATCCGACCAACTCTGACTCAGATCCTCACGGGTACCGATATAGATATCCTGCCACTGCTGCGCCCAGTGCTTCTCCAGCTCCGGACTGTGGCGGCCATTGATATCGATACGGATCGGGGATCGGTGCCCATGGGCAATACGCTGGCAGTTGCCCAGGTGCTTCTTCAGCCCATGGACATAGTGATAGTAGGGCCCTTCGATCAGCTCTTCACGCAGTGTGACTTCCACGGCGGTCACATTGGCGGGCAGCACCGCCTTCAGTTCCTGCTCCAGAAGACGGGCCACGGCGGACGGTACCACTTCATGATGGTCCAGGAGCACCACCGACTGCTCGGGGCCTTCATGACGGAGATGGCTACCACCATCCAGTTGCCAGGTCAGCTTGCCGGGGCTGTCGCCACGGTGCAGGCAGGGCGCATTGGCGGGCACCACCAGACGATGGTCCACCCGCTCGTCGATGACCCGCTTGATGGTGCGCTTCACATTGCCGAAATCGAACACCATGCCCTGCTCATCCAGCTCGCCACCGAGCACGATATCGGCAATCCAGCTCTCTCCCACCAGGCCACGCCGGCGATCGAGATAGGCGAAATCGATGACAGTAAGGTTGTCGATAAACAGGTGGTTCATGGATTCATCCGGCAGGAAGACAGCGATCATTGGCTCAGTAGGTCCGCGAATTAACCAAACGGGACACCAGTCGCATTCTATCAAACTTCGCTGCCGCCGGGATAACCCGTCGTGTCAGGAACCTCCGAAACGGGGGCTTCAGAGGGGGATCAGTCCGGTCATCCAGGCAACGCTGAGGCCCACCACGCCCAGGCTCAGGGTCAGCACCGTCAGGTAGGCTTTGCGGGAGGATGTGCGGCGGCGGTTGGCCGTCAGGTCATCCAGATGCCGGGCCACCTGTTCGGCCTGCTGCTTCGAGGCCTCGGATGCCTGGTGCAGGGTGTCCGCCTGGAGAGACTTCCAGAAAGCCTGGTCCTGGTCCCGCTGGCGGTCCAGCTCTTCTTTCAGGTGATCGTTCCGGTCCCGGATCATCCGGTCCATGGTCTTCAGCAGGTCCTTCTGGAAACTTTCCAGGGTTTTGTCCAGCAGGGTGTTTACGTCGGCGGTTACCGCCCTGGCGATGGCCTTCTGCTGGGCATCGAGGATGGCCTCCAGGGCATCCAGTTTTTCGTTGACCAGGGTGGTGTGCTGGTCGTTGTGTTCGTCCATGCCCTGGCGCAGGTAGCCCACCTGGTCATCGAACAGTTGCGTCAGGCGCTCGTGCAGTTGTTCGCTTATCTGGGTCTTGACCTCGGCCCGGGCGGCCATGGCCACCTGGTCCGCGCTGAGCAGGGGGATATCGGGATCGTTGGCCGGTGGCACCTGGCTTTCCTCGCTGACCGTTACCGGCTCGGCTTCCGGCATGCTGCGCAGTTTCTCCAGGACCCTTGAGACGCCGTCCGGGGCCGGCGGCTTGGGAAGGATTTCGTCCACTCCCATCTCGCGGGCGGTTTGCTCGAATTCGGCGGACTTGCCGGAGGTGCACATCACAATGGGGATATGGGCGGTGCCGGGGTTGTTGCGGATGGCCCTGGCGGCCTCCACGCCGTTCATGCCGGGCATCAGGTGGTCAATAAAGATAACGTCCGGGCGCTGGGAGTTGCTGAGCAGGTCCAGCGCCTCCTCGGCGGAACCGGCCATGCTGACTTCCATGTTGCTGCCTTTCAGGAGCTTGCTCAGGGTAAATCGTGCAACCTTTGAGTCGTCCACCAGCAGCGCGTTCTTGATGTCCATGGGGCTATCTCCTGGATTGGCCACCGGATGCCCCTGAGACCCGGCGACAAGGGGAGGGCGCCGGGCCCCCGGGGCATCAAATACCTAAGGGGCGATGGTTCGCCAGGCGACCGGCATTCCTGTCCGGTGGCTGGCCATCGCCCGATCAGTTTACCCCGATATTGATACAAAATGTTACAAAGTGATGGGCGGAATCTTGCCGATTGCAACCTGGATCACATTTCGTCCGGTGGCACCAGGCCCTGGCTCTGGGACCAGGCCCGCATGTGGATATCGGCTTCCCGCTGGAAGGGAGACTTGAAGGGATTGATGATCACGTCGAACAGGAAAAAGAACAGACCCACGGACAGCCAGCCGGATAACAGCATGCTGATGGTGCGTGCCTGCACCTCCGGATTGGAGAGGACAAAGCTTTCCAGGTGGGGCAGCAGTGACTGAACCATCACCACCGGATTGAACTCAGCGAGCACCAGCGGTACCCAGAAGGCCAGGACAACGGGGAAGAAGCCGAACGACCAGGCACCCCGAAGCAGCAGGTAGGCCAGCAGGTTGCGGATATAGCGCTGGCGCAAGCCAGGGGAGCGTCTGGCCCGGGCCAGGTATCGGCGGCGTTCATTGTGGTAGTCGGTGGAATCGGGAACCCGTGGACGGTCTCCGCTCCGGGCGGGCCTGTCGGCCTTCCTGCGGGAAGGCGCCGTCGCAGCGACGCCGTTGTTCGTCGCCTGGGGCCGCGACGGCGTGTCCATCCGTGGGGTGCTGTCAGCCCGGGCCTGCGGGGAATAGTCCGTCAACTGGCTGGATGTTTCCGACATGGTCTCGGTTTCCTCAATCTGGGACGTCGCCGGGCGGGGCTTTTCAATCAGCCTCCCCGCCTCCATCATAGGGGAAATCTCACGGCGGTGATCCGCGACCGGTCACATCCGGCGTCATGGTTACCCTCCGTGATACCGAGGATACCGTGATAATCTACATAAGACTATTCTGCCAGACGGGACAACGACTGAATGACTGATCGCAATGAGTCCAATGTACACCCTGCCTTCGAAAAGGTACGCAGCCATCCCATCGCGGCCCTGAACCTGACCATGGAAGAGTATGTCCACCGCAAGACCGGTGCCCGGCACCTGCACATGGCGGCGGACAATGACGAGAACGTCTTCTTTGTGGCCCTGCGGACCTTTCCCATGGACTCCACCGGCGTGGCCCATATCCTGGAACACACGGCCCTGTGCGGCAGCGAGCGCTATCCGGTACGGGACCCGTTCTTCATGATGATCCGCCGGTCCCTGAACACCTTCATGAACGCCTTTACCAGCAGCGACTGGACCGCCTACCCCTTTGCCAGCAAGAACCGCAAGGACTTTGACAACCTGCTGTCCGTCTACCTGGACTCGGTGTTCTTCTCCAAGCTGGATCCGCTGGATTTTGCCCAGGAAGGTCACCGGCTGGAATTCGAGACACCGGACGATCCCAGCAGCCCGCTGGTATACCGGGGTGTGGTGTACAACGAAATGAAGGGGGCCATGAGCGCCCCCACTTCCCAGCTCTGGCAGAACCTGTCCAGCCACCTGTTCCAGACCACCACCTACCACTACAACAGTGGTGGCGAACCCGATCATATCGTGGACCTGCGGTACGACGACCTGCTGGCGTTCTACCGGCACCATTACCACCCCAGCAACGCCATCTTCTGTACCTATGGCGATATCCCGGCCCGGGAGCATCATGACCGCTTTGAAGAGCTGGCCCTGTCCCGCTTTGACGCCCTGGAAGTGGACCTGCCGGTGCGGGACGAGAAACGCCTGTTCTCGCCGCTGCGGGTGGAGCAGGGCTATGCCGTCAGCGCCGGCGAGCCCACCGAACGCAAGACCCATATGGTGATGGGCTGGCTGCTGGGCCACAGCTTTGAGCTGCAGCAGAACCTGGAGGCGCAGCTGGTGGCCAGCGTACTCCTGGAAAACAGTGCCTCCCCGCTGATGCATGCCCTGGAGACCACGGATATCGCTGCGGCACCCTCGCCGATGTGCGGACTGGAAGATTCCAACCGGGAGATGACCTTTGTCTGTGGTATCGAGGGCACCGAGCCGGAACGCCGGGATGATCTGGAAAGTCTGATCGACGGCGTACTCAAAAAGGTGGTGGAGGAAGGCATTGCCCAGGAACGCCTGGAAGCCATCCTGCACCAGTTGGAACTGCACCAGCGGGAGATAGCCGGTGACAGCTTCCCCTATGGCCTGCAACTGATCATGTCAGCCATTTCCCCCATGGTGCATGGCGGTGATCCGGTGGAGCTGCTGGATCTGGAGCCGGTGCTGGAAACCATGCGGGAGAAGATTCGCGATCCCGGCTATGTGCCCGGCCTGATCCGCCGCCTGCTGATCGACAACCCCCACCGGGTCACGCTGACCCTGCGGCCCGACGACCAGCTTGAGAACCGTCGCCAGGAAGCCATCCGCGAGGCCCTGGCCCGTCGCAAGGCGGAACTCAGTGAGGAGGACAGGCAGCAGATCGTCGAACGCGCCCGGGCCCTGGAGGAGCGTCAGCATCGCAAGGACGACGACTCCATCCTGCCCAAGGTGGACCTGAGCGACGTACCGTTGAAGACTCACATGCCGGAGGGGCGTGAGCTGGACGCCTTCCCCGCCGCCCTCTATGCCCAGGGCACCAACGGGCTGGTCTACGAACAGGCGATCTTCCGGCTGCCGACCCTATCCCGGGAAGAATTGCTGATGCTGCCGTTGTACACCACCATCCTCACCGAGGTGGGCTGTGGAAGCCTGGACTACCTGCAGATGCAGGACCGGATCTCCGCCTGCAGTGGCGGGATTGGGGCCAGTGTTTCTGCCCGTGGCAGTATCGACGACGTGCAGACCCTGGATGGTTACATGATCCTCAGCGGCAAGGCCCTGGCCAGGAACCGCAAGGCGCTGTCGGAGCTGTTGCGGGATGTGTACGACAATGCCCGCTTCGACGAGAAGGGCCGTATCCGTGAACTGGTGGCGCAAATCCGCGCCCGCCGGGAGCAGGCGGTGACCGGTAGTGGTCATGGTCTGGCCATGAGTGCCGCTTCCCAGGGCCATAGCCCCGGCGCCTGGCTGTCCTTCCGACTGGCTGGCCTGGCGGGCATCAAGGCCACCAAGGAACTGGACGATACCCTTAACGACGAGGTCGCGCTGGACAAGCTGTGCCAGGACCTGGCCGGCCTGCACCAGCGTTTCCGCCAGCAGCAGCGCCAGTTCCTGCTGGTGGCCGAGGAGGAGCACCTGGAGGCCATGGCCGAGGGTGTCAGCGGTCTCTGGCCGGAAGCGCCGGAGACCCGGGGTGAGCAGTGGCAGATAGAGCCGGTCAGCTATGACACCAGGGAAGCCTGGCTCACCTCAACCCAGGTGAACTTCTGTGCCCGGGCTTACCCCACGGTGGCGCCGGATCATCCCGATGCCGCCGCGCTGACGGTGCTGGGTGGCTTCCTGCGCAATGGCTTCCTGCACCGGGCGATCCGGGAGCAGGGCGGTGCCTATGGTGGCGGCGCCGGGCAGGATAACGTCAACGGCACCTTCCGCTTCTTCTCCTACCGGGATCCGCGCCTGGGCGAGACCCTGGACGACTTTGACGCCTCGCTGGCGTGGCTGCAGGAGACCGACCACGGTCAACAGGAGCTTGAAGAGGCGGTGCTGGGGGTGATCAGCCAGCTCGACAAGCCGCGCTCGCCGGCGGGCGAAGCCCGTCACGCCTTCCACAGCCGTCTGTTTGGTCGTTCCCCGGAACAGCAGGAGCGTTTCCGCAAGCGGGTGCTGGCGGTTACTGTGGATGATCTCAGGCGGGTGGCTGGCGACTGGCTGCGTCCCGAGAAGGCCAGTACGGCGGTGATCACCAGCCATGACAACCGGGATGGCGTCACCCGTCTCGGGTTGGATATCCGCGAACTCTGATGCCTACCGCCCGTCCCCGCGCCTGTAGCACTGCGCGGGGACGGGCAGCCTTCCTCTAACGCAGACGCTTGAGCCCGGTGGTCACCATGATGCGGGTGGAGATTTCCTCCACCGAGTAGGCCGTGGTGTTCAGGTAGGGAATGCGTTCTCGCCGGTACATGGTCTCGATCTCCTCCACTTCGTGCATGCACTGTTTGATGGACGAATAGCGGGAGTTCGGGCGCCGTTCGTTACGGATCACCGCGAGCCGTTCCGGGTCGATGGTAAGGCCGAAGATCTTGGTGCGGTGCGGGCGCAGCACCTCCGGCAACTGCTGGCCGTCCAGGTCTTCCTCGGTAATCGGGTAGTTGGCCGCCTTCACGCCGTATTGCAGGGCCAGGTACAGGCAGGTGGGTGTCTTGCCGGAGCGGGAGGCGCCTACCAGGATCAGGTCCGCCTCGTCGTAGTAGCGGGTGCGGGCACCGTCGTCATTGTCCAGGGCGAAATTGACGGCATGGATCCGCTTCTCGTAGGTGCTTTCGTTACCAATGGAGTGGGATTTTCCCACGGTGTAGGAGGACGATGACTGGAGTTCCTGCTCCAGGGGATTCAGGAAGGTGCCGAAGATATCCACCATGAAGCCGTCGGCCTTGCTGATGATCTCCCGGATGTCCGCCTGCACAATGGTGTCGAACACCAGTGGGCGCACACCGTCGACCCGGGCGGCCTCGTTGATGCGCTCCACCATGGCTTCCGCTGTCTCGTTGTTGTCGATGTAGGGCACGGTGACCCGTTCGAACTCGATTTTCTCGAACTGGGCCAGCAGGCTGTTGCCCAGTGCTTCGGCCGTAAGGCCGGTGCCATCGGAGATAAAGAAGGCGGTGCGTTTCATGAGCAGAGGTTCCCTAGGTAATCGTCGCAGGTTACAGTATGATACACGCCAAATTCGAAAGTCAGGAGCAACCTTATCATTCCCGGGGCCTTGCCGTGCAGCCTTTTCAGACAGTACGCGCATGGATTTACAGGGGATGAGCGCTCCTCTATTCTTTGCTGTTTGCTCGACTGAACCAAGGGAGACGCGCTTTGGAAGATTACATTATCTGGTTTGAGAACCTGGGGATGTCAGATGTTGAGCGGGTAGGGGGCAAGAATGCCTCGCTCGGCGAAATGATCAGCAATCTGGCCAACGCCGGGGTATCCGTACCAGGTGGATTCGCAACCACGGCTCACGCCTACCGGGAGTTCCTGGCCAAGGACGGGTTGCGTGATCGCATTGACGAAGCGCTGGATGCCCTTGATATCAATGACGTCAACGAACTGGCCCGGGTGGGCGCGGATATCCGCCAGTGGGTGCTGGAGCAGCCGTTCCCCGCGGATCTGGAAAAGCACCTGGAGCAGGCCTTTATCAAGCTTCAGGATGGCAACCGTAACCTGGCGGTTGCCGTGCGCTCCTCGGCAACTGCGGAAGACCTGCCGGACGCCTCCTTTGCCGGGCAGCAGGAAACCTTCCTGAACGTGGTGGGTTTTGACCAGGTCAAGAAATCCGTCAAGGAAGTATTCGCCTCCCTCTTTAATGACCGCGCCATTTCTTACCGGGTACACCACGGGTTTGACCACAAGCTGGTAGCCCTGTCGGCTGGTATCCAGAAGATGGTGCGCAGTGAGACCGCTGCCAGTGGCGTCATGTTCACTCTGGACACTGAATCCGGTTTCCGGGATGTGGTCTTCGTCACTGCTTCATACGGCCTGGGCGAGACGGTGGTTCAGGGCGCCGTTAACCCGGATGAGTTCTATGTCCACAAGCCCACGGTGGAGGCCGGCCGCCCGGCGGTGCTGCGTCGCAACCTGGGCAGCAAGGCCATCAAGATGGTCTACTCGAAAGACAAGGACGCCGAGCACTTCGTCGATACCGTGAAAGTGGAGCAGGACGATCGGAATCGCTTCTGCATTGACGATGCGGAAGTCACCGAACTGGCCAAGCAGGCCATGATTATCGAGAAGCACTATGACCGGCCCATGGATATCGAGTGGGCCAAGGACGGCGACGACGGTCGCATCTACATCGTCCAGGCCCGCCCGGAAACCGTGAAGAGCCGGGCCGCCGCCAACGTCATGGAGCGTTACCTGCTGAATGAGCAGGGCAAGGTGATCGTCGAGGGCCGCAGTATCGGCCACAAGATCGGCAGTGGTGCTGTTCGCGTGGTGGACAGCATCAAGGATATGGACAAGGTACAGGCCGGCGACGTGCTGGTCACCGACATGACTGACCCGGACTGGGAGCCGGTGATGAAGCGCGCCTCCGCCATTGTTACCGACCGTGGTGGCCGTACCTGTCACGCGGCGATTATCGCCCGGGAGTTGGGCATTCCCGCCGTCGTCGGTTGTGGTGACGCCACCGAAGTGCTGAAGGACGGGCAGGAAGTAACCGTTTCCTGTGCAGAAGGGGATACCGGCCTGATCTATGAGGGCAGCCTGGACTTCGAGCTGCGGGAGAACACCGTGGAGTCCATGCCCGCCATTCCGTTCAAGATCATGATGAACGTGGGTAACCCGGACCGGGCCTTTGACTTCCAGGCGTTGCCCAACGAGGGCGTTGGTCTGGCCCGCCTGGAGTTCATTATCAACCGGATGATCGGTGTCCATCCCAAGGCCCTGCTGAACTACGACAGCCTGCCCCGGGACATCCGCCAGACCGTCGAGAAACGTTTCTCCGGTTACCCGTCACCGGTGGATTTCTACGTGGACAAGCTGGTGGAGGGTATCTCAACCCTGGCGGCGGCTTTCCATCCGAAGAAAGTCATCGTGCGCCTGTCGGACTTCAAGTCCAACGAATACGCCAACCTGATCGGCGGCACCCTGTACGAGCCGGACGAGGAAAACCCCATGCTGGGCTTCCGCGGCGCGTCCCGCTACATCTCAGACACCTTCCGCGACTGCTTCGAGCTGGAATGCCGGGCACTGCGCAAGGTTCGTGACGAAATGGGCTTCACCAACGTGGAAATCATGGTGCCCTTCGTCCGTACCGTCGGCGAGGCCAGCCAGGTGGTCGACCTGCTGGCGGAGAATGGCCTCAAGCGGGGTGAGAACGGGCTGCGGGTCATCATGATGTGTGAGCTGCCGGCCAATGCGCTGCTGGCGGACCAGTTCCTGGAGCACTTCGACGGCTTCTCCATCGGCTCCAATGACCTGACCCAGCTTACCCTGGGGCTGGATCGGGACTCCGGCATCATCGCGCACCTGTTCGATGAGCGGAACGATGCGGTCAAGGCCTTGCTGTCCAACGCGATCCAGGCCTGCAAGCGCGCCGACAAGTATATCGGTATCTGTGGTCAGGGGCCGTCGGATCATCCGGACCTGGCCAAGTGGCTGATGGACGAGGGCATCGACACGGTGTCCCTGAATCCGGATTCGGTGCTGGATACCTGGTTCTTCCTGGCGGACGAAAAACTCGATTGATCACGGTTCTGACAATACTGGATAGAAGGAGACTGACAACGTGGACATCGTAACCCCGGATATCTGTGACGATTATCCTGAGGTCCAGGTGGTGGAGCCTGGTTTCCAGAACTTTGGTGGCATTGATGCCTTCGGTGGCGAAGTGGTCACCGTAAAGTGCTTCGAAGACAACTCCGTGGTCAAGGAGCAGGTGGGGAAGCCCGGTAACGGCTGTGTGATGGTCGTCGACGGCGGCGGCTCAAAGCGCGCCGCGCTGCTGGGGGATATGCTGGCGGAAAAGGCGGCGGCCAACGGCTGGGCTGGCCTGATCATCTACGGCTGCATCCGTGATGTGGATGTGATCCGCAAGACCGAACTGGGTGTGCAGGCCCTGGGAACGCACCCCCGCAAGACCGACAAGAAAGGCATCGGCGACCTGAACGTACCGGTCACCTTTGGTGGCGTCACCTTCAAGCCGGGACAGTACGTCTACGCCGATAACAACGGTATCGTTGTATCGGAGAAAAAGCTGGGCTGAAATCAGTTGCCCGGCTTAACGAAGAAGGCCCCGGCAGATGCTGTCGGGGCCTTCTTCGTTAATGTCTGACCTTTTCGATCGCCACCCCCAGCAGGTGGCCATCGCCCTCAGGCTCGGTGCGCAGTACCCGTACCTCGGTCTCGAACGGCGGGAACTGGTCACTGGTTGAGGGGAGCAGGGTGTGTAGCGTCGCCCCCTCCGGAATATAGCCCTCCACGTAAAGCTGCATTCCGGTACCGCTGAGGTCGCGGCAGATGCCACTGAATGAGCGGCCTTCACCGTCGGTTATCTCGATCGCTGAGTTAACCTGCATGCGATGAAAGTCGCGCTTTTCCGAGTAATCCCTCATGGTCATCGACATGACTACCCCTTCCTGATCTGGTTTGGGAGGCTCCGGTATCCCGAAGCCCCTATAAGTCCTTTTAGCGGTTATGTGCCGATTGGTCAAAGAACCTGACGTCATAACAACGGTATATGACCATAGATTTGGTGTTAGGGGAGTGATCCAGTGCCCATATCTGGTGTCTGGAGTCCCTTTAAGGGGGTGGCTGGTGACATGACTGGATGCTGGTCACGACAAAAGGCCTGACAGGTATCAGGCCCAGGTGTCGTGTTTCTTGGTGGGTTTGAGCCAGGGCAGAACGACTGCGATGAACATGCCCAGGATCAGCAGGCCGGCACCCAGCAGCATGAAGTCGGACTCCCTCTTGGCCTCAAGGCGTTCCACCTCGGCGGTGAGTACTTCCACCTCGTTCTTGAGCTTCTGGTTGCTTTCCTGCAGTTCCCGGTTGCGGCGATCCAGGTTCAGGGCGTTGGCGGAGACCGAGCGGATTTCCTCCAGTTCAGCCGTCAGTTCCTCCACCCGTTGTTCCAGTGCCTGTTCCCGGGAGGAAAGCTGGTCCCGCTCTCCGGATACCTCGCTCATCTGCGACTGCAGTTCCTCAAGCCGGGCGCGGGTCTGTTCCAGTTCCCGGTTGGCCGCTTCCAGCCGGTCCTCGGCGATGGGCTGGTTGGTCAGGTAACGGGTTGGAAGCCAGCCCTCAAGGCCCTGACTGGTGCGTACCCGGCTGTAGCCGGATTCCTCGTTCTGTTCCAGCAGGGTGACGGCGGTACCACTGCGGAGGCCGCTGTGGAGCACACGAAACTGGTTACCCTGGCCACTCCTTACCGGGGCATACAGGGTGTCGTCGATATAGACGGTTCGTGCCTGGGCAACGCCGGTGACCACCATCAACAGGGCCAGGGGCAGGATCAGGTAGCGAATACGGGAAAGGGCACGGGTGGTTACAGCTCGGGCTATCACAGCATGAATCCTGGCAGTTGGAATCCGGGTTATTGGAACATCGGGAGCCCGTCATCCTGACGCACGGGGCGAGAGGGTTTCCGGGGCTCCCAAACCGGCAATTTTGTCACATACATCCCCCTGATCAAGTAGCCGGCTATTACAAAACGCTCATTCTCCGGCAGGCGGGAACGGGTTTCCGGATTAAGGCAGCACGGCCTTGAACGGCTTGACAGTGACCCGCTGGTACACACCGGCCTCTACGTAGGGATCGGCGTCCGCCCAATGGCGGGCTGCTTCCAGTGATTCGAACTCGGCAATTACCAGACTGCCGGTAAAGCCGGCGTCACCGGGTTCCGTGGTATCCAGGGCCGGATGGGGGCCGGCGACCAGTAGCCGGCCCTGGTCCCGCAGGGCCTCCAGGCGACCGATGTGGGCTGGTCGTGCCGGTTTTCGCAGGGGCAGGCTGTTTTCGACATCTTCGCTGATGATGGCGTAGTACATGGCAGGTCTCCGTTGATGAACATGGTAGACTGTCGGTTTAAACCGGATGTTCAGGAAAGCCAGTGACTATAACCCAGCACGCCAGCCATTGCATTGACCTCCATTGCCACAGTACCGCATCGGACGGCGCCCTGAGCCCGTCAGCACTGGTGGCGCGTGCAGCGGAGAAGGGGGTGACCCATCTGGCGCTAACGGACCACGATACCGTCGACGGTATTGCCGAGGCACGTGGTGCGGCCCGTAAGGCGAATATCCAGCTGATCAATGGTATCGAACTTTCCTGTGTGTGGCGCAAGCATACGATTCATATCGTGGGTCTGGACATGGATCTGGACAATGCTGAATTCCTGGAGCGGGTGGCGGGCCAGCAGGCCAACCGCTGGAAACGGGGCCGGCGAATCGCGGAAAAGCTGGCCAGGCATGTCAATGGTTGTGATGAGGGTATCCTGGACAGCGCCACCGGGCTGGCCCAGGGGGATGTGCCCGGTCGCCCCCATTTTGCCCGGGCGTTGGTGGAAGCCGGTCTGGTGAAGGATTCCGCCCAGGCCTTCAGGAAGTACCTTGGCAGCGGCAAGCCGGGCGACGTGAAGGCCTTCTGGCCGGAGCTGTCCGAGGTGGTCCGCTGGATCACCGACGCCGGTGGCATTGCCGTTGTGGCCCACCCCCGCAAATACAAACTGACCGCCACCCGGCTCAGGGAGCTGGTCGCTGACTTCATGGCTGCGGGCGGGGAGGGCATTGAAGTGATTACCTCCGGTCAGTCCAGCGGGGATCTGGGGTTCCTGACGGAGTTGTGCCGACGTGAGTCACTGCTGGCATCCCGTGGCAGCGACTTTCACTTTCCGGGTGCAAGCTGGTGTGAGTTGGGACGGATCCCGGGGTTGCCGGAGGGGCTGACACCGGTGTGGGACCGGTTTCGGAACGCCCCGGCCTGAGGCGTTCAGCGAAACAGGTGGGTGCCCCGTGAGACACCCGGCCCCGGTTCAATCCGGGGCGTGGAACTGCAGATACAGGTCGGTGAGGGTGTCGGGAATGGCATCCGCCATCTGCTGGGCGACTTTGTCGTCCTCCCGGGCCTTGCGGAAGTCCTCGTCGTCGAACAGGCCCGACAGGGTCAGCATGGGAACCATCAGCTCGGCGGTTTCCGCCTCGTCTTCCTCCAGCCAGGCTTCCTCATGCTCCAGGAACGTATCGACAAACCCTGCGCACCAGTTTTCCAGTGCATTCATGGGGTCGCCGTCCTCCGGTTCCGGTAATTCCAGCGATTGTCCCATGTCCAGGGAGTGCGCCAGCCCCTGGGCCAACTGGTCGGTAAGGCGGGCGAACACCTCCGGCACATCGTCCGGTGCCACCGACTCCTGACCGGTTGCCAGCCGGAAGATCTCGGCGGCGTCCAGGGTTTGGGGACCTACCACGCTGGCGCATACGACGCCATGAAGGCCAAAGAAATCCAGTGATTCCTCTCCCCAGGGATCTGCGAAGAGAATGTCTTCCAGCGCTTCGATCTCGTCGTTATTCAGCATGCAACTGCTCCTGGCGCACGGCCATGGTGGGGTCTCACGGATACCTTAGATGGGTATCCGTGAATTTTTCAACGCTTATTGGCCAGAGCTGCTGGTCCCGTCACCGTCTTTGCCCGAATCCGCGCTCTCCGTGGCCTGTGCCTTGCGGGCGGCTTCTGCCGCGCGCTGGCGCTTGCGCACTTCGCGCGGATCGTTGTAGGCGCGACCGGGGGTGACAGGCGCTTCCGGAGCCTTGGGCTCAGACTTCGCGGCCTCTTCCGCCAGCTTGTTATCGCCCTGTTCGGCGGTCGGTGCCGGCTCCGGCTTTCTGGCCGGTTTCTCTTCCTGGCTGGCGCCTGAGTCGGTCGACGGTTTGGTGTCCCTGTCTTCCTCGGCCGGAGCAGTGGCTTCGGATGCCTTCGGGTCAGCCGTCGGCTGGCCCCCGTCATCCTCTGCCCGGGCTGCCCGTTTGTTCTCGGGCCTGGGCTTGCGTGCCGGCTTGCCCGAATCCTTGCCGGGCTCCGACGGAGCCTCCTGGTCGGCATCAGACTTGCCTTCAGACTGTACGTCCGGCTGTTTGCGTTCCGCTTCAGCAGGCTCCGCGTCCGCCTGCCCGGGCGTCTCATCGGTGACCGGTGTGGTCGGTTTGTCATCCGATGCAGCGGTCTTGTCCTGGGCCTTGCCGTCCGGCGCCTTCCCCGCGGGGGCGGCAGTCGGTTTTTCGGCGTCAGCCTTCTTGCCGTCGGCGCTTGCGGCAGTGGCGGCAGTACTCTCGGCCTTCGCCTCAGCGCCTGGGCCGGACTTGTCGTCTTCCGTCTGCGGTGCCTTCGCTTTAGCTTCGGTATCCGCCGATTTCTTGTCGGTGTCCCCGTCCCCGGCGCCCTGGGCGGGCTGTTCAGTCTTGCCTGCCTCGGCCTTCCGGTCGGAAGCGTCCCTGCTGTCCGTGGTTCGGGTATCCGCCGCTGCCGGCTGTTTCTGTTCCGGAACACTCTGGCTACGGGGCTCCCCGCTATCAGGCTTGTCCCCGGGCTTCACCGGTGCAGCGGAAGCCCGGCCGGTTTCCCGGTCCGCCGGCTCGCCCTGATGTTTTTCAGTACGCTCGGCCTTGCGGCTGGCTGGCGTGGTGGCCGGGGTCTCTGCCGGTGAGCCGTCGCGGTTGCGGCTGCGGCGATTGCGCTTGGGCCTGTCGCTCTTCTCGGGCTTGCCCTGAGCCTTGTCCGGTCCCTTGTCGGGTCCTATGTCCTGGCCGCTGTCCTTCTCGGACTTGGGCTGGTCCTGGCGACCCTGGGGTTTCTTACCCTGGCTGTCATCCTTGCCCTTACCGCCTTTGGGGCCTTGTCCGCCGCGGCGATCATCCGGTTTGCCACCGTCTTTCTGGGGCGCGCCTTTCCGGCTGCTGTCCCGGGACTGGGTATCCCGACCACCCTGCTGGTCCTGGCGGTTGTCACCGGAGCGACGGTTGCGGTTACGGTTACGATTCCGGTTGCGGCCGCCCCGGCTATCGTCATCCCGGTTCTGGGGCCCCTGGCTGCGACGATCACCGCCCTGGCGCTTGTCGCCTTCGCTACGGTCATCCCGGGCGACACGGGATTTGCGACGGTCCTGACGGCCCTGCTGGTTGCGGTTTCCGCCAGTACCCTGGGATCGCTCCTGGTCCTGTTCGACGCTTTCACCGCCAAAGAAGTTGGCGATCTTGCGGGAGAGCTTGCGGAACATGCCCTCGTCACCGGCGTCTTCGGTCTGGGTTTCCTGGGCCGCGGCAGGTTTGGGTGCCGGGGCCGCCGGGCGGATGGACTTCACTGCGGCTTCCTCGCGGGGAGGTGCTTCGCGGGACACCTGGGCGTCCACCTGCTCTTCCTCGCGGGCGCTGTATTCATCAGCTACATGATAGCTGGAGACCTTTTCTCCGGTTTCATCGTCGCGCAACCGGATAATCTCGAAGTGGGGTGTTTCCATGTGGGGGGTGGGAACCACAAGGATTTCCACCTTCTGCCTGGCTTCGATATCCGCCAGCTGCTTGCGCTTCTCGTTGAGCAGGAAGGTGGCCACGGACACCGGTACCACGGCGCGAACCTCGCCGGTCTTGTCCTTGGAGGCCTCCTCGAAGATCAGGCGCATGATGCTCAGCGCCAGGGATTCGATACCCCGGATGGTGCCCTGGCCGCTACAGCGGGGGCAGACTTCGCTGCGGGTCTCGCCCAGGGAGGGACGCAGCCGCTGGCGTGACATTTCCAGCAGGCCAAAGCGGGATATCTTGCCCACCTGGACCCGGGCGCGGTCCAGCTCAAGGGCCTGGCGCACGCGCTGTTCCACTTCCCGCTGGTTACGGGCCGGGGTCATGTCGATGAAGTCGATGACAATCAGCCCGCCCATGTCCCGCAGCCGGAGCTGGCGGGCGATTTCGTCCGCCGCTTCCAGGTTGGTCTGCAGGGCGGTTTCCTCAATATCCTGGCCCTTGGTGGCCCGGGAAGAGTTAATGTCGATGGAGACCAGGGCCTCGGTGGGATCGATCACGATGGAGCCACCGGAGGGCAGTTTCACCTCTCGCTGGAAGGCGGTCTCGATCTGGGCCTCGATCTGGTAGCGGCTGAACAAGGGAATCTCGTCCTCGTACAGCTTGATCTTGTTCTCGAAGGACGGCATCACCTGGCGCACGAAGCCGAGCACGTTCTCGTAGACGCCTGGGGAGTCAATCAGCACCTCGCCGATGTCCTGGCGGAGGTAGTCGCGCACGGCGCGGATGATAACGTTGCTTTCCTGGTGCAGCAGGCGGGGGGCTTTCTGGTCCTTGGCGGCGCCGGTAATGGCGTCCCAGGTGGCGATCAGGTAGTTCAGGTCCCACTGCAGTTCCTCGGCGCTGCGGCCAATGCCGGCGGTACGCACGATGATGCCCATGGACTTAGGCACTTCCACTTCGTTCAGGGCGTCCTTGAGCTGGGCGCGCTCTTCCCCTTCGATACGACGGGAGATGCCGCCGGCGCGGGGGTTGTTGGGCATCAGCACCAGGTAGCGGCCGGCCAGGGATATGAAGGTGGTGAGGGCTGCACCCTTGTTGCCGCGCTCTTCCTTGTCCACCTGGACAATGATTTCCTGTCCCTCGGAGACCACATCCTTGATGTTGATTTTGCCTTCGATCTGGCCGGGGGGCTTGCGGAAGTAATCCCGGGAGATTTCCTTGAGGGGAAGGAAGCCGTGGCGTTCGGCGCCGAAGTCCACGAAGGCGGCTTCCAGGCTGGGTTCGACTCGGGTGATGCGACCCTTGTAGATGTTGGCTTTTTTCTGCTCGCGGGTGGAGGATTCGATGTCCAGGTCAAACAGCTTCTGGCCATCGACCAGTGCTACGCGCAACTCTTCGGGGTGAGTTGCATTAATGAGCATTCTTTTCATGGAAAAGATGATTCCTGTCAATTAGTTAGACAGGAAACCGCGGGTATTCACGAAGCGCAACCGCGTATGGACGGGCAAGCCCCGGCCATCAGAATGGTCAGGCGGGAACGGTGAGCCGTTCGCCCTGTTCCGGTCCGAACCATACGCCGCCCGTGCCTGCTGGCAGGGAAGGGGTGTATGGAGTCAGTTTCTGTCGACGCATGCTACGTATCTTTCGGTTCACGCTGGTGCCTGGGTCTCATGTCATATTCGTCATCTGGACGGCCCGGCCCGGCGTGCTGGTGTAAATCTTCGCGTTTCCCGCAGGGTTCCCTGCGTGGTTACTGTCATGCCCGGTCTTCCATTGGCACCGTCGCTTATGGTGCTGGAACGGGTGGTCCGCCGATTTCCGGCTGACGCTCCCGGGCCTGGTATTACCAAGTTGCCCGCCCGGCTGATCATACAGGGCCGGTCGGGTTGCGGGTGTTCATGGCAGGTCGCCTGGTTAGCGGGCCTGCTGGCACCCGGATTTCTCTGTCTGCTTCTGCCGTGTTGGTTGCCCTGGCGAGTACCCGGTTGTCAGGGTATCGGGCATTCAAACTCCCGGTCAGTCTCTGTATACTTCAACCGCTCCGGCGGTCGGCATGTTGGCCGGGCCGTAGACAAACGGAAAAGCATGCCGGAATATAGCAGCAAAGCCCCGACTCATCAATCCCGCACCCTTCAGGAATCCATTCCCGATATGGCATCTCCCCAGCGCAGTCAATCCGCGAGGCCCCGGCGGCGCACCGGGTATGCCAGCGAATCCCGTAACGACACGGGCAAGCAGCCCACCGGCGTCCAGTGGATTACCGTGGAGCCGGACATGGCCGGCCAGCGACTGGACAACTTCCTGATGGCCCGCCTAAGGGGCATTCCCAGGGGGAAGATCTACCGGATCGTGCGCAAGGGTGAAGTACGGGTCAACAAGGGCCGGGTGAAGCCGGATACCCGCCTGCAGGCCGGCGATCAGGTGCGGATCCCGCCGGTGGTGAAGCCGCAGCGGCCGACCAGTTCCATCCCCGGGGACCGGGTGCAGGCGGTCATGGAAAACGCGGTGGTCTTCGAGAACGACGAATTGCTGGTGGTGAACAAGCCGTCCGGCATCGCTGTCCATGGTGGTAGCGGCCTCAGCTTTGGCCTGATCGAGGTGCTGCGGGCGGCACGCCCCGAAGCGCACTTCCTGGAGCTGGTGCATCGGCTTGATCGGGATACTTCCGGTCTGGTGATGGTGGCAAAGAAGCGATCGTCCCTGAAGTTCCTGCAGGATGAGCTCCGCCGCCGTGAAGTGCGCAAGCATTATCATGCCCTGGTCAGCGGGCACTGGCCGGAGGGGGTTACGGAGGTATCCGAGCCCCTGCTGCGCTATGAAATGCCCAATGGGGAGCGGCGCGTGCGTGTGGACGTGGAGGGCAAGCCCTCCCTGACCCGCTACCGGACACTGGAGGTATGGCAGGGTTATAGCCTGGTGGAGGCATCGCCGGTGACCGGGCGGACCCACCAGATACGGGTCCACTGTGCCAGTGCGGGTCATCCGATTGCCGGTGACGACAAGTATATGGATGCGGCCAGCCAGCGTGCCTTCCGGCGTGTCGGCGGGAACCGGCTGATGCTCCATGCCCGCGCGCTGGAATTCCGGCTGCCGGGCAGCGAACAGTGGCATCGCCTGGAGGCACCTTACGACGAGTCATTCGCCGCGGTTCTCGGCGGGCTGGATCGATAATGCAGTAACCCTGGGACGGAACAGGTATGACGTATAAGGTAGTGATTTTTGACTGGGACGGCACCCTGGTGGATTCCGTGGAGCACATTGCGGGCAGCCTCCACCAGGCCGCCGTTGAGTTGGGCTTCCCGGCCCGGGAGCGGGAGGCCTACCGGGATATTATTGGCCTCGGCATGACGGAGGCCCTGGAAGCACTGTACCCCGGTATTTCCCGGGACGAGATGCTGTCCATCCGGGAAGGCTATGCCCGGTATTTCTTCGCCCGGAAGACCCTGCCGCAGAACGTCTTCGATGGCATGGCCGATGTGGTTGCGGACCTGAAGCTGGACGGGCGCCAGGTGGCGGTGGCCACGGGCAAAAGCCGGCGGGGGCTGGACTCGGCACTGGTTTCCAGTGGTCTGGGACCGCATTTCGATATCACCCGCTGTGCCGATGAGACCCGCTCCAAGCCGGATCCGAAAATGCTGGTGGAGATCCTGGAGTATTTCGATATTGAGCCCGACGACGCGGTGATGATCGGCGATACCCGATATGATCTGGATATGGCGCGCCGTATCAGCATGCCGTCGATTGGTGTGGAGTGGGGTGTTCACAAACGCGATGAACTGGGCCGGTATGATCCGGTGTTCGTGGCGGGCAATGTACGCGAACTGCGCGAGGCGCTGAAGCTGGTCTGAGTCTGGATGGCGCCGGTTTACCCGGTACCTCAACAAAAAACGGAGAGGTAGTGCATGTCAGAATGGAATTCATCCGAGGGCTGGGGTGACGATCCGGTCCGCAAGGCGCCACGGTCGTCTGGGGTGACGGATTCGCAGGCCCTGGAAAAGCTTGTGGGCGCGCTGACGGCTGAGCAGCGCAGGAGCCGCCGCTGGGGTATCTTCTTCAAGATCCTGACGTTCCTCTATCTCTTCGCGTTGCTCTTCATGTTCCGGGCGCCGCTGACGGGCGGACTGGATACTGCGGGGGTGGAGGCCCACACCGCGGTGGTAGAGGTGAATGGCACCATCGCCTCGGATACCCATGCCAGTGCCGACAACCTGGTGGGGGCGCTGCGGCGGGCGTTTGAGGCGGAAAATGCCCGGGCCGTGGTGCTGCGCATCAACAGCCCTGGCGGCAGCCCGGTACAGGCGGGCTATGTCTATGATGAGATCGTCCGTCTGCGGGAAGAGCATCCGGACAGGAAGGTATACGCGGTTATCAGCGACATGGGCGCCTCCGGTGCCTATTACATCGCGGCGGCGGCGGACGAGATCTACGCCAACCGGGCCAGCCTGGTGGGTTCCATTGGCGTGGTGTCCGGAGGCTTTGGTTTTACCGGCCTGATGGACAAGGCCGGGGTTGAGAGGCGGCTCTATACCGCCGGGGAGAACAAGGCGTTCCTGGACCCGTTCTCACCGGAGGAGCCTGGTGAAGTGGCCTTCTGGCAGGATGTGCTGAAGAATACCCACGAGCAGTTTATCGAGTATGTCCGCAAGGGGCGTGGTGAGCGCCTGGCGAATGACGAGCGGTTGTTCAGTGGCCTGGTCTGGACCGGGGAGCAGGCCCTGGAGCTGGGGCTGGTGGATGGGCTCGGCAGCACCTCCTGGGTGGCCCGTGAGCTTGTGGGCGAGGAAGAGCTGGTGGACTACACCGTCCAGCCGTCGCCTTTCAAGCAGTTCACCGATGCGCTGGGTGTCTCCATTGTCAGTGCATTGCGCACCGAGCTGGCGGGCTCCCGCTTCGACCTTCGCTAGGTTTTGCTCGCCAGTGAGGGTTCTATGCAGGGCTTGCGCTCCCCAGGATATCCACGCCCCGCCGTTGCAACATGTCCGTCAGGGCAATCAGCGGCAGTCCGATCAGGGTGTTGGGATCCCGGCCTTCCAGGCGGCTGAACAGGACAATACCCAGGCCCTCCATGCGGAAGCTGCCGGCACACTGATAGGGCTGCTCGATCCGCAGGTAGCGTTCGATGGTGTCCCCGGGCAGCGACCGGAAATGGACCCGGAAGGTTTCCTCCAGGGTATCGGTGATGCCGGTGGCTGAATCGTGAAGCGCCAGACCGGTATGGAAGGTGACGGTCCGGCCGCTGCACAGGGCCAGTTGCTGGCAGGCCTTTTCATGGCTGCCGGGTTTGCCGAGGATGGCGCCGTCCAGGGTGGCCACCTGGTCGGAACCGATGATCAGATGCCCCGGGTACCGGTCACGGAGGGCTTCCGCCTTGCCGCGGGCCAGGCGTTCAACCAGGGTCGGAGCGGACTCCCCCGGCGCGGGTGTTTCGTCGATATCCGGGGAGGCGCACTCAAACGGTAACCCCAGCCTTGCCAGCAGATCCCGGCGCCAGGGTGAGGATGAGGCCAGCACCAGTGGCGGAGTGGTCGGCATAGTCGGACTCCTCTATAGTCGAGGTAGGCAACCATAGCGGGTTGTGACCGACGTCGTCCATATATATACGAAGTTGCCGCGGTCAGGGGAGGAAGTCTTTGACAGGGCGGCATCTCGCCCCTAAAATTGCGCGCCTATGTCAAACGCCGAATTGCCAAGGTCTGTTGACCCACACCGCATGGCGGAAACAGGTGCCGAGCTGGAGGGAACTATCCCCCTGGTGGAGCTGACCCGTTTCCGGGGTGCGGTTCTGGCCATTCCCGAGGGCGGTCATTGCCGGGTTCGGCTGGTATTCAGCGCTGACAGTGAGCGCCGGCGAGTTGTCCGGGGGGAACTGGAAGCGGATGTTGAGCTGGAGTGCCAGCGTTGCATGACGGGGATAAGCGCCCCGTTGCGCTCATCCTTCGAGCTGGGCCTGGTGACCAGCGATGAACAGGCCCGGCAGTTGCCGACGGAGCTGGAGCCCTTTGTCACCGATGGTGATGCGGCCGATCTCTGGACAATGGTGGAGGACGAGCTGTTGCTGGCGCTGCCGGCCTTTCCCCTGCACGAACGGGGAGACTGTCCGGCAACCTCGGAACTGGAGGCCCTGGAGCCCGGTTCCGAAGGTGACGAGGCCACCTCGGACTCCGGTGAACAGCGTGACAACCCTTTCAGTGTGCTGAAAGGGTTGAAGACAACCAAGCATTAGCAATATTCACGTGCTTACGGGCACATAGTAAACAGGTCAGGAGTACAGTCATGGCTGTCCAAAAAAATCGTAAAACCCGCTCCAAGCGCGGCATGCGTCGTTCCCACGATGCCCTGAGCAAACCGACCCTGTCGACCGACGCAACCACCGGTGAGGTTCATCGTCGTCACCACGTGTCTCCGGACGGCTTCTACCGCGGCAAGCAGGTCGTGGAAGCGTACGACGAGTAATTCCGTCGCGCCGACCCCGTTATGCTTCCGGGGCCGGACCCATACGCAGGCACAGGTGAGATAGTACGGTGACCTCGGTAACCCTTGCCATTGATGCCATGAGCGGTGATCGTGGTCCGGAAGTTGCTGTGGCGGCAGCCCTGGAAGCGGTCGACGACAATGAGGCCTTGACGCTGATCCTGGTGGGTAACCAGGGGCAGCTCAAGGCCTTGTTGCATCCAGGGCACCCAAGAATCCGTATCGAGCCCGCCACGGACGTGGTGCGTATGAATGAACGCCCGTCCCATGCCCTGCGACACAAGCAGAACGCCTCCATGGCGGTGGCTCTCAGGCTGGTCCGTGACGGCGAGGCAGAAGGATGTGTCAGCGCCGGTAACACCGGTGCACTGATGGCCTTTGGCCGCTCCATCCTAAAGATGTATCCCGGTATTGAACGACCCGCCATCACCAAGCTGATTCCCTCTCTGCGGGGGCAGTGCCAGGTGCTGGACCTGGGTGCCAATGTCGATGTCTCGGCTGAAAACCTCTACCAGTTTGCCCTGATGGGGTCGCTGATGGCGTCGGCGGTCAGCGCCATTCCCGAGCCCAGGGTTGCCCTGCTGAATGTGGGGGAAGAGGAGATCAAGGGCAACGAACAGGTCCGGCTTGCCTCCCATATGCTGGCGCAGTGTGAAACCCTGAACTATATCGGCTACGTTGAAGGTAGTGACCTGTTTCGGGATGTCGCGGATGTGGTTGTCTGTGACGGTTTTGTCGGCAATGTCGCCCTGAAGACCGGTGAGGGGGTTGCCGGCCTGCTCATCGAGTTGCTTGAGCAGGCGTTCACCCGCAACCTCTATGGTCGGGTGGTGGGGTTTATGGCGCGACCGATCATGGGGCGCCTGCTTCGCGATATGGATCCGACGCGGCATAATGGTGCCAGCATGCTCGGTTTGCAGGGTGTGGTGATCAAGAGCCACGGCAATGCCAATGAGCGGGCGATGAAGGCGGCTATCCGTCAGGCCGTCCGGGAGGTGGAGCTGGAAGTTCCCCGGCGCATCAACGAACGTCTGGACGATCTTGTCCTGTGATCTGGCGGTCACCGAAACAGGACGGGCTGTCCTGTACGGGGAGCTCTTCGTGGTCCTCACAGCGGTTTGCTTGTACTATTGGCTAATCCTACTGAACCACCAACCACGGTAAAATTTTCGTCATGAAAACAGCCTTTATATTTCCGGGACAAGGGTCTCAGTCAGTTGGTATGCTCAAGGCCGCTTCCGAAGCCTGGCCTGTGGTCGAGCAGACATTCTCCGAAGCGTCCAATGTGCTGGGCTATGATCTGTGGGAACTCTGCCAGAACGGACCGGCAGAGGAACTCAACCAGACTATGGTGACACAGCCGGCGCTACTGACCGCCAGTATTGCCCTCTGGCGGCAGTGGTTTATTGCCGGGGGCACAGAACCGCAGTACCTGGCCGGGCACAGTCTTGGTGAATACAGCGCCCTGGTGGCGGCCGAGAGCCTGGACTTTGCGGACGCCGTCCGTCTGGTGCAACTGCGGGGTGAGCTCATGCAGAGTGCGGTGCCGGCGGGCGAAGGCAGCATGGCCGCCATCCTCGGCCTGGAGGATGATCAGGTCATCTCCGCCTGTGAGGAAGCCGCCGGCAAAGAGGTGGTTTCGGCCGTTAACTTCAACGCGCCGGGCCAGGTCGTCATCGCCGGCAACAGCGCGGCGGTTGAGCGGGCCATTGAAATCTGCAAGGACAAGGGGGCCCGCAAGGCCATGCCGTTGCCCGTCAGTGTGCCGTCCCATTGTGCCCTGATGAAGGGGGCCGCTGACGAGCTGGCCAAGGCCCTGAACAATGTCAGTTTCGGTAATGCGTTGACCCCGGTGATACAGAATGTTTCCGCGGAGCATGTCCAGGACGCCGATCAGCTCAAGGCCAACCTGGTCCAGCAGCTCTATTCACCGGTGCGGTGGACCGATTCCATGAAGCTGCTGGTGGAAGAGGGTGTCGGTGTGATGGCCGAATGCGGTGCCGGCAAGGTCCTGGCGGGTCTGGGCAAGCGCATTGATCGCAGCCTGAAGGTGTTCAGCATTGAAACGCCGGAAGGCCTGGACGGTGCCCTTGAGGCATTCCGCAACGATTAAACCATACACAGGCGCCGTCTCCCTGGCGGCGTTTTCTACATTGATGGAAGGGAGCATTCCTCATGTCTCTTGATGGCAAGATTGCACTGGTTACCGGTGCCACGCGGGGCATTGGCCGGGCCATTGCTGACAGCCTCGGTAAACAGGGTGCCACGGTGGTGGGCACCGCGACATCCCAGGGTGGTGCGGACACGATTTCCGCCAACCTGAAGGAAGCCGGCATTGAAGGCTTTGGCATGGTGATGGATGTGTCTGACCCCGAGAGCATCGACGCCGGTCTGAAGAAAATGACGGCAGAGGTTGGCGCCCCTGTGATACTGGTCAATAACGCTGGTATCACCCGTGATAACCTTTTGCTGCGTCTGAAGGATGACGACTGGTCGGCGGTGATCGAAACCAACCTGTCCAGCGTCTATCGCCTGAGCAAGGCGGTGCTGCGGGGAATGGCAAAAGCCCGCTGGGGGCGGATCATCAATATCAGTTCGGTGGTTGCCGGTATGGGTAACCCCGGCCAGGGTAACTATTGCGCTGCCAAGGCTGGTGTTGAAGGTTTCACCCGCAGCCTGGCCAAGGAAATGTCCAACCGGGGCATTACCGCCAACTGTGTGGCACCCGGGTTTATCGATACCGATATGACCAAGGCCCTGGACGAAGGGCAGCGCAGTGCCATGCTGGAGAATATTCCGGCCGGTCGCCTGGGGCAGCCGGAGGAAGTGGCCGCCGTGGTGGCGTTCCTGGCATCCGATGCGGCCGGCTACGTGACCGGCGACACCATTAATGTCAACGGCGGCATGTACATGGGGTAGGGTCCCGGCCGGGAAAGCCGCTTTGGTTCTGGCCAAGCCCTTTATCTGAATAGGTTTTATCTTCGTCCCTGCTTGTCTGCAGGTGGGGTTTACCATAAACTGGCAATCTTTCATTGCCTGGTTGACAAAAAGTGAGGAAATTATGAGTACAGTTGAAGAGCGCGTTAAGAAGATTGTTTGTGAACAGCTGGGCGTCAAGGAGTCCGAAGTTCAGAACAGTTCTTCTTTTGTAGAGGACCTGGGCGCTGACTCACTGGACACTGTGGAGCTGGTCATGGCTCTCGAAGAGGAATTCGAGACCGAGATTCCCGATGAGGAAGCTGAAAAGCTGACCAGCGTTCAGGATGCGATTGACTACATCAACGCACACAGCTGATCGTCTGTAAGCCAGGCAAAAGCCGTCCTGTTGTCGCAGACAGGGCGGCTTTTTTGTGTCTCCGGGGGCACCTATGGTCAATATTCTCGTTTCCGGGAGCGGTGAACACGGGCCGGCCACCGTACCTGGTGATGACCGAGGGCTGGCCTACGGAGATGGCCTGTTTGAAACCATCCTGGTCCGTCATGGTCGCCCGGAGCTGGTGCAGGCGCACTGCCAGCGGATGCTGGGCGGCGCCTGTCGTCTGGGCATTCCCCTGGTCCAGGCAGACCTGGATCTGGCGCTGCAACAAGGGCAGACACTGATTGAGCGGACCAGGAAAACGGACCGCCAGGTTCTCAAGTTGTTGCTGACCCGGGGCAGTGGTGGTCGTGGTTATCGCCCGCCGGAGGCCGCTGAGCCCCGGCTTCTGATTTCCCTCCATGTCGCGCCGCCAGAGCCTCCCGGCGAGGGTGTGGCGGCATCCATATCCGACGTGCCACTGACCGTTAACCCGTTGCTGGCCGGACTCAAGACCCTCAACCGCCTGGAGCAGGTCCTGGCCAGTCGCGCCATGCCGGAAGGCTGTTACGAGGCGCTGATGAGGGGAGACCGGGGTGACCTGCGGGAAGGTACGCGGACGTCGCTGCTTTATCGCTGGCGGGGCGAATGGTGCACACCGCCCCGTGACCAGGTGGCGGTCAACAGCGTCATGCTGGCGCATGTTGCACAGGGGCTGGCGGTAAGCGGGCAGGGCGTACGGGAAGGGTTCCTGCAACCGGAGCAGTGTCACCAGGACGATTTCGGCGGTCTGCTGCTGCTGAACAGTGTGATCGGCGCGGTGCCGGTGCACACTCTGGCGGGCCGGCAGTTGCCTCTCCCGGACCACCTTGCGACAATCGTCAGCCTTGCCAGAAAACGTTGAGGAGTTACGTTGATCAAGTCGTTTGTTATTGCGGTTGTTGCGTCGGTACTAGTGACCGTGGCCGGTGCTGCCCTGTGGAGCTGGCAGGGTCTCAAAACCCTTGAGGTGGAAGCCAACCTGCAGGAATCCATGCTGTACCTGGTGCCCCGGGGCACGTCCTACAATGCGGTGGCCCACGACCTGGAGCAGAAGGGACTGGTGGACAAGGCCATCTGGCTGAAGCTGCTGGCACGGGTCGAGCCGGAAATGACCGCCATCCGGGCTGGTGAGTACGAGTTCCACCCCGGTATGACCCCCAGGAACATGATCGCCCTGATGGTTCGCGGAGATACCAAGGTGCGCACGGTCCAGTTTATCGAGGGCAAGCGCTTCCGGGACGCGAGGGCGGCCCTGGCCCGGGCGGAGCACCTGGAGCAGCTCACCGCCGACTGGTCAGCGGACAGGATCATGGCGGAACTGGGGGACGAGGGTGCGCACCCGGAAGGCCGGCTGTTCCCTGATACCTATGCCTACAGTCGCGGTGACAGTGATCTGGAGATTCTCCGCCGTGCCTATGAAAAAATGAACAACGTACTGGCCGAGGAGTGGGCCGGTCGGGCGGATGACCTGCCCTACGAAACACCCTATGAGGCGCTGATCATGGCCTCCATCATCGAGCGGGAAACCGGTGTGCCAGGGGAGCGGCGAGACATTGCCGGTGTCTTTGTCCGGCGCCTGGAGAGGGGCATGCGCCTGCAGACTGATCCCACCGTTATCTATGGTATGGGCGATGCCTACGAAGGACGTATCACCCGTCGGGACCTGCGTACCCACACCCCCTATAACACCTACCGTATCTCCGGCCTGCCACCGACCCCCATCGCCTTGCCAGGCCGGGCGGCGATCCATGCCGCCGTCCACCCCGCCGAGGGGGATACCTACTATTTCGTGGCCCGGGGGGATGGCAGTCACAAGTTCTCCCGTACCCTGGAGGATCACCGCCGGGCGGTTCGGGAATACCAGCTCAACCGTCGCGAGGACTACCGTTCCTGGCCGGCCCCGGACAATGGGGACGAGGGCACTGAATGAGCCGCGGGCAGTTCATCACGTTTGAGGGCACCGAGGGCGTCGGCAAGTCGACCCAGCTCGCCACGGCCAGGGAAGCCCTGGAAGCCGCCGGGAAGCCGGTGCTGGTCACCCGTGAGCCCGGCGGTACTCCCATGGCCGAGGCCATCCGGGAACTGCTGCTGACGCCCCGGGACGAAGCGGTCAACGACCTGACCGAACTGCTGCTGATGTTTGCCGCCCGGGCCCAGCATCTCCACAGTCTGATCATGCCCGCCCTTGAGCGGGGAACCTGGGTGCTGTGTGATCGGTTTACCGACGCCACCTACGCCTACCAGGGTGGTGGCCGAGGCGTGCCCCGTGAACAGATTGCCATCCTGGAACAACTGGTCCAGGGGGAACTGAGGCCGGATCATGTCGTGTTGCTGGATGCGCCGGTGGAAGTGGGAATGGCCCGCGCCCGCAGCCGTAGTGCGCCTGATCGTTTTGAACAGGAGAAAGCGGCCTTTTTCCAGCGGATCCGGGATTGTTACCTGGATCGGGCGGAACAACAGCCCCTGCGGTATCATGTGGTGAATGCCGCACAGCCCCTGGAAGAGGTCAGTCGACAGGTATCGACCCTGATATCCCGCCTGGTTGACTGATCCGCGCGGCCAACAATAGGGAGTGACGATGCTGTCCGCCCGACTCCAGACCCTGCCCGAGTTCACTCACCAGCACCGCCACGATCATCATCAGGCCGTGATCGGCGTGTACGGCGGCGCCGAGGTGAGCGTGGACGGTCGCGAAGGGCGGCTGGACACCTGGCGGGCCTGCCTGGTGCCGGCGGGGGTGCGCCACGAATTTTCCGGCGGACGTGAAAACCAGGTGCTGGTTATTAATGTGGACGCCTGGCATCCGCAACCCGAGGAACCCCACTACCAGGACTTCCTGGTGATCAGTCGGCTGTTCCAGAGGCCGGTGGTGGTGGGGCTGGATGTCCACCTGCAACAACTGGTGCAACTCTCGGCGGGGGAGATCCGTCGCTCAGCCGTAGAGCATGGTATCCGCGACCACCTGGCAACGGCGATCCTGCTGGCGCTGTCGGACCGGCTGGGCGAGGAGCGCAACAGGGTACCGCTGAGGCGCGCCGGTCTCGATCCGGAAACCCTGCGCCGCTATGTCCTGGAAAACCTGGGGCAGCGTATCACCGTCGAAGAACTAGCGGCACAGGCCTGCCTCAGCCCCAGCCGGTTCCATGAACTGTTCCGGGAGGCCATGGCCACCAGCCCCTACCGTTTCCTGCTCAATACCCGCCTGGACCAGGCCTGCCAGATGCTGAGAACCACCTCGCTGTCGGTAGCCGATATCAGTGCCCGCACCGGTTTTTCCAGTCAGTCGGCCTTTACCACAGCCTTGCGAAAACATCGCGGGCTTACCCCAACACAATTTCGTGAACGGCTCTGACGTCCGCTCAAATCCCTAAAGATCGTAATAATTTATAAACAGTCCGCAGGAATTTGAAAGTGGTCGGTCCTTACACGAGCTAGATTACAGGCGTGTTAATTTCACCTGTATTCGGAATGGGCTGATATGTTCCCTGCTTCCAATGTTCTGGGTCCCGCTTTCCAGGAACAGCCCCGTGGCTGGTTCTGGCAATCCATTGTGGACAACTACGCAGTGGATGAGTCCGGGTACCTGCGTGAGCTGATGAAGCTGGCGCGCAGTGATGCCGCGGAGAAAAAGGCTGTCACTCACCTGGCGACCGACCTGATCCGGGACGTGCGGGAGCAGGATGACACAGTCCATATGGTGGACGCCCTGCTGCAGGAGTACAGCCTGGATACCGAGGAAGGCATATTGCTCATGTGCCTGGCCGAGGCCCTCATGCGTATCCCGGATAAGCACACCGCCGACACCCTGATCCATGACAAGATCTCCACCGCCGACTGGCAGAAGCATGTTGGTCGCAGTGAATCCACCCTGGTGAATGCGTCCACCTGGGGGTTGTTGCTCACCGGTCGCGTGGTGAAGATGGACAGGCGCATTGACGGCTCACCCTCGAATATCTGGAAGCGGCTGGTAAAACGCAGCGGCGAGCCGGTTATCCGTAGTGCCATGTACCGGGCCATGGCCATCATGGGCAGGCAGTTCGTCCTGGGGCGTGATATTGACGAGGCCATGAAGAACGCCCGGGAGTGCCGGGACAAAGGCTACACCTATTCCTTCGACATGCTGGGCGAAGCGGCCATGACCCGGGAGGACGCGGCCGGCTACCTGGCGTCCTATCGGAATGCCATCGAAAGCGTTGGCAGCGACACCTATACCACCAATGGGGTTCCCCGCCCGTCCATTTCCATCAAGTTGTCTGCCCTCCATCCCCGGTATGAGGAATCCCAGGAAGCGCGGGTCATGACGGAACTCCACGACACGCTGGTGGACCTGCTGTCGCTGGCCAGGGAGCGGGATGTCGCCATTACCATCGACGCGGAGGAAATGGACCGGCTGGAACTGTCCCTCAAGCTCTTCGAGAAGGTATTCAGTGATCCGGTTGTCCGGGGCTGGGGCGGCTTCGGTATGGTGGTGCAGGCGTATTCCAAGCGGGCCCTGCCAGTGCTGTGCTGGCTCAACCGGCTGGCCAGGGACCTGGGGGATGAAATTCCCATCCGCCTGGTGAAAGGGGCCTACTGGGATACCGAGATCAAGCTCAGCCAGCAGATGGGTGCCGCAGGTTATCCGGTGTTTACCCGCAAGGAGGCCACGGATACCTCCTACCTGGCCTGCCTGAGGTTCCTGCTCAGTGACTACACCGACGGCCGCCTGTATCCACAACTGGCGTCCCACAATGCCCATACCGTGGCCTCGGCGCTCGCGATGGCCCGGAGGAAGGGCCGACGTTTCGAATTCCAGCGCCTCCACGGTATGGGCGATGCGCTCTACGGCACCCTCCTGTCGAATGAGAAGATTCCGGTACGGATTTATGCGCCGGTGGGGCCCCACAAGGACCTGCTCCCTTACCTGGTGCGGCGGCTACTGGAGAATGGTGCCAACTCCTCCTTTGTCCATCGCCTGGTGGATGCCCGTACCCCTATTGAAGACCTGGTGACCAATCCGGTGGATGAACTGGAGCGATACCAAAGCCTGTCCAATGACCGCATCGACCTGCCTGAAAAGCTCTATGGTATGGAGCGCCGCAATTCCCGCGGTTTGAACATCCAGGTGGCAATGGACCGTGAGCCCTTGCTGGCCACGCTGGCGCGCTGGTCGGACCATGAATGGCAGGCCGGCCCCGTAATTGCCGGTCGCCGTCGGGACGACGGCGAGAAAAACCCGGTCCATGCCCCCCATGACCACGGCAAGATGGTTGGTGAGGTGGTCTGGGCCAGCGATACCCATGCCCGCGAGGCGCTGGAGGCTGCCTGTGGCGGTTTCCCGGCCTGGAACGAGCGCCCGGTGGGGGAGCGGGCTGCGTGCCTGGAGCGCTTTGCCGACCTGCTGGAAAGGCACATGGAAGAGTTGATCGCACTCTGCTGCCGGGAGGCCGGCAAGACCCTGCAGGATGGAATTGACGAAGTGCGGGAAGCAGTGGATTTCTGCCGCTATTACGCGGTTCAGGGGCGTTACCGTTTCGAGCGGCCGATCGCACTGCCTGGGCCCACCGGCGAAAGCAATGAGCTGTACCTGGAGGGGCGGGGCGTTTTCCTGTGTATCAGCCCCTGGAATTTTCCGCTGGCCATCTACACTGGTCAGATGATGGCTGCCCTGGTGGCCGGCAATGCGGTGATCTCCAAACCGGCGGAGCAGACCAGCCTGATCGCTGCCAGGGCGTTCGAATTGATGTTGGAGGCTGGTTTCCCGGAAGGCGTGGTTCAGTTCCTCCCTGGTGACGGCGCCGGACTGGGACGGGTACTGGTACCCGACGAACGCATTGCCGGCGTGGCCTTCACCGGCTCCACGGACGTGGCCCATCTCCTGAACCGGCAACTGGCGGAACGCCCGGGGGCGATTGTGCCGCTGATTGCCGAAACAGGCGGCCAGAACGCCATGATCGTGGACTCCAGCGCCCTGCCGGAGCAGGTGGTGGCGGATGTGATCCAGTCTGCTTTCGCCAGCGCCGGCCAGCGCTGTTCGGCGTTGCGGGTGCTCTACCTGCAACGGGATGTGGCGGACCGGATGGAAGAACTGCTGGCGGGGGCCATGCAGGAACTGTCAGTGGGAGATCCGGCGTTGTATCGCACAGATATTGGTCCGGTGATCGACGGGGAGGCCCGTTCCGCTCTGGAGTCGCACCTGGAGGCACTGCGGACGTCCGGCGCACGTCACATTGCGCAGACGCCCCTGCCGGATCAATGCGCCAACGGCAGTTTTGTCGCGCCTACCGTGGTCGGGATCCGGGGCATCCATGAGCTGGACCGGGAGCATTTTGGCCCGATCCTTCACGTGGTCCGCTATGAGGCCGAACAGCTCGATGAGGTGATCGACGGCATCAACGCTTCCGGTTACGGCCTGACACTCGGCATCCACAGTCGCAGCGAGGCAACCGCCGCCTATATCGAGCGTCGGGTGAAGGTGGGTAACACCTATATTAACCGCAACCAGATTGGTGCGGTGGTGGGTGTGCAGCCGTTTGGCGGGCGCGGGTTGTCCGGAACCGGACCCAAGGCCGGTGGACCGCATTATGTCCTGCGCTTTGCCACGGAGCGGGTCAGGACCATCAACACCACCGCCGTGGGCGGCAACGCGTCGTTGTTGTCCCTGGGGGTGGAGAGGGTTGAACACTGAAAGGCCCGGTTGGCCAATCAACGGATAAACAGGGAGGGAAAAACAATGCGATAGCAGGCGGGATAAAAATAGCACGCTATCATTGATATACGGGAAAGCAATAAAACCGCAACGGGGATACCCGACGAGATAAAAAAATAAAGGGTGTGACTGCCGGTCCGCAGGACGGACAGGTGGGCGCCAAACGGTCGGACACGGTTCCGGCCCAATAAACTGGAGGATTTTCATGGCCATTGGCGTTTGGATAAGTCTATTTCTCTATTTCGGGCTGATGATTGCCATCGGCTTGTATGCGATGCGTACGTCCACGTCTTCCTCGGAAGACTACATGCTGGGCGGGCGGGCTCTCAGTCCCAAGGTCGCGGCCCTGTCCGCGGGCGCTTCCGATATGAGTGGGTGGTTGCTGCTGGGGCTGCCGGGGGCGCTGTATGTGTCCGGTCTGGCCAGCGCCTGGATTGGTATCGGCCTCTTCGTGGGAGCGTTCGTCAACTGGGTGGTGGTTGCTCCCAGGCTGCGCGAACAGACCGTTCACTATGGCAACAGCCTGACCATTCCCGCCTTCCTTTCCAACCGTTTTCCGACTATGGCGCTGCCACTGCGTACCATATCGGCGATCGTCATCGTGCTCTTCTTCGCGGTGTATACCGCTTCCGGCCTGGTTGCTGGCGGCAAGCTGTTTGAAAGTGCGTTTGCCGAAATCCTTAACGTGCCCGGGATGAGCGACTATGCGGTGGGTATCCTGATCACACTCGGTGTGGTTCTGGTCTACACCGTGGTGGGTGGCTTCCTGGCGGTGAGCATGACGGACTTTGTCCAGGGCTGCATCATGATGCTGGCGCTGATCATCATGCCGGCGGTGGTGCTCTTCGGCGAGGGCGGCGGTGGTTTCGCCCAGGCATCCCAAACCCTGAATGAGGTGGACCCGTCCCTGTTGTCGTGGACCGAGGGGCTGACGATCATCGGCTTCCTGTCCGCGGTTACCTGGGGGCTGGGCTATTTCGGCCAGCCACACATCATTGTCCGCTTCATGGCGGTACGCAGTGTGGAAGAGGTTCCAGTGGCCCGGAACATCGGCATGACCTGGATGGGCATTTCCCTGATCGGTGCCATTTCCCTGGGTATCTTCGGTCGCGCCTATGCCGTCCGTAATGGCCTGGATGTGGCGGATCCGGAGACGATCTTCATCATCCTGTCCGAGCTGCTGTTCCATCCGCTGATCACCGGTTTCCTCTACGCTGCGCTGCTGGCAGCGGTGATGAGTACCATTTCCAGTCAGCTGCTGGTGTCTTCGTCCTCCCTGACAGAGGACTTTTATCGCCTGTTCCTGCGCAAGGACGCAACCGACCGCGAATGCGTCAACGTTGGCCGGGTCTGCGTGGTACTGGTGGGTATCGTGGCTGCCTTCATTGCTTCCGATCCGGACTCGCAGGTGCTGGGGCTGGTCAGTAACGCCTGGGCAGGCTTCGGTTCCGCCTTCGGTCCGCTAATCATTCTGTCGCTGATGTGGAACCGGATGAACGGTGCCGGCGCAGTCGCCGGTCTGGTGGTCGGTGCGGCCACGGTGATCATCTGGATTTCCCTGGGCTGGAACGCCAGCTTCATGGGTGGTCCGGGCGTCTACGAGATCATCCCCGGCTTCATCGCCTCCTGGATTGCCATCGTGGTGGTCAGCCTGGCGACAGGTGACAAGGGCGAATTCCAGGCCATCAACCGATAACGAATCGAGTCACGTCAGTCCTTGGGGCCCTGCGGGGCCCCTTTTTTGTGCGGCGCACAAAAAACGCCAGCCCGGAGGCTGGCGTTTTTTCTTGACCCCGCGAGGCGGGGATCAGGCTCAGGCCACGTCTGCGGACTTCGCCTTCTCGGAGTACTCTTCCATCTGATCGAAATTCATGTAGCGGTAGATCTCCGACGACATGCTGTTCAGATCCTTGGCATACTCCATGTACTCGGCCGGTGACGGCAGCTTGCCCAGTACTGCGCCAACCGCTGCCAGTTCCGCGGAGGTCAGGTACACGTTGGCACCATCGCCCAGGCGGTTGGGGAAGTTACGGGTGGAGGTGGACAGGACGGTGGACTTGGCTTCCACCCGTGCCTGGTTACCCATGCACAGGGAGCAACCCGGCATCTCGGTGCGTACACCGGCGGTGCCGTAGGTGTTGAAGTAGCCTTCGTCCATCAGCTGCTGCTGGTCCATCTTGGTGGGCGGAGACATCCACAGGCGGGTCTTCAGCGGCTCCTTGTTCTGCTCCAGCAGCTTGCCGGCGGCGCGGAAGTGACCGATGTTGGTCATGCAGGAACCGATGAACACCTCGTCCACCTTGTCGCCAGCCACTTCGGACAGCACCTTGGCATCGTCCGGGTCGTTCGGGCAGCAGACGATAGGCTCCTTGATGTCGGCCAGGTCGATCTCGACCACATGGGCGTACTCCGCGTCCTTGTCGGCACGCATCAGGCTCGGGTTGTCCAGCCACTCTTCCATCTGCTTGGCGCGACGCTCCAGGGTGCGCGGATCGCCATAGCCTTCGGCAATCATCCAGCGCAGCATGGTGATGTTGGAGCGCAGGTACTCGGCCACGGACTCCTCGGACAGGTTGATGGTACAACCTGCGGCAGAGCGCTCGGCGGAAGCGTCAGACAGTTCGAACGCCTGCTCAACGGTCAGGTGTTCCAGGCCTTCGATTTCCAGGATGCGACCGGAGAATTCGTTGATCTTGCCCTTCTTCTCAACGGTCAGCAGGCCTTCCTTGATGCCATACAGCGGAATGGCGTGTACCAGGTCACGCAGGGTGATACCCGGCTGCATCTCGCCCTTGAAGCGAACCAGAACGGATTCCGGCATGTCCAGGGGCATAACGCCGGTGGCGGCGGCGAAGGCTACCAGACCGGAACCGGCCGGGAAGGAAATGCCCATGGGGAAGCGGGTGTGAGAGTCACCACCGGTACCCACGGTGTCCGGCAGCAGCATGCGGTTCAGCCAGGAGTGGATGATACCGTCACCCGGACGCAGGGAAACACCGCCACGGTTGCGGATAAAGTCTGGCAGGGTGTGCTGCATTTCCACGTCAATCGGCTTCGGATAGGCGGCGGTGTGACAGAAGGACTGCATCACCAGGTCGGCCTGGAAGCCCAGACACGCCAGGTCTTTCAGTTCGTCCCGTGTCATCGGGCCGGTAGTATCCTGGGAGCCGACGGTAGTCATGTGGGGCTCGCAGTAGGTGCCCGGGCGAACGCCTTGGCCTTCTTCCAGACCACAGGCCTTGCCGACCATTTTCTGGCCAAGCGTGAAGCCCTTGGTGCCTTCTTCCGGATCACTGGGCAGACGGAAGATGTCGGTGGGGCCCAGGCCCAGGGCCGCGCGAGCCTTGGTGGTCAGGCCACGGCCAATGATCAGCGGAATACGGCCGCCGGCCTGAACTTCGTCCAGGATCACGTCGGACTTGAAACCGAACTCGGAGATGGTCTCGCCAGCTTCGTTCAGGATCTTGCCGTCATAGGGGCGGATCTCGATCACGTCGCCCATGTTCAGGTCGTCAACCGGTGCCTCGAATACCAGGGCACCAGCGTCTTCCATGGTGTTGAAGAAGATCGGGGCAACCTTGTTGCCAATACAGACACCACCGGCGCGCTTGTTGGGCACACCGGGAATGTCGTCACCGAAGAACCACAGCACGGAGTTGGTGGCGGACTTGCGGGAGGAACCGGTACCGACCACGTCCCCCACGAAGGCAACCGGCAGGCCCTTGCTCTTGATATCGTCGATCTGCTGCATGGGACCGGTGACACCGGGCTCGTCCGGCTTCAGGCCATCGCGCTCCATCTTGTAGGCGGCGCGGGCGTGCAGGGGGATGTCCGGGCGGGACCAGGCATCCGGGGCCGGGGACAGGTCATCGGTGTTGGTCTCACCGGTCACCTTGAAAACGACCATCTTGGTGCTCTCGGGCACCTTCTTCTTGCTGGTGAACCACTCGGCGTTGGCCCAGGATTCGATCACCTCTTTGGCGACGGCATTGCCGGCGTCCATCTTGTCCTTCACATCGTTGAAGGCATCGAACATCAGCAGGGTTTTCTTGAGCTTCTCGCCAGCCAGCTTGGCCAGCTCGTCGTTGTCCAGCAGCTCGACCAGGGTGGCGATGTTATAGCCGCCCTGCATCATGCCCAGCAGCTCCACGGCCTTTTCCTTGTTCAGCAGCGGGCTGGTGGCTTCACCCTTGGCAATGGCGGACAGGAAACCGGCCTTCACGTAGGCCGCTTCGTCAACGCCCGGCGGGATACGGTTTTCCAGCAGGTAAACCAGGAACTCTTCCTCGCCCTTGGGCGGGTTCTTCAGGAGTTCCACCAGTTCAGCGGTCTGTTCCGCGTTCAGCGGCTTGGGGGGAATGCCCAGAGCTTCGCGCTCTGCAACGTGTTCACGGTATGCTTCTAACACGATATCGACCCTCATCAGTTGGGGAACCCGCGCGGGCCTTGTGAGCTGGCGGGCGTTGTGTTGTGTGGAAAAGGCCACGAATCGGCGCTGCATTCTATAGGAATCGGGCGTCAAAGTTAAGGTGCCGTTGGTCGTAACTGCCTGTCGCGGTGTATACTCCGCCCGCTTAACCCACCTCGAATGACCGGTATCCATGACTGATCTGACCGCCGCCATTGAAGAGATCCATGGCTTTCTACCATGCGCCACGCCCCGCCAGTGGATCGATAACGCCCTGGCCAATCCGGACCTGATGCTGATTGATCATGCCCACTGTGAGAAGAAGGCGGCGTCTACGGCGCTGAGCCTGATGTATCGGTATGTGGATAACACCGATCTGCTCAACAAGATGTCCCGTCTGGCGCGGGAGGAGTTGCGGCATTTCGAGCAGGTGCTGGCGATCATGAAGAAGCGGGGCATCCATTATGGCCATTTGTCCCCGGCCCGCTATGCTGCCGGTCTGCGGGAGCTGGTGCGGTCCGAGGACCCCGGACGCCTGGTGGATGTGCTGATCGTCGGTGCCATTATCGAGGCCCGCTCCTGCGAGCGCTTTGCGGCCCTGGCGCCGCACCTGGACGATACCCTGGCGGATTTCTACAACGGTCTGCTGAAGTCGGAGGCCCGCCATTACCGGGATTACCTGAAACTGGCGGAACAGGCCAATGGCGGGTCGGTGGATGAGCGGGTAGGGGAGTTCCTGGCGATCGAGAAACGATTGATTGAGGAGCCGGACAGTGAGTTCCGGTTTCATAGTGGGCCGATTTTCTAGCAAGCGTCCTGCACAGGGCTCGAGCTCGCAGGGTGAGGTTATTTTCCGGGACCGTCGAGCGCCAGGGACGGCGCTCGTCGAGCCCTACAGGGATGTACTTGCCGGGCGTGTCCCGGAAAAAGTGGCATCGCCCTGCGGGCTTTGCACTTAGCTGTAAGTCCTGGGTGCATTTTTTACTCGGTAGCCTGCAGATCCGGTGCAAGCAGAGCCATGCCGGTGAAATTTTTCCAGACACGCCCCGCAAGTACGTCCATGTAGGGCTCCGTCGCGTCATCCCTGGCGCTCCAGGGTCTGGAAAAATCTCCCCAACCTGTCTCTGGTCTGGCAGGGGAATTAACGCCTGGAGTGCGGAACTTCTTATAACTCCCGACAAAGCTCCATCCACCGATCAATTCCCGCACTGCGATACTTCTGCCGGTGCAGGATGAAATAGAACTGCCGGTCAAAGCGCCGGTGCGCCGCCGCCCTTAAAGGCACCAGGGAACCCCGGTTAAATGCATCCTGCAGGCAGACCCGGGACAGGCAGCCGATCCCAAGGTTGGCCTCCACCGCCCGCTTGATGGCCTCCGTGTGCTCCAGCTCCAGCAGGATATTCAGATCCGGCAGCAGGCCATGCATGCCCCGCTCAAACGTCTGACGGGTACCGGAGCCGGGTTCCCGGGCAATCCAGGTGGCGGATTTCAGGTCCTCGTCGTTGAGCCCCTGCTTGCTGGCAAGCGGATGCTGCGGTGAACAGAAAATCACCAGCTCATCGTTGCGCCAGGGGATCACCTCCAGTTCCGGGGCCTGCAATTCCCCCTCAATCAGACCGATATCCAGTTCGAAATCCATGACCCGCCTGGCGATGGAGCTGGTATTGGCCACCTCCAGCGACACCCGGGGTTTAGTGGGTGTGTCCATGTAGCGGGCCATCACGCCGACCGCAAGATAGTTGCCGATGGTCAGGGTCGCCCCCACCTTGAGGGCGCCTACCTCCGTGTGCTTGCTGAAGGCCTGCTCCAGCTCGTTGGCCTGGGCCAGCAGGCTTTCCACCTTGGGACGGTACAGGCGGCCCAGTTCGTTGAGTTGCAGCCGCTTGCCGACCCGGTCGAACAGTTTGATGTCGAACTGGTTCTCCAGCTCCTTCAGTGCACTGCTGGCGGCGGACTGGGACATCGCCAGCGACTCCGCCGCCCGGGTGATGTTCTGGTAGTGGGAGGCGGCCAGGAAAACCTCAAGTTGACGGAACGTGTACTTCATAATCGGTTTTCTCGAATAACGTTATGAAAATATCCCATTTCATCGATAGGTTACCTTTGACGTAAGATACACTCAATCGCATTTACCCAGTTTCGCAAGAAACCCAGAGATTCAGGTGGACTATCCATTATGAGCAAGATGAACGTAGAGACCGTAACCAGTGTCCGGCACTGGAACGATACCCTGTTCAGCTTTACCACCAGCCGCGATCCGGGCTTCCGGTTCAAGAACGGCCACTTCACCATGATTGGCCTGGAAACCGATGGCAAGCCGCTGATGCGCGCCTACAGCATCGCCAGTGCCAATTATGAGGAAGAGCTGGAATTCTTCTCCATCAAGGTACAGGACGGCCCGTTGACCTCCCGCCTGCAGAAGATCCAGGTGGGCGACGAGATCCTGGTGAGCCGCAAGCCCACCGGCACTCTGATTCTGGACAACCTGCTGCCGGGCAAGAACCTGTGGCTGATCAGCACCGGCACCGGTCTGGCGCCGTTCATGAGCATCATCAAGGACCCGGAAGTCTATGAGGCGTTCGACAAGGTGATCCTCACCCACGGTGTTCGCTATGCGTCCGAACTGGCGTACCAGGAAGAGATCGAAGGCCTGCCCAATAACGAGTACTTTGGTGAGATGGTGGACGGTAAGCTGCTGTACTATCCCACTGTTACCCGTGAGGATTTCCGCAACCAGGGCCGCCTGACCGATGCCATGCAGACCGGCAAGCTCACCAGTGACCTTGGTCTGCAGGACTTTGACCTTGAGAACGACCGTTTCATGGTCTGTGGCAGCCCGAGCATGCTCAAGGATACCTGCCGCATTCTGGATGATATGGGCTTCAAGGAGGCCCGCCAGGGCGACCTGGGTCACTACGTCATCGAGCGTGCGTTTGTAGAGCAGTAGGACTTTCAAAACCCCTCGCCTTGGACCCCGGCCCTGCCGGGGTTTTTTGTGGGCGTTCGGTCCGGCCAGACCTGTACAGATATTACGCTCTTGTGATGACCGGTGGCTTTGCTTAGTTTTACGACTGAATGGAGACAGGAAGTGCCATACACCATTGTCCAGACAGGGAGTCAACCATGCCTGACGCCATCCCACCCGATCGTTACCTGCTGATTATCGGCGCCATGAAGTGTGGTACTTCCTCCCTGTATGACTACCTCGCCGGTCATCCCCAGTTATGCCCGGCGCTGACCAAGGAACCCGAGTATTTTTCGTCCGGTCAACGCCATGGACTGGATGTCGATGACTACGAAAGCCTGTGGGATTTCGACAGCCGTGTTCACCGGTATGCCATGGAAGCGTCGACCGGATACACCAAGTTTCCGCAGGAGAGTGGGGTGCCGCAACGCATCCATGAATACGGGATCAGGCCGAAATTTGTCTATATCGTCCGTAATCCCCTGGACCGGATTGTCTCCCACTACAACTACATGCTCCGGGATGCGGATTTTGACCAACGGATCGTGGATGATCACCTGGTCAATACCTCCAGTTACTTCCTCCAGCTCAGCCAGTATCAGCGATGGTTTCCCGACAGGGATCTCCTGGTACTGGATTTCGACCGGCTCAAATCCGATCCGGGGGCAGTGATCGCCCAGGTGTGCCGGTTCCTGGGTGTGGATGACCGCTATCGTCCTGCCTCCTACCAGGTGGCCAATCGAACCGAGGTCCAGAGCACCCTGGAACGCTGGGTGAAGCACTCTCCGCTGGGCAGCCTGTCACACCATATTCCTGCACCGGTGCGGCGTTGCGGGCAACGTATCCTGGGTTCCGTCTCTCCCCGTCGCCTGCGCACGCTGTCGTCGTCGGAGCGGGCCTATGTCATCGAGAGGCTGACTCCCGACATGCAACAGTTCCAGCGGGCGTTCGGGTTTGATATAACCCGGTGGGGATTCCCCTCAATGTCGGTCACCGGTTCGGCTGGGGCCGCACCAGGGGTTGACCAGGCCGGTTCGGTGCCGCCCTGACATCCCCCGCGGTTCACCAGTCACTGACAGGAGTTGGCTTTTGCGCGCATTACTTCCATTGGTTCTGACGGCGTTGGTGACCGGTCTGACTTCCGTCACTGTCAGGGCGCAGTCCGACCTCAACCTGTCGCTGTCCGACCAGGCGTTCGAGTGGATTGCCGGCCAGATCTTCCTTAACGAATGCAATGCCCGTGAGGACTGCCTGGTGCACTGGAACCGGGGGGAAGCCTTCCCGTCCCTTGGCATCGGACATTTCATCTGGTATCCGATGGGGGTGGAGGGGCCGTTCCAGGAAAGCTTCCCCTCGCTGGTCGCCTTTGGCGTGCAGCAGGGCGTTGACGTGCCCGCCTGGCTGGTTTCCCAGGCCCCGTTGGGGGCACCATGGCCTGATCGTGATACCTTCCTGAAGGCGGTGGATTACGATCCGCGTGTCCGGGAGCTGCGGGAGTGGTTGGCTGGCCACCAGTCTTTTCAGGCCGCCTTCCTGGTATCCCGGGCCCGGGAAGCTCTGGAACAGGTGATTTCCGCTTCCGGCGATCCGGCCAGTACCCGCCGTAAACTCGATACCCTGGTCACCACGCCGGGGGGCGTCTATGCCCTGGTGGACTATGTCAATTTCAAGGGTGAGGGCCTCTCCAAATCGGAGCGGTATCAGGGGGTTGGCTGGGGGCTGCTGCAGGTGCTGGAAGCCATGCCCGATAACCTGGCAGACCGGGAAACCATGCTGGCGGAATTCAGGCAGGCGGCGGCCCGTGTCCTGACCCGGCGGGCCGGGTTGTCTGAGCGGGCCATCGAACGACAGCAATGGTTGCCCGGCTGGCTGAACCGGGTGGATACCTACCGGGAGCCGGGCAGCTCCGACCCTTGATTGATCGCTGACGGCAGATGCTCTGTCACCGCAGCCAACTGCGCAGCTTGACCGCCAGGCGCTCGGCGTCGGACAGTTGTCTGCGTTCAGCCAGTAGCCGGGCCAGTACATCCGGCCGGTCGGTGATGATGGCGTCTACCCCCATGTCGATCAGTCTCGCCATTTCTGACGGCTGGTTGACGGTCCAGGCATGCAGTTCGTAGTCCAGTTGCCTGGCCCGGGCCACGGCCGCGGCGGATATCCGGTTGTGGCGCAGACCCAGGATATCGAACTGCTCCTCGTGCAGGGGGCCGATGACGAACTGGGCCAGCAGTGCGGTTTGCAGGGACGGCTCCATCGCCCTGGCGTCGTTCAGTATGTGGCGCTCAGCGGCGGCGATAACGGTACCCTCAAGGGCATCCTCCCGGCGAAGTACCTGCACCACCTGTCGGGCCAGGTCGCGGCTGTTGTGGTCTGGCTTCAGGTCGAGGAACAGGTTGGCCCGGCCACGGGCCAGTTCGATCAGCTCTGTCAGCGTCAGCACCCGCTCACCGGCGTAGTCGGGTGAGAACCAGGCCCCCGCGTCCAGCGCGCGTATATCCTCCCACTGCAGTTCCGAAATGCGTTCAGGCCGCCCGTACAGGCGCTCCAGGTCGGCGTCATGCCAGAGGATCAGTTTGCCATCCGCAGTCATGCGGACGTCCACTTCCAACAGGTCGGCGCCGTCGGCAATGGCCCGTTCCAGGGCGCTGGCGGTGTTCTCGGGGGCGACAAACGCGTTACCCCGGTGGGCGGTGATGGTAACGTCATCGTGCTCGCCAAAGGCCCCCACGACGAGTACCGCCTGAACAATGACGACAGCCACCAGTACCGCTTCCAGCAGCCAGGCCCTGGCGTTGGTGTTCCGTGGCGGGGTGGGCACGTGGTGCTGGTGGGAGTGACCACTGGTGGACAGGTAGACCCGGTAGATCAGCAGACTGTATCCGGCGTACAGGACAAAGGCCACCGTAATCATCAGTAGGAGGTACAGGGCAACATAAGCTGCAATGGCGGGAATCAGGGCCCGAGGACTGGCGGGCATGAGGGCCAGGTAGGGAGCCCCCATAACCTGGAACAGGTACGTAAACAGCAACGGCAGTACGAGTAGCACGCCGCCGCCCATGGCCAGCGGCACCATCAACTGGCGTTTGCTGCCGTGGATGCGTCGGCTGCTGCTCAACAGGGCGTCCAGGGCGGTGACCCGTTCCAGCGTGGCGATGGGAACCGCCAGACTCCAGCGCAGGAACAGCCAGCCATTGCCGCACACCATGCCTATCAGCGCGGCCACGGCAACACCAAGGAACCACCAGAGCTCCACCGGCCGGGTGATGTTGATGAAATAGGCCTCGTACCCGGACAGCAGGGTCCACCATGCGACGGCGGTGACCAGCAGGAACGGCAGGGCGACCACCAGGTGCCCCATGACCTGGAGCAGGGTCAGCCAGAGCAGGCGACCGGATCGTCGGGCTACCAGCCAGAGGGCGGCGAGGGTCAGGCGATACTCGCCGGCCCTGTCCACTGAGGAGGCAATCACGGTCATGCCCGCCTGTTCCAGGGCCAGGGTGGTCATAACGGCGGTCAGGGTGACCACTATCCACACCAGGCCTCCGGCAGATAACAGGAAAGCCGCAATGTCGCCGGTGCTGATGGCACCCTGGCCGGTCACCGGCTCCAGGACGGAGAGCAGGGTGCCGATCGCCGGTGCTAGCACGGCCAGGGTGAAGCCGGTGAAGAACAGATGGTTCATCAACAGGCTGCGCCGGTGCCGTCGCAGGATGCCGAGTGCGTCAGAGATCAGTCTCATGGCCGGGTATCGTCGGGCGGATCAGTGGGAAGTTTGGCGGCCTCGTCGAACAGCCGGAGCCGTTGTTCCAGGGTCAGGAAGGGGGGCTGGTCCGAGGGTGACAGGGAGCCGAACAGGCGCCCTGGCGTGAACCGCCAGGTTTCGCAGCGCACCAGGCTTTCGGTACAGGCAAGCAACTGGCCGGATTCCTGCAGGAAGAACTTCATGCCGGTATAGGTATCCGCCAGCATCAGCTCCCGTTCCTCCAGCTTGTCCTGGCTCAGCAGGCTGCGGCCGGTCATGGGGGTGGTCGGTTCACCGGTGCCGGTCGCGTCCAGGATGGTCAGGGGGATATCCAGTTGTGCCACGATACGATCACGGTCGGCATAGTCCTGCAGTCGGTCGGGGTGGGGTGGTCGGATTGCCAGTACCCCGGTATTGCCGTCCAGGGGGAAGGCGGTTCGGTCCTGACGCACGAATCCGCCGGATTCGTCAGAGGTGAGCACGACCAGGGTGTTGTCCAGCACCCCGGACTGTTCCATGTCGTCCAGGAATCCGATCAGTACCCGCTCCATCACCAACATGGCATTGCGGCGGGCTTCCTGGGGGGTGGTTGGCAGTGGTGTGCTGTCCCCGTTATCGGCTGCGATTTCACCACCGGTATCAAACGGGTGGTGTGTGCCCACGTTCAGCAGGGTGACCAGCCACCGGGATTCGTTCTCGTCAAGTTTCCGGAGACGCCTTGCGATATCGGCAAAATAGACCGGGTCCGGTGGTCCCCAGCCTTCCTGTTCCCCGTCCCCGGTGGCGAAGACATCGGCACCGGTGACCCGGCTAAAGCCAGCGCGGGGCATGAAACGGTCCTTGCTCATGTATTCCAGTGGGGCGGCCTGCCAATAGGCGGTGATGTATCCCCGGGAGCGCAACATCTCGGGCATACAGACGGGAAAGGCTTTGGCGTCGGCCACGTCTGCCATTTTCGTGGACAGACGCTGGAAATCCGGATACCGGCCGCACAGGATGGCGAAGGTGCCCCGGTCCGTCTGCCGTTCCATACTGAGTGCGTTGCGGTACAGGCGGAAGCCCTTGTTGTTGAGGGCGTGCTCCAGCTTTTCCAGTGAAATGGCCGGCGTCAGGCCGTGGTACTCGCTGATGGACGGGAAATAGCCGGCCGACAGGCCTTCCACCATGATCAGCAGGACATTGGGAGGGTTGTCGACGTCCGGTTGCGCCATGTCGGCCTGGAAGTAGTCGTCGTCCTCGTCGATCGTGGCTTCCTTCGCCACCTCCTTGCCCACCTGTGAGCCGGCCGGTGCCAGGATGGCGCCCGGGATCTGGGCCAGCAGGCTGGCGACCGGATTGTTCCTTGCCGTGGTCAGGCTGTGGGAAGCAGCCAGGTAGATCAGGGTAGTGATGACGACCAGTAAGGCGGCAGAAGTGGCCTGGGGTGGCGGACTCGGCACCAGCCACCGGTAGGTCCGGACCAGCAGCCAGGCAAGACCGATGTAGACCGGTAACAACAGTAGCTGCGGGTTGAGCACCGAGGACACCAGGAAGACCGGATCGGCGCTTTTGCTGATCATGGCGAGGCGAGGGTAAGTGCCATGGGCTGCCAGGTGCATGGCCGATGCCATCAGCAGACAGCCGAGGCCGACCACCAGAACACACCTGAGCAGGGCGGTGCGGGCGAGCATCAGCAGCCCCGTGAGTATGGCCGCCCCGGCCATATCGCTCAGCAGCATGCGGCCTGCCTCGGGCAGCACACCACTATGGAGAAGAAGGCAGGCCCGAACCAGCAGCAGCCAGGTGAATGCCATCAGCAGTGTCATACCCAGGCGCTGATCCTGAAGGGCCCGGTAAACCGACATATCATACTCCCGCACGGGACACTAGGGGAGCCGCGAGGTCAGAGCGGCTGCTTCCTCAGGGCCGGCTCGTGGTCAGGGCTTACGTCCAGCCACCAGACGTTCTCCGCCCAATCGCCGAGTACGATCCGGGTTGCAGGCGCACCGTTGGCTTCGAGCTGGTGACTGGCCGGGCGGTGGGTATGGCCATGGATCATCCGCTGGACGCCGTGTTCCTCCATCTCCCGGACCACCTCCTCGGGTGTCACATCCATGATGTGCTCTGCCTTGCCCTGGTTCTTGGCCATGCTGATCTCACGGAGCTGGCGGGCCACCATCTGGCGGTCGGCCAGCGGTCGCTGCAGGAACATCTGTTGCCACTGGTCGTTACGCATGCTGGTGCGGAACTTCTGGTATTCCTCGTCGGCGGTACACAAGCTGTCCCCGTGCATCAGCAGGGTTGGGGTGCCGTACAGGTCCACCACGGTGGGGTCCGGCAGCAAGGTGGCGCCGCAACGCCGGCTGTAGTCCTCGCCGATCAGGAAGTCCCGGTTACCATGCATCAGGTACAGGGCGGTGCCGCTATCGCTGACCTCATGCAGCGCTTGCGCTACCTGGTTCTGCAGGGGCGTCTTTTCGTCATCGCCAATCCAGGCTTCGAAGAAATCCCCGAGGATATAGAGCGCGTCGATGCCCATGGCCTTATCCTTCAGGAAGGCCAGGAAGGCATCCGTGATATCGGGGCGGGCTTCCTCCAGGTGCAGGTCCGAGATAAAGCGGGTGATCACGCCTCGCCCCCGTCTTCGATGACCTCCGCCTTTTCGATGACCACATTCTCGCTGGGGACATCGTCATGGAACCCCTGGCTTTCAGTGCGCACGGCACGGATCCGGTTAACCGTGTCCATGCCATCCACCACTTTGCCGAAGACACAGTAGCCCCAGCCGTCGGCATTCTTGGCGGTGTGATCAAGGAAACCGTTGTTCTCCACATTGATAAAGAACTGTGCGGTGGCAGAATGCGGGTCCATGGTGCGGGCCATGGCTACGGTGCCCTGCATGTTGCTCAGGCCGTTGTCGGCCTCGTTCTGGATGGGGTCGCGGGTCTTGCGGGGTTGCATGTCCGGGGTGAATCCGCCGCCCTGGATCATGAAGTTGCTGATCACACGGTGGAAAATCAGTCCGTCATAGAAACCGTCGCGCACATACTGCTCGAAGTTTTTCGCGGTTTCCGGGGCTTTGTCGTGGTTGAGTTCCAGCGTGATGTCGCCGTGTGAGGTTTTCAGCAGAATCATCGGGGGTTTCCTGTCGTGAATTTTCAGTGTTCAATTCACGATATTGTACGCAAGAGTTGGCGGCCATGCATGAGTCCGGCCCGGTTTTATGCGTATAATAGGCGGTTTCAGATCCACTTCTTTTATTCCAGGACACTATGAGCGCCGAGTCAAAGAAAGCCCATAACTTTATCCAGAGCCTGATCGAAGACGCCGTTGCCAGCGGTGAGCACGCCGGCAAGGTGGTGACCCGGTTCCCGCCGGAGCCCAACGGCTACCTGCATATTGGTCATGCCAAGTCCATCTGCCTGAATTTCGGTATCGCCGAGACGTTCGGTGGTGAGTGCAACCTGCGATTCGACGATACCAACCCGGAGAAAGAAGAGCAGGAGTATATTGACTCCATCAAGCGGGACGTCCACTGGCTGGGCTACGAGTGGGCCGGGGATGTGCACTTTGCCTCCGACTACTTCGATGCCCTCTACGACTTCGCGGTGGAGCTGATCGAGAAGGGCAAGGCCTATGTCTGCGCTCTGACCGCCGAGGAAATGACCGAGTACCGTGGCACCCTGAAAGAACCGGGGCGCAACAGTCCCTATCGCGACCGGTCCGTGGAGGAGAACCTCAAGCTGTTCCGTGACATGCGGGACGGCAAGTTCGCCAATGGCGAGGTGGTACTGCGGGCGAAGATCGATATGGCCTCCCCCAATATCAATATGCGGGACCCGATCCTCTATCGGGTGCGGTATGCCGAGCACCACCAGACTGGCAACAAGTGGTGCATCTACCCGATGTACGACTTTACCCATCCGATTTCCGATGCCATGGAAGGGGTCACCCACTCCCTGTGCACCCTGGAGTTCGAGGACCATCGCCCGCTGTACGACTGGGTGATCGAGAACATCACGGCGCCGTGCCAGCCCCGGCAGATCGAATTTGCCCGGCTGAACCTCAACTACACGGTGACCAGCAAGCGCAAGCTCAAGCGGCTGGTGGACGAGGGGCACGTGGACGGCTGGGACGATCCCCGTATGCCCACCATTTCCGGCATGCGCCGTCGGGGGTTCACGCCGGCTTCCATCCGCAACTTCTGCGACATGATCGGCGTGAACAAGGCCGGTGGCACCGTCGACGTGGGCATGCTGGAGCATGCCATACGAGAGGACCTGAACACCCATGCGCCCCGGGCCATGTGTGTGATGCGGCCACTGAAGGTTACCCTGACCAACTATCCGGAAGACCGGGCCGAAACCCTGGAGCTGCCGGTGCACCCGCAGAATCCGGATATGGGCACCCGCCAGGTGCCCTGGACCCGGGAGCTGTATATTGACCGGGAGGACTTCGCGGAGGAGCCTCCCCGCAAGTGGAAGCGCCTGGCACCGGATCAGGCGGTACGGCTTCGTGGCGGCTATGTGATGACCTGTCGCGAGATCATCCGTAACGACAGTGGCGAGATCGTCGAACTCAGGTGCGAGTATGACCCCGGTACCCTGGGCGTGAATCCGGAGGGCTACAAGCCCAACGGCGTGATCCACTGGGTCTCCGCCACTGACAGTGTGGAAGCGGATATCAATGTCTATGACCGATTGTTCAACCATGAGAACCCGGACAGTGACAAGGCAACGGATTTTACCGACCATCTGAACCCGGAGTCCCTGGTGCGCCTGGAGAAGGTGAGGGCGGAGAAGAGCCTGGGCCAGCCCCGGGGCGATCTGCCTTACCAGTTCGAGCGGGAGGGGTACTTTTTCTTCGATGAAGAGGCCTCGGAATCTGGTCGGCTGGTGTTTAACCGTACTGTTACTCTCCGGGATTCCTGGGGGAAGGGTAAGGCGTAAAGCACAGAGGCTGGAGGAAGCCGGCGGGAAGGACCTTCCCGCCGGCTTCCTTTCCCCCATGCCCGAATGGCATGAGCCGCTTTTTTGTTAGGTCCTGCAGCCCCTATTCATTAATTGCATGATTCGGATGCCCAAAGCGTGATTAGAATCTACAACACCCTCAGCCAGCAAAAGGAAGACTTCCAGCCCATCCAGCCAGGCAAGGTGCGCATGTATGTGTGCGGCATGACGGTGTACGACTACTGTCACCTGGGGCATGCCCGGGTGCTGGTGGCCTTCGACGTGATTACCCGGTACCTGCGTCACCGTGGTTACGATGTGCACTACGTGCGCAATATCACCGATATCGATGACAAGATCCTGCGCCGGGCCGATGAGAATGGCGAAGCCTTTACCGATCTCACCGAACGCATGATTGAAGCCATGCACCAGGATGAGCGTCGGCTGGGCGTGCTGGCACCGGACGAGGAGCCCAAGGCTACGGACTTTATCGACGAGATCATTGCCATGATCCACGTGCTGGTCCACAAGGGCCATGCCTACGCGGCGGATAACGGCGATGTCTATTTCTCCGTCGACAGCTTCGATGGCTACGGCAAGCTCAGCAAGAAGAAGCTGGAAGACCTGCTTGCGGGCGCCCGGGTGGACGTGGAGCAAGCCAAGAAGAGTCCGGCGGACTTTGCCCTGTGGAAAGCCTCCAAGCCGGGTGAGGTGAGCTGGCCGTCACCCTGGGGTGATGGTCGCCCGGGGTGGCATATCGAATGCTCCGCCATGTCCACCAAATGCCTGGGGGATACCTTCGATATCCACGGCGGCGGGCCGGACCTGCTGTTTCCGCACCATGAGAACGAGATTGCCCAGTCCGAGTGTGCCACCGGGCATCATTTCGTGAATACCTGGATGCATGCCGGTGCTATCCGCGTGAACAAGGAGAAGATGTCCAAGTCCCTGGGTAACTTCTTCACTATCCGCGAGATTCTGGACAGCTATCCACCGGAAGTAGTGCGTTATTTCCTGGTATCCAGTCATTACCGGAGCCAGGTGGATTACTCCGAGGATAATCTGATCGAGGCTGGCCAGACGCTGGAGCGGCTATACCACGCCCTGCGGGGCGTAATTCCGGGCAAGGATGTGCCGGAGAGCGACTTTGACCGCCAGTTCCATGAGGTGATGGACGACGACTTCAATACCGCAGGCGCTATCAGCGTGCTTCACGGTGTTGCGGGAGCACTGAATCAGGCGCGGCGGGATGGCGATGAAGACCGTATCCGTGAGCTGGCGGCGGTGCTGGTCCGTCTTGGCAGTGTCCTGGGGCTGCTCCAGCAGGACCCGGAAGCCTTCTTCCAGGCGGGAGTGCCCGACGACCTGTCGGCGGAGCAGATTGAGGCGATGATCGAAGCCCGGGCCAATGCCCGAAAGGAGAAGAACTTCGCCGAAGCGGACCGTATCCGCGACGAGCTGCAGGACAAGGGCATTATTCTCGACGACAGCCGGGAAGGAACCACCTGGCGCCGGGGCTAAGGTGTGAAAGTGTGCCGGATATGGCGTAAACTATCGCGCCCCGAGGTATGAGCAAGAGGCAATACGTGGATGACGCAATCCGATTGTCTCTTAGGGAATACAGACAACACTGAGGCAGACAACGATGACAGAACGCGTGCAAGTCGGCGGCCTGCAGGTCGCGAAGAACCTGTTCGATTTCGTGAATAACGAAGCGATCCCGGGAACCGGCGTCGACGCTGACAAATTCTGGGCCGAATTTGACAAGATCGTCCACGAGCTGGCGCCCCGTAACAGGGAGCTGCTTGCCAAGCGCGACGATATCCAGGAAAAAATGGATGGCTGGTACCGTAACCACAAGGGGCAGCCCTTCAACATGGACGAGTACAAGTCTTTCCTGAAGGACATCGGCTACCTGGCGGACGAACCGGGCGAGTTCAGGATCTCCACCTCCAACGTGGACCCGGAAATCGCCACCATGGCCGGCCCGCAGCTCGTGGTGCCGGTAATGAACGGCCGCTTCGCCCTGAACGCCGCCAACGCCCGCTGGGGTAGTCTGTACGACGCCCTGTACGGTACCGACGTGATCTCCGAGGAAGGCGGTGCCCAGAAGGGCCCCGGCTACAACTCGGTGCGTGGTGCCAAGGTTATCGAGTTTGCCCGCAACCTGCTGGACGAGTCCGCGCCGCTGGCTTCCGGCAGCCACAAGGATGCCGCGAAGTATCTGGTGGAAGGCGGCAAGCTGGTGGTCAAGCTGCAGAGCGGTGAGTCCACCGGCCTGAAAGATGAGTCCGCCTTCGTCGGCTACACCGGTGCCGAGGGCGAGCCCACCGGCATCCTGCTGGTGAAGAATGGCATGCATTTCGAAATCCAGATCGATGCCAGCCACCCCATCGGCCAGGACGATGGCGCTCACGTCAAGGACGTGCTGATGGAGTCCGCCCTGACCACCATCATGGACTGCGAAGACTCGGTTGCCGCCGTTGATGCCGACGACAAGACCCTGGCCTACCGCAACTGGCTGGGCCTGATGAAGGGTGACCTGGAGGAAAGCTTCCAGAAGGGCGGCGAGATGATGACCCGTCGCATGCACGCGGACCGCACCTACACCGGCGCCGATGGCAGCGAGCTGAGCCTGAAGGGGCGCAGCCTGATGTTCGTGCGTAATGTGGGTCACCTGATGACCAACCCGGCCATCCTTCTGAAGGACGGCAACGAGGTGCCGGAAGGCCTGATGGACGGCCTGATCACATCACTGGTCGCCATCCATGACCTGAAGGGCAATGGCCCGCACCAGAACAGCACTACCGGCTCTGTCTACATTGTTAAGCCGAAGATGCACGGTCCCGAGGAAGTGGCCTTCACCAACGAGTTCTTCGGCAAGGTGGAAGATGCACTGGGTCTAGCCCGCTTTACCCTGAAGGTGGGCATCATGGACGAGGAGCGCCGCACCACGGTGAACCTGAAGTCCTGTATCCACGCTGCGAAAGAGCGCGCCGTGTTCATCAACACCGGCTTCCTGGACCGTACCGGTGACGAGATTCACACTTCCATGGAGAAGGGGCCGTTTATCCGCAAGGGGCCGATGAAGCAGGCCACCTGGATCCAGGCCTACGAGCAGTGGAACGTGGACATCGGTCTGGAAACCGGCTTCCGTGGTGTTGCCCAGATCGGCAAGGGCATGTGGGCCATGCCGGATCTGATGGCGGGCATGCTGGAGGCCAAGATCGGCCATCCCAAGGCCGGTGCCAATACGGCGTGGGTTCCGTCCCCGACCGCGGCCACCCTGCATGCCATCCATTACCATCAGGTGAATGTGGCTGACGTGCAGAAGCAGCTTGAGAGCCGCCAGCGTGCAGCCCTGGAAGACATTCTCACCGTACCGGTGATGGATGATCCCAAGTCCCTGTCCGAGGCGGAAATCCAGGAGGAGCTGGACAACAACGCCCAAGGTATCCTCGGCTATGTGGTGCGCTGGATCGATCAGGGTGTGGGCTGTTCCAAGGTGCCGGACATCAACGATGTGGGGCTGATGGAAGACCGGGCCACCCTGCGGATCGCCTCCCAGTTGCTGTGTAACTGGCTTTACCACGGCATCTGCAGCGAAGAGCAGATCGTCAGGACGCTTGAGCGTATGGCGGCGGTGGTGGATCGCCAGAATGAGGGGGATCCGGCCTACCGCAACATGGCGCCGAACTTTGATGACAGCATTGCCTTCCAGGCCGCCAAGGACCTGATCCTCAAGGGTCGCGAGCAGCCGAACGGCTACACCGAGCCGCTTCTGCACGCTTACCGCCTGAAGGCCAAGGAGAAGTTCGGGCAATAATCGCCTGAACGGATTCGAAAACCCCGCCCGGTTATGCCGCGCGGGGTTTTTCTGTTTCTGGGGGGGGGGAGCGAATCTTGGTGGTAAGGGTGGGATGGTCCACCGTTTTTGCCGGCCCGGACTATTCACTCGTCCTTGTGAAGGACATCCGCTGCATAAAGCGTGTTCTGGAGCAGCGTGGCAATGGTCATGGGACCGACGCCACCCGGAACCGGGGTAATGTAAGCGGCGCGTTCTGACGCAGCCTCAAAGTCCACGTCGCCGCGAAGTTTGCCATCTTCCATCCGGTTGATGCCCACATCGATCACCGTGGCGCCCGGCTTGATCCAATCCCCCTTGATCAGCCCTGGTTTGCCAGCGGCGGCAATCAGGATGTCGGCTTCACCGACAAATTTTTCCAGGTCTTTGGTAAACCGGTGGGTCACCGTGGTGGTGGCGCCCTTGAGCAGCAGTTCCATGGACATGGGGCGACCGACGATATTGGAGGCGCCCACGATCACTGCGTGCTGGCCCTTGTACGGGGTGTTGATAGAATCCAGCAGGGTGATGATGCCCCGGGGGGTGCAGGGGCGCATCGCAGGTTGTCGCTGGACCAGGCGGCCGATGTTGTAGGGGTGGAAGCCGTCCACGTCCTTGTCCGGGCGGATTCGCACCAGGATCGGGTCATCGTCCAGGTGATCCGGCAGGGGCAGTTGTACCAGGATGCCGTCCACATCCGGGTTCTCGTTGAGTTCGTCAACCAGTGCTTCCAGCGCTTCCTGCGATGTGTCGGCGGGCAGGTCGTAGGACAGGGAGTGGATGCCGGCCGCTTCGCAGGCCTTGCGCTTGTTGCCGACATAAACCTGGGAGGCGGGGTCGCTGCCGACCAGTACCACGGCCAGGCCCGGTGCCCGCAGGCCTTTCTGGCGTCGCGCCTCCACGCCGGCGGCTACCTGCTGGCGGATGCCCGCGGCGATCTCTTTTCCGTTAATGAGTTCTGCGGTCATGAAGTCGTCTTTCTGGTGGAGATTGGAAGCTGTGCATTCTCGCACGTAAGGGGGCTATCGCCAATTCCTCTTGCGTCCCGCGGGTAAAGGGGGAAAAATTGACGGGATGCAGGTTGACGCCCCCGGGTTCCGCCGGTAATATGCGCGCCAACTTTGCTGAGGCATCTGTTGTTCAGGTTTCGGGGTATAGCGCAGTCTGGTAGCGCGCCTGCTTTGGGAGCAGGATGTCGGGAGTTCGAATCTCTCTACCCCGACCAACCCCATACTGGATGTTCAGGTGGGCAGACGGTCAAGCGCCCGTAGCTCAGCTGGATAGAGCATCGGCCTTCTAAGCCGGTGGTCGCAGGTTCGAGTCCTGCCGGGCGCGCCATTCGCCGTTCAGGCAGACTCAGGCGGCAGCCAGAAGCAAGGTTACCGTTTTCCGGCCGGGCCGGTAAGCGATGTAAGAAATGATATGGTGGACGTAGCTCAGTTGGTAGAGCTCAGGATTGTGACTCCTGCGGTCGAGGGTTCGAACCCCTTCGTCCACCCCATTTCCCTCTTTTCCGATCCATCCCCCGGTTCAGTTCCTGACGACTGGTTCGCATGATCCTTTTCGTGGGCCCCGAGGCTGTTATAGGATGGATTTCAAAATATGCGAGAGTGGCGGAACTGGTAGACGCGCTGGATTTAGGTTCCAGTGGGGCAACCCGTGAGAGTTCGAGTCTCTCCTCTCGCACCACTTCTGTGAGCGACCGGCGAAGGCGGTTTGTCGATTATCTTCGGAAATCGGGTCACAAAACGGCTTTTCTTCCCTTTCTATGCCTGTATTCCTGCTTTTCAGGTGATTCTCTCCCCCGTCGGTTCCGTGATAGACTAGTCGTTTAACCAAACCCAAATCCACTTAACTGATTCGGTAATTTGAGGAACGTCCATGCAAGTGTCTGTTGAAACGACGTCTAACATCGAGCGTCGGATGACGATCGGTGTGCCCGCCCAGGAAATCGACCAGGCGGTTCAGAAGCGTCTTCAGGAAACCGCGCGCACCGTGCGCATGAACGGCTTCCGTCCGGGCAAGGTGCCCTTCAAGGTGGTCAAACGTCGTTTCGGTGACAGTGTTCGCCAGGAAGTGGTTGGCGAAGTCATGCGCGACAGCTATGTGAAGGCACTGGAAGAGAAGGACGTATCCCCGGCAGGCTGGCCCCGTTTCGAGCCCAAGACCGTGGAAGAAGGCAAGGACCTGGAGTTCGTGGCCATCTTCGAGGTTCTGCCGGAAATCGAGCTGGGCGACCTGAGCAAGATCAGCGTTGAGAAGATGGTGGCAGAAGTCACCGACAAGGATATCGACAAGATGATCGATAACCTGCGTCGTCAGCAGGCCACCATGAAGGAAGTCAAGCGCAAGTCCAAGAACAAGGACACTGTGACCATTGATTTCAAGGGCTATGTCGACGGCGAGGCCTTCGAAGGCGGCGAAGCCCAGGATCACCGCCTGGAGCTGGGCTCCGGCCAGATGATCCCTGGTTTCGAGAAGGGCATTGTGGGGGCCAAGACAGGTGAGGACATCGAGATCGAGGTGACCTTCCCGGAGGACTACCACAACGAAGACCTGAAGGGAAAGCCCGCCAAGTTCGAGATCAGCGTCAAGAAAGTGGAAGAGGCGCAGCTTCCGGAGCTGAATGAGGAGTTCTTCAAGCGCTTTGGTATTGAGGCCGACAGCGAAGAAACCTTCCGCGAGGAAGTGAAAAAGAACATGGAGCGGGAACTCAAGCAGGCGATGTCTGCCAAAGTGAAGAACGACGTGGTTGATGGCCTCCTGGAAAACACCGAGGTTGAGATTCCCGAGGCGCTGATTGATCAGGAAATTGATCGCCTGCGTAATGACGCCGTACAGCGTTTCGGTGGCCAGATGGATCCACAGCAGCTGCCCAAGGAAATCTTCCAGGATCAGGCCAGTCGTCGGGTGAAGACCGGTCTGCTGTTCCAGGAGATCGTCAAGGCCAACGATCTGAAGGCTGATGATGAGAAGGTGGACGAAAAGATCCGTGAGATCGCCTCCACCTACGAGCAGCCGGAAGAGGTGATTACCCACTTCAGCAGCAACCCGGACCAGAAGGCCCAGATCGAATCCGTGGTGCTGGAAGAGGCGGTGGTTGACTTTGTGCTTGATCAGGCCAAAGTTAAGGAAAAGAAAGCGAAATACGACGACGTCATCCAGGCGGCGCAGCAACAACAGGGGTAAGTGCCTGGCTGACCGCCCTGAGAAACAGCCGGTTTTACCGGCTGTTTCCTTGTTAACCGTTATTCAGTCCGAATCCGATAAGGAGTGCAGGCACACATGACCCAGAAACCTTTTGACGGTTCTTCCGTGGACACCAATGCCGCCTTGATCCCCATGGTGATCGAGCAGACCTCTCGCGGTGAGCGGTCTTTCGACATTTATTCACGGCTCCTGAAGGAGCGGGTCATCTTCATGGTCGGGCCGGTGGAAGATCACATGGCCAACCTGATCGTGGCGCAGATGCTGTTCCTCGAATCGGAGAACCCGGACAAGGACATTCACCTGTACATCAACAGCCCGGGCGGGTCCGTCACGGCGGGCATGTCCATCTATGACACCATGCAGTTTGTCAAGCCGGATGTGGCTACCCTGTGTGTCGGCCAGGCCGCCAGTATGGGAGCGTTCCTGCTGGCCGGTGGTGCCGAGGGCAAGCGAGCCTGTCTGCCCAATTCCCGGGTCATGATCCATCAGCCACTGGGGGGCTATCAGGGCCAGGCTACCGATATTGAGATCCATACCAAGGAAATTCTCAAGATTCGGGATACCCTGAACCGTATCCTCGCTGAACATACCGGGCAGGACCTGGAAACCATCGCCAAGGATACGGACCGTGACAACTTCATGGATCCGCAGCAGGCGAAGGAGTACGGGCTTATCGATACCGTACTTGATAAGCGCGTATCGAATAAATAATACTGACGGTAATCGACAGGATGTGTGGCCGCGTACTCTTCATTGAGGTGTCAGGGCGGTAGCGGTGCATGCCAGGCCACACATTGGCACCGGAAACCAGACCAGAGGTAATTCAATGGCAGATGAAAGAAACGGCAGGGGCGACGACAACGGTAAGTTGCTGTACTGCTCGTTTTGCGGAAAAAGCCAGCATGAAGTCCGTAAGCTCATTGCAGGGCCGTCGGTGTTCATCTGCGACGAGTGTGTCGACCTGTGCAACGATATTATCCGGGAGGAAATCCAGGAAAATGCACAGGAAGAGGCCAGCGACCGCCTGCCGACACCAAACGAGATTCGCAATACCCTGAACGAGTATGTGATTGGGCAGGACCGCGCCAAGGTGGTACTGGCGGTTGCGGTTTACAATCACTACAAGCGTCTGCGCTACGGCGAAGGCAAGGGTGATGTGGAACTGGGCAAGAGCAACATCCTGCTCATCGGTCCCACTGGTAGCGGTAAGACCCTGCTGGCTGAGACCCTGGCGCGGATGTTGAACGTGCCGTTCACCATCGCCGACGCCACCACGCTGACCGAGGCGGGTTATGTCGGTGAGGATGTCGAGAACATCATCCAGAAGCTGCTGCAGAAGTGCGACTACGATGTGGACAAGGCCCAGCGGGGCATTGTCTATATCGACGAGATCGACAAGATTTCCCGTAAGTCCGATAACCCCTCCATCACCCGTGACGTGTCCGGTGAGGGTGTGCAGCAGGCACTGCTCAAGCTGATCGAGGGCACGGTTGCCTCGGTGCCGCCCCAGGGTGGTCGCAAGCATCCTCAGCAGGAGTTCCTGCAGGTGGATACCGGCAACATGCTGTTTATCTGCGGCGGCGCCTTTGCGGGGCTGGACAAGGTGATCCGTGAGCGTACCGAGAAGAACAGCATCGGCTTTGCCGCTTCGGTGGCCAGCCAGGATGACACCAAGAAGACCGGTGACATTATCCGCAACGTTGAGACCGAGGACCTGGTCAAGTATGGCCTGATCCCGGAATTCGTTGGTCGTCTGCCGGTGGTGGCGACACTGACCGAGCTGGACGAAGAAGCCCTGGTACAGATCCTCACCGAGCCCAAGAACGCGCTGACCAAGCAGTACCAGAAGCTGTTCGATATGGAAGGCGTGGAGCTGGACTTCCGTGAGGACGCTCTGCGTGCCGTGGCCCGCAGGGCCATGGAACGCAAGACCGGTGCCCGTGGCCTTCGTTCCATCATGGAAGCCACACTGCTGGATACCATGTACCAGATCCCGTCAGAGCCGGACGTGACCAAGGTGGTGATCGACGAGAGCGTGATTGACGGGGACTCCGAGCCCTTCAAGATCTACGCCAGCAGCGATCACGCCAAGGCGGTTCCGGAAGACTGAGGGAACGACCACCGGCGCCAGCCGGACAACCAGAAAAAGGGCGGCAACGCCCTTTTTTTGTGCCTGTTCCAGCGACAGTGTGATGTGACGCCCTGTTACAGCCGGTAGCGGCTGGAAAGCGTCTGTAAAAACATTGCAATTGGGCAAACAACCCCAATGTTCGGTGGTATGCTGAAAGAAACATCGTCAGAGGATGCTTTATGACCCCGACTCCCGAAACCCGTACCGAATACCCGATGCTTCCCCTTCGGGACGTGGTTGTCTTCCCCCACATGGTCGTGCCGCTGTTTGTGGGGCGTGAAAAGTCCATCCAGGCCCTGGAAGTGGCCATGGAGGGCAGCAAGGAGATTCTGCTGGTGTCACAGCGGGATGCGGGTACGGATGATCCGGGCCCGTCCGACGTCTTCAACGTCGGTACGCTGGCCACTGTCCTGCAGATGCTCCGTCTGCCGGACGGCACCGTCAAGGTACTGGTGGAAGGTAACGCCCGCGCCAGCCTGGATGCGGTTGCCGAAGGTGACTACCTGACCGCCACCGCCGAGCTGCTGGAGCCGGATTCCCTCCCGGAACGGGAAGAGGAGGTTCTGGTCCGCACTCTGACGGAAGAATTCGAGAAGTACGTCAAGATGTCCCGCAAGGTGCCTTCCGAGGTCTCCAGCGCCCTGCAGGGCATCAACGAGGTGGAGCGCCTGGCGGATACCATGGCGGCACACCTCGAACTCAAGGTGCCGGAGAAACAGGAGTTGCTGGAGGCCCTGGATATCCGCAACCGCGTTGAGCTGTTGCTCGGCCGCCTGGACAGCGAGATCGATCTGATCGAGGTGGAGAAGCGCATTCGTGGCCGTGTCAAGAAACAGATGGAGAAGAGCCAGCGGGAGTATTACCTCAACGAGCAGATGAAGGCCATCCAGAAGGAGATGGGCTCCCTGGGCGAAGGCGGCGGCGATTTCGAAGAGCTGGAACAGAAGCTTGAAGAAGCCGGTCTGCCGGAAGAGGCACGCAAGAAGACCGAGGCCGAACTGAACAAGCTCAAGATGATGTCGCCCATGTCAGCCGAGGCGACCGTGGTGCGCGGTTACATCGACTGGATGCTGGCGCTGCCCTGGAAGAAGCGCAGCCGTGTCCGCCACGACATCGACAAGGCCCGCAAGATCCTCGACGAGGACCATTATGGCCTCGACGAGGTCAAGACCCGCATCCTGGAGTACCTGGCGGTACAGAGCCGGGTGAAGAAGGTGAAAGGGCCGGTGCTGTGCCTGGTGGGGCCGCCCGGGGTGGGCAAGACGTCCCTGGGGCAGTCCATCGCCCGGGCCACCAATCGCAAGTACACCCGCATGGCGCTGGGTGGCGTTCGGGACGAAGCCGAGATCCGTGGCCACCGCAAAACCTATATCGGCGCACTGCCGGGCAAACTGGTCCAGAAGCTCTCCAAGGTGGGTGTGAAGAACCCGCTGTTCCTGTTCGACGAGATCGACAAGATGGGCATGGATCACCGGGGCGACCCTGCGTCGGCACTGCTGGAGGTGTTGGATCCGGAGCAGAATCACACCTTCAACGACCACTACCTCGAAGTGGATTACGACCTGTCGGATGTGATGTTCGTGTGCACTTCCAACTCCATGAACATCCCGCCGGCGCTGCTGGACCGCATGGAGATCATCCGCATCCCCGGTTATACCGAGGATGAGAAGGTCAACATCGCGCTCAAGTACCTGCTGCCCAAGCAGCTCAAGGCCAATGGTCTGCGCAAGCAGGAACTGGTCATGCCCGAGCAGACCCTGCGGGATGTTATCCGCTATTACACCCGCGAGGCGGGCGTGAGGGGCCTTGAGCGGGAGATCGCCAAAATCTGCCGCAAAGTGGTCCGCGAGCATGTGGAAAAGGGCGAGAAGGCGGCCCTGGAGCTGTCTCCGGAGCTGCTGGAAGACTACTCCGGCGTTCGCAAGTTCAAGTACGGCCTGGCGGAAGAGAAGAACCAGGTGGGCTCCGTAACCGGCCTGGCCTGGACATCGGTGGGTGGCGAACTGCTGACCATCGAGACCGCGGTGACCTCCGGCAAGGGCCGGGTGGTGAAAACCGGTTCCCTGGGTGACGTGATGCAGGAGTCCATCCAGGCGGCCCTGACCGTGGTCCGCAGCCGCGCCCCCGGGCTTGGAATTCGTGACGACTTTCACGAAAAACAGGACCTGCATGTGCACGTACCTGAGGGTGCCACACCAAAAGATGGTCCCAGCGCCGGCATTGGCATGTGCACCGCATTGGTCTCTTCCCTGACCGGAATTCCGGTTCGCGCCGATGTCGCCATGACCGGTGAGATTACCCTCAGGGGCCGTGTGCTGGCCATCGGCGGGCTCAAGGAAAAGCTCCTTGCGGCGCACCGCGGGGGTATCAAGACGGTTATTATCCCTGATGAAAATGTAAGGGATCTCAAGGAGATACCGGATAATATCAAGGAGTCCCTCGAGATTCGTCCGGTGAAATGGATCGATGAGGTTCTGGACGTTGCCCTGGAATATACCCCGGAGCCGCTGACCAGTACGTCAACCTCTCAGACACAGGGAGCCGGCAGCCGTGACGACGACGGCGACGCGGGCGAAAGAATCAACACACATTAAAAGCTGCGTGCTTTGTTGACATGCCTGAGAGCCCGTTGGTATAACTGTTTCGCCGTGAAGCAGCCAATACCAAGGGCTCCCGCGCGATCAAAACCTATTCCGTGGACCGGTTAACAGCCGCAGGGAATAAAAAAAGTGAAGAATGGCATTCTCCGACCGCTTATGCGATAGTCGGGAACGTCTCAGAAAAATAAACAGACCGAGAACTTCCAACCTGAAATCGAAGGGGTTTAGTGTGAACAAGTCCGAACTTATCGATGCAATTGCAGAGTCCGCCGATATCTCCAAGGCCGCCGCTGGCCGTGCTCTGGACGCCATGACCGGCTCCATCACCGGCGCGCTGCAAAAAGGCGACCAGGTGACCCTGATCGGCTTTGGTACTTTCTCTGTAAAAGAGCGTGCCGCTCGCACTGGTCGTAACCCGCAGACTGGCGCCGAGATCAAGATCCCGGCCTCCAAGGTGCCCGGGTTCAAGGCAGGCAAGGCTCTGAAGGACGCCGTCAAGTAACGGACTCCTTCGGCAGGCGGTACTGGCATTTCCTGACCAGTGCCGCCCTGCTCGGATTCAAGGCGCATTCCATCAAGGGTGCGCCTTTTTACGTTCAGTCGGCCAGCAAAGTACCAGCCCCGCAGTGCCGGGCGTCCCGCTGACTGTTTTTCCAGAAGAACACTGAAAAGAGGCCTGACGCTGAACCTGATACCAGCAGGATGGTAGGGAAAGGTGCGAGCGATCCGGGAGGAACATGCTTCAAGATATTCGGGAAAATGCCCAGGGCACCATTGCCAAGATCATCATCGCCGTATTGATTGTGTCCCTGTCTATCTGGGGGATGGATGCCATTGTCGGCGGTTTCCGGGGGGAACCGGAGGTGGCGACGGTGAACGGCGAGGACATCACCGAACGTGAATACCAGCGGATGGTGCAGATTGCCAGCCAGCAGCAACTCAGGCAGATGGAGAATCCGGATCCGACGCTGCTGGACGAAGACCAGATCCGCAGGGACACACTGGACAGCATGATCCGGGCTGAAGTGCTGGCACAGGACGCCAGCGAACAGGGGCTGGCACTGAACAACGTCAGTGTCGACCAGCTTATTGTCGGCATGTCCCAGTTCCAGGTGGATGGCGAATTCAGTCAGGAGCGTTTTACATCATTCGTCCGCAACCTGGGAATGACGCCTACCGAATTCCGTGAAGTGCTGAAGCGTGACTATATCAGCAACCAGATCCGCACCGCAGTCGTTCGTGGCGGTATCTCGCCCGACGAATCGGCTCGCCGGTTGCTGGCACTCCAGAACCAGAGCCGTGACTTCAGACTGCTGCGCCTGTCAGGTGATTCCGTGGCCGATCAGGTGGAGGTCACCGAGGAAGACGTGGCCCAGTGGTACCAGGATAACCAGTCCCGCTTCATGCAGCCGGAATCCGTCGATGTGGAGTACCTGGTGCTCTCCATTGACGATGTACGGGACGGTATTGAAGTGTCCGAGGAGGAAGTCCGTCAGCGCTATGATCAGATGGCCGACCAGCTTACCCAGGAAGAGCGCCGGAGTGCCCATATCCTGATCGAGGACGGGGAAGACGCCCAGAAAACGATCGACACCATCCAGCAGCGCCTGGAAGAGGGCGCGGACTTCGCCGAGCTGGCCAGGGAGTTCTCCGATGATCCGCTGTCGGCGGAGCAGGGCGGTGACCTGGGGTACCTGATGGAGGGTGACCTTGGCGGTGCCTACGACGAGGCCCTGTTTTCTCTGGATGAGGGCGAGATCGCCGGCCCGGTGGAAGGCGAATATGGCACTCATTTCATCAAATTGCTGGATATCCGAAAGGGTGACGCACCGAGTTTCGAGGAGCAGGCGCCAGAGATCCGCTTGCAACTGGCCCAGCGCCAGGCCGGGGAGGAATTCTCACGTCAGCGTACGGAGCTGGCTGATATGGCCTTTTCCGGCGACGGCCTGGATTACCCGGCGGAGCAGTTCGACCTGGAGGTGCAGACCCGCTCCGGTGTTACCCGGGAGAGCAACGAGCCGCCCTTTGATCACGCCGGTCTGGTACGGCAACTGTTCTCCGGTGATGTACTGGAAGACGGCTTCAACACCGAGCTGATTGATGTCAGCCAGACTTCCGCTGTGGTGGCCCGGGTCACTGAGCATCATCCGGAAGAACCCAGGCCGCTGGCCGAGGTGTCCGACCAGATCCGTGAACGCCTCGAGCGGGAGCGTACCCTGGAGCTGCTCCGTGAGAAGGCTGATGAGCTTCTTGCCCAGTTGCGTGAGGGAGAGGTTTCCCCGGAAGGTGACGAATGGACCCGTCATGAGGGCGTCACCCGGGGGCAGAGCGACCTTGCCGGGCCGGTACAGGCTACCGTCTTCTCCCTGACCGCACCGGATGAGGACAGTTTCAGCTTTGGTACCGCTGAAACCGGGTCCGACCTGGCGGTGATCGCCCTGTCCGGCGTCACCGATGGTGAGGTGGACGAAGGCAGCGAGGAAGTCAGGAACATGAGCCTGTTCCTGGCCCAGCTCAATGGCCAGAGCGAATACCGGGCCTACGTGCAGACCCTGCGAGATAGGGCGGAAATTGAACGTCCCTGACGTTACAGGCCCGGCCCGGGTCGCCTGAGAAAAACAGCCCGCCCCCGGCATTACCCGGCGGCGGGTTTTTTTCTGCCCTGGTGTCATGTACGGGACACTAAACAAACCTGGAAATCCGGCACGAGGGTTGTCATGATTTTTGTATGATAATGACAAAACCATCGCCAGGAGTCTGTGCGGTAGAAATCGCGCCAGGCGAGATTGTCCCACTTTGAGGCCATTTTTACGGTCATTTTGGGCGCATAGTGGCTCTATGTAGCGAAAATGAGCGCTCAAAAGGGGCCAAAGTGGGGCGGTCGCAACGGTGCGACTTTCTACCGCGCAGACTCCCAGGGACCTGAGGAGGCACCAATATGGTTAGCCCGGACACTGCCTGTGACCTGATTCTGTTCGGGGCCATGGGAGATCTTGCCTCGAAGAAATTGTTCCCGGCCCTGTACCATCTCCACCGGGCCGAGTTGCTGGCACCCGGCACCCGGATACTGGCGCTGGCACGCCGGGGCTATTCCACTGCCGAGGCAAGACAGGTGATCCGGGAAAGACTGTCCCGGACACTGGGGTCTGACGAGCTGTCCCCTCCGACGATGGAAGCCTTCCTGGAGCGGGTGGAGTACGAGGACCTGGATTTCTCCAGTCGTGAGGGCTACCTGACGCTGGAACAGTGGCACGGCAGGGGGCCATCGGAGAACACCCTGATCCTGTACTACGCCACACCACCGGACCTTTATGCGACCATTACCGGGCACCTGGCCAGTGTCGGCTGCTGCGACGAGACAACCCGGGTAGTGGTGGAAAAGCCCATCGGCCACGATCTGGTTTCCTCCCGGGAACTCAACGACCAGCTGGCCGGTGTGTTCCGGGAAGAGAACATCTACCGGATCGATCATTACCTGGGCAAAGAAACGGTACAGAACCTGATTGCCCTGCGGTTTGCCAATAACCTGTTTGCCTCCCAGTGGGACCAGAACCACATCTCCCATGTGGAGATCACGGTGGCGGAGAGTGTTGGCATTGAAGGTCGCTGGTCCTACTTCGACAGTGCCGGGCAATTGCGGGATATGGTGCAGAGTCACCTGCTGCAACTGCTTTGCCTGCTGGCCATGGACCCGCCGTCGGACCTATCGTCGGACAGCATCCGGGATGAGAAGGTGAAGGTGCTCAAGGCCCTGGCGCCCCTGACCCAGGAGCGCATTCCTACCCACCTGGTGCGGGGGCAGTACACGGCGGGAACGGCGGACGGCAAACCGGTGCCTGGTTACCTGGAAGAGAAGGGAGCCGTGGGGCACAGCCATACCGAGACCTTCGTTGCCCTCAAGGTGGAGATCGAGAACTGGCGCTGGGCGGGTGTGCCATTCTATATCCGGACCGGCAAGCGGCTGCCGGAGAAACGGTCCGAGGTGATCGTGCACTTCAAGCCGGCGCCCCATTACATCTTCGACCCGGACCAGAAACACCTGGCCAATAACAAGCTGATTATCCGGCTGCAGCCGGACGAGGGCATGTCGCTGCAAATCCTCACCAAGGACCAGGGGCTCAGTCGTGGCATGCGACTGCGTCAGGGCCCTCTGGAGCTGACCTTTGCCGAGGCTTTCAATACCGACCGTATCCCGGATGCCTACGAACGTCTGCTGCTGGAAGCCATGAAAGGCAACCAGTATCTGTTCGTACGCAGGGACGAGGTGGAGTATGCCTGGCACTGGGTTGACCAGTTACTGGCCAACTGCGAGGAATGCGGCGCCCATCCAAAGCGCTACGCCGCCGGCACCTGGGGGCCGGTGGCCTCCATCGCGATGATCACCCGCGATGGCAGGAGCTGGTATGAAGACGTCTGAACAGCCGTTGTTAGCCGGTGTCTCCCTCCGGCCCTTTGCTGATCCGGAGGCACTGGCCGGCGAACTGGCGGAACAGGCGGCCAGTCGCCTGCGAGAGTCCATCAGGGAGCGTGGTGATGCGTTACTGGTGGTGTCCGGCGGGCGCACGCCGGCAGGGTTCCTGCAGGCGCTCTCAGGGCTGTTACTGCCCTGGGAACAGGTGACCATCGTGCCCTCAGATGAACGCTGGGTGGCCGTGGATAGCGATCAGCGCAACAGCCGTATGATACGGCAACACCTGCTCCAGGGGGCCGCCGCCAGTGCCCGCCTGATGGAACTGGTGGAGGACGGCGACGAGACGCCCGGCCAGTCGGCCAGGCAGGCCTCCGAACGGCTTGCCGGACTACACTGGCCCGCCGATGTGGTGGTTCTGGGCATGGGGGAGGACGGCCACACCGCCTCGCTGTTTCCCGATGCCCCGGAACTGTCCGCGGCCATGGCGGCGGATGCGCCACCGGTAGTGGCAATCACACCAGACTCCCAGTCCACGGTACGCTTGACCCTCAGCGCCCGGACACTGTCAGGAGCACTGATGACAGTGCTGCTGCTCCGGGGGGATGGCAAGAGGGCCGCCCTGGATGAGGCCATCGCCGAACCGTTCGCCATCGGGCCCATGCCCGTCCGTTATTTTTTCCATCAGCCTTTGTCCATTTTCTGGAGTCCCTGACTCTGGCAAGGAGGACCGTCATGCCTGGACTTTCGAAGGATCAGCAACAGCGCATACAGGCGGTGCTGGCAGCGGGACCGCTGGTGCCCGTGATCACCCTGCACCGGGAGGAGGACGCCATGCCTCTGGCGGAGGCGCTGGTGGAAGGGGGCATCCGGGTGCTGGAGATCACCCTCCGCACCCCCCAGGCCCTGCCAGCGATCGAGACCCTGAGCAAACAGCTGCCCGGGGACGTCCTGGTGGGGGCGGGTACCGTCACCGATCCCGCTGCCTATCGCCAGGCGGAGAGTGCCGGTGCCCGTTTCGTAGTCAGCCCCGGCATTACGCCGCGGCTACTGGACTACGGGCTGACTGCCAATGCCCCCCTGTTACCGGGCGTGGCCACGGTGTCGGAACTGATGCTGGGGTATGAGCTGGGATACCGTGCCTTCAAGTTCTTCCCGGCGGCGGTCGCCGGCGGGCTGGAGGGCCTGAAAGCGATGGCCGGGCCGTTCCCCGATGTTGTGTTCTGTCCCACCGGGGGGATTCGCCGGGACACCGCCCGGGACTATCTGGCGCTGGGCAACGTGGTGGCGGTGGGGGGCACCTGGCTGACGCCGGAGAAGCGGGTCAGCCAGGGTGACTGGCCGGGAATCACCCGGCTGGCCCGGGAGAGTCTGGCAAGCTGCCAGGGTTAACGGATATCGTCGCCCACCCGCAGGATCTTCATGGTGTTGGTGCCGCCCTGGGCATTGACGTAGTCGCCCTTGGTGACCACCACCAGATCCCCCGGCTTGACGATGCCCCGGTTCTGCAGCTCCCCGACCGCCAGGGCATTGGTCTGCTCCGGCGGGATTTCGGCGGAATCGAAGGGCACGGTCTGCACCCCCCGGTACAGGGCTACCCGGTGCTGGGTGGTGAAATGCCGGGAAAAGGCGAAGATGGGCAGTCCCGACTTGATACGGGACATCAGCAGCGGCGTGGCGCCGGTTTCCGTCAGGCAGATGATCGCGGTAACGCCCTGCAGGTGGTTGGCCGCGTACATGGCGGACAGGGCAATGGCCTCGTCCACCCGCTCCATGCTTTCGTGCATGCGGTGGCCGGACTGGTGCATGGACGGGTGACGTTCCGCGCCCTTGCAGATGCGGTCCATGGCTTCCACCGCCTGCACCGGGTAGTCGCCCACGGCAGTCTCGGCGGATAGCATGACGGCATCGGTGTAGTCCATCACCGCATTGGCCACGTCGGAGACTTCGGCCCGGGTCGGCATGGGGTTGTCGATCATCGACTCCATCATCTGGGTGGCGGTGATCACCACCCGGTCCAGCGCGCGGGCACGGGCAATGATGTGCTTCTGCACGGCCACCAGTTCGGCGTCGCCGATTTCCACGGCCAGGTCGCCACGGGCCACCATGACCGCGTCCGAGGCCAGGATGACGTCGTCCAGGGCCTGTGTGTCGTGGGCCAGCTCGGCACGTTCGATCTTGGCCACCAGGGCCGCGGACGAGCCGGCGTCCCGCAACAGTTGCCGGGCCGTGTGCATGTCATCGGCGGTGCGGACGAAGGACACCGCCACATAGTCCGCACCCAGTTCGGCGGCAGTGGTGATGTCCTCCCGGTCCTTGGTGGTCAGTGCGTCTGCGGACAGGCCGCCGCCGCGCTTGTTGAGGCCCTTGTTGTTGGACAGCGGGCCGCCGATCAGCACGGTGGAAGTGATACTGTGGTCGTCCACGGCGGTCACTTCCATCTCGATACGGCCATCGTCCAGCACCAGGATATCGCCGGGGCTGACATCCTGGATCAGTTGCTCGTAGTCGATGCCGACGCGCTGGCCGTCGCCGGCTTCCTTGTCCATGGCGGCGTCCAGGACGAAGGTCTCGCCGGCCCGCAGCGTCACCTTGTTGTCCCGGAACCGGGCGATCCGAAGCTTGGGTCCCTGCAGGTCTGCCAGGATGGCCACGAAGCGGCCGCAGTTGGCGGCGGCGTCCCGCACCCGGCGGGCACGCTCGCAGTGCTCACTGGCGCTGCCGTGGGAAAAGTTGAGCCGGGTGACATCCAGCCCGGCGCGGATAATGCGTTCAAGGGTTTCGGGGGCGTCGGTGGCGGGGCCGAGGGTGGCGACGATTTTGGTGCGCCTTAGCTGCTCTGGCATAGCGTATCGATTCCTTGTCTGGAGGCCTGCCTGACGGGGCGACCTGATGGCCCCGTCATGGTAGTGTCAAATTGTAACAGAATGGTGAAGGAGGGCGGCGATGCACCCCACCGTAAAGCAGGTAACGGACCGTATTGTCCGGCGTAGCCGTGACAGCCGGCAAGACTACCTTGGGCGTATGCAGGAACTGGGTCGGCAGTCGCCCCACCGGGCCACCCTGTCCTGCGGTAACCTGGCCCACGGTTTTGCCGCCTGCCAGCCCGGCGACAAGCAGACCCTGAAACTGATGAATCAGGCCAATGTGGCCATGGTGTCGGCCTACAACGACATGCTCTCGGCCCACCAGCCTTACGCCGGCTTCCCGGACGTGATCCGCGAGGCGGCCCATGGCATGGGCTCGGTGGCCCAGTTCGCCGGTGGCACCCCGGCCATGTGCGACGGCGTTACCCAGGGCCAGCCGGGCATGGAGCTGAGCCTGGTGTCCCGGGACGTGATCGCCATGAGTACCGCCGTGGCCCTCAGCCACAACATGTTCGACGCCACCCTGCTGCTGGGGATCTGCGACAAGATCGTGCCGGGGCTACTGATCGGGGCGCTGAGCTTTGGTTACCTGCCCACGGTGCTGGTGCCGGCCGGTCCCATGCCGTCCGGCCTGCCCAACAAGGAAAAGCAACGGGTCAGGCAACTGTACGCCGAGGGCAAGGTGGGGAAGGACGAGCTGCTGGAAGCCGAAAGCGAGTCCTACCACAGCCCCGGTACCTGCACCTTCTACGGCACCGCCAACAGCAACCAGCTGCTGGTGGAGGTGATGGGGCTGCACCTGCCCGGGGCAGCCTTCATCAACCCGGGCACGCCCTTGCGGGAGGCCCTCACCCGGGCCGCCACAGAGCAGGTGATCCGGCTGTCCCGACCCCATGGCGGTGAACTCGGCCTGGCCCATATGGTGTCCGAGAAGACCATCGTTAACGCCCTGGTCGCGCTGTTGGCCACTGGTGGCTCCACCAACCATACCCTGCACTGGGTGGCTATTGCCCGGGCCGCGGGCATCATTATCGACTGGGACGACTATGCCGAGCTGTCGGCGGTGACGCCCCTGCTCACACGCATCTACCCCAATGGCCAGGCGGACGTGAACCATTTCCACCAGGCCGGGGGCACGGCATTCCTGATCCGGGAGCTGCTGGACGCCGGTCTTCTGCACGAAGAGGTGGACACGGTGATGGGGCATGGCCTGAGGGCCTATACCGATATACCCACCCTGGAGGGCGGAAAACTGGTCTGGCACCCCGCGCCGGCGGCAACCCGCGACGCGGGCGTGCTGCGGCCGGTGTCGGAGCCCTTTGACGGGGAGGGCGGTCTCAAGGTCATGCAGGGCAACCTGGGCCGGGGGATTCTCAAGACCTCGGCGGTGGCCATCGAGCATCGGGTGGTGGAAGCCCCGGCCCTCGTGTTTGATGACCAGTCCGACGTGGCCGCCGCCTTTGACCGGGGGGAACTGGACCGGGATTTCGTGGCGGTGGTTCGCTGGCAGGGACCGGCCGCCAACGGCATGCCGGAGCTGCATAAACTGACACCCTACCTGGGCAGCCTGCAGGACCGGGGATTCAAGGTCGCCCTGGTGACCGACGGGCGCATGTCGGGTGCCAGTGGCAAGGTGCCGGCGGCCATTCACGTCTATCCGGAGGCAGCCAGGGGAGGCGCCCTGGCGAAGGTGCGGGATGGTGATATGATTCGTGTAGACGCCGTCCGGGGGGAATTGTCGGTGCAGGTATCCGGTGGCAATCTGGAAGACCGGGAACCGGCCAGTGCGGACCTTTCCGGCAATCAGTACGGGCTGGGCCGGGAACTGTTTGCCTGGTTCCGCCAGGGGGCGTCGGAGCCGGAGCAGGGGGCTACACTGTTCTTCCAGTCCCACGATTGATTCGAACAATAAAAAGGAGCACAACGGCCTATGAGCCAGTATCTGTTGGCGATCGACCAGGGAACCACCAGTTCCCGGGCCATCCTCTTCACCCGGGAAGGCCGGATCCACGCCGTGGAGCAGCAGGAATTTGAACAGATCTATCCCGACAGTGGCTGGGTAGAGCATGATCCCGAAGCCATCTGGGACACAGTCAGGTCCACCTGCCAGGCGGTACTGGACAATAACGGTGTGGAGGCCAGCCAGATCCTGGGGGTGGGCATCACCAACCAGCGGGAAACCACCATCATCTGGGATCGGCAGACCGGCAAGCCGGTGTACAACGCCATAGTCTGGCAGGACCGGCGCACCGCCGGGCTGTGCCAGCAACTCAAGGATGATGGCCATGAGCCGGGGGTGACCGAGCGTTCCGGGCTGCTCATCGATCCCTATTTCTCCGCCACCAAGATCCGCTGGATACTGGACAATGTGGAGGGGACCCGGGAGCGGGCGGAGAAGGGGGAACTGGCCTTTGGCACCATCGACACCTTCCTGCTGTGGCGGCTCACCGAAGGGCGCTCCTTCCTGACCGATGCTACCAATGCCTCCCGCACCATGCTGTTCAATATCCACGAACAGCGTTGGGACCCGGACCTGCTGGAGCTGTTTGGTATCCCGGAATCCCTGCTGCCGGAAGTGCGTGACTGTGCTTCGGATTTCGGGACCATCGCCAACGGTCTGCCGGCAGCGGGTGTCACTGTCGGTGGTGTGGCCGGGGACCAGCAGGCGGCTCTGTTCGGCCAGACCTGCTTCGCCGAGGGCACGGCCAAGAGTACCTATGGCACCGGATGTTTCCTGATTCTCAACACCGGGGAGCAGGCCCTGAAATCCGAACACCAGTTATTGACCACGGTGGGGTACCGTCTCAACGGCAAGACCACCTACGCCCTGGAGGGCAGTATCTTTATCGCCGGTGCCGCCATCCAGTGGCTGCGGGACGGTCTGAGCCTGATTCGCATGGCGGACGAGTGCGAGATGCTGGCGGAGCAGACACCAGTGGACCATGGCGTGTACCTGGTGCCCGCGTTTACCGGCCTGGGCGCGCCTCATTGGGATCCCAAGGCACGGGGAGCCATGTTTGGCCTGACCCGGGACACCGGTATCAAGGAGATTGTCACTGCTGGCCTGCAGTCCGTGTGTTATCAGACCAAGGATTTGCAGAAGGCCATGGAAGATGACGGCGTACGTCCGGTGGCCCTGAGGGTGGATGGTGGCATGGTGGTGAACAACTGGGTGCTGCAGTTTCTGGCGGACATCCTGGGGGCAACTGTGGACCGGCCGGAGGTGATAGAAACAACGGCTCTTGGCGCGGCCTTCCTGGCGGGGCTCCAGGTCGGGGTCTACGAGAGCCTGGAGGAGATCGAGAAGCTCTGGCGCTGTGAACGCCGGTTTGAACCGGCCATGTCCAAGGCGGACCGTGACCGGCTCTATGACGGATGGCTGGGAGCTGTGCGGCGGTTGCAGGCTGGCTGACAACCGCCGGTCTCGCTCCGTCAGCGGCTACTGCAGGGTCAGCGGAACGCCGGCTTCCCGGCGAACCGCCTGCCATTCCTCCAGGGTCCGGGCCGCCTCGGGGCCGGGCACCGTACCGAGGATTTCGTAGAAACCACTGTTGTATTCATCCGCAAGCACTTTCTCCCGGGACTGCATTCGCACCAGGTAGACGGACTGCACGTTCTGATGGTCGAAGGCCCGCCATTCCTGTTCATCCTTGAGCAGCGAGTACTTGTGCCCCTCCAGGGCCCGGATCACATCGGCGGTATTGGTGGTACCGGCCCGCTCCACTGCATCCTTGTACTGGTACACGATGCTGTAGGCGGAGGCCGCCGCGGACGATGGCCGCATGTTGTGCTGGCTGGAGAACGCCTCGACAAACTCGATGCCCCGCTCGTAACCCTTCTCATAAGGCAGGTTCCAGAACCAGGGGGCGGCACCGATAATACCTTCCATCAGCGAGGGTCCCAGTTGCAGTGCCGTACCCAGGCTGGTGTTGGGCCACACGATCTGCATTTTCTCTTTCAGGCCCATATCGTGGGAGATGTTCACCGCACGGACCATGTCGCCACCGCCGAGGATCAGCACCAGGACATCGGCACCACTGGCTTCCGCCTGTTCCAGGGCGGACTGGAAATCCCGTGAGGTGGCGTTGGGGAAGGGGGTACGGGTGACCGGATGACGTTCGGTATCCTCGGTGCCGGATGCCGCGCGCACTGAGTCCTCAACCGAGTAGCCCCAGGAATAGTCAGCGGTAATGAAGAAGTATTTCTTGTCCCGGAACTCTTCGGCCAGATACTTACCTATCGCGCTCGCTGTCATCCAGGCGTTGTAGGATTCGCGGAACATGTGGGTGTGGCCAGCAGTCCCGGTGGTGGCATTGGCGTAGGTCAGGGTGCCGAAGTAGATCCGGTCCTTTTCCTTGGCGGCACGGCCCGAGGCGATGGCAACCGCCGAGGACACCCCGCCGAACAGCATCTGGACATTCTCCTCGTCCACCATTTCACGGACGTTGGCGGCGCCCCGCTTGGGGTCCAGTTGGGTATTGCGGACCACCAGCTCCACCGGGCGACCAAGGATGCCGCCGGCCTCATTGATTTCGTCCACAGCCAGGAAGGCCCCCATCCGCTGCTGGAGGCCGAGATACTCATAGCGGCCACTGGCGGGGTAGTTGAGTCCGATTTTCAGTACCTCCTGTGCGCTGGTCAACGGACTGGTGAGCAGCAGCGCGAGTGCCATTACTACGTTTTTCTTCATGAACGATTCCATTTTCTGGGTTTATTGTAGGGTCAGGGGCATTCCCGCCTTGCGACGGTCTGCCTCCCACTCTTCCCGGGTGCGGACCGCCTCATTCCCCGGCAGGGTATGGACGATCTCGAAATAGTCACTGGAGTGCTCATCGGCCAGTACCTCCTCCCGGGGGCGAATCCGGACGACGTAGACGGACTGGACGTTCTGGTGATCAAAGGCCCGCCACTCCTGTTCATCCTTCAGGAAGGTGTAGCGGTGCCCCTCCAGCGCGCGGATGACATCGGCGGTATTGGTGGTACCGGCCCGCTCCACCGCATCCCTGTACTGGTAGACGATGCTGTAGGCAGAGGCAGCGGCGGAGGACGGACGCATCTCGTAGCGTTCGGAAAAGTCCTGTACGAACTTCTGGCCGCGCTCATAGCCGGCTTCCCTGGGCAGGTTCCATATCCAGGGTGCGGCGCCGATGACACCTTCCATGATGCTGGGGCCGACCTGGTTGGCCATGCTTAGGGTAATGTTGGGAACCACGATCTGCATCTTGTCGTGCAGGCCCATGGAATAGGCAATATTCACCGCCCTCACCATGTCATCACCGAACAGTACCATGGCGAGCACATCCGCATCGCTGGCGGCTGCCTGTTCCAGCGCCGCCTGGAAATCGCTGGTCAGGGCGTTGGGAAACGGTGTCCTGGTGCCGGGGTGTTCGCTGGTATCGCCGGTGTCGGTGAACTGCCGCAGGGATTCCTCCACCGACCAGCCCCAGGTGTAGTCAGCGGTGATATAGAAGAATTTTTTGTCCGAGTAGTTCTCGCTCAGGAAGCTGCCCAGGGCCTTGGCGGACATCCAGGCATTGAAGGGTTCCCGGAACATGTGGGTATGTCCAGCACTGCCGGTGGTGGCGTTGGAATAGGTGAGGGTGCCGAAGTAGATCCGGTCCCGTTCCTTTGCCGCCTTGCCGGAGGCTATGGCAACGGCGGAGGAGGAGCCGCCGAACAGCATCTCCACACCGTGATTATCGATCAGGTCGGCGGTGTTGGCGGCGCCACGCTCCGGATCCCCCCGGGTGTTACGGATTACCAGCTCCACCGGGCGACCAAGGATGCCGCCGGCCTCATTGATTTCCTCCACTGCCAGGAAGGCCCCCATACGCTGTTGCAGGCCCTGGTCCTGATAACGACCGGTCTGCGGGTAGTTGAATCCCAGTTTCAGGGGCTCCGCCAGTATGGGCGCGGACAGGACAATGAGCGATGAAAGGATGGCGAGGGAACAAATCCACCTGGGCATTCAAACATCTCCTGCGGGTAACCGCCGGGGCACCCTTATCTATCTGTTGTATTTGTGAAATATTGAAAAATGCATTGGCAAGGCCAAGTGTTGTCGCTGTTGCCTGAATTCGCAATGTGACCTTGGTGGAAAAATGTGGCAACCGGTAACAGGGTGTGACGATGCGTAACTGAGGGGCCGGCGCGTCGAACCGTGATCCGCCGATGGCCACCGCCGTAGTATAACGCACTGATTGTTTTTGGCTTCCCGGTTCTGAGCACGTCTAATTTTGACGGCTATCAATTGCTCAGCCATTCTTTGGGATACCCTGGCAGGATTCAATGTTCGAGCAGGAGGTGGCAAGCTGATGGCCAAGACCCGTAAAGAAGAACTCGAACGGCTCAAGCAGGAATTGACCCGTCGGCTGGAGCGGTACGAGGCTCACCAGCACCGCGACGAAGGCAAGCTGGAAGCGGATTTTTCCGAGCAGGCGGTACAGCGCCAGAACGATGAGGTGGTGGATCACCTGGAGCTGGAGGTACGGGAAGAACTCCGTCAGGTCATTCATGCCCTTGGCCGGCTGGAAGAGGGCGAAGGTGAACGGTGCGAACGTTGCGGTGACACGATCAACCCGGAACGCCTGAAAATCCTGCCGTGGGCGTCACTGTGTATCCGTTGCGCCGAAGACGAGGAGGAGTAGCGTCAGTCCTCCGGCCGCTCCAGGTCCACCCACTGTTGGGACAGCCAGTAGAAGCGCCCCTCGCCCGCCGGATAGGTACAGTTGTAGCGGAAGCGCCGGCTGTTGAAGGCCTCCGCCGCCTGTACCGTGACCTCCTGTCCCCGGGGCTCCAGTGCTAGCCGCCCGCGTCCTGAAGCGAAGCACGTAAGGGCCTCCGGATTCAACCGGTCCGGCAAGCGGAGGGTCAGGCGGGGCGGGTTGTCCGACACGATACCGTCCGGCAGCTCGGAGGCGTCCACCGGCAACGCCCGGCTGCGCAGCTTGTCATCGAGGCTGTCCATCTGCCCGTAAGCGGTTGCCATGGGAAACCGGGGCAGGCGGCTCGGGTCCGACGTGGGGCCGATGGCACCGGATTGCTGGCCGTAGCCGTACCAATCCCGTTCGTCCAGGAGTTGTTCCAGGCCAGCGTCGTATTCGCCGTAGGGGTAGGCGAACAGCGGCTCGTCCATACCCAGTCGCTCGTCCAGTAGCGTCTGGGCGTGGTCCAGGCTGGCGGTTACCTGCTGGTGCCAGGCATTGCGGGGCTCGTCGGGCTTTCGTGGCAGATGGGCATGGTCATGGCTGTGGTTGGCGATGGTTACATGGGAGAGTCCGGCGGCCTGTTCCAACTGTTGCCAGGTCATATGACCCGGGCTGCCCACGGCCTGGGTATTGACGAAAATGGTATACGGATAGCCGTACTCGTCCAGGATGGGGGCCGCCGTGGTCCAGACCGATTCGTAGGCGTCATCGAAGGTGATGGCCGCCTGCTGTTGTCCTTCCAGCCTGCCTGCGAGGGCCTCTTCGGTGCCGGACTTGAGGGGGACCACCTCAAGCCCCAGCTCCTGGATACGATGCAGTTGTTCACGGAAAAGGTCTACCTCGGTGCTGGTGCTGGCGGGCGTCCGGTCACTGATATGGTGGTACTGGAGCACCACCAGGTCCGCCCTCGCGGGCACGGCCGCAGTGGTGATCAACACAGCCAGGGTCAGGTATCGGTTCAGCATGGGGTGTCTCCGTGTCGGAAGTAGTGGCGCAGGATGGCGAAGGCCTCGTTGAGCTTCTGGACCTGTTCGGTCTCGCCACCCCGGTCCGGGTGGGCCTGCATCACGGCGCGGCGGAAGCGTTGCTTGACGGCGGTGAAATCCGCTGGCAGTGCCTCGAAGCCCAGTACCTCGGCGGCCCTGGCGGCGTCTCCCCGGCCCGGCGTGCCGTGGGATCGCCCTGCCCAGAAATCGTCCACCAGGCGCAGGATATCGTCCTCCGACATCTCGTACTGGTCCAGGTCCAGGTAGAAGGCCCTCAATGGGTCTGCCTGATCCGGCAGGCCGGTTCCGGCCACCACGTCGGCCTGCGTCAGGGAGATGGACAGGGGAGAGATGGTCACGGTTTCGCCCCGGGTCGCCAGTTCATCCCGCAGGCGGTAGAGCACATGGAATACCAGGAAGTGGACAGGATAGAGCGCCGCCGGGTTGGCGTAATCCACCGGCCCGATCAGTTCCCAGGGCGGCGACTGGAGCTGGCGGATGAGTTCCAGCTCCGACAGCCCGCCACGGGCCTGGCGCAGGCAGGCCTCCACCGCCGCGCCAAGCATCCGGACATGGCGTTCCAGCGCCTGTCGGGCCTGGGTGTGGGAGTCTGTGGGAACAGAGTGTAATTGGCTTTCCTGTGACTGGTTCATGGCATTATGGTAGGTCAGTAGCAACGCAATCCCAAGGGAACCGGACTATCGTGGCATTTACGGGGGGTGGATACCTGACGGGAGCAGCCCGCCTCCGGTATAATCGCCGCCTGTTTATTCACCATCTTTCCACCATGGCCACAGGTTGATTATGTCTGATGTGATGACGCCGGAAGCGGTATCCGATACACCGGCCAGCGAAGCCGAACGCAAGCGCAAGCTGGAGACGAACAAGCTCCAGAAGCGGTTGCGGCGGGAAACCGGGCAGGCCATCCAGGATTTCCGGATGATCGAATCCGGTGACCGGGTCATGGTGTGCCTGTCCGGGGGCAAGGATTCCTACACCATGCTGGATATCCTGATGAACCTGCAGAAGAGTGCCCCGGTGCCCTTCGAGCTGATTGCCGTCAACCTGGACCAGAAGCAGCCGGGCTTTCCCGAGCACGTGTTGCCTGAGTACCTGTCCGCCCTGGGGATCGAGTACCACATCATTGAGAAGGACACCTACAGCATCGTCAAGGAGAAGGTGCCTGAGGGTAAGACCACCTGCGGCCTGTGCTCGCGCCTGCGACGGGGTATCCTCTATAACTTCGCCGAGGAACAGGGCATCACCAAGATTGCCCTGGGCCACCACCGGGACGACCTGCTGGAAACCCTGTTCCTGAACATGTTCTACGGTGGCAAGATGAAGTCCATGCCGCCCAAGCTGTTCAGCGATGATGGCCGCAACACGGTGATTCGCCCTCTGGCCTACAGCCGGGAGAAGGACATCGCCCGCTATGCGGCATTGCGGGAATACCCGATCATTCCCTGCAACCTGTGCGGCTCCCAGGAGAACCTCCAGCGCCAGGTGGTCAAGGACATGCTCCAGCAGTGGGACAAACAGCATCCCGGTCGCATTGAGACCATGTTCCGCGCCATGTGCAATGTGGAGCCGTCGCACCTGGCGGACAACACCCTGTACGACTTCGAGAACGGACGCTCAATCGTCGGCGGGAAAGCCGAGCCGGTGCAGCAGGCCGCCGAGCCGGAGCGTGACTACGGTCGTCTGGATGTGCTGAACCTCTGACGTCGGGCCGGTCCTGCAGACCAGAAAGGGCGATCATCTGATCGCCCTTTTCGTATCCGGATGGTGGCCGGCGGCCCCGGGTCAGTTATTACCCCCGCCCCCGATCAGTTCCATCAGCCCGCCAATCATCTGGCTGATCAGGCCCAACTGGGTATTCAGCCCGTCCACGGTTTCCGACACGCTGTTGATCTGCAGGCCCAGGAACAGGGCCACCAGCACGAATACCACGGTGGTGAGCATCCACAACCGGCGGACCTTGCCCACCCGGTTCTCCAGTTCCTCCTGGAACTGGGCGTCCACCCGGGCCATGTGCTGCTTCATCGCGCGGATGTCCTCGTTGGCCTCCTCGTAGGCAATTTCAAGGGTGGACAGGCGCCCGGTCAGGCGGCGAAGGTAGGACTGGTCGGCTACGGTCTGGTAGGGGCTCAGCACCGGTGCCGCGAACTCGGGTTCATCGTCACTTTCCGCCAGGATGGTATCGATCATCTGGACCAGCTGTTCCCGCTCCACCTGCTTGCCGATGACACCGGCCGCGCCGTGGGCCTTGGCGTCCTGTATGTAGCGGTCGGCATTCTGGGAAGTGTACATGAACACCGGAATGTCCTTGCTCTCCGGGCGGCTCTTGAACTTCTCCAGGGCCTCGAAGCCGTTCATGCCCGGTAGCAGGTGATCCAGGAAGATCAGATCAAACTGCTCATGCTGAACCATGCTCAGGGCCTCTTCGGCCGAGCTGGCGCCCTTGCTGGTGAGGTCGGCTTTTTCCAGCAGCCGGGCGAGGATGATCCTGGCGGTGGAGGAATCATCAACAATGAGTGCGTTGCCACGGGGCATGGTGTTCTCCCTGTCTGTACGAGGGCCCTCGTATTGCCGCAGTGGGCGGCCTTGGCGGATCCTTGAGGGCTTGCCACACGTTAATTCCCGGTGACGGGCAATTCAAGTAGCCCGTCGCCAAATTGTGGCACAGGTCGGTGAATATGGCCCCGGTCCGATGGAGTCTCTTAAGACAGACGACGGGGCTCAGGGCAGCCAGATCTCGAATATCCCGCCGCCGAGCTCGCCGCCGTTGCGGAGTCTGATCTCGCCCCGCCGGTCACCGTTCTGGTGCAGGTGGGCGATGGCCGAGGCGAAATAGAGGCCCAGGCTGGTGGAGCCGGTGCTGAAGTCCGGCGCACGCCGCAGCGCGTCCGTGGCCCCCCGCATGTGGTCCGGGTAGCCGTTGCCGTCGTCCTCCACGCTGATTACCAACCAGCCGTCCTGCTCCCGGGCCGCCAGGCGGAGGCGGGAACGTGTGTAGCGAATGGCGTTGTTGAGTGTGCTGGTGATAATTCCGGCAACCAGTTCATCGTCGAAGAAGCCCACCGTATCGTCGTCTGCCAGGATCTCATGGCCGATGCCGTATCCGTCCAGCAGGGTTTCGTGGCGGGCGATCTGTTCGTGCAGGAAATCGGCTACATGCTGTTCGTCGCTGTGAGCGGACAGTTTGTGTTCGCCCAGGCGGTAGATGCCCAGCAACTGCACCAGGTCACTGTGGACCCGCTCGGCTTCGTACTGGAGGGTGTTCAGCCTGGGGTTCTCACCCTGAACCGCCTGCTGCTCCCCGCGGAGGTCTTCCAGGGTGCTGAGCAGCATGCCCAGGGAGTTCTTCATGTCATGCACCGCCGAGGCGATGACCATGGAGAAATCCGGCACCTTGATCTGACGCCGGTTGTCGTCGGTGGCTGAACGTGACGGGTCAGTCATTCAGGGTCTCCAGTTTCTTGCGCATCGCCTGGTAGCGGCGGTACTGACGATGTTGCGGGGGCAGGTTGTCCAGGGCATCCAGACATCTCCGGCACTGGGCCAGGGCATGATCACGGACAACCGTCGGGTCGCCGCTTTCCACCTGTTTCATTCGGATCTGGGTCAGGTTCAGGTTGAGGGCGGCGTGGCTGGGAACCACGTCCAGTGCCTGTTCGAAATGGCGTGCGGCGGCACCGAGCTCGCCCTTTTCATAGGCCTGTATGCCGTCCCGGTTGAGGGTGCGGGCCTGGAGACGCTGCTGCAGGCCCACCGGTTCGTCCATCAGGTTCTCGATCTGTTCGATAATGTCGCCCTGGCCCTCGAACCGCTGGGCCAGGGCGGCCAGTAGCTGTTCCGCCTCGCGATTCTGGCCGATGCGGTACATGGTCTTGGCCAGGTCGAGACCGGCGTCGGCGGACAGGGTGTCCTCCGGCAGGACGCTTCGGGCTTGCTCAAGGAATGACCGCGCCTTGTCGAGGTTGCCCCGTGCCGCCACGATACGGGCACGGACCAGCATGGTGCGGGGGCCGATGTCCGGCGCCTCCGGGAATTTGCGTTCCAGGTGCTTGAGAACCCGTATTGCTTCTTCCGCATACTCCTTGCCTTCGCCTGTGGGGTCGCCTTCACTCAGGTCGGTCAGTGATCGCCCCAGGGCCAGGTGATGGTCCGGGTGATCATGCACCGACCAGGTGCCGAGGCCAACGGTGCGGCGCCAGGCGTCGGTGGCCGTGTCCAGGTCCTGGTTCCGGGTGGCAAGCGCCGCCAGGTCCCGCTGCCGCAACAGGGCATTGGGGGACATTTCCGCAGCCCGCTGCAGGATTTTCTGGGCCTGGCCGGGCTTGCCGGTGCGTTTCAGGCTTTCCGCGAGCAGGTCATAGGCTTCCAGGTGATCCGGGTGATCGTCGATCAGCGATTTCAGGGCGGCTCCCGCCTCGTCGTGGAACCCCTCCGCCAGCAGTACGCGGGCCTTGCCCAGACGTGCCCAGGACAGGGCCCGTTGTCCCAGGATCTCGTCGTAGATCCTGCGGGCCTGGCCATAATCCCCCACCCGCACGTAGAGCTCCGCCAGGGTTTTGTAGATCCAGGAGCGGTGGCGCTGGTGGTGGGGCAGCAGTGCCAGGCATTGCTGGATGGCTTCCGGGTAGTCCTCCAGGTCCATCGCCCGGGTGATAGGCAGCAGGGCCTGTCGCCGTTCCACCAGGGCGCCCAGACGTTTGGCAAGCATGGCCTGGTTGATGGGCTTGGTCAGGTAGGCGTCGGGGTGGTACTCCCGGGCGCCCATGACCATCTCCCGGGACGTTTCCGCGGTGACCATCAGGAACAGCGAGGAGTGTTTCAGCAACCCGCGGTGCCGCAGTTCCTCCAGCACATGCTGGCCACTCTTGCCCTCGCCAAGGTTGTAGTTGCACAGGAGTACGTCGAACTGCTCGTAGGCACAGCGCTGGATGGCAACAGAGCCGTTATGCACTGGCTCGATCTTGTCCGCCCCCAGGGAACGCAACATCTGCCGCATGGAATTGCGGAAGTTCTCGAAGTCGTCGACGACCAGGAAGCGGAGTTTGCCGAAGTTGACTGGAGCGCCTGTTTCGCCGGATGAATTCATCATGAACGTTTCTTGATCAGTTTGTTGACCAGTGCCCGGAGTGCCGCCGGCTTCACTGGCTTATAGAGTACATGGTAGCCGCGATGGGCCGCATCTTCCCGGGCTTCCTCTCCAAGATAGCCGGTAATCAGTATGCCCGGAACCGGCTGGTCGAAGTCCTCCCTCAGGCTGTCCATGGCATCCAGGCCATTGCGGTCATCGTCAAGCTGGTAGTCCCCCAGCATGATGTCCGGGATTTCACCATTCAATGCCGTGCGAGCCTCTTCCAGGCTCAGGGCGGTGGTGGTACGGCAGTGCCAGTTGTCCAGCAGCGCCTGCATGCCTTCCAGGATGTGGGCATCGTTGTCGATACACAGTACGTGGAGCCCCTTGAGGGCCGACAGCCCCCGGCTGCCACTGCGGGGCGCCGCGGGTCTGGCCTGGCGCTTTTCCGGAGGCGCCAGGGGTACGGTGATGGTGAAGGTGCTGCCGCGACCCACCTGGGAATGCACGTTCACCGGGTGCCCCAGCATGCCGCTGATCCGGTCGACAATGGCCAGCCCCAGCCCGAGGCCTTTCTTGTCCCGGCCCTGGCGCAGGCGGCGGAACTCCTCGAAGATATGGGCCAGCTGGTCGTCGGGAATGCCGGGGCCGGTATCCCACACCTCAATTCGGATGTAGCCCTTGAGCCGCCGGCAGCCCAGCAGGATACGCCCGCCGTTTTCCGAGTACCGGATGGCGTTGGACAGGAAGTTCTGCACTACCCGGCGCAGCAGCTTGGCGTCGGAGGTAACCCAGGTGGAGCTGGGAACCACGGTCAGTGTCAGCTCCTGGTCGGCGGCAATGGCGCTGAACTCGGTGGCCAGGTGCCGCAGCATGTCGTTGACCGGGAAGCTGGTGATGTCCGGCTCCAGGGCGCCAGCATCCAGTTTGGATATATCCAGCAGGGTGCTGATGATTTCCTCGGCGGCGCCCAGGGAGCTGTCCAGGTGACTGGCCAGTTCCCGGGTCTCGTCGGTGATCACCTTGTTCTGCAGGGCCGAAGCGAACAGGCGGGCGGCGTTGAGCGGTTGCAACAGGTCGTGGCTGGCGGAGGCCAGGAAACGGGTTTTGCTCTGGTTGGCCTGTTCCGCCACCGACTTGGCCTTGAGCATCTGTTCGTTGATCACCTGCAGCTCCTGGGTACGCTCCTTGACCCGCTGCTCCAGGTAGATATTGGTCTCCTTGAGGGCCTGTTCGGTGCGGCGTATGGAGGTGATGTCCTGGAAGGTGGTGACATAGCCCCCGCCGGGAATCGGGCTGCCCTCGATCTTCAGCACCGTGCCGTCCGGGCGGTGTCGCTCGTAGGACATGGGCCGACCCTGTTTCATGGCGCTGCAGCGGTCGTCGATAATCTCGTCGATGCGACGGGCCGGCAGGTTGGCGCTGGTCAGGTTATAGCGCATCAGGTCCTGTATGGGGCGTCCGGTGCGGACGTAGCCCTTGGGGTAGGAGAACAGTTCCAGGTAGCGGCGGTTCCAGACCACCAGCTGTTGCTGGTGATTGACCACGGACACCCCCAGACTGAGGTTCTCGATGGCGGATTGCAACAGCTCCCGGCTGAAGGTCATGGCCTGGGAAGCCTCATCGACAATGCTGACCACATCCTCGATCTGCATGTCGCGGCCGGTGAGGGTGGACTCCAGCACCACCCGGGCCGTAGAAGCGCCGATCACCGACGCCAGCTGGCGCTCGATATAGCGCATCAGATGACTGCTGGCGGGGCGCTGGGGTGCCAGGCGCATGGCGTTGCGCCGTTCGTAGTTGGTGAACAGGGCCTCCGCCCGTTCTTCCCCCATGAACCGTTCCGCCAGGGCCTGCAGGTCGGCGGTGAGCACCTCACCCTGCCAGACCTGTTGCTGGGAGGTTTCCGCCCGGGGGTGGGGTTCGTGGAAGAAGGAGGCGATCTGGATCTTTTCCCGCACCCTCTGGCGGGTGGTCATGGACAACAGTACATAGACCAGGGTGTTGAGTCCCAGGGACCAGATGATGCCATGGCTGATCATGTCCAGTTCCAGGCCCAGCAGGGCGGTGGGGCGGGTCCAGCCCAGCCCCCACAGACCCTGGTCGATCAGGGTGTCGCCGACCCAGCCGGTGGACGCGAGGGCGGGAATCAGCAGGGTATAGCACCAGGTGGCAAACCCCAGGGCGAGGCCCCAGATGGCGCCGTTGTAGTTACCCCGACGCCAGATGATGCCACCGATCAGTGACGGCCCGAACTGGGCTGCAGCGGCGAATGACAGCAGACCGAAGGCCGTGAGGCTGTAGTCCGCCCCCGCCAGTCGGTAGAAGCCGTAGGCGGTCATCAGTACCAGGAAGATGGTGACCCGGCGGATGCTCAGCAGCAGTCGACTGAGGTCGGTCTGGCGGTTCATCCGCGGGCGGAAGAACTTGAGCAGCCCCGGCATCACGATCTCGTTACTGACCATGGTGGCAATGGCCACTGAACACACGATCACCATGGCGGCCGCCGCCGACCCGCCGCCCAGGAAGGCCAGGATGGCGAGCCAGGTCTGTTCCTCCAGGATGGGCAGGCTGAGGATCAGCATGTCCGGATTCACGTTGGCGGTGTCGCTGTGCAACAGGCCGGCAGCGGCAATCGGCAGTACAAAGGCACTGGCAATCAGCAGGTAGGCGGGCATCGCCCAGCGGGCGGTATTGAAATCCCGGTAGTCGGCGTTTTCCACCACCATCACATGAAACTGTCGTGGCAGGCACAGGATGGCCAGCATGGCGACAATGGTCTGGGTAATGAAGGCCGGCGCTTCCACGCCTTCCCAGGTAAGCTGGCCCACCAGATCCGCCTCCCGGACGTTGGCCAGCAGGTCACCAAAGCCTCCATACAGGCCGAAGCCGACGAACAGCCCCACCGCCACGAAGGCCACCAGTTTGATCACCGACTCGAAGGCCACGGCCTGGATCATGCCCCGGTGATGTTCGGTGGATTCCAGATGACGGGTACCAAACAGAACCGTGAACACCGCCAGCACCAGGGTGATATACCAGGCGGAATCACTCCAGGCCGCCTGATTGACGGCCTCACTGGCGCCATTCTCCGACAGCACGCTGAAGCCCAGGGAGATGGCCTTAAGCTGCAACGCGATGTAGGGCACACTGCCAATCAGCGCGAAGACGGCGATCAGTGCCGCCAGGGACTGGGACTTGCCATAGCGGGAGGCGATAAAGTCGGCAATGGAAGTGCTGTTACTGCGCTTGCTGATGTAGATGATCCGGCGCAACAGCGGGGTGCCGAACAGGAAGACCAGCAGCGGTCCCAGGTAGATGGGCAGGAATGCCAGCCCCTCCTGGGTGGCCCGGCCCACCGCGCCATAGAAGGTCCACGACGTGAAGTACACCGCCAGTGACAGGGCATAGACGTGTTGGCGGGCCAGTCTGTTGCGGTACAGGCCCGGGTGACGGTCGCCGGCCCAGGCAATGGCAAACAGCAGGGAGATGTAGGCAATGGAAATGACTACCAGTAGCCAGACACTGATCATCTCCGGTTACTCCCTGTTCAGCGGATTCAGTCGCATACTTCCTGCAGCAGGGTGTTGTCCGTGGCCAGCTTGCGCATCTGGTCGGTATCCGGGGAGCCGTCTTCGGCCAGGGCGACCAGTTCGCGGCTGGGGCAGTTCAGCAGCCAGGTGCCCTTGGAGACCCGCCCGCCGTAGGTCTGGCGGAAATGGTAAAGCTGGAAACGGGCCGTGTCGGTGTTGGCCGGATTGCGGCTGACGCTGCTTTCGTCCAGCACGGTAATGCGGTTGATCTGGGGAAAGAAAAAGCTCCACGGGCGCCAGAACTCCGCCTGTGATTCGGTGGCGACCACTATGGATTCCGCCGGCATACGGGCGGTCATCTGGTCGTACCAGTGGTATTCCATGTAGATCTGATAGCCCATCATGCCCAGGCCCGCAAACACCGGTATCAGCCAACGGGGTGCTTTCCTGGCGGTGGCGGTGCGGATGCCCATGGCGATGCCCGCGGCGGCAAAGCCACAGACGATGGTTGCAACTAGATTCCAGAACATAGTGTTTCCTCTGGGAGGCATCGACGCCCCCGGACCCGGGGTCCTGTGTTGGGGGATTGTCGGGGCCTGAAAAAAACGGGCCTCCTGAAAAGGAGGCCCGTCCTGGATCAACCCGTTCAGATTCGAGTCTGAATGCGGGACGTATTATGTCTTAGTGATCCAGTGCCTTGCCAGCACCGCGCGGATAGCGAACGCTTTCCACCAGTTCCTGGATTTCCACCGGCGGCTCCTCGGTGGCGTTGGACACCACGAAGGCCACGATGAAGTTCACCAGGGCACCCACGGCGCCGATGGACAGCGGGGAAATACCCAGTACCCAGGCGTCGGCGGTATCCGGCAGGTTATTGGTGCCGGGGATGAACAGCCAGCCCTTGTACACGAAGATGTACACCAGGGTGAAGCCCAGGCCGCACAGCATGCCGGCAACGGCCCCCTTGTTGTTCACCCGCTTGGAGAAGATACCCATCATCAGGGCGGGGAACAGGGATGCGGCGGCGATACCGAAGGCCAGTGCCACCACCTGTGCCGCGAACCCGGGTGGGTTGGCGCCAAGATAGGTGGCCACCACGATGGCTACCGCCATGGCGATACGGGCCGCCAGCAGTTCGCCTTTCTCCGTGATGTTGGGGTTAATGGCCCCCTTGATCAGGTCATGACTGATGGCGGACGAGATCGCCAGCAACAGACCCGCCGCCGTCGACAGGGCCGCTGCCAGACCGCCGGCGGCGATCAGGCCGATCACCCAGCCGGGCAGGTTGGCAATCTCCGGGTTCGCCAGTACCAGGATATCCCGGTTGTAGGAGAACTCGTTGCCTTCCCAGCCACGGGCCTGGGCCTCGTCGGCAAAGTCTGCGTTGGCGTCGTTGTAGTACTGGATGCGTCCGTCGCCGTTCTTGTCCTCATAGGTGATCAGACCGGTGACTTCCCACTCCTGGATCCACTGCGGACGCTCATCGTATTCGATGGGCTGTGCCGCCGGACCTTCCGGATAGATGGTGGTCATCAGGTTCAGGCGCGCCATGGAGGCAACCGCCGGGGCGGTCAGGTACAGCAGCGCGATGAACACCAGGGCCCAGCCGGCGGACCAGCGGGCGTCAGCCACCTTGGGTACGGTGAAGAAGCGGATGATAACGTGGGGTAGACCGGCGGTACCGATCATCAGCGACAGGGTGAACAGCACCATGTTGAGCTTGTTGTCCACGTCGGCGGTATAGGACGCAAAACCAAGGTCGGTGACGACCTGGTTCAGTTTGTCCAGGACCGGCATGCCGGACTGGGTGTGCTCGGAGAACATGGCCAGTGCCGGAATCGGGTTACCGGTCAGTTCAATGGCAATGAAGATCGCCGGAATGGTGTAGGCGATGATCAGCACACAGTACTGGGCCACCTGGGTGTAGGTGATGCCCTTCATACCACCGAGTACGGCGTAGATGAAGACCACCACGGCGGCAATCATCAGACCGGTGGTGGCGTCCACCTCCAGGAACCGGGAGAAGGCCACACCGGCACCGGCCATCTGACCGATAACGTAGGTGACCGAGGCCACGATCAGGCATACCACCGCCACCAGGCGGGCGTTACGGCTGTAGAACCGGTCGCCGATAAACTCCGGCACCGTGAACTTGCCGAACTTCCGCAGGTACGGAGCCAGCAGCATGGCCAGCAGCACGTAACCGCCGGTCCACCCCATGAGGAAGGTGGAGTTGGCGTAACCACCGGCGGCAATCAGGCCCGCCATGGAGATAAAGGATGCCGCTGACATCCAGTCCGCACCGATCGCGGCGCCGTTGGTGATCGGGTGAACACCGCCACCGGCCACGTAGAAATCGCTGGTGCTGCCAGCCTTGGCCCACACTGCGATGAGGATATACAGGAGGAACGAGCCCCCGACGAAAATGAGGTTAATCGCAAATTGACTCATCGGGTTAGTCCTCCTCGGCCAGACCGAATTGCTGATCCAGCTTGTTCATACGCCAGGCGTAGAAGAAGATCAGGGCAATAAAGGTCAGGATGGAGCCCTGCTGGGCAAACCAGAACCCGAGGTCGGTGCCGCCAACCGGAATGCCGGCGAGCACGGGGCGTAGCAGGATGGCGAAGCCGTAGGATACGAGGGCCCACACGATCAGGCATCCCAGTATCAGACGCAGGTTCGCCTTCCAGTACTGAACAGCATTGCTGCTTGCGTCAGACATAACAGGTCTCCTGTTTTGTTTTTGTAGGATTTAGACGCTTGTAGATTGGAGAAGAGAAAAAGCCAGTACGGCCAACGTCCCACCCTTTGCCGGTGGGGCCCTGACCGGACCTTTCCTTGTGATGCAACCAAGAGAGATTGTTGTTCACGGGTTATTCTCCTGCTGGTTACCATCACTGACTTTACCTGTCGGGAAGTTAATGGATATTGGCAAAAGGTCTAAGTAGGTCGCTATCGCACACAAGTCGTTGGTTGAAGGGGATTTACGGGGCTTCGGAAGAGGCCGCCGGGGGCGGTTTTCAGGCGTCTGTGAGAGGCGTGTCACATCCTGTGCAGGGTCTTCAGGTGCTGGTAGTAACGCAGTCTCTGGTGGAGATCGTCCAGGGTGACCACGCCCTGGCGGCGTGCCTCGCGGAAAGCGATCAGTGACAGCTCGGCGGTGGCCAGGGCATCGGCGGCGGCGTGGTGCCGGGCGGCGATATCCAGGTTGAAGTGCTCGACCCAGTGATCCAGTCGCTTGCAGCTCTCCCGGGCCTCAGGGAAGAAGGCTGGCATGAGTTCGGCCACGTCCACCCAGGTGTGTTGCTGGGTGTACCCCAGTTGTCGGCGCAGGGCCTTTTCCAGGAACTTGCGGTCGAAAGCCGAATGGAAGGCCAGGATCGGGTTGCCATTCATCCATTCCAGCAGGTGCAGCAATGCGTCCCGGGTTTCGTGACCTTTGGTCAGTGCCTCCGGACCGATGCCATGGATCAGCACCGTCTCGCGGATATCCAGTTCCGGGCGTCGGAGGATCAGGTCAAACTGGTCGGCAAGGGGGATGGCCAGCCGGTCGATGGTCACGGCACCAACAGCGATCACCCTGTCCTTCGCCGGGTTCAGGCCGGTCGTCTCCAGGTCCAGCACGATAAGCCGGAGATTCTCCAGGCGCTGGTCTCCGGCGGCCCGGGGCGCCGGCAGATGGCCCAGGTCGTGGTATTCCGCCGGCCCGGTGAGTTTGTCGTTGAGCCAGGTTTTCAGCTTGTCCAGCATGGTGACGGCGATCCTACAACTGATAGGTGACTTCCAGCTTCTGCTGGAGCCGCTGGGCCTGGCGGAAGGATTCCCGCAGGATACGCCGATCCAGGGGGTTGAGGTTGTCCGGGTTGATGTAGTTGGACAGCCCCTCCCCGTTCTTCAGCTGTTCCTGGTGGGCCCGCATGCGGATGGCCTGGATCAGGCTGTAAGCCTCCTGCCAGGCGTTGGCGTCCTTGTCGTCGAAGATCCCCTTTTTCACCAGTTCCGCCATGCGCTCCAGGGTGTTGGCGGCGGCCACACCATGGGCCAGGGCAAACACCCGCACCGCTTCCACGAACGGGGCCAGGCCCTGGCGTTTCAGGTCCAGGCTGCGGCGGTCGCCATCCGGAGCATAACGGAAGCCCCGGAAGATGTTCAGTGGCGGCTTCCGTTGCAGGGCGTTACCCGCCAGCATTTTCTGGAACAGGGCGTTCTTGCGGATACGGGTAAGCACCAGGTCCAGCAGGTCGTTCAGGGGCTCCATGGGGCCGAACACCGCCCGCATGTCCAGGAAAATGGAGGAATACACCAGGTTCTGGGGCGTGGAGGCGTCGATAAACCTCAGAAACCAGTCATCCCACTCCTCGATACTCAGGCACAGCCTGGGATTACTGGCCATGATATTGCCCTTGCACCAGGTGAATCCGCATTGTGCCAGTTCCCTGTTGACGGTCTCGGCAAAGGGCAGCAGTTTCTCCCGCACCTGGTCCGGGGTCATGCCTTCCGGTGTGGTGAAGAGAATGCCGTTGTCCTGGTCGGTCAGCAGGGTCTGTTCCTGGCGGCCCTCGCTGCCGAAGGTCAGCCAGGTGAAGGGAATGCCCGGGTCACGGGTTTTCAGGTTCAGCTCCAGTACCCGGCGCACGGTGATGTCGTTAAGGGTGGTGATGATCTTCACCACCTGCCCGGAATCGGCGCCATGGGCCAGCATGGCATCCACCAGCCTGGACACATCGTTCCTCAGGGTTATCAGGGTCTGGAGATGGGTGGCCGTGCCGATGGCCCGGGCCAGGTGGACCAGGTCGACCCGCTGCAGGGCGAACAGGTCCCGCTCCGACACCACGCCAATCAGGCAATCCTCGTCGTCCACCACGCAGATGTGGGCAAAGTGATGCTCCGCCATGAGCATGGCCGCCTCAAAGGCATCGGCACTGGCCGGCAGCCGGTGGGGGTTGGCAGTCATTACCTGGCCGATGGGTGTCTCCAGGGAGCAACGTTCGTCCGCCACCAGTGAGCGCAAGTCTCGTAACGTAAAGATACCCGTGGGATGGCGCTGGTTATCGGTGATGATAATGCTGCCCACGCTGTTGTCATGCATGCGGGCTACGGCCTTGCGCACCGGCAGGTCCGGCGAGCAGACAATCGGGTTGCGCAGTGCATAGCGCTCCAGGGGCGTGTCCAGGGAGTTGGAGGAGCCCAGCGATGCCATGGCGCCGGACTGGATGCGCTGGTTGACCTGGTCAAGCAGGCTGCTGACGCCCCGCAGGCAGAAGTCCCGGAAGCTGTCGCTCTCGGAGAACAGGGTGACAAAGTGCTGGTGATCCAGGGACAGGCAGAAGGTATCGCCGGAGGCACGGTGCAGGGTCTGGGTGGGGCGCTCCCCGATCAGCGCCGCCAGTGGGAAGCATTCACCCCGGCTGATCTCGAAGGTGGTTTCCGGTTCGCCGGTCTTGGTGTTGATCCGCTCGCCCCGGATACGCCCCTGCTTGACCACGTTGAAGGTCCTGACCGGTCCGTCCTCCGGCGACAGGACCGTATCGCCATCGGCAAAGAACTGAAGGCTGGCGTGTTCGGCGAACAGGGCCAGGTGACCGTCGTCCATGCCGGAGAAAGGGGCGTGTTCCCGGAGGAAGGCCATGATTGACCGGGTGTTCTGGGGTAATGTGGCTTCCTGGTCCTGGGTCATGAACTCTGCACTCTTGTTATTGTCTATAGGAACTGGTCCAGTGGCGGCTTTGGGCAGTGTAACCCAATATGTGACGTTTCAGCGTCGGCCTTTGGTCGTATTATAACCAGCCAGGGTGCTGAACCGCTTATCATCGTCCGTTGTCGCTTTATGCCCCGGAGGGCCGGTGGTAAAGTGCCGGTTGAATCGAGCTCACCCTGAACCAGTACCATGACGTCAAAAGATGAGCGACTGCTGTTCCTGGAACAGATGAAAGATGTCCGCCGTATCCGGCGGCCGAACCGGGCGGAGGTGTCCACCCCGAAGGAACTGACGCCGGGTCACCTGGAACGTCAGCGGGCCGCCGTTGATGCCCGGGTCCGGGATGCCAATCCGCTGACGGCCTCGGATGTGGACCCCCTGACCGCCCACGACATCCTGAGCTGGCAACGGCCCGGTATCCAGCATGGTGTGTTTCGCAAGCTCAGGCTGGGGCAGTACCCCATCGAGGCCCGCCTGGACCTGCACCGGATGACGGTGGAGGAGGCCCGGCGGGAGGTGTTCGGTTTCGTGAAGGATTGCGTGCGCTATGGGTTGCGTTCGGTGATCATCCTGCACGGCAAGGGCGAGCGTAATCCCGACGGCATCGCCCAGCTCAAGAGTTACCTGGCCCGATGGCTGCCGGAGCTGGACGAGGTCCTGGCCTTTCATTCGGCCCAGAAGCATCATGGTGGCACCGGTGCGGTCTACGTCATGGTGCGCAAGAGTGATCAGCAGAAACAGCGCAACCGGGAAATACACGGGGCGCGATAGTCATTGACCAATGAGGTGAGAGTGGCATGAGAAAGCTGTTTGTAGTGGTTTTGGCGGCGATTGCACTGGCCGGCTGTCAGGGCCGTGCCATCTGGAATGACAACGGCAAGGTCGAGGAGGCCACGTCCGACCGCGAGGTGTGGGATGATAACGGCGAACTGGAGGATGCCACCACCAATCGCGAGGTCTGGGACTCCAACGGCAAGATGGATACCGATGGCCGCAAGATCTGGAACGATTCCGAAGGCAATCCGGTAGTCCAGTGACCAGCGCCTTTGACCTTGCCCGCTACAGTCGGGCAGCCCGGGAAATCTGCGAGGCGGGTGCTTTCCTGTACCAGCAGGGATGGTCCCCGGCCACCAGCAGCAATTATTCCAGTCGTATCGGCGATGGCCATGTGGCCATTACGGTGTCCGGTCGCCACAAGGGCCAGTTGACCGAGGCCGATGTCATGGTGGTGGACCTGGCCGGTGCACCGGTCCAGAGCGACAGCCGGCCATCGGCGGAAACCCTGCTGCATACCGTGATCTATCGGGACCGGCCGGACATCGGCGCAGTACTGCATACTCATTCGGTGAAGGCCACGGTGCTGAGCCGGCTGGTCAGTGAGGGCGATGCCCTTATACTGAAAGACTACGAGTTGCAGAAGGCCTTCGCTGGCGTCGATACCCACGAGGGCCAGGTGGTGGTGCCGGTGTTTGCCAATACCCAGGACATTCCGGCCCTGGCGGCAGAGGCCGGGCAGTGGCTGGCGGAGAATCCCGGCCAGCCGGGTTACCTGATCCGGGGCCATGGCCTCTATACCTGGGGCCGGGACATGAACGAATGCCTGCGCCATGTGGAGGCGTTTGAATTCCTGTTTGAATGTGAACTTGAAACCATGAGGGTCCGCGGATGACGACGCTGAGCATCTTTCACCAGAACCAGCCGGACACCCCCGAGCAGGTGGTGGAGAATCCCGCTGAGATTGCCCGGCTGCTGGGCGAGCAGGGCATACGCTTCGAGCGCTGGCCGACCCGAGCATTGCCCGCCGATGCCAGCCAGGACGATATCCTCGAGGCCTATACCGACGAGGTGGAACACCTTAAGCGGGAAGGTGGGTTTGCCACCGCCGATGTGGTCAGCCTGACGGCGGACAACCCCCAGAAGGAAGCCTTCCGCCAGAAGTTCCTGGATGAACACACCCACAGCGAGGACGAGGTGCGTTTCTTCGTGCGGGGGCAGGGGCTTTTCTACCTTCACCTGGGCGACCGGGTCTATGCCGTGCTTTGCCGCAGGAACGACCTGATCAGCGTGCCCCATGGCACCCGCCACTGGTTTGATATGGGCCCCGAACCGGAATTCACCTGCATCCGGCTGTTTACCAACCCGGAAGGATGGGTGGCGGAATTTACCGGGGAAGACATTGCCAATCGTCTGCCCCGTTATGAGCGTCTTGCCGGAGCCGCATGATGATTCGCGTGATCCTGACCGACATCGAGGGCACCACCAGCTCCATTGCCTTTGTGCATGAGGTGCTGTTTCCCTACGCCCGTGAACATATGGGTGAGTTCGTCCGCGACTGGCGGCACGAGGATCCAGCCGTGGGGGAGCAGCTTGACGAGGTGGCCCGGGTGTCCGGTTGCGAGCGTGATGATATCGACGGCCTGGTCCGCACCCTGGAGCAGTGGATTGACGGGGATCGCAAGGAAACCAGCCTGAAGACCCTGCAGGGCATGCTGTGGGAGCAGGGCTACCAGCATGGCGATTTTGATGGCCATGTCTATCCGGATGCCGCCGAATACCTCCGCTTCTGGCATGACCGGGGCCTCCGCCTGTATGTGTATTCGTCCGGGTCGGTCAAGGCGCAGAAGCTGATTTTCGGGTTTTCCAACGAGGGTGACCTGACCCCCTTCTTCAGCGGCTACTTCGATACCAACGTTGGTGGCAAGAAGGAAGCGACCTCCTACCACAACATTGTTGACCAGCTGGGCGTTGAGCCGGCAACTGTGCTGTTCCTGTCTGATGTGGAGGCGGAGCTGGAAGCCGCCGAGGCCGCCGGGCTTCAGACCTGCTGGCTGGTCCGGGACGGGGACCTGCCGGAGACAGTGGCGCGCCCCGTGGCCCGGGATTTCTGTGAGGTTGATGGATTGCTGCTACCCCATCACTAGGAACCAGCAACGGTTTATCCGGAGTCTGGTTCTGCTCCTGGCCCTCCTGACACTGGCGGGCTGCAACCCGTTCGGTGCCCCGGAATCCATGATGGACGAGTACGTGGAGAGGACCGCCCGCGTACTGGACCAATCTTACGAACTCTCCCCCATTCCCGCTACCGACCCATTGCCCAGGCGCCGTGACCGGATCCTGGACATGCCTGGGGTAGAGCTGGGCATGCTGGATTTCCTGTCCCTGTTCGGCTGTGAGCTGCAGGTGGTGGCCGGGGAGCGGGCCTCAGTGCTGGGGCGGGTCATGCAGCCCGCCAACCGCCTGCGCTATGAGGTCCGGTTCATCGAAACCGCCGGCGACTGCCTGCCGGAGATTGCCGACGACACCCTGCGGGACGAGGTGGCGCAGGCGGTGGAGAGCAAGCGGGGGTCACTGCCCATCGCGGTATGGAACGCCACCTGGGGCGTGGAGGAGGTGGAGGGCCTGTTCACCCGCACCGAAGGGCCTTATCCCCTGGCACCGGAAACCGGGATCACCAACCTGGCGACGGACCTGAAAACCCTGAACACCATGCTGATGCCCCTGCTGCAAGGTAATACCGACGTTGACCTGGAGCCGTTGGGGGCCATCCACCAGCAATGGCAGGCCCACCAGGCCGCCGGCCAGTTGATCCTCAGCGCCCGCCTGCTGACCACCCGCCTGGACGACGCCAGCGACGTCATCGAGTCCCGTCTTCAGGGGCGCCCCCTGTGCCTGGACGGCAAGCCCAACAACCAGTCGGACATTGTCCAGGGGATGTTCTTCAGCGTGTTTATCGAGCGGGTACAGCCCTATCTTGCGCAGGTGCGCCGGGGCCGCGATGACATCATCCGCCCCCTGGCGAAGTTGGCGGAACGGCAGCAGTCGGTCATGCCGGACAGCTTCCGGCCATGGTATGAACGTTACCTGAGGCTGGACGGTGATTCGCTATGGGCCGAGCTGGATGCCAGCCAGCAGCGGCATATCGAGCTGTGGCAGCGGCAGTTGGAGCAGTGTGGATTGCGGCCCGGGGCCTGAACGCTCGGAGGTCATACCCGCCTGACTATTTACCGCTGACTCTCCGGCGTCACCCGCAACACTTCCTCGATGGTGGTTTGCCCAGCGGCCACCTTCTGGGCGCCACTCAGTCGCAGTGACTTCATGCCATCCTTGTAGGCGTCCAGGCGCAGTTGCTCCAGCTCGCAGCGGTCATTGATCTGCCCGGCGATGGTGCGGGACAGGCCCAGGATCTCGTAGACGCCGGCGCGGCCCAGGTAGCCGGTGTCCCGGCATTCCAGGCAACCGACGGGCTGGTAGACCTGCTTTGGCATGGGGGCCTTCCACGGCCGGGTCAGGGTGGTCCAGGCTTCGTCTTCCAGCGGTGCCGGCTTCTTGCAGTGGGGGCACAGCAGCCGGACCAGGCGCTGGGCCATGGCGCCGATGACCGTGGCGCGGATCAGGTAGGGCGGTATGCCCAGTTCCAGCAGGCGCGTAAAGGCGCTGGGAGCGTCGTTGGTGTGCAGGGTGGAAAGCACCAGGTGGCCGGTAAGGGCCGCCTGCACCGCCATTTCGGCGGTTTCCAGGTCGCGGATCTCACCGATCATGATGATGTCCGGGTCCTGGCGCAGCAGGGCCCGGACGCCGGAGGCGAAGGTCAGTTCGATATTGTGCTGTACCTGCATCTGGTTGAAGGCCGGCTCCACCATCTCGATGGGGTCTTCGATAGTGCAGATGTTCTGGTCCGGGGACGCCAGTGTCTTCAGGGTGGAGTAGAGCGTGGTGGTCTTGCCGGAGCCGGTGGGGCCGGTCACCAGTACGATGCCGTGGGGGCGGCTGGTCATCTCGTGCCAGCGTTCCCGGTCTTCGCCGGAGAAGCCCAGTTGTTCGAAGGTCTTGAGCAGCACTTCCGGGTCGAAGATCCGCAGCACCATCTTCTCGCCAAAGGCGGTGGGCATGGTGGCCAGGCGCAGTTCCACCTCGCTGTTGTCGGGCTTGCGGGTCTTGATGCGACCGTCCTGGGGCCGGCGTTTCTCTGCCACGTTCAGGCGCCCCAGGATCTTCAGGCGGCTGGTGACCGCCACGCCCACCTGTTCCGGAAACTCGTAGACATTATGCAGCACCCCGTCAATGCGGAAGCGCACCCGGGTCAGCTCCCGCCGGGGTTCGATGTGAATGTCGCTGGCCCGCTGGTCGAAGGCGTATTGCAGCAACCAGTCGACGATCTTCACCACGTGCTGGTCATTGGCGTCGTGACTGGTTCCCTGGCCAATGTCCAGCAGTTGCTCGAAGTTGTGCAGGTTGCCGGCGGCGCTACCCTGCTGGCCACCGGCCTTGCTGACGGAATTGGCCAATTGGTAGAACTCCACCGTGTAGCGGCGGATGGATTCCGGGTTGGCCACTACCCGCTTCAGGGGGCGCTGCAAGACATGGCGGAGGTTGGCTTCCCAGTCGCTCTTGAAGGGTTCGGCGCTGGCAATGACCGCTTCCTGGTCGGTGACTTCCACCGCCAGGATATGGTGGCGCTGGGCAAAGGCATAAGACATCGCCCGGGCAATGGCCGGGGTGTCAATCTTCAGGGGATCGATATGGTAGTAAGGCTGTTGTGACCACTCCGCCAGCCAGCGGGTAAGGCGTTCCAGGTCCAGGGCCCGATGATCCTTCTGGCTGGTGAGCCGGGCAATGGCGATGACCTCCAGCGGATGCCGGGCCTCGGCACTCGCGCCCAGGTTGGCTGCCAGCACCCGTTCGGCATCCTCGCGGCTGACTTCACCGGTGTCCGCCAGGGCGTTGCACAGTTCCCTCAGGGTGAGGGTGTGCTCCGGGCGGGTCTCGCGGGCCAGGGTCTCGGACATTGACTACCTCGTGTGTGCGATCAGGGCCGATTCACCTTAAGGTGAACCATGGCAACAGTAAACAGCGAAACACTGAGCACCGCCATCAGAACCGGCATTGGCTTTCCCTCGCTCAGCCAGGCGGTGACCACGGCCTGGGTGAAGTAGAAGATCAGCACGAAGCTCATCCAGATATAGCCCCGGTTGTGCCCCCGGAACACCACCAGCGCAAAAGGTAGCAATGGCAGGAGTTTGACCGACAGCATCAGTGCCACCGATACGTCCTCCACCTGGTCAGGCCAGAAGGTGGTGACCACCAGCAGGGCGAGGAACAGGGTATACAGTGTGGCGGCGATGCCACGAGTTTTCTTCGCGTTTTCAGAATACAGCATGGTGTTTCCTGACAGGGTAGCAGGTGGTTGGTTCCAGCGGCTTAATCCGCGAGTTTCAGGGCCAGTCGGGCCAGGCGCTCGCCGAAGGTCTGGCAGATGGTCTTCTCATGGTCACTGACCGCATGCCGGGTGTCGGTGCCCGCCCAGTGTGACGGGCCGTAGGGCGTGCCGCCGGAGGTGGTAGCCGACAGGGCCTGTTCGCTGTAGGGCACCCCGCACAGCACCATGCCGTGGTGCAGCAGGGGCATCATCATGGTCAGCAGGGTGGACTCCTGGCCGCCGTGAAGACTGCCGGTAGACGTGAAGGCCCCGGCGGGCCGGCCGGCGAGGGTGCCACTCACCCACAGGTCACCGGTGCCATCCAGGAAATACTTGAGCGGCGCCGCCATATTGCCAAAGCGGGTGGGGCTGCCGATGGCCAGGCCCGCACAGTTGGCCAGGTCGTCGCGGGTGGCCCAGGGGGCGCCCTCGTCCGGCACTGCCGGCTGGGAGGCCTCGGTATCCGGGGACACCGGTGGCACCGCACGGATCCTTGCCTCGATACCCCAGACCCGTGCAATGCCCCGGGCGATCTGTTGGGCCAGGGTCGCGGTCTGGCCGGTGCGGCTGTAGTAGAGGACCAGCACGTAGGGCTGCTCCGGTTGTGCATTGGACATGGGAGGCTCCGGTTCCTGGCCGTCTGGTAACTGGGAAAAGGTCAGATCAGTGCCAACACGTTCTCGGGCGGCCGCCCCATGGTGGCCCTGCCATCATGGGTCACAATAGGACGCTCGATCAGTCTGGGGTTGGCGCTCAGGGCCGCCAGCAACTGGTCGTCGGAGAGGTCGGGGTTATCCAGGCCCAGTTCCTTGTATTCCTTTTCCTTTACCCGGATGATGTCCCGCACCGAGCAGCCCAGGGCCTTCACCAGGGCGGCCAGTTCCTCAGGCGAGGGCGGCGTATCCAGGTATTTCACCACCTCCGGTGCGAGGCCGTTTTCCTCCATCAGAGCCAGGGTCTGCCGGGACTTGGAGCAACGGGGGTTGTGATAGATGCGGGTATGGTCAAGTAATGTGTTATCAGCCATATCGGGTTCTGGTTCTCTGCCAATGATTACCTGGGAAGTGTACGATCAGGGCTGCCAAGTCTATCAGGAGGTGTGATGGGGAAGTACCCTGTTCTCTGTATCCTTTTGTCCGCCATGGTCCTGCTGACTGCCTGCAGTGACCCATCGACATCCGCAGACGCCGGAGATGCCAGTCCAACCCTGGCGATGGCAAGCGGGGAGTCCCTGGGCTGGGCGTCGCTGCGGGGCGACTGGGTATTGGTCAACTACTGGGCGGAGTGGTGTAAGCCCTGCCTGGAGGAAATTCCCGAACTTAACGCCGTGGACGCCCGTGAAGGCGTGACCGTGCTGGCGGTGAACTTTGATGGTGTCACCGGGGCGGAGTTGCTGGAGCTGGGCCAGCGCATGGGGATCGACTTCACCATGCTGGCCGACAACCCGGCCCCCGCCCTGGGCTGGGACATGCCCCAGGGGCTGCCTGCCACCTTCCTGGTGGACCCTGACGGTGAGCTGCGTGACACCCTGCTCGGGGCACAGACTGAGGACGGGCTGCTGGCCCGTATCGGGCGGGACTGATACCTCCCTTTGCGTTAGAATCCGATAACCAGATTGCACACCGGGAACACGAGATCTTATGAGTCAGAATTTTGTCCACCTCCGCGTCCACTCCGAGTATTCCATGGTGGACGGCCTGATCCGGGTCAAGCCACTGATCAACCGGGTGAAGGAGCTGGGCATGCCCGCGGTGGGGCTCACCGAGCAGTCCAATATGTGCTCCCTGGTGCGTTTCTACAAGGCGGCCATGGGGGCGGGGGTCAAGCCCCTTCCGGGAGCCGATCTGTGGCTGGAAAACCCGGATGAACCGGATAACCCGTTCCGTATTACGTTGCTGGCCCGTAACCAGGACGGTTACCTGAACCTGACGGAAATCATCTCCCTCGGCTACACCGAAGGTCAGCGCTACGGCAAGCCCATTATTACCCGGGCGTGGCTGGAATCGCGCCGCGAGGGGTTGATCGCCCTGTCCGGCGCCAAACTGGGTGACGTGGGCAGGGCCCTGCTGGCCGGCAAGACCGACCTGGCCCGGGATCGCCTGCGCTACTGGCTGGAACTCTATCCCGACAGTTATTACCTGGAGTTGCAGCGCACCGGTCGTGCCGGTGACGAGGACTGCCTCCACGCCAGTGTGGAACTGGCGGCGGAACTCGGTTGCCCGGTGGTGGCCACCAACGATGTCCACTTCCTGGAAGCGGAGGACTTCGAGGCCCATGAGGCCCGGGTCTGCATCGGCGAGAGTCGCACCCTGGCGGACCCGCGCCGGGAGCGCCGTTTCAGCGACCAGCAGTACCTGCGCAGTGCGGAGGAGATGGTCGAGCTGTTCGAGGACATTCCCGAAGCCATTGAGAACACCGTGGAAATCGCCCGCCGCTGCAGCGTGCCGGTGCGAATGGGTGAGTACTTCCTGCCCAACTATCCCATCCCCGATGGCATGACCATGGATGACTTCTTCCGCAAGGTGTCCGAGGAGGGCCTGGAAGAACGACTGAAAACCATCCTCAACCCGGACGACCCGGACTACGAAGAGCGGCGGGCGGCGTACTTCAAACGCCTGAACTTTGAGCTGGATATCATCATCCAGATGGGGTTCCCCGGCTACTTCCTGATCGTGATGGACTTCATCAAGTGGGCCAAGAACAACGGTGTGCCGGTAGGCCCGGGCCGGGGTTCCGGTGCCGGCTCCCTGGTGGCCTACGCCCAGCTCATCACCGACCTGGACCCGCTGCAGTACGACCTGCTGTTCGAGCGCTTCCTCAACCCGGAACGGGTCTCCATGCCCGACTTCGACGTGGACTTCTGCATGGAGGGCCGTGACCGGGTCATTGACTATGTGGCGGAGAAGTACGGTCGCGAGGCGGTATCCCAGATCATCACCTTCGGTACCATGGCCGCCAAGGCGGTGGTGCGTGACGTGGCCCGGGTGCAGGGCAAATCCTACGGTCTGGCGGACCGGCTCTCCAAGATGATTCCCTTTGAGCCGGGCATGACCCTGGAGAAGGCGCTGGAGCAGGAAGAGCAGTTACGGGACTTCCTGGAGCAGGACGAGGAAGCCCAGGAAATCTGGGAGATGGCCCTGAAGCTCGAAGGGGTGTGCCGGAATGCCGGCAAGCACGCCGGGGGTGTGGTGATCGCGCCCACCAAGATCACCGATTTCTCGCCGCTGTATTGTGATGACGAGGGCGGCAGCCTGGTTACCCAGTTCGACAAGGGGGACGTGGAAGATGCCGGCCTGGTGAAGTTCGACTTCCTGGGGCTGCGGACCCTGACCATCATCGACTGGGCCCTGAAGATGATCAATCCCCGCCGGCAGAAGCGGGGCGAGGCGGAGCTGGATATCAACGACATCCCGCTGGATGACGTACCCTCCTTCGACATGCTCAAGAAGGCGGAAACCACCGCCGTGTTCCAGCTGGAATCCCGGGGCATGAAGGACCTGATCCGCCGCCTGCAGCCGGACTCCCTGGAGGATATGATCGCCCTGGTGGCCCTGTTCCGTCCGGGCCCGTTGCAATCCGGCATGGTGGACGACTTCATCGACCGGAAGCACGGTCGCCAGCCCATGTCCTTCCCGCACCCCGATTACCAGTACGAGGGCCTGAAACCGGTACTCGAGCCCACCTACGGGGTCATCCTGTACCAGGAGCAGGTCATGCAGATCGCTCAGGTGATGGCCGGCTACACCCTGGGTGGCGCGGACATGCTGCGCCGGGCCATGGGCAAGAAGAAACCGGAGGAGATGGCCAAGCAGAAGGCCATCTTCCTGGAGGGCTGTGCCAATAATGGCATCGACAAGACCCTGGCGGAGAACATCTTCGACCTGGTGGAAAAGTTCGCCGGCTATGGCTTCAACAAGTCCCACTCGGCGGCCTACGCCCTGGTGTCCTACCAGACCCTGTGGCTGAAGGCCCATTACCCGGCGGAGTTCATGGCGGCGGTGCTCACCGCCGATATGCAGAACACCGACAAGGTAGTGACCCTGGTGGAGGAATGCCGGGCCATGGGGCTGGACCTGGTGCTGCCGGATGTCAGCACCTCCGAGTACACCTTCACGGTGAACGACGAGGGTCAGATCGTCTACGGTCTCGGCGCCATCAAGGGGCTGGGCGAAGGCCCCATCCAGAGCATCGTGGAGGCCCGACAGGACGGTGGCGCCTACGAGGACCTGTTCGATTTCTGCTGCCGGGTGGACCTGAAGAAGGTCAACAAGCGGGCCCTGGAAGCGCTGATCCGGGCCGGGGCCGTGGACAAGCTGGGGCCGGGCCGGGCGCAACTGATGGCCAGTATCGACAAGGCCATCCAGCAGGCAGGCCAGCAGTCGCGCAATGAATCCGTGGGTATGACTGACATGTTCGGCGATATCCTGGGCGGTGACGAGGGCGTTGACCCCTTCGCGGACGTGGCCCATGTACGGGAGTGGCCGGAGAAGGAGCGCCTGAAAGGCGAGAAGGACACCCTGGGTCTGTACCTGACCGGGCATCCGTTCGATGAATACGAGAAGGAGGTGCGTCGTTTCGTGCGCTCGTCCATCTCTGACCTGCAGCCGTCGCGGTCGCCCCAGCGGGTGGCGGGACTGATTGTCGCCCAGCGCACCATGAAGACCCGTACCGGCTCCACTATGTGCTTTGTCACCCTCGACGATCGCAGCGGTCGTATCGAGGCGACGCTGTTCTCCGAGGCCTTCAATGCCAACCGGGAGCTGCTGCAGTCGGACCAGGTGATCGTACTGGAAGGGCAGGTGAGTCACGACGACTACTCCGGCCAGATGAAGATGCGGGTCAGTTCGGTGATGGATGTGGCCACCGCCCGGCAGTCCTTCAGCCGGGGGTTGCAGCTGAAGCTGGAAGCGAAGCAGTTGCACAACGGTCTGCTCGACAAGCTGGACAATACCCTGCGGCCGTTCCGCAGCCAGGGCAGTCCGGTGTGGATCGAGTACGTGGGAGACGGCGCCAGTACCCGTATCGAGCTGGGGGAAACCTGGCGGGTACAGCCGGACGACAAGCTGCTCTACGAGCTGAAATACCTGGTGGGCGATAACCAGGTGGAACTGGTCTATGATTGATGGTGTTGATTCACATTAAGAACAATCAGACTAAGGTCCGCTTTTTTACATGGCCTTGCATTGGTATCTTTAGGCAAATCCTGAATCTCCAGCGCCTCTGATTGTTGCGCTGAACAAAGACAAGTTGATGGAACACCATGAACCCTAACTACCTGGACTTCGAACAGCCCATTGCCGACCTGGAAGCCAAGATCGAAGAATTGCGACTGGTTGGCAACGATACAGAAATCAACATTACCGACGAGATCAGCCGGCTCCGGAACAAGAGTATAAGCCTCACCGAGAGCATCTTTTCCGATCTGAAAGCCTGGGACGTTGCCCGCCTGGCCCGGCACCCCCGTCGGCCGTACACCCTCGACTACGTTGACATGGTGTTCGAGGACTTCGATGAGTTGCACGGCGACCGGGCCTATGCCGATGACCAGGCCATTGTTGGTGGTACCGCCCGGCTGGATGGCAAACCGGTAATGGTGATCGGCCACCAGAAGGGGCGTGAAGTGCGTGACAAGGTGCGTCGAAACTTCGGTATGCCGCGCCCCGAGGGCTACCGCAAGGCCCTGCGCCTGATGGAAATGGCCGAGCGCTTCCGCATGCCGGTGCTCACCTTTATCGACACGCCGGGTGCCTATCCGGGCATTGGCGCCGAGGAGCGGGGCCAGAGCGAAGCCATTGCCCGCAATCTTGCGGTGATGTCCCGGCTGAAGACCCCGATCCTCTCCACCGTGGTGGGCGAGGGCGGCTCCGGTGGCGCCCTGGCCATCGGTGTCTGCGATCACCTGTACATGCTGCAGTACTCCACCTATGCGGTTATCTCTCCCGAGGGGTGCGCCTCCATCCTCTGGAAGAGTGCGGATCACGCTTCCCAGGCCGCCGAGGCCATGGGAGTGACCGCCAATCGTCTCAAGGAACTCGGTGTGGCGGATACCGTGATCAGGGAACCCCTGGGTGGCGCTCACCGCAACCCCCAGGAAATGGCTGACAACCTCAAGGAAGAACTGCTCAAGGGGATGCATGAAATGGGCAACCTCAGCCAGGACGAGCTGGTGGCCCGGCGCTACGAGCGCCTGACCCGCTATGACACGGGGCGGTAACCCGCCCCCCGACACCTTCCTTCCGGAGTTGCTGGTACCCCTGGAGGCGCTGGCCGTCACCGGCCACGTCCGGGTCGCCCTGTCCGGCGGCCTGGACTCCGTGGTCCTGCTCCACCTCGCCCACCGGGTGTTTGAACACCACCCCGCCGGCTTTTCCGCCATCCACGTCAACCACCAGCTACAGCCGGACGCGGTTGCCTTCGAGGCCCTGTGCCAGCGGACCTGTGAGCAACTGGCCGTACCCCTGGAGGTGGTTCCTGTCCAGGTGGACGCAGGCGGGGGCAGTATCGAAACCGCTGCGCGCAACGCCCGTTACCAGGTCTTCTCGGAACGGCTGGACGCCGGTGATGTCCTGCTGATGGCCCACCATGCTGACGATCAGGTGGAGACCCTGCTGTTCCGGTTCCTGCGGGGCACCGGTGTGCACGGGCTTGCGGGTATGCCGATGAAGCGGCCCCTCGGCCAGGGAATGCTGGTGCGGCCGTGGCTTCAGATGCCCCGGTCGTGGCTCAGGCAGCAGGCCCAACGGGCGGGGTGGTCCTGGGTGGAGGACCCCACCAATACCGATGAGGGGTTTGATCGCAACTTCCTGCGCCAGCGGGTGCTGCCGGACCTTCTACAGCGCTGGCCCAGTCTGGAGCGACGGCTACTGGCCACCGCCCGGGCCTGCGGGGAATCCGCCGAACTGGCGACCATGCTCGCGGAAACCCACTTCCACCAGTTGCAGGCCGGACCAGGCCGCCTCCACCTGCCGGGGTTTCGCGCCTTGCCCATGGCAGCCCGGCGCAACCTGCTGCAATGGTGGCTGGGTGAGGATCTGGACCGGTCCCTGGGCGATCATGAGATCCGCGACCTGACGGAAGCCCGGGACCATGCCCGTCCCGAGATACTGGCCGGTGAATTTGCCCTGAGACGGTTTCAGGACCATATTTACCGGGTGTCCCGGTCACCGGCGCCGCTTGCGGCAGAGCAGTCACTGGCGGCCGGTCGGGCCCTGCAGGACGGGGTGTTCCGGCTCTACCTGCACCCGGCGGAGGGCAGTGGGTCGATGCCGGAACTGCATCTTCGTCACCGCCGGGGCGGTGAACGCTTCAGGCCGAGGCCGGACGGGCCGACCCGGTCACTAAAGAAATGGCTCCAGGAGCAGCAGGTTCCCCCCTGGGAGCGGGACCAGCTGCCTCTGGTGTTCCGGGGAAACGACGAGTTGGTGGCTGTCGCGGACCTGTGGTGCGAGCCGGGACTGGCGGGACCGCACCCCGGGAATGGCGGGTGGCTGGAGATACGGCGGGAGTAGCGGCGCGGCCCAGGCTGTCAGGAGCAACTTTTACGGCGGGTTCGGATTGAGCGCCGGGGGGCTTTCTGGTAATCTGGCGTCCCATCTTGAGATGACAATCTCCCTCCTTTACTGAACCTGACAATCACGGAATCTGCATGACGCGTTATATTTTCGTCACCGGCGGTGTTGTGTCCTCATTGGGGAAAGGGATCGCGTCTGCCTCCCTGGCGGCCATCCTGGAAGCACGGGGCCTTAAGGTCACCATTCTCAAGCTGGACCCCTATATCAATGTGGACCCGGGCACCATGAGCCCGTTCCAGCACGGTGAGGTCTTCGTGACCGAAGACGGTGCAGAAACCGACCTGGACCTCGGCCACTACGAGCGGTTTATCCGCACTCCCATGACCCGTCGCAATAACTTCACCACCGGCCGGGTCTACGAAGAAGTGATTCGCAAGGAACGCCGGGGTGATTACCTGGGTGGTACCGTGCAGGTAATCCCGCACATTACCGACGAGATCAAGCGTCGTGTGGTGGAAGGCGCCGCCGGGGTGGATGTGGCCCTGGTGGAAATCGGCGGCACCGTGGGTGATATCGAGTCGCTGCCGTTCCTGGAGGCCTGCCGCCAGCTCAAGGTGGAAGTGGGTCCGCAGCGGGCGCTGTTCATGCACCTGACCCTGGTGCCGTACATTGCCACCGCCGGCGAGATCAAGACCAAGCCCACCCAGCACTCCGTGAAGGAAATGCGCTCCATTGGCCTGCAACCGGATATCCTGCTGTGCCGTTCCGAGCACGAGGTGGATGCTGGTTCCCGCCGCAAGATTGCCCTGTTCACCAACGTCGAGGAGCGTGCGGTTATCCCGCTGGAGGACGCCCGTTCCATCTACTCCATTCCCCGCATGCTCCACGGGTTTGGTCTGGACCAACTGATCATCGAGCGCTTCAACCTCAAGGCCGGTGACGTGGACCTCAGCGAGTGGGACGCGGTGGTGGACGCCCTGACCAATCCGCAGCAGGAAGTCACCATTGCCATGGTGGGCAAGTACATGGAGCTGCTGGACGCCTACAAGTCGCTGATCGAATCGCTGCTCCACGCCGGCATCAAGACCCGCACCAAGGTCAACATCGAGTACATCGACTCCGAGGACATTGAGCGCAATGGTACCGGCGTCCTGGAGAAGGTGGACGCGATCCTGGTACCGGGCGGATTTGGCGAGCGTGGTGTGGAAGGCAAGATTACCACCGTAAAGTATGCGCGCGAGAACAAGGTGCCCTACCTGGGCATCTGTCTGGGCATGCAGGTGGCGGTGATCGAATACGCCCGTAACGTGGCCGGCCTGGAAGGCGCCCATTCCAGCGAGTTCCGCGAGAATTCCCCGGCTCCGGTGGTGGGCCTGATCACCGAATGGCTGGATGCCAGTGGCAACCGCGAGGAGCGTACCGAGGAATCCGACATTGGCGGCACCATGCGCCTGGGCGCCCAGGACTGTGTGGTCACCGAGGACTCCACCATCGGCCAGTGCTACGGCAGAAAGATCATCCGCGAGCGCCACCGGCATCGCTACGAGGTCAACAACCATTTCGTGCCGCAACTGGAACAGGCCGGCCTTCGGGTCTCGGGCCGGTCCACCGACGGCAAACTGGTGGAAGTGGTGGAAGTGCCGGACCATCCCTGGTTCGTCGCCTGTCAGTTCCACCCGGAGTTCACCTCCACCCCCCGTGACGGACACCCGCTGTTCACCGGATTCGTGGAAGCGGCTCTCAATAACACCGGACGATAACGGCCCGGGCGCACTCAAGGACACACAGCCATGGCACAGAACACCGTCTCGGTCGCCGATCTCACCATCGCCAATGACCAGCCGTTCGTACTGTTCGGCGGTATGAATGTGCTGGAGTCCCGGGACCTGGCCTTCGAGGTGGCGGAGGCCTACGTGGACATTACCCGTCGCCTCGGCATCCCTTACGTCTTCAAGGCCTCCTTCGACAAGGCCAACCGGTCCTCCATCAACTCCTTCCGTGGCCCCGGGCTTGAGCAGGGCCTGCAATGGCTGGCGGACATCAAGGCGAAATATCAGGTCCCCATTATTTCCGATGTCCATGAGCCCTGGCAGGCCGAACCCGCCGCCGAGGTGTGCGACATCATCCAGCTACCGGCCTTCCTGAGTCGCCAGACCGACCTGGTGGTGGCCATGGCGAAGACCGGCGCGGTCATCAATATCAAGAAGGGGCAGTTCCTCGCGCCCCGTGAGATGGCCCACATCATCAACAAGTGCGGGGAGGCCGGCAACGACCGGGTCATCCTCTGCGAGCGGGGCACCAGCTTCGGCTACAACAACCTGGTGGTGGACATGCTGGGGTTCGGGCAGATGAAGGAGCTGGGTGTGCCGGTATTCTTCGATGTCACCCACGCCCTGCAGATGCCCGGTGGCCGGGCGGATTCCGCTGGCGGGCGCCGCGCCCAGGTGGTGGACCTGGCCATGGCCGGTATGTCCCAGGGCCTGGCCGGCCTGTTCCTGGAAGCCCACCCGGACCCGGACAAGGCCCTGTGCGACGGCCCCTGTGCCCTGCGGCTGAGCCAGCTGGAGCCGTTCCTGAAACGTGTGAAGGCCATGGACGAGCTGGTAAAAGGTTTTGAACCCCTCAATACGGCCTGAGGTTGCCTGCGGGCAAGGCCATGATTTTCGATTTTGATACGTTGATCTGAACATTATCCGGAGAGTGAAAAGCATGACCAAAATCGCTGATATCAAGGGCCGGGAGGTCCTGGATTCCCGCGGCAATCCGACGGTGGAAGCCGACGTGATCCTTGAGGATGGAACCCTCGGACGGGCCTGTGCGCCGTCAGGGGCCTCCACCGGCTCCCGGGAAGCGCTGGAACTCCGCGATCAGGATAAGGGTCGTTATCTGGGCAAGGGTGTTACCAAGGCGGTCGCCGCGGTCAAGGGTGAAATCCGTAATGCCCTGGTCGGCAAGGACGCGGCGGATCAGCGGGCGCTGGACCAGATCATGATCGACCTGGACGGTACCGACAACAAGGCCAACCTGGGCGCCAACGCTATCCTGGCGGTGTCCCTGGCGGCGGCCAAGGCGGCGGCAGCGTCCCTGGGCAAGCCCCTGTACGAGCACATTGCCGATGTGAACGGCACTGCCGGTCAGTACTCCATGCCGGTACCGATGATGAATATCCTCAATGGCGGTGAGCATGCCGACAACAACGTGGATATCCAGGAATTCATGGTGCAGCCGGTTGCCGCCAAGAGCTTTGCCGAGGCCCTGCGCGTGGGCGCCGAGATCTTCCACAGCCTGAAGAAAGTGCTGAAGAACCAGGGCCTGAACACTGCGGTTGGTGACGAGGGTGGTTTCGCCCCCAACCTGCCGTCCAACGAAGCGGCCCTGGCCGCCATCCAGGAGGCCGTCGAGGCCGCCGGTTACAAGCTGGGCACCGACGTGACCCTGGCTCTGGACTGCGCTTCCTCCGAGTTCTACCGGGATGGCCAGTACCAGCTCTCCGGCGAAGGCAAGAGTTTCGACTCCGCCGGTTTCGCGGATTACCTGGCGGGCCTGTGCGAGCGTTTCCCCATTGTCTCCATTGAAGACGGCATGGATGAGAGTGACTGGGATGGCTGGAAGGTCCTCACCGACAAGCTGGGCAGCAAGGTGCAACTGGTGGGTGATGACCTGTTCGTGACCAACACCCGCATCCTGAAGGAAGGCATCGAGAAGGGCGTTGGCAACTCCATCCTGATCAAGTTCAACCAGATCGGCAGCCTGTCCGAGACACTGGATGCCATCAAGATGGCCCAGGCCGCCGGTTATACGGCGGTGATTTCCCACCGTTCCGGTGAAACCGAGGACACCACCATCGCCGACCTGGCGGTGGCCACCTGTGCCGGCCAGATCAAGACCGGCTCCCTGTGCCGTTCTGACCGGGTTGCCAAGTACAACCAGTTGCTCCGTATTGAGGAAGCGCTGGATGGCAAGGCACCTTACCGTGGCCTGTCCGAGATCAAGGGCCAGGGCTAGTCGATCAGCCACCGGAGGCCCCGGTTAGTGCATAGCGGCGTTAATTAGGCTAGACTCTTGCTGCCGCCGGTTGTTCGCTCAGCCGGCGGTTTTGTGACTCAGGGCAGGGAGGTATCGGCAGGGAAGCCCATGTTGCTTTTCCCGCACGAAAGCCCGATGTCACACTGGCAAAGGCGTCGAGTTACGCTCCGGGCAAATGGAATAACGGAATTGTGCGATGAAGGTGCTCTGGTCCATCATGGTCATACTGATTGTCCTGCTGCAGGTGCGCCTGTGGGTGGGGGAAGGCAGTTATGCCCAGGTCTGGGGCCTGAGCGAAACCATTGCCGAGCAGCGTCAGGAAAACGCCAAGCTCGCCGCCCGTAACGAACGCCTCTACGCCGAGGTTCGCAACCTGGGCTCCGGCCAGGGCGCCGTCGAGGAACGGGCCCGCAAGGACCTGGGACTGATCCGCAATGATGAAACCTTCTTCCTGGTTGTGGAGCCCTGAATCCAGAGCTTCCCGTTGTCTATGAATACCCATCGTTTCTGGCTTGTGGTGCCGGCCGCCGGTATCGGCCAGCGCATGCAATCCTCCGTTCCCAAGCAATATCTGACACTCTCCGGCCGGTTCGTGCTGGATGTGACCCTGTCCCGCCTGCTGGAAGCCGGCCCCTGGGCGGGGTGCGTGGTGCCGCTTCACGGAGAGGATCAGTGGTGGTCCGACAGTGGGAGCGCCTCGGACCGTCGCATTGAGACCTGTTCCGGCGGCGACGAGCGGGTCGACTCGGTGATCAGTGCATTGCATCACCTCTCCGGTCGGGCGGGCGATCGTGACTGGGTGCTGGTTCATGATGTGGCGCGACCGTGCATCCACCGGGAGGACCTGGCGCGACTCAGGACGGAACTGGCGGACGACCCCGTCGGCGGTCTGCTGGCGTCGCCGGTTTCCGATACCATCAAACAGGTGGAAACGGATGCTGACCGCATCGGGAAAACCGTGGATCGGCGCCGCCTGTGGCGGGCCTTCACCCCGCAGATGTTCCGCTATGGCGACCTGTTGTCGGCACTGCAAACCGGGGTACGTGAGCATCCCGGTACTATTACCGACGAGGCGTCGGCAATGGAGCTCGCCGGCTGGCAGCCGCGGGTGGTCACCGGGCGCACCGACAATATCAAGATTACCGTTCCGGAGGACCTGGCGCTGGCGGAGTTCATACTCGCCCGCCAGGACGCCGGGTAACTCCTTTATCAGGTACAGGCAGGTGTCATGAGGATAGGTCAGGGCTTCGATGTCCACGGGTTCTGCGAAGGATCACAGGTGATCATTGGCGGTGTTCCCATCCCCCACGAGAAGGGGCTCAAGGCCCACTCCGATGGTGATGTGCTGCTCCACGCCATCGCGGATGCACTGCTTGGCGCAGCGGCCCTGGGCGACATTGGCCACCTGTTCCCGGATACCAGTGCCGAATGGGCCGGTGCCGACAGTCGCGTGCTGCTGCGGGAAGTGAGTCGCCAGGTGGCGGACCGGGGGCTGCGGGTGATCAACGTGGACAGCACCATTATCGCCCAGGCCCCGAAGATGGCTCCCCATGTGGACGCCATGCGGCAGCATATCGCCGAGGACCTGGGGGTAGCCATGGACCGTGTCAGTGTCAAGGCCACCACCACGGAGAAACTGGGCTTCACTGGTCGCGGGGAAGGTATCGCCTGTCAGGCGGTCTGCCTGCTGGACGACGAGAATTCATGAGTCGCTGGCGGCTGGACTGGCCCTGGCCTGAAGGTGCGCCGTTGGGAAGCGCCCGGCTGAAAGTCCATCCGGAGGATTTCCGGGTGACCGAACGGTTGGAGGTGGGCGGCCCGGTCCATGAACTGGACGGGCAGGATGATATTGACGTGCCGGGGCAGGGGGAGCACCTGCTGCTCTACCTGGAGAAGACCGGCGACAATACTCCCTGGGTGGCGCACCGGCTGGGAGAGCTGGCCGGATGTGGCGATCGCGGCGTTGGCTACAGTGGCCTCAAGGACCGCCACGCGGTGACCCGCCAGTGGTTCAGCGTGCAACGGCCCGGCCTTGAGGGCGGTGACCCGGCGTTTATCCGGGCACTACAGCAACACTGGCCGGTGCTGGCGGTTGCCCGCCGGGACCGCAAGCTACGGCGGGGCGAGCATCAGGCCAACCACTTCCGGATCCGCCTGCGGGAGGTGACCGGAGATCCGGCGCAACTGGCACCAAGGCTCAATACACTGGCCCGCCAGGGTTGCCCCAACTATGTCGGGTTACAGCGTTTCGGCCATGACGGCGGCAACCTGGAGCGGGCGGTGGCCCTGTCACAAAAGCCGGCCCGTCGACGGCGTCGGGGCCGCAAGGCATCCGGCAATCGCGAAGGTCTGTATTTCTCCGCCGCCCGTTCCTGGCTGTTCAACGAGGTGCTGGCGGAACGGGTGTTGCAGGGCAACTGGCGGGACTTGCTGGGCGGGGAGCCGGACCCTGCCCCCACCGGTCCGCTATGGGGCGATGGCGGCACCGTGGCGCAGGGGGCTCAGGGCGCCCTGGAACGGGAAGTCGTCGCCCGCTACCCGGAGATGGAAGCGGTGTTTGCCGATACCCGCATGGCCCCCGAGCGCCGTGCGCTGGCGTTACGGCCATCCGGGCTGGACTGGGCCTTGTCTGACGCGGAGGAGGGCCCCTGCCTGGACCTGTCGTTTACCCTGTCACCCGGACAATACGCTACAACCCTGCTGTCGTCGGTGGTGACCCTGGTGTCGTCGTCCGACGGGCAGGAACCTGCGGAATTTTCGTAACCGATTTGTCAGAATGACCCTCCCATGACACAAATGTCATCGTTTATCCGTTAGAATTCTGAGCGGCTTATTCTATTCAGGGGTGCCTTGCCGGGCATCACCGGAACATTTTCGGAGAAACTGGAAATCGTGCGTATCTTGCTGTCGAACGATGATGGGGTGCACTCCCCGGGGCTGGTGGCCCTCCATGCCGGCCTGGAAGGGCTGGCGGAACTGGAGGTCGTGGCGCCTGACCGTGATCACAGCGGGGCCAGCAATTCGCTGACCCTCAACCGTCCATTGACCGTGGAACAGCATCCCGGCGGCTTCCGCTCGGTGGACGGTACCCCCACCGACTGTGTGCACCTGGCGGTGAATGGCCTGTTCGACAGACCGTTTGACCGGGTGGTTTCCGGCATTAATACCCATGCCAACCTGGGCGACGACATCATCTATTCCGGCACCGTGGCGGCCGCCACCGAGGGCCGTCACCTGGGCCTGCCGGCCATTGCCGTGTCCCTGGTGAATGAGGGCCACTTCCACTACGAGACCGCTGCCCGGGTGGTGCGCACACTGCTGGAGCGTGAGGACTGGCCGGATCTGGGCAGCCGCTGCATCCTCAATGTGAACGTACCGGATGTCCCCTGGGACGCTATTGCCGGTTTCCGGGTGACCCGGTTGGGGCGCCGTGGCCGGGCCGAAGGGGCCGTCCCCATGACCTGCCCCAGGGGCAAGGCACGTTACTGGATCGGCGCCGCCGGCGAGGGGGCCGATGCCGGGCCCGGCACCGATTTCCACGCCATACGTGAGAACTATGTGTCCATCACTCCGGTCCATATCGACATGACCAGGCATGATGCGTTGTCATCCCTGAGGCACTGGGTGGAGGCCGGACACTGATGGTGGCTATTGACGGAATCGGAATGACCTCCCGCCGCACCCGGCTGCGGTTGATCCAGCGGCTGCGGGAAGCCGGCATCGGCGATGAACGGGTCCTGGGGGCGATGGAAGAGGTGCCCCGGCATATCTTTGTGGACGAGGCATTGTCACACCGGGCCTACGAGGACACGGCACTCCCCATCGGCAATAACCAGACCCTGTCCCAGCCCTACATTGTTGCCCGTATGACCGAGGTGCTGATGAGCGCGAGCCCGAAGAAGGTGCTGGAGCTGGGCACCGGCTCCGGCTACCAGACCGCCATCCTGGCCAGGCTGTGTGACGAGGTGTATAGCGTGGAGCGGATCAAGGCACTGCAGGACCGGGCCCGGGAGAGGATGCATCTGCTCAGACACCGCAATGTGATGCTACGGCTGGCGGATGGCCCCATGGGCTGGCCCGACCGGGGACCCTACGACGGCATTATGGTGACCGCGGCTCCCCGGGTGCTGCCGGAGGAGTTGCTGGATCAGCTTGCGGATGGCGGTGTCATGGTGGCACCGGTAGGAGAGGAACAGCAGGTGCTGGTGAAGGTGACCCGGGACGGTGACAGCTTCCATACCGAGGAAATGGAACCGGTGCGGTTCGTGCCGCTGCTGGGCGGGGTGGTTCGTTGAGTGGCATCCGGCAGACCGCGGGGATCTTTATCAGGGGTATTGCCATGGGGGCGGCGGACGTGGTTCCGGGAGTGTCCGGCGGCACCGTAGCCTTTATCACCGGCATCTACTTCCGACTGCTGGGGGCCATTGGCGCCGTGCCATCGGCCTTCCTGCACTCCCTGGTCCGGGGGCACTGGCGCCGTTTCTGGCATGAAATCGATGGTGGTTTCCTGGTCTCGCTGCTGGCCGGCATCCTCACCAGTATCGCCACGCTGGCCAACCTGATCACTTGGGGACTGGAAACCTATCCCATTGCCCTCTGGAGCTTTTTCTTCGGGCTGATTGTGGCCTCGGTCTGGCATGTTCTCGGGCAGATGAATGAGCGCCGGTGGTGGCAGGTACTTCCCATTGCGGTGGGGGCCGCGTTTGCATGGTGGGTGACGACCCTCTCCGCTGGCCAGGTCAATCCGGGGGCGACCGCCTTCTTCCTGTCCGGCGCCCTGGCCATCTGCGCCATGATCCTGCCGGGACTGTCGGGCAGTTTTATCCTTCTGATCCTGGGCATGTACGGCCCGGTGCTGACGGCGGTCCGGGAGCTGGACCTGGCGCTGGTCGGCCTGTTCATGGCCGGCTGTGTCCTGGGACTGCTGAGCTTTGCGCGATTGCTGGGCCTGGCCCTGCGCAAGGCCCACGACCTGGTGCTGGCGATACTGACCGGTTTCATGGTGGGTGCCCTGAACCGGGTATGGCCCTGGCAGGAAGTGGTGAGCTGGCGTGCTGACAGTAGTGGAAATCAGGTACCCCTGGAGCAGGTGAGCGTCTCGCCGATGCGTTATGCTGAGGTGACAGGCGAGCCGGCACAGATTACGGTAGCGGTAGTGGCCCTCCTGATGGGCCTGGCCCTGGTGTTGTTTGGCGAATGGGTCGCTGGTCGGAGATCGCAGGCGCCGTCTCCGGCCTAAGTCCCGTGATGAACTGCCGCATTTGGCGGCATCAGATTTCCAGGACTGTGCCATGGGTCACGGTATGGGTGCGAAGGGTGTTACCTTTTCGGCGGGTCACTTGTTTCCTCAGGTAACACTTGGTGGTTCCCGGTAACCCCGACATGTTTACAAAAGATGCAAGAAATTAGTGGTTTAGGGGATCATTCGCCAAAACGTGCTAAGCTGAAAAGATAATTTCGAGATAAAAACGACATCAATATATCCGTGAATTATAGTCGCAGTCAGCGTCAGCCGGGCCCGGGTATGGGGCCGCGTTCCCGCTCCGGATGGAGACATGGCCTCCTTCTGCTGATGCTTGCGATCCTGTCATCGACGGCCCTGGTGGGGTGTAATACCTCCGCCATCTATGGTGACAGGGACTACAATCCCCCCGTTTACTGGGGGCGTCATGTGGTTGAAAAAGGTGAGACCCTATACAGCATTGCCTGGCGGTATGGCCGCGATTACCGGGAACTGGGCAATGCCAATGGCATGGAGCCGCCCTATACCATCCACCCCGGTCAGGTCATCCGTCTGGACCTCCGCGGAAGGGCTCCCGCCGACGCGCCCAGGACCGCTTCCCGTCCCACAGGGTCCACTCGAACCCCCGCTTCCTCCCCGAGCCCGGCGCCAAAACCCGAGCCGGCTCCAACGGTTACCCGCAAGCCCGACCGCAACGAGAACCTGTCGGAACAGAGCCAGACGGTCTCCGACATAAACTGGCGCTGGCCGCACGTTGGCACTGTAATTGCAAAATTTTCAACATCCGGAAAAGTCAACAAAGGCATTGATATTGCCGGCAATTCCGGAGACCCGGTCAGGGCAGCCGCCGACGGAAGTGTGGTTTACGCCGGTAACGGCCTGCTCGGGTACGGGAACCTGATTATCATCAACCACAATGAGCACTACCTGAGTGCATATGCCCACAACAGGCGCATACTGGTAGCGGAAGGGGAAAGTGTGAAGCAGGGCCAGACCATCGCCGAACTGGGAAGTAGCGGCACGGATGGCAACAAACTCCACTTCGAGATACGGCGAAACGGTAACCCGGTGGACCCGTTACCTTATCTTCCGACGCGCTAGGGCGGATTCCGGTTGTCAATAACCCCGGATCCGTGAAGAATGACCAAGAGAAGGCAGGGAGGCATCAAAACGTCATACACGCTATCTAGTCTGTCCGTTGATGGACGCATAAAACCAATAAGAACAGGAAACTGTCACTCGTTTCATACCAGAAATGTCCTGAACCAAGAATAAGCGGAATCAACAAAAACGGGGCTCGCAACAAGAAAAAACAGCGGGCAGTCATCCGGCAGGACCCGGGGATGCATCAATTCCGGAGTAGGGCACTTGCCGACAGGATCATTTGAAAGGCGGGGCTAGAGTTATGTCTGCAGAACATGAAGAGATGATCATCGATCGTGTTGCTGATGTAGAAGACACCGAAGACGAAGCGGAGGCCCAGGAGGTCGTCGCGGAAGTTACCTCCAGTACGGATACTGCATCCGCCCCTGCGGATGAGCCGGATTTTACTCCCCACGGCCGATACTTCGGCTCCCAGAAGCAGTTGGATGCTACCCAGCTCTATCTCAATGAAATCGGTTTCTCACCATTGCTGACGCCGGAAGAGGAAGTCTATTTCGCGCGTCTGGCCCGCAAGGGCGAAGAAGCGGGGCGAAAGCGGATGATCGAGAGCAACCTTCGCCTCGTGGTGAAGATTGCCCGCCGGTACGTGAACCGCGGCCTGACCCTGCTGGACCTGATTGAGGAAGGCAACCTGGGGCTGATTCGCGCCGTCGAAAAGTTTGATCCGGAGCGCGGCTTCCGTTTCTCCACCTACGCCACCTGGTGGATTCGCCAGACCATCGAGCGGGCGATCATGAACCAGACCCGCACTATTCGTCTGCCGATCCATGTAGTGAAGGAACTGAACCTCTACCTCCGCGCTGCCCGGGAACTCACCCAGAAGCTGGACCACGAGCCCTCCGCGGAAGAGATCGCCAACATGGTGGACAAGCCGGTGAGCGATGTGGAGCGCATGCTGGGGCTTAATGAGCGTGTGGCTTCCATGGACACCCCCATTGGCACCGGCGGAGAGAAGTCGCTGCTGGATACGGTCGCTGATGAGGGGGCTCATGACCCGGCGGACATGCTGCAGGACAATAACCTGTGCACCTGTCTTGAAAACTGGATTGACCAGCTCAGCGACAAGCAGCAGGAAGTGCTGTCACGCCGCTTTGGCCTGCGGGGTTATCCCACCAGCACGCTGGAGGAAGTTGGCCGGGAGATTGGCCTGACCCGCGAACGTGTTCGGCAGATCCAGGTGGAGGCCCTGCGTCGGTTGCGGGAAATTCTCGAGAAGGAGGGCTTGTCCAGCACCCTGCTGTTCAAGTAATTCCCATACCTGTGAGCGAAAAAACCGGCCATGGTCATGGCCGGTTTTTTTGTGGTGATATTTTGTGATGTGCATTACGCCCGACAGGCTCCGAACGTTTGAATTCTCGGTTACCATACACCGGCTATCCCGACAGGTGGGATACCCCCGGCTTTCGAGGCCGGGAGTCTTTTACGGCATGGTTTTTCGCCGTGGGGGCGCCCGGGCCGTCAGCCTTCCAATAACGAATAACAGGAGTTAACTATGGTTTCACGCTTGATGGCGGTTCTCTGCGGATTGTGTCTGAGCGCCCTGGCGGCATCCGGTGCCGCCGCCGTGGAAGTGGAAGGTGTCAACGTTGCGGAGTCAAAGACCGTGGACGGTACCAGTCTTGTGCTGAATGGCGTTGGTGTCCGCTCCAAGTTCTTTATCGACCTGTATGTCGCGGCCCTGTACCTTCCGTCGAAAACCTCCGATGACGCCGCCATTCTCAAGGCGGATGAAACCCAGGCCATGGTCCTGCATGTGGTCTCCGGCCGCATCAACAGCGATAACATGACCGAGGCCACCCTGGAAGGGTTCGAAAACTCCACCGGGGGCAATATGGTGCCGATCGAGCAGGAGGTGGACGAACTACTGACAGTCTTCGCCGACGAGATCAGTGAGGGGGACACCTTCGAGCTTGTGTATGTACCGGGTGACGGCGTTCGTGTGATCAAGAATGGCCAGGTGGGCAAGACCATCGGTGATCGTGCCTTTAAGGAAGCCCTGTTCGGCATCTGGCTGGGTAACGAGCCGGCCCAGGGCAGTCTGAAGGACGATATGCTGGGCGAGTGACATATCCCAGGGCGGCTTTGGCCGCCCGAGCCATACAGGTCCGGAGCGTTTCCCTGAGGTTGTGAGTTGCCTGCGTCTGACGTGCCTGATTGTTTGGGTGCGTGGCCCGGAGCCTGAGGCTTGGGGGGAGGCCGAGGGGTGGGGGTACTTTTCTTCCGGAAAACGTCAAACTCGCTTCGCTCAGACAACGTTTCCCTGCAGAAAAGCACCCCCACCCCTCGACCCCGGGCAATAAGCAAGTCTCCATGTTGATTGTAGAGGGTTGCACAGGTTTCGGAGGCATAGGGCTCATGTCCTTGACGGGGTGGCACTCCCGACAGACCCACTACACGCCAGATCGGATGGCTACTCCATATAATCCCGCTTGTACCGGAACTCACAAAGATCCTCGATAATGCAGGCGCCGCACCTGGGCTTGCGGGCGGTGCAGGTGTAGCGGCCGTGGAGGATCAGCCAGTGGTGGGCATCCAGCAGGAATTCCTTCGGCACCAGGCGCATCAGCCGTTTTTCCACCTCCAGCACGTTCTTGCCGGGGGCGATACCGGTGCGATTGGAAACCCGGAAGATATGGGTATCCACGGCCATGGCCGGCTGGCCGAAGGCGGTATTGAGCACCACATTGGCGGTCTTCCGACCGACTCCCGGCAGGGCTTCCAGTTCCTCGCGGGTGCTGGGGACTTCGCTGTTGTGCTTTTCGATCAGTGCACGGCAGGTTTTGATGACGTTCTCCGCCTTGCTGTTGAACAGGCCAATGGTCTTGATGTACTCCTTCAGCCCGTCCACGCCCAGGGCCAGGATGGCTTCGGGGGTGTTGGCCACCGGATAGAGTTTGGCCGTCGCCTTGTTCACACCCACATCCGTGGCCTGGGCGGAGAGGATCACCGCAATCAGCAGTTCAAACGGCGTGCTGTAGTTCAGCTCCGTGGTGGGGCTGGGGTTGGCGTCCCGCAGCCGGGTGAAAATCTCGATGCGTTTCTGTTTGTTCATAGGGCCTGATCGGTACGTCGGTGGTCAGGAAATATGGCCGGTTACCCGGACCCGTTTGCTGCCGGCGGCCACGGTATCGGTGGCGCGGGCCTTGCGCCGCTGCTCCAGTTTCGTGTCGATGCCGTTCTTGAGGGCAATCAGCAGGCCCAGGCCGACGAACGCCCCGGGGGGCAGGACCATGAACAGCATGTCCGGGTAATCCCGGAATACATGGACGGTCCAGTCTGCGGCTATTGGCCCCAGCAGCAGGTGCATATCGGTAAACAGGGTGCCCTGGCCAATCAACTCCCGCAGCCCCCCCAGGACGATCAGCACCGCCAGGAAGCCCAGCCCCATCATGGCGCCGTCGAGCAGGGCGGGCGCCGGGGAGACCTTGGAGGCAAAGGCATCGGCCCGGCCCAGGATCGCGCAGTTGGTGACAATCAGCGGAATAAAGATACCGAGGATCTGGTAGAGCTCGTAGGTATAGGCCTGCATCAGCAGCTCCGCGCAGGTCACGAAGGATGCAATAATCATCACGAAGGCCGGCAGGCGGACCGAGTCGCTGATGAAATTGCGGATCAGCGATACCGCCAGGTTGGAGCCCATCAGCACCAGCAGGGTGGCGATGCCCAGGCCGATGGCGTTCACCACCGTGCTGGTGACGGCCAGCAGGGGGCACAGCCCCAGCACCTGCACCAGGGCCGGATTGTTGGTCCAGAGGCCGTCGCGGATGATCTCGGCGCTGGTCTTGTTGCTCATGTCAGCCGTCCTCCCTGTCCGGTTGTGGCTGGCCATCGGCGGGGGTGTCGGCGCCCATGGCGACAAGGATGGCATCCCGGTGCTCCCGGAAGTACATCAGTGTGTGCTGGACCGCCTTGACCACCGCCCTCGGCGTGATAGTGGCGCCGGTAAACTGATCGAACACGCCACCGTTCTTCTTGACGTTCCAGTTCCGGGGTTCCGGATTGTCCAGGGAGCGTCCCTCGAAGGACAGCACCCAGTTGGATTTCCTGAGTTCCACACGGTCCCCCAGGCCCGGCGTTTCCCGGTGACTGGTGACCCGCACCCCAAGCACCTCACCCTTAAGGTTGATGCCTACCAGCAGGTGGATATCGCCGGAATAGCCATCCGGGGCCACCGCCGGCAGGATCAGCCCCACCGGTTCGCCGTCCCGTCTGGCCACCCAGCCGTTGAGGGCTCCGTCAATGGCCAGACGGTCTCCCGGCGGCAGGGTGACAGTGTCCTGCAGCAGGTCGTTGTCATGCTCCGACTCCGGAATGATCTCGTAGAGGGCGGCGGCTTCCCCCCTCGCCACCTGCTCCTGTATCCGATCCCTGGTGAGCTGCTGGGTGAGGGCAATGGTCCCACCGGTGATGATGGCGAACAGGCCCAGACCGATAGCGCTGCGACGGATGGATTGCGCGAGAGCTGCCATACCGTTACCCCGTCTTGCCCGGAATGCCCCGGCGCGGCTTGTGATGGCCGTAGGTGCGCGGTGGCGTGTAGTGGTCGATGAAGGGCACCGCGAAGTTCATCAGCAGCACGCTGAAAGCCACGGCATCCGGGTAGTTCCCCCAGGCGCGGATGATGTAGATCAGCATCCCGATACAGGCGCCATAGATGAGCTTGCCCTGGTGGCTGGTGGCGGCGGAGACCGGGTCGGTGGCGATAAAGAACGCGCCCAGCATGGTGCCTCCCGCCAGCAGGTGCATGGACAGTGGGGCATACTGGTCCTCGTTGGCGCCAAAGGCCAGGCTCATCAGCGCCAGGACGGCCAGCAGGCTGACCGGGATATGCCAGGTGATAATGCGCAGCGCCACCAGGGCCAGGCCTCCCAGCAGGAAGGCGCCATTGACCCACTCCCAGCCCCGGGCCACGCCGGCACCAAAGGTGGGGTGTTGCAACACCTCCACGGCGGTATGGGTGGCAATCTTGTGCTTGTACTCATCCAGGGGCGTGGCCATGGTGTAGGCGTCCACCGTGGTCTGTTGCCCGGTGAAGATAATGTTCAGGGTCTCGCCGAACCCGGGGGCGTTGGTCAGCATGCCTGCCTCGGCCCAGTTGGTGGTCATGGCCACCGGGAAGGACACCAGCACCAGAGCGTAACCCACCATGGCGGGGTTGAAAGGGTTGGTGCCCAGGCCACCGTAGAGCTGCTTGGCCAGCACAATGGCGGAGACAACAGCCACCGCCGATACCCACCAGGGGGCAAACTGGGGCAGGGAGAGGCCCAGCAGCAGGCCGGTGACGGCGGCGGTATTGTCTCGCAGGAAGAAGCTCACCGGCTTGCCCCGCAGCATCAGCATGGCGGCTTCCGCCCCCAGGGCCAGCAGCACGCACCAGACCACGTTGATCAGGTTGCCCCAGCCGAAGAACAGGGTCTGGGCCAGCAATCCCGGCAATGTTGCCAGGATAACGATCAGCATCACCTGGGAGGTGGGCCGTGCCCGGCGGGCATGGGGGGAGGACTGCTGCACCAGGCTCATTCGCCGGTCTCCGTTTCCAGTTGCCGGCGGGCGTCGGCCAGGGCGTCTTTGGCCCGCTGCACCCGGTCCACGTTCTTGGCCACCGCCCGTTCCAGTTTTTCCACGTTGTCGGCGCCACCGGCCTTGGCTTCTTCCAGCATGCCCTCCATGGTTTCCAGCTTGCCACGGGCCTGCTCAAGCTGCTTTTCCAGGGCGCCGATATCCGGTTTTTCGGCGGTGGGTTCGGGCGTACCGGATACCGTGGCAGCAGCGGCCGGCGCGGCCTTCTTGCGTGCCAGGGCCTGCTGGACCATGGCGGCCCTGGCGGAGCGTTCGTCGGTGGCGTCGCCCTCGGCTACGGCCTGCTCGGCCTCGGCTTTTTTCTTCTCCTGGGCTTCGGCGGCGGCACGGGCCCGTTCCCTGCGGCGCTGTTCCTTTTCTTCCTGCTCCCGTTCCAGTCGCGCCTGGCGGGCCTCGAACCGTTCCCGGGCGCGGTCGGCCTTGATCTGTTCCGCCTGCTGGGTGCGAATCTCGCCCTTGGCGTAGCGGTAGTACTGCACCAGGGGAATGGAACTGGGGCAGACGTAGGAGCAGGCGCCGCACTCAATGCAGTCGAACAGGTTCAGGTGCTCGGCGCGGTCGAAATCCTGGGCCTTGGCGTGCCAGAACAGTTGCTGGGGCAGCAGGTCCATGGGGCACACCTCGGCGCACATGCCGCAACGGATACAGGGCTGTTCCGGCGGCGGTGCGGGCAACTCGGCCTCAGTGGCGGCGATCACGCAGTTGGTGGTCTTGACCACGGGGACGGTGGTGTCCTCCAGGGTATAACCCATCATGGGGCCGCCGAGGATCAGCCGGTTGATCCGCCCCGGGTCAAGGCCCGCCCCGTCCAGCAGGTGCTGGATCGGGGTACCGATCAGGGCGTCTACATTACCCGGGTCCGAGACGCCGTCACCGGTGATGGTGGTAATGCGGGATATCAGCGGTTCGCCCCGGAATACCGCCCGGTACACGGCAATGGCGGTGCCCACGTTCTGGCACATGACGCCGATATCCGCGGGAATGCCGCCACTGGGCACCTCCATGCCGGTGAGGATCTGGATAAGCTGCTTCTCGCCACCGGAGGGGTACTTGGTGGGAATCACCACCACCTCGGTCTGGGTGCCTTCGGCGGCCTTGCGCACGGCGTTAATGGCTTCGGGCTTGTTGTCCTCGATGGCGATGACCACGCGTTCCGGGCGCAATATCCAGGCCATCACCTTCAGGCCCTGCTGGATCTCGTGGGCCCGTTCCCGCATGGCCATGTCGTCGGCGGTGATATAGGGCTCGCATTCCGCACCGTTGAGGATCAGGGTGCCCACCTTGCGATCCCGGGGCGGGCGCAGCTTGATGTTGGTGGGGAAGCCGGCGCCTCCCATGCCGCTGATACCGGAATCCCGGATTCGCTCCAGCACCGCTTCCCGGTCCATCTGGTGGTAGTCGTCGATGGGGGTGAGTTCGCACCAGGTGTCGTGGCCGTCCGGCTCCAGCACGATGCACCAGTCCGCCATACCGGAGGGGTGGGGCACCGGTAGCCGCTCGATAGCGGCAATGACGCCCGAGGTGGGGGCGTGTACAGGCACACCAATACCGGCGGTGACGTCGGCAATCTTCTGCCCCTTGAGGACCTGGTCACCCGGTTGCACCACCGGCTCCGCCGGTTCGCCGATATGCTGCTGCAGGGGCAGCACGAGCCGTGATGGCAGGCCTGCGGGCCGGATGGGGCTGGCGGTGGATTGGTGCTTGTTCTCCGCCGGGTGAATGCCCCCGGGGAAACTCCACAACTGCGTCATCAGGCGCTCACTCCCTGGCGATCAGTGGCGATGATTGCCGGTTTGGGTGGTTGCCAGGTCCAGGTCCGGATGTCCTCGTCCACGGTGACCATGTCGATACAGTCCACGGGGCAGGGTTCCACGCACAGGTCGCAGCCGGTGCATTCACTCTCGATCACCGTGTGCATGTGTTTGGCGGCCCCCAGGATGGCGTCCACCGGACAGGCCTGGATACACTTGGTGCAGCCGATGCATTCGTCCTCGCGGATGACCGCCACCCGCTTTTCCTGCTCCACGCCATGCTCCGCATCCAGTGGCTGGGGTTCCACGTCCAGCAGGTCCGCCAGGGCCTTGATGGTGGCTTCGCCGCCGGGGGGGCACTTGTTGATGTCGTCACCGTCGGCAATGGATTCGGCGTAGGGTCGGCAGCCCGGGAAACCACACTGGCCGCACTGGGTCTGGGGCAGCAGGGCGTCGATCTGCTCGACGATGGGGTTGCCCTCCACCCGGAAGCGTTCGGCGGCGTAGCCCAGCAAAGCGCCGAAGACCACGGCCAGGGCCAGCAATACCGCAACGGCTATCAGGATACCGGTCCACATGACATTGACTCCGTCAGACGCTCACCAGGCCGGTAAAGCCCAGGAAAGCCAGGGACATGAGCCCGGCGGTGACCATGCCGATGGCGGCGCCCCGAAAGGCCACCGGCACATCGGCCACGGCGATCCGCTCTCGCATGGCGGCGAACAGCACCAGGACCAGGGAGAATCCGGCGGCGGCGCCAAAACCGTAGAGCACGGACTCGACAAAGTTGTTCTGCCGGTTGATGTTGAGCAGCGCCACGCCCAGCACCGCGCAGTTGGTGGTGATCAGCGGCAGGAAGATACCCAGCACCCGGTACAGCAGGGGGCTGGTCTTGCGCACCACCATCTCGGTGAACTGCACCACTACTGCGATCACCAGGATAAAGGTGATGGTGCGCAGGAACATCAGGTCCAGCGGGGCCAGCAGGTAGGTGTAGGCCAGGTAGCTGCACACCGAGGCCAGGGTCAGCACGAAGGTGGTGGCCAGGGACATGCCCATGGCGGTCTCCAGCTTCCCGGACACCCCCATGAAGGGGCACAGCCCCAGGAACTGTACCAGCACGAAGTTGTTCACCAGTATGGTGCTGACCAGGATCAGCAGGTATTCGCTCATCCGCCCGGTGCTCCGATGGTTACATGACCCGCATGCCGGGGGTAGCGCCGGAATCGGGTGACAGAATGAAAATGTCCTTGCCTCCCGGCCCCGCCGCCAGGACCATGCCTTCCGACAGGCCGAACTTCATCTTGCGGGGCTTGAGGTTGGCTACCATGACCGTCATCCGGCCTTCCAGTTCCTCCGGCTGGTAGGCGGATTTGATGCCGGCGAACACGTTACGCTCGCCATGGCCGATATCCAGGGTCAGGCGCAGCAGCTTGTCGGCGCCTTCCACATGCTCGGCCTTGACGATTTTCGCCACCCTCAGGTCCACCTTGGCGAAATCCGGGAACTCGATCTCGTCCGCCACCGGCTCCAGGTTGCTGTCGGTGGCCTGTTTGTCGGGCTGACCGGTGGCGGCGGCCAGTTCCTCTTTGGAAGCCTCGATCATTTTCTCGATCTGCGCCATATCCACCCGATTCATCAGCGGCTTGAACTTGTCGATGGGGTGATCTTCCAGCAGGTCGCCCCGGTTGTTCCAGTCCAGCCGGGCGTTGAGGAAGCTCTCGGCGCCATCGGCGGTCTTCGGCAGGACCGGTGCCAGATAGGTCATCAGCAGGCGGAACATGTTGATGGCGTTGGTGCAGATGGCCTGCAGATTGTCGTCCTGCCCCTCCTGCTTGGCAATCACCCAGGGCTGCTCGTCGTTGACGTACTGGTTGGCAATGTCCGCCAGTTCCATGATACGACGCATGGCGCGGCCGAATTCCCGGGCCTCGTAGAAATCGGCGATTTCCTCGCCAGCCTGGATGAAGGTGTCCAGTTTCGCGCCCTCGGTGATCCTGCCCAGGCGGCCATCAAAGCGCTTGGTGATGAAGCCGGCACTGCGGCTGGCGATATTCACCACCTTGCCCACCAGGTCCGAGTTCACCCGCGCCGCGAAGTCCTCCAGGTTCAGGTCCATATCGTCGACGCCGGAGGTCAGCTTGGCGGCGAAATAGTAGCGCAGGTACTCCGGATTCAGGTGGTCCAGGTAGGTGCGGGCCATGATGAAGGTGCCCCGGGATTTGGACATCTTCTTGCCGTTAACGGTCACGAAGCCGTGGGCCCAGACCGCGGTGGGCGTGCGCAGACCGGCGTCGTGAAGCATGGCGGGCCAGAACAGGGCGTGGAAGTTGATGATGTCCTTGCCGATGAAGTGGTAGACCTCGGCTTCGGAGTCCGCCTTCCAGAAGTGTTCGAAATCGATATCTTCACGGTTGCACAGGTTCTTGAAACTGGCCAGGTAGCCGATGGGGGCGTCCAGCCAGACATAGAAGAACTTGCCCGGGGCATCCGGGATCTCGAAGCCGAAGTAAGGCTTGTCACGGCTGATGTCCCATTCCTGCAGGCCGGCGTCCAGCCATTCGGCCAGCTTGTTGGCCACCTGTTCCTGCAGGGTGCCGCTGCGGGTCCACTTGCGCAGGAAATCCTCGAAGTCCGGCAGCTTGAAGAAATAGTGCTCGGACTGCTTCTCCACCGGGGTGGCGCCGGAGACGGCAGAGCGCGGGTTTATCAGTTCCGCCGGCGTGTAGGTGGCGCCACAGGCTTCGCAGTTATCGCCATACTGGTCATCGGTCTTGCACTTGGGGCAGGTGCCCTTGATGAACCGGTCCGCCAGGAACATTTCCTTCTCCGGATCGAAGAACTGGGTGATCTGGCGGGTGGCGATATGGTCGTTTTCCTTGAGTTTGTGGTAGATGTACTCGGAAAACTGACGGTTCTCGTCCGAATGGGTGGAGTAATAGTTGTCGAAGCGGATGTTGAAACCCGAAAAATCCTCCTGATGCTCCTCCCGGATACGGTCGATCAGCTGTTCGGGGCTGATGCCCTCACGCTCGGCCCGCAGCATGATGGCGGTGCCGTGGGCATCGTCGGCGCAAACGTAGTAGCAGTTGTGGCCACGCATCTTCTGGTAGCGCACCCAGATATCGGTCTGAATGTATTCCAGCAGGTGACCCAGGTGGATCGGCCCGTTGGCATAGGGCAGGGCACTGGTAACCAGGATATCGCGCTGTTTGGCACTCGCTTGCGTCATGGTGATGTCCGAACCTTGGTGATCTTTGTGAGAAAGCCGCCGGAAGCCCCTGGGGCGTCTCCGGAAAGCTCCGTATGGTCAGAAACGGGCACAAATGATACCTTCCATGCCATCACTTTTCATCTTCCCGGGCACGGTTTTCCCCGTTGTGCCCGGAACCCTGATCCACGGAGCACACCATGGCCGAGATTTCCCGCACAGCCCTCGAGGCCGCGGTTCGTGAATACCGCGACCCGTACCTGGACAAGGACCTCTACGAACTCGACGCCGTCAGGGCCCTGGAGGTGGAGGACTCGGGTCAGGTCACGCTCAGGGTGCAGTTGCCCTATGCCAGCGAAGGCATTGCCGGCGGTTTGCGGCAGATCGTCACCAACAGCCTGGAAAACGTGACCGGGGTCACCGGTGCCGAGGTGCAGGTCAGCCAGAAGATCCATGCCCACAAGGCCCAGCGGGACTTGGAATCCATCGGCGGCGTGAAGAACATTATTGCTGTGGCCTCCGGCAAGGGCGGTGTTGGCAAGTCCACCACGGCGGTCAACCTGGCCCTGGCCCTGGCGGCGGAGGGCGCCGCCGTGGGCATTCTGGATGCGGATATCTACGGCCCCAGTGTGGGCATGATGATGGGCATTCCGGAAGGTCGCCGCCCGAAAACCGAGGGCAACAAGTATTTCCTGCCGGTGGAGGCCCATGGCGTCCAGACCATGTCCATGGCGTTCCTGGTGACCGACAAGACTCCCATGGTCTGGCGTGGGCCCATGGTCAGCGGGGCCGTACAGCAACTGCTGACCCAGACCCTGTGGAAGGAACTGGACTACCTGGTGGTGGACATGCCGCCGGGCACCGGTGATATCCAACTGACCCTGGCCCAGAAGGTGCCGGTAACCGGCGCCGTGGTGGTGACCACGCCCCAGGATATTGCTTTGCTGGACTGCAAAAAGGGTATCGAGATGTTCCGTAAGGTGGATATCCCGGTGCTGGGCGTGGTGGAGAACATGAGCATCCACATCTGCAGCAACTGCGGTCATGAGGAGCCCCTGTTCGGTGAAGGTGGTGGCGAGCGGGTTGCCAACGATTACCAGACGGAACTGCTGGGCCAGTTACCCCTGCACCTGACCATCCGCGAGCAGACCGACGGCGGTAATCCGAGTGTGGTGGCGGAGCCGGATTCGGAAGTGTCCCGCCGTTACCGGGACATTGCCCGTCGACTGTCAGCCAACCTGTCGACCCGTGCCCGGAACCAGAGCGGCCCCATTCCCAGTATCTCCATCAGCGACGATTGAGGCGGGGAGGACTTTTTGCCGCCGGGCATTCATACGGGTAAACTATGCCGCCCCGTTTACAGGGCTGACCACGTACCAGCGCAGCGACAGGAAAGAGACCGCATCAATGAGCATCAAAGCCGACAAGTGGATTCGCCGCATGGCGGAAGAAGAGGGTATGATCGAGCCCTTCGAGCCTGGCCAGGTACGGGAAACCTCCCGCGGACGGGTGATCTCCTACGGTACTTCCAGCTATGGCTACGACGTACGCTGCAGCAATGAATTCAAGATCTTCACCAATGTGCACTCCGCCACGGTGGACCCGAAGAATTTCGACGACAACAGCTTCGTCAACTACACCGGTGATGTGTGTGTTATCCCGCCCAACTCCTTCGCACTGGCGCGTACGGTGGAGTACTTCCGCATTCCCCGCCGGGTGCTCACCATCTGCCTGGGCAAGTCCACCTACGCCCGTTGCGGTATCATCGTCAACGTGACACCGCTGGAGCCGGAGTGGGAAGGACAGGTGACCCTGGAATTCTCCAACACCACCAACCTGCCGGCGAAGATCTACGCCAATGAGGGTGTCGCCCAGATGCTGTTCTTCGAGTCCGACGAGGAGTGCGAGACCAGCTATAAGGACCGGGGCGGCAAGTATCTGGGGCAGACTGGCGTTACCCTGCCCAAGACCTGACCGGGACACTGGTCCGGCCATGGCGGGTCTCTGGAGGCCCGCTTTTTCGTTGTGGAGCGGCGTGATTCGCCGTTTCCCGGGGTCATGGTCTTAAATGATAGTAGTAACGGGAGCCATACGTGAACGCAAACCAGTTTCTGAAGGCGGTGGAGCAGCTCCAGGGCTGGCGCCAGACGGCGTTCCTGCTGGCCCTGGCGGAGCGGGCCTTCCCTAACTATGCGCTGTTCAGCGAGGCCATCGGGACCAAGGCCGGGGGCAAAATGCGTCAATTGCTGGATGCCGGCTGGGATCTATTCGACAACAAGGCCGCCGAGAACCTGATTCCCCAGTTACTGGCCAAGCTGGAGAGCCTGAGCCCCGAGGTGGAAGCCTACGACGCTTATGGCGTCTACCCGGCCTTCGATTTCTGCCGGTTGCTTGAAGAGGCGCTGCTGAGCCGGCTGAACCCGTCGAAACACCGGGCCACCGAGGCCTCCCAGGTGGCCACCGGCACGGTGATGAACTTTATCACCTTCTCGGAAGGGGAAGACCTGGACGAGAGTGAGCTGGTGCGTCTGCTGGATGATCACCCGCTGATGAAGGAAGACAAGATGTTCCAGCGGGACCTGATCCTCAGTCTGAAACGTCAGCGGGTGCCGAAGGAACGCTATATTGAGGAACTGAAGGAACTGGCGGCCAATGAGGGCGTCAGTAACCTCGGTATTACCCTGGCGGATGACGAGCCGGAGCGCTGAGGCCTCAGGTAAACCGGGATACTAGCCCCCTGAAGAACCAAGTGATGTTGTGATGAAACTCTCTGCTTTTGGTCGCAAGTTTACCGCCGACTCGGGTATCACCTCCCTGATGGACGATCTGGGCAATGCCCTGGCGTCCGGTGACGACATGATCATGATGGGCGGTGGCAACCCGGGCCAGGTGCCGGAGATACAGCAGCGTCTGACGGACATCCTCTCGAACATGACTCGGGATCCGGAGGCCATGAAGCGCCTGGTGGGCATCTACGATCCGCCCCAGGGGGAAAAGCGGTTTATCGCCTCGCTGGTGGAGCTGCTGAACCGGGAGTACGGTTGGGGTCTGACGGAAGACAACATCGCCCTGACCAACGGCAGCCAGGCGGCCTTCTTCATGCTGTTCAACATGTTTGGCGGCGACTTTGGCGACGGTGACCACAGGCATATCCTGCTGCCCCTGGCACCGGAATACATCGGCTATGCCGATGCCGGTATCGCCCCGGAGCTGTTCCGGGCCGTGGAGCCGGAGATCAGCTTTACCGGCGCTCATGAGTTCAAGTACCGGGTGGATTTCGACGCCGTGGAGGTCACTGCGGAGACCGGCGCCATCTGCGTCTCCCGGCCCACCAACCCCACCGGCAACGTGGTCACCGACGAGGAGCTGGAGCGCCTGGAAGTTCTGGCCCGCAGCCACGACATACCATTGATCGTGGACGGTGCCTATGGAACGCCATTCCCGAACCTGCTGTATGTGGAGGCGCAGCCGCGCTGGAACGAGCAGGTGATCCTTTGCCTGAGCCTGTCCAAGCTGGGGCTGCCGGCGGCCCGTACCGGGATCGTGATCGCGGCGCCCGGGATCATCAAGGCCCTGTCCGGGATCAATGCCATCATGAACCTCGCCACGGGCAGTTTTGGTGCCATGCTGGCGGAGCCGTTGGTGAGCAGTGGTGAGATCCTGTCACTGAGTCGTGAGGTGGTGTGTCCGTTCTATCACGCCAAGATGGAGCGGGCGGTGCGGGCGTTCACCGAGGCCATGGGGGATGACTGCCGCTGGTATGTGCACAAGCCCGAGGGGGCCATGTTCCTCTGGTTCTGGTTCCCGGACCTTCCGGTATCCAGCCTTGAGCTGTACCAGCGGCTCAAGGCCCGTGGTGTGCTGGTGGTGTCGGGCCACTATTTCTTCCCCGGCCTGCCGGAGAACGACTGGCGTCACCGGCACGAATGCATCCGGGTGACCTATTCCCAGGATGATGAACAGGTGGCCGAAGGACTGCGGCGGATCGCGGATGAGGTAAAGTCAATCTGGTCGGAGCTGGGGTAATCACCTGCCGTGGCCGCTGCTAGGGTGCGGCGAGATCGGCGTCTTTCAGGTTCACTTCATAGCGGCTGCCGTCCGGTTCCACCTGCACCAGCCTCACCAGGAGGTAGTCCAGTTCCGGGGCGAACCACATCAGGGTCGATCGCTTGCTGTCCGCGTCACGGACCTTCTCGACCTTGACGGTTCTCTGTTCCCCGAAGGGCGTGTCCTGGGTTTCCTCCCCGATAACGGCAAACCGGTCCTCGTCAAAATCGCCGTCGTCGGCCACGGCGTAGGTGACGTCCTTTTTGCCCGCTTTCAGGTCCTGCTGCAACTGTAGCTGGAATCCCAGGGGGTCGAGGGCGCCCTCCATCAGGGGCATGTTGAAACTCTCGCCCTCATAGCTGCCGCTGACCGTATTGGCGGTGTGGTTGAAGTTCAGGGCCCGGCTGCGGTTCCGTATCATCAGTCCCTTCAGGGCATAGCGATACTTCAAGGGCTGGATGTGGCCGTTTTTCCAGTTGAAGGTCACCGATTCGGTAATATCGGCGATGAAGGAATTTACATCGAAACGGTAGAGCCAGCTACCGTCCGGCTGCTGTTCCAGGGTGCGGGTGGCAGAGCCGTTAATGGATAGCCCCTTGTCCATGGTGGCGCCATAGGTGGCGGAGATGGGTGTCAGGGCAGGGAGGTGGTCGGAGGCTTCCGGAGGCTCATCCATTGCCAGGATCGGGGCGCTTGCGACAAGCAGTAACACCAGGGCAATGGTGGTACGAACAACCGGGCGGGATTGACGATGGTGTCCTGTCACAGGGTGCTCCCTCATACAGCGTGAACTACCCCAGTGTAGCGGGCGCGCCGGGGCCTGCGAGTGACGATTTTGTTATACGCGGCGCGCCCGTCAGCCGGCTGATAGTGTCAGCACCTGATCCAGCGGTTCCCCGTCAAACCGGATCTGGTCATTGCCGGCCAGTTGCAGGCGGCCCTCGCAGAACCAGCGGATGACGATGGGGTAGAGTATATGCTCCCGGGCCTGTACCCGTTCAGCCAGGGTTTCGGCGGTATCGTCCGGCTCCACGGGGAGTTCGGCCCGGGCGATGACCGGCCCGCCATCCAGGTCCTCGGTGACGAAGTGGATGGACACGCCATGCACCTGGTCACCGGCGTCGATGGCCCGTTGGTGGGTGTTAAGGCCACGGTACTTGGGCAGCAGCGAGGGGTGCACGTTGAGCATGCGTCCCTGGAACGCCCGTACCAGCTCGGGCGTCAGGATGCGCATGAAGCCTGCCAGCACCACCAGGTCCGGCTGGCGACGCTCCATCTCAAGGCGCAGGGCGGCATCAAACGCTTCACGGGAATCGTAATGGGTGTGGTCGACGGTAAAGGTTTCAATGCCTGCCTGGGCCGCCCGCTCCAGGGCAAACGCCTGGGGGCGGTTGCTGCCCACCGCCACGATGTCCCCCGGGAAGTCACGTTCCCGTGAGGCGTCGATCAGGGCCTGGAGATTGGTGCCGCTGCCCGACGCCAGTACCAGGATACGAGGTCTGTCCACCGGATCTGCCTGCATACCGCTCATCCCCGGACCAGTCCCGGCGCGTAGCGCACCTGGGCGGGCTGGGATAGGTCGTCCTGGCTTTCAATGGTGCCGATCTGCCAGGCGTTTTCGCCCAGGGCGGTCAGGGTATCCAGGGCCAGGGCCTTCTGCTCCTCCGGTACGCAGACGATCATGCCCACGCCGCAGTTGAAGGTGCGGTACATCTCGGTATCTTCCACGCCGCCCTGGTCCTGCAGCCACTGGAACACCGCAGGCAACTGCCAGCTTTCGGTATCGATGGCGGCAGTGGTGCCGTCGGGCAGCACCCGGGGGATGTTCTCCGGAAGCCCGCCGCCGGTGATATGGGACATGGCACGAACATCAACGGTTTTAATCAGTTGCAGAAGATTCTTGACGTAGATTCTGGTCGGGGCCATCAGGCTTGAGGCCAGGGTGCCGTCGGCCATGGGCTGTTCCAGGTCGGCCTCTGTAACTTCCAGGATTTTGCGGATCAGGGAGTAGCCGTTGGAGTGAGGGCCCGATGACGCCAGGGCGATCAGGGCATCCCCCGGCTGTACCCGGGTGCCGTCGATGACGCCGTCACGTTCCACCACGCCCACGCAAAAGCCCGCCAGGTCGTAGTCATCACCTTCGTACATGCCGGGCATCTCTGCGGTTTCGCCGCCCACCAGGGCGCAGCCAGCCAGTTCACATCCCTTGCCGATACCCTCCACCACAGTGGCGGCCACGTCCACGTTCAGTTTGCCGGTGGCGTAGTAGTCGAGGAAGAACAGGGGTTCGGCGCCCCCCACCACCAGATCATTGACGCACATGGCTACCAGGTCGATGCCAATGGTGTCGTGGTTCTGGAGTTGCATTGCCAGGCGCAGTTTCGTGCCGACGCCATCCGTTCCCGACACCAGCACCGGTTCACGGTACCCCGTGGGCAGGGAGACCATGGCGCCAAAACCGCCGAGCCCTCCGAGCACTTCCGGACGACGGGTACGCTTTGCGGTGTCCTTGATACGGTCCACCAGTTCGTTGCCGGCATCAATGTCCACGCCGGCATCACGGTAGGTGAGGGAGGGCTTCTGTTCGCTCATGTCTGGGTCAGCCATGTTGGTCGGTGATGTGAGCGCGGGATTTTACCAGTTGCGGTAATGGGCTCCAACTATGATTGGCGGGATGTCCGCACTTTCCCGGACCCGCTCCCCGGGCGTGGTTGCTACTCAGGGTCTGGGCCATCGTGTATCCTATGCCCCCGTGTACCAGTAACGCAGGGTGAATCATGGCAGTCGAGCATCAAAAGTACCGTCAGCTCCGGGGAATCGTCGTCCTGATGACCCTGCTGTGGTTACTGGTATCAGCCACCTTCGCCCATGGCGTGGTGGTTGACGGGCTTTACCAGGCCGAGGTGCCTGTCTCCGGTGAGGAGGATGCCCAGCTCCAGGAGGGCTACCGGGCCGGCCTGGAGCAGGTGCTGGTGCGTGTCTCCGGTGACCGGAACGTCATGGATCGTGAGGGTGTGGCGTCGCGGATGGAGAACATTGAACCGCTGGTGGAAAGCTGGCAGGTGGAGCCGGGATCGTCCGGTGAGGACCAGTTGCAGATGGTGTTTTCGGCCCAGGGGGTAAATCGTCTGCTGGCGGATGCCGGTGCCAGGGTATGGGGCGCGAATCGTCCGAAAACCCTGGCCTGGATCGCGGTGCAGGACGGGGGCGACCGGGGGCTGCTGGTGGAGACTGGTGACCGGTCCGGACAGGGGTGGTCGGCCCTGATCCATGACAACGCGGAGCAGCGGGGCCTGCCCCTGGTACTGCCGCCGGCGGACCGCGCATCCGATCGCAGCCTGCTGTCGGAGGTCTGGGGGCAGTTTATGGGACAGATTTCCCGGGCGTCTTCCGGTATCGAGCATGACCTGCTGGCCGTGGTGCGTGTCCGGCAAAGCGATGGTCGCTGGCAGGCCAGTTGGCTATACCAGGGCCGGGGCATCGAACAGTCCCGCTCGGTGTCCGCCGATAGCCCCGAAGCCCTGGCCAGCGCCATGGTGGATGCCTGGGCAGGTGAACTGGCGTCGCGGTTTGCGGTGGCCGGTGATCGTATCGAGACTGATCCCTATGTCAATCTGGTTGTCGAGGGTATTGGTTCGCCGTCGGACTATGCCGCCATCAAGCAGGCACTTTCCCGCCTCAATCCGGTGGAATCCGTGGGCGCCACCAGCGTGTCCCGTGATCGTATCGTATTCCGGGTGGAGCATGCTGGCGGGGTGGCTCAGCTCCAGCAGAATATTGCCCTGGATGACCGCTTCCGGGCACTGACCGGTGGCGGTGATGACGACGACGGCGGCGAGTCCGGAAGAACCGACTCCGGGGCAATCGGGCAGATGCTGTTCTACCGCTGGCAGGACAATGTGGTCGCTCCGTCGGAGGCGGAAGACCAATAACCGGTTTCAGGACCAAGGACCTGACGTTGCTAAGGACCCGATGTTGCTAAAGTGGCGATGGATACCCAACGGGCTGACCTTTTTCCGGATACTGCTGGTGATTCCGTTCGTCTGGACGCTGACAAGCGATCAATATCGTCCTGCCCTGGCACTGTTTGTCCTGGCGGCGGTCACCGACGGACTGGACGGCTTCCTGGCCAGGGTCTGCGACTGGAAGACACGGTTGGGGGCCATCGCCGACCCCCTGGCCGACAAGTTTCTGATGATCACCGCCTTTCTGGTGTTGAGTGTTACCGACGTGCTGCCCCTGTGGCTGTTCGGGCTGGTGCTGGGGCGGGACCTGGTGATTGTCGGGGGTGGTTTGCTGTTCCATCGCCTGGTCGGCCCATTTGATATACAGCCGAGCCTGTTCGGCAAACTTAATACCCTGGTGCAGATCCTGGCCGTGCTGGCGGTGATGATGGCGGAGGCCGGTTTCAGCATGCCTGCCACTACCCATAAGTTGGCCATAGCGTCAGTGGCCTTCATGGCCGTGGTGAGTGGGGCCCATTATGTTGGTCTGTGGGGAATATGGGCCGTTCGGGGGGAGTCATCATGAGCGGTGCGCAACTGACCCTGGGAGTACTGCTGCGGGATGCTGCCCGCTGGGCCAACTTCCATGGCGAGCGCAACGCCACGGCGGTGTCGCTGATCCGGGGGGGCTGTGGCAGTGACGGGCATCCTCTGGTGGTGATCTGTGGCGACGAGGACACCGGCAAGAGTCACCTGTTGCAGGCGGCCTGCCACGATTACGAACAGTCTGGCCGCAGTGCGGTGTGTTTCAGTCTGGCGGAGCTGGAAGAGCTGGGCCCCCAGGCGCTGTCCGGGGTCGAAGCCATGGACCTGATCGCCCTGGATGATGTGCACCTGGTGATTGGTCAGCCGGACTGGGAGGAAGCCCTGTTTCACCTGTACAACCGGGCCCGGGACCTGGGGCACCAGGTTATGATCACCCTGGATAATACCCCATCGTCCCAGACCTTTGTGCTGGCGGATCTGCGCTCACGCTTTCAGGAGGGGCTGCTGGTGCAGTTGGGCACCTATCGTGACGACGACCGGATCACCATATTGCAGGCCCGTGCTGAACAGCGGGGGCTGGTGCTGAGTGATGAGGTGGCCGGATTCATCATGCGCCGCTCGTCCCGCCGACTGGGGGCGCTCCTGTCTGTCCTGGATCAGCTCGATGAGAACTCGCTGCGGGCCCAGAGGCGGCTGACCATTCCCTTCGTGAAGTCTGTCATGGGGTGGTAAGATAGCGGGTTTTCACCCGAGGCGGACGCAATGCGCTCCGCTCTCTCCGAAGAGGATTTCCCCATGAGCGTGTCCCACGAGCTGTTGTCCGAAGTGGCTGACCGTCTTCTGGGCATTGAAGTCGAAATGCGCCGGATTGAGGTATGGTCCAGCGAGCCCCCTTCCGATGAAGCCCTGTCCAGTACCCAGCCGTTCTGCATCGACACCCTGGAATTCACTGAGTGGCTACAATTCGTATTCCTGGCGCGCATGCGGGTTATCGTGGAGCGGGGGCATGGTCTGCCGAATGTCTCCGGTATTGCGCCCATGGCGGAGGAATACTTCCGGGCCCGCCCCGAGCCCGGCGATGGCCTGGTGCGCGAGCTGGAAGCGATAGACGAGCTGCTCAGCGAGTCCTAGTGGACCGTTTGGTCAATTCGCTGACGCGGGTTACTGGCTGTCCGACAGCGCCGGCATCAGTTGACGGCCCTCCCGCACCTGTGCGAACAGGCTGGCCAGTTCCTGGCTGGATACCGGCGGGCAGAACCGGTGTCCCTGTACCATGTGGCATCCCGACTGGCGCAGGAACCGGTCCTGGTCCTCGCTTTCAACTCCGGCGGCGACCACCCTCAGCGACAACCGCCGGGCCAGACTGATCAGGGTATGGGTAATGGCGGCGGTATTCTCGTCATCAGGCGACCGCTGAAGCAGGCTTGGATCAATCTTGACCTGGTCGAAGGGCAACTCCCTCAGCAGGGTGAGGGATGACAGGCCGCTGCCAAACCGGTCCAGGGTGAGGCTGATACCGATTTCCTTGAGCCTGTGCAGCACCGCTGCGGTCTCCTCCAGTCGATCCGACAGGATGCGTTCGTCAATTTCTACCATCAGCAGGGCCGGGTCCAGCCGGGTGGCTTCAATGGTGCGTTGCAGCTCCTCCGCCAGGTGAGGGTGATTGTACTGGCGGGATGACAGGTTGATGCTGATTCGCACCGGTGAGCCGCTCATGGCCTGGATGGCCCGGGCCTGCAGGCAGGCATTGCTGCAGATCCATTCGCCAATGGCATGGAGCTGACCACTCTGTTCCGCCACCTCCAGGAAATCCGCCGGCGACAGCATGCCCCGGCCCGGGTGGTTCCAGCGCAGCAGGCTTTCCAGGGCCACGATCTGACCACTGCGGGCGTCCAGCACGGGCTGGTAGTGGAGATCCAGTTCACCGGCCCGGATGCCGGCGCGCAATTCCTGTTCCAGGGACATCTGCCGCTGCATTTCGTGGTTCATGTCCTCGCTGAAGAACTGGATATTGTTGCGACCGGCCTTCTTGGCCCGGTACATGGCCATATCGGCGTTTTTCAGTAGCTGTTCGTAGCTGAAACCGTCATCCGGGGCCACTGTTATCCCGATGCTGGAGGTGATCACCAGTTCGCCTCCGGGCACCTTCACCGGCTCGGTGATGGCCTCCAGGATGCCCCGGGCCACCTTTTCGCAGCCTTCCGCGCCGCTGACATGGTGTAATAGCACCGCGAATTCGTCGCCACCGAGCCGGGCAATGGTGTCTTCCTCCCGTATGGTATTCCTGAGCCGTTGTGACAACGTCTTGAGCAGGGCGTCGCCGGCGTCGTGGCCCAGGGTATCGTTGATGCGCTTGAAGTGGTCGATATCGAGGCCGATCAGCGCGCAGTTGTGGCCATGGCGGCTGGCGCTGGCCAGGGCCCGGCGACAGCGATCCTCGAACAGCCGGCGGTTGGCGGTACCGGTTAGCACATCGAAATGGGCCAGGTAATGGAGCTGGTCCTGGGTTTTGCGGATCTCCGAAATGTTCTGGCCGATAAGGATAAGCTGCTGGCGGTCTTCTTCCTCGTCCTGGAGCAGGTTCAGGTTCCAGAGGATGATGTGGTCGGTGCCATCGTAGCTCTGGATGCCGGTTTCCAGAATCTCCTGGGTATGACCGGTGCCCAGGGTCTTGAGGATCTTCCAGCTCATTTCGTCCCGGTATTCCTCGGGTATGAAGGTTTCCACCAGGTTGCGGCCCACGGCTTCATCACGGCTGTAGCCGAACAGGGCTTCCGCGGAGGCGTTCCACTGGCGGATCCGGAAGGTGGAGTCGATCAGCATGATCGGGGTGGCCGCGGTATCGAACAGTGCCCGGAAATGCCGGGAGGAGCGCCGGAAGGACCGTTCCGCCTGCTGCCGTACGAACACCTCGTCACGAAGTTCCTGGTTGATGGCCTGCAGCTCCCGGGTACGTTCCTCCACCACTTCCTCAAGGTGGGATTCGATCCGGCGTCGTTCCCGCAGCAGTGCCCGTACGTAGACAAAGGTTCCCGCCAGCACCAGCATGGCGGGGCCCGCCGACCACATGAAACGGATCAGCGTCTCCTGCTCAAGGGGCACCTTGGGGGCGGTGAGCAACACAAGGGGGCTCAGGGCCAGCACCAGTATTACCAGGCTGACCAGACTGTCCGCCAGTATTGGCAGCCAGCGCTCCCGAATTTGATGGGTCCTGGTTTCTTCCATGTATCCCTACCTGTATCCGGCCCGGGAGTCCGCGCGGGTTCTCCGCGCATTCCTGGTGTCCGATTGTCTCTGGTGTCAGCCCGGGTCGGGGCTGCCCTCGACGTGAAGCCTCATGGATAGATCGACGGCTTCCACATCCTTGGTCAGTGTCCCTATGGATATATAGTCGACACCGGTTTCCGCAACGGGTACCAGGGTATCCCGATTGATGCCGCCCGACGCTTCCAGGCGGCAGGCGCCCGCGACCATGGTGACCGCGGTTTTCATCTCGTCCAGCGAGAACTCGTCCAGCATGACGATATCGGCGCCGGCGTCCAGGGCCTCATGCAGTTCGGCCATGTTCTCGGTTTCCACTTCCACCGGCCGGCCCGGTGCAATCTGTCGTGCCTGGCGGATCGCGTTGGCGATGGAGCCACAGGCGGCAATGTGGTTCTCCTTGATCAGGAACGCATCCCACAAACCGATACGATGGTTATAGCAGCCTCCACAGGTCACTGCGTACTTTTCTGCCAGCCGCAGCCCTGGCAGGGTCTTGCGCGTATCCAGCAGCCGTACCCCGGTATGGGCCACCTCGTCGGCGAATTCGCGGCAGCGGGTGGCTACCCCGGACAGGGTCTGCAGCCAGTTCAGGGCCGAGCGTTCACCGGTCAGCAGGCTTCGGGCAGGACCCTCGCAGGTGAACAGTGTCTGGTCCGGGGCCACCCGGTCACCATCCGCCACCGCCCAGGTCACGGTTACTGACGGATCTATCTGACGGAACACCTCATCCACCCAGGCTCGCCCGGCAATCACCGCCGGCACCCGGGTGATTACCCGAGCCCGTGCCCGTTGCCGCTCCGGGATCAGGGCAGCGGTTATATCGCCACTGCCGATATCTTCTCTCAGGCTGAGGGCAACGGACTCAGTACGGCTCTGGCGTAACAGCTCTTCGGACATGGGTGTCATGGTCGCTCTATTCCGGTCGGTCAATCGGGGCCGCTGATTGTATCGGCAGGTGCCTGTGACTGGAAATGCCCCGTGTATCGATCCATGGATCATTGGGTGACGTTTTACGTCAGTTTTTGCGAAAAGGCGACCGGTAGCATCCACCGGAGTGCCGAAAATTGGAGCTGGTATCACGAAATTGTGATGCTGTTCCTCTGTTCACAAATGGTGACAAAAACTGACACATATTGACGAAGTAAGCGCCTATGATACCCGATATAAGAGTGTCAATCATTGTAAAACAGGGCCTGAAACCATGGCACAGGAAAGCAAGGTAGTCAGTCTCAGAGACGCGCCAGGGGCGCGTACGGAGTTACCCGCTGCCCTAATACGCCTGAGGGATGCCTCTGCACGATCCCTGACCAGGGTCATGTCGGAGTTTTTCGATAGCGCCGACGATGTATTGTTCAGCATGGCGGACCGGGCGGGGTCCAACCAGGACCAGATTGCCTATTTTGACGCCATGCGGGAACTGCGTCTGCGGCGCAAGACCATGACCAATACCATGCTCCAGTGGGTGGCCCGGGCCTTCAACGAGATTGGCCGGTTTGATCCCATGCCCCGGAGTCGTGGTCTGGAGGATGTGGATCAGGACTCACTGACACTCCTCGATGACAACGAGCTGGAACAGAAAGTTGCCATCGAAAGCCTGATCAACAAGCTTGCCAACCGTTATGCCGAACCGGTGCGCCTGCTGAGTGCCCGTATTGCCCATGTTTCCGGCTACCATGAGCTGGCCGACCGCCAGATGCCCCTGAGCCCGGAAGTGATCTGTACCGGTCTGGGGGAGGCCAGTGGCGAACTGGATATTGATATTCGTGCCCGGCTGGTGGTCCTCAAACTCTTCGACCGGCTGTTACTGGACCGCCTGAGTTCGCTCTACCAGGATACCAACCGGATGCTGGTGGCCGAGGGTGTGCTGCCGGATCTCAAGCGTCCGTCGGCGGCAACCCCCGCGAAAGACGAGGCTCCACGTCGTCCGGTGCCGCCACCCGCAAAGCGTGCGTCCGCAGATACCGAACGACCGCAAGGCGACAGCAGTGACGAGGCCGAATCTTCGGTGACCTTCTCCGAACTCACGGCGCTGCTGCATCGTAGTGAAGGTGCCCAGCAAGGCCTGTCCGGTGGTGTGGCTGCCGGTTCCGGCACAGCACCGCAACTGGATACCCGCACCCTGATGAAGCAGCTGGGTGGCATCCAGGGGTCGGCCATAACCAGTGAAAACGGTGAAGTGCTGCCTCTGTCGGAGCTGCTTGGCCGGGTACTGGAACGTGGCGCCGGGCAGGGTGGCCAGGGCCTGCCGGTCAACCAGGTGGACGGTGATGTGATCAACCTGGTGGCCATGCTGTTCGAGTTTATCCTGGACGACCGCCAGTTACCGTCGGTCATGAAGATGCTGATCGGCCGCCTGCAGATTCCGGTGCTCAAGGTGGCGCTGCTGGACCGCAGTTTCTTCAATCGCGGTGGTCATCCGGCCCGCAAGCTGCTGAACGAACTGGCCCTGGCGGGCATTGGCTGGTCCCCGCGGGGGGATAACCAGCGTGACCCGCTGAGGGAAAAGATTGAAGGCATTGTCGACCGGTTGCTGAACGAGTTTACGGACAACGTCGGACTGTTCGATGAATTGCTGGTTGATTTCCAGCACTTCATGGACCTGGACCGTCGCCGCCGTGAGCTGGTGGAACAGCGCCTGCGGGATGCAGAAGAGGGCAGGGCCAGGCATGAGCTGGCCCGTGAACGGGTGGGTAAGCTACTGGCCGGTGTGCTGGATACCTACCGACTGCCGGACAGGGCGCTGGCCATTGTCCAGGAACCCTGGCGGAAGTACCTGGAGTGGCTGTTCCTGCGGGAAGGGGATAAATCCGGAGCCTGGCAGGAAGCCACCGACCTGACTATCAGGCTGGCCTGGAGTCTGGATCCTCAACCCGTGGAGGAAACCACCCGGGATGACCTGCTCAAGGCTATTCCCGGCATCACCGATGCCCTGCGCAGGGGGCTCCACGAGATTTCCTGGGATCCGTTCGCCATTGACGCGGCCATCCGTGATCTGGAACTGGCCCATGTGGATGTCCTGCAGGGACTGGTGACCCATCCCCGCAAGCCGGAAGCCGAGGAAGAGCTTCCCAGCGGCCCGGCGGATGAGCTGGTCGCCGAGCCGGCGCCCGAAGCCAGGCAGACAGTGCCCGAGCCGGCACCGGAACCCGAACAGCGGACACCGGAGCCTGGGGCAAAAGCGGATGACGTCCCTGTCCTGAAAGTGGCAGAAGACGAGCCGGCCCGGGCAGAGCCCGAGGCCCGCAAGGCCGTCAAGGCACCGGAACCCACCGTGACACAGGAAAAGGCGCCGACGCCGACCCCGGAAGACAAGGCCGGCACCAGGGCGGAGACCCCGACCCCGGAAGACAAGGCCGGCACCAGGGCGGAGACCCCGACCCCGGACGTGGATCCTGTCTGGATGGAAAAAGCCGCTGGCCTGCGGGTTGGTTGCTGGGTGGAGATGCCCCGGGACAATGGCCGCCTGCGTTGCAAGCTGGCGGCAATCATCCGCGCTACCGGCAAGTACATCTTCGTTAACCGCAATGGCGCCAAGGTGGCGGAATACCTGCAGGATGAGCTTGCCATGGCTCTTTCCACGGGCAGCATCACCATGCTGGATGACGGCCTGATCTTCGACCGGGCGCTGGAGTCCATTATCGACAACCTGCGTCACAACCGTCGGGACTGAGGGAACCCATCCCGGGAGTCTGCCGGATAACGTCCGCGCGGACTCCTCGCCCTGGCCGGGGCTTTATGATTCAATTCGGGATCTGACATTTGCCAACTAGCAGGAAAGCCGTGTCCGATCCCGAATTCTCCTACCTTGCCTCTGAACTGCGAACGTCCGGTCGTCTGCCGTCCGCCCGCTGGTGCCCCTCACCCAACTTCGGTCCCCGCCCGGACGAGGACGATATCTCGCTGCTGGTGGTCCACAACATCAGCCTGCCGCCGGAACAGTTTGGTGGCCCCTATATCGAGGACTTCTTCCGCAACCGTCTGGATACATCCGCCCACCCCTATTTCCGGGAAATCGGCGAAATGAAGGTGTCGTCGCACCTGCTGATTCGCCGGGACGGGGAAGTGCTGCAGTTTGTCAGCCTGCGGAGCCGGGCCTGGCATGCCGGGCGGTCGGCGTTCTGCGGTCGGGAGGAATGTAACGACTATTCCATTGGTATTGAGCTGGAGGGGGCGGACCATATCCCCTACACGAAAAAGCAGTACCGGACCCTGGTGGAGGTAACCCGGCAGATCATGGCGGGCTGGCCGGCGATTACCGAAGACCGGATAACCGGCCATAGTGATATCGCCCCGGGCCGTAAGACGGACCCCGGCCCGGCCTTCGACTGGAACTATTTCCGCCGGTTGCTGGCTGGCTGATCAGATGCGGGAGCGGTGTTGCTCCCAGAGCACTTCCTCGCCGCCATCCCGTCTTGCCAGTACCCTGGCCACAACGAACAGCAGGTCTGATAATCGGTTGAGGTAGTGGCGGGCGTCCGGGTTGATGGAGTCCTCGTGCCCGAGGGCCACCACGACCCGCTCGGCACGACGGCAGACGGCACGGGCCAGGTGGCACTGGGCGGCGGCCACCGATCCCCCGGGCAGGATAAAGTTCTTCAGGGGCGGCAGGTCGGTGTTGTAATGATCCAGGGTGTCCTCCAGCCAGCGGATATGCTGTTCGCCGATCACCTCGCTGCCGGGAATGGCAAACTCTCCGCCCAGGTCGAACAGGTGGTGCTGGATACGGCGCATGGTTCCGACCATCTCCCCGTCGGGTGCCAGTTGTTCGATCAACAGGCCGATATGGCAGTTGAGTTCGTCGGCGGTGCCCATGGCCTCGACCCGCTGGGCGTTCTTGGCAATCCGGTTACCGTCCGCCAGGCCGGTGGAACCATCATCGCCGGTGCGGGTGTAGATCTTCGACAGTCGGTTACCCATGTCGGGAACTCCGTTCTGGATTGGGGGGGGGTCTGGTGATTTACGACACTAACGCTTTTACCCGGTCGGTCAGCATCTGGTTCACCGGTGCATTCAGGCCCAGCTCCCGGGAGCGGTTTGCCACGTAACCGTTGATATAGTCGATCTCGGTGGCGCGACCGCTCTGGAAATCGCCCCGCATGGAGGATGTGTTGGCGGCCGTGTTCCTGGCAACCCGTTCGATATCATCCCGCAGTTCCCTGGGAGTATGGGCTGGCAGGCCCTCGGCGGTTATCAGGTTGGCGAGTTCCTGGCAGAGCCCGTCGATATGGTCCAGAAACAACGGTGAGTCCAGTATATCGCCATTACGGCAGTCGAGGATGGCGGTAAAGGGATTGATGCCGGCGTTTACGGCGAGCTTGCCCCAGAGCCGTTCCAGGATGCGGCTTTCCCCCCGCACTTCCAGGCCAGACCGGGATAGCTGTCGGATGACTCCCGGGGTGAGGCCGGCGGCCTGGTCTGTCAGGGCGCCAACCCAGGTATGCCCCCGGGCGGCGTGAACCACCCGGTCCGGTGTGGGGCGATTGGCCGCTTCCGTGGTGCTGGCGGCCAGCACCGGGCGATGGGGCCAGCGTTGGGCCACGGCCTGCTGGCTGCCAAGGCCATTCTGGAACAGCACGATCGGACAGGATTCGGGCAGGCGGTTGACGATGTCCGTCAGTGCCGCGAGGGTATCGCCCGCCTTGGTGGTCACCAGCAGCAGGGTGGTGGCGGACAGGTCGGTCAGCCAGCGACGAACGATGGCGTGTTCACGCCCTTCGGCGTCCTGGAAGTGGTAGTTAAGCCTGAACGAGGACAGCGCAGACGCGTTGCGGGGAACGAATCCGGTGCTCGCAGGTGGCAGGTAAGCGGCCCACAGCCCTCCCAGTGCACCGGCGCCGAGGATGGCGATGCTCTCATCCTCGACACCGGACTGGGAGGGATTGCTGGACGTCCGCGGGGAGGGCACTTACATGGCCTCTATGTCGGACCGCTGGTCACTCAGGCGCTTCTGGCTGCCCTGGGCGTCGCGGAGCTTGTCTTTCTCTTTCTCTACCACTTCGGGCGGGGCCTTGGCCGTGAACTTTTCGTTGTTCAGCTTGCCCTCCAGGCGCCCGATCTCCTTCTGCAGGCGTTCCAGCTCTTTGTCCAGGCGCTTGAGTTCCGCCTCCTTGTCAATCAGGCCGGCCATGGGCACCAGTACTTCCATGTCACCGACCAGTTGGGTCGCGGACATGGGGGCCTTGCCGTCCCCGAGCCATTCCAGCTTTTCCAGCTTGGCCAGTGAAATCAGGAACTGGCGATAGTCGTCCATGCGGCGCTGGTCGTCGGCACTGGTCCCCTTGAGCAGCACAGGGATCTGCTTCGCCGGGGAGATGTTCATCTCACCGCGAATGTTGCGCACGGCGACGATCACGCCCTTGAGCCATTCGATATCGCCGGCCACCTCGGGGTCGCGCTTGCTGTCGTCCGGCTGCGGGAAGGGCTGCAGCATGACGCTGTCACCGGTCTTGCCGGCCAGGGGCGCGATGCGCTGCCAGATTTCCTCGGTGATGAAGGGCATTATCGGGTGGGCCAGCCGCAGAACGGCCTCCAGCACCCGAACCAGGGTGCGGCGGGTGCCGCGCTTGGCTTCGGCGCTGGCGTTTTCATCGTTCAGGACCGGCTTGGACAGCTCCAGATACCAGTCACAGTATTCGTTCCAGATAAACTCGTAGAGGGCGTGGGCCGCCAGGTCGAACCGGTACTGATCCAGGTGACGGATCACCTCGCCTTCGCAGTATTGCAGTTCGCTGATGATCCAGCGGTCCGCCAGGGACAGTTCCACGGGTTCGCCGTTGACGCCGCAGTCCTCGCCCTCGGTGTTCATCAGCACGTAACGGGCGGCGTTCCACAGCTTGTTGCAGAAGTTGCGGTAGCCTTCCAGGCGCTTCATATCCCAGTTGATGTCCCGGCCGGTGGTGGCCATGGCTGCAAGGGTAAAGCGCAGGGCGTCGGTGCCGTGGGCGCTGATGCCTTCCGGGAACTCTTTCTTCGTGCGCTTGGCGATCTTCTCCGCCAGCCTGGGCTGCATCAGGTTGCCGGTGCGCTTGTCCAGCAGGTCGTCCAGGCCGATGCCGTCGATCATGTCCAGCGGGTCGATAACGTTGCCCTTGGACTTGGACATCTTGTCGCCATGCTCGTCCCGGATCAGGCCGGTGACATAGACGGTGTGGAAGGGTACCTGCGGGGTGCCGTCTTCATTCTTCATGAAGTGCATGGTCATCATGATCATGCGGGCCACCCAGAAGAAGATGATGTCGAAGCCGGTGACCAGCACATCGGTGGGGTGGAAGGTCTTCAGGCGTTCGGTAATTTCCGGCCAGCCCAGGGTGCCGAAGGTCCACAGGGCGGAGCTGAACCAGGTGTCCAGTACGTCTTCGTCCTGATTCAGCGCGAGGTCGTCAGCCAGGCTGTATTTCTGACGCACATCGGCCTCGTCCCGGCCCACATAGATGTTGCCCTCGGCGTCATACCATGCGGGGATCCGGTGGCCCCACCAGAGCTGGCGGGAGATGCACCACTCCTGGATATCCCGCATCCAGGCAAAGTACATGTTCTCATACTGCTTGGGTACGAACTGGATGCGGCCGTCCTCCACCGCCTCGATGGCGGGCTTGGCCAGGGTCTTGGCATCCACGAACCACTGGTCGGTCAGCATGGGTTCGATGATCAGCCCGGAGCGGTCGCCCCGGGGCACACTCAGGAAGTGGTCCTGGGTGTCCTCGAGCAGGCCGGCGGCGTCCAGGTCGGCGACGATCCGCTTGCGGGCCTCCTCGCGGGTCTGGCCGGCATAGGCCTCCGGCATGGTGCCGTCGAGATCGGTATTCTCGGTGCCGTCGGCATTGAAGATCTCCGCCTCGGCACGGATGCTGGCATCCGGGGTCATGACGTTGATCATGGGCAGACCATTGCGCTTGCCCACCTGGTAGTCGTTGAAGTCATGGGCCGGCGTGATCTTCACGCAGCCGGAGCCTTTCTCCGGGTCGGCGTGGTGGTCGGCGACAATCGGAATGCGGCGGTTTACCAGCGGCAGCATCACGTGCTTGCCGATCAGGTGCTGGAAGCGCTCGTCGTCCGGGTGTACCGCCACGGCGGTGTCCCCCAGCATGGTTTCCGGCCGCGTGGTGCCGACCACCAGGTAGTCCAGGCCGTCCTCGGTTTTCGCGCCGTCCGCCAGCGGATAGCGCAGGTGCCAGAAATACCCTTTCTCTTCCTTGTTCTCCACCTCCAGGTCGGAGATGGCGGTGTGCAGTTTCGGGTCCCAGTTCACCAGCCGCTTGCCCCGGTACACCAGGCCTTCGTCGAACAGGCGGATAAACACTTCCTGCACGGCTTTGTAGAAGCCATCGTCCATGGTGAACCGTTCATGGTCCCAGTCCACCGAGGTGCCCAGCCGGCGCATCTGGCCGGTAATGGTGCCGCCGGACTGTTCCTTCCAGTCCCAGATACGCTTGATGAACGCCTCACGCCCCAGGTCGTGGCGGGTCTTGTCTTCCTCGCTGGCCAGCTTGCGCTCCACCACCATCTGGGTGGCGATACCGGCGTGGTCGGTGCCCACGGTCCACAGGGCGTTGCGGCCCTGCATGCGGCGGTAGCGGGTGAGGGTGTCCATGATGGTGTGCTGGAAGGCGTGGCCCATGTGCAGGCTGCCGGTCACATTGGGCGGCGGGATGGCGATACTGTAGGACTGACCTTCACCGCTGGGGCGGAAATACCCTTTGGATTCCCAGTTTTTGTACCACTGGCGCTCGATGTTTTCTGGCTGGTAGGTTTTTTCCATGGGTGTCTTCTGGTGACCGTTTTGGTTGGTTCGCAAGGGACTAAAATGAAAGGCCGATTATACATGGTCACTGGTGTTGCGGCGAATGGGCGGCAGTCGATGCAGGCCGATGTTTTTGGCGGGCTGCGAAAGGTTTGGAGTGCGCTGCCGGGCGCTTATCGCTTTCTCTGATCATGAACCCTGGGCTCAATACCCAATGCCCTTAACTGCTTGAACTGGGAGCGTGCGGTACTCAGCGTTTGCGGGTCGTTGTGGGCCACCAGGGCCAGCCGCCGGAAGCGATCGGCGTCCGCCGGCAGCTTGGCGGACAGGATAACGACTGTGTCCCAGTCATCCGCCGCTGGCTCGCATAGCAGGATGCCCACCGGGTCAGGGCAGCGGGTGGTGGCGTCGGGCACAATGCTGTGGGGGATGAAGGCATCCGGTGCGAAGTTCCACAACAGGTCGTCCAGCTCCTCGGCGTGGCTGTACTGATCGCAGGCGATGCAGACCCGGTCTCCCTGCTGCCAGGCCTTGTCCACCAGGCGGACCGCATGGAGGTTGCGGTCCGCCGGGCTGGCACCGGCAAGGATATGGAACCAGTACGATCGGTTCCCGTTGCCGCCGGTTCCGGACGGGGTGTTACTTTCCGGCATTGGACATCAGGTAGTCGACCAGCAGCGGTACGGGGCGACCGGTGGAGCCTTTGGCCTTACCGGAGAGCCAGGCGGTACCGGCGATGTCCAGGTGCGCCCAGCGATAGTCCCTGGCGAACCGGGACAGGAAGCAGCCGGCAGTGATGGTGCCGGCAGGTCGGCCGCCGATGTTCTGCATATCGGCGAAATTGCTGTCCAGCTGGCTCTGGTATTCGTCCCACAGGGGCAGGCGCCAGGCCCGGTCGCCGGAGCGTTCACCAGCGGCCAGCAGGTCGTCCGCCAGGGCGTCGTTGTTGGCCAGCAGGCCGGTGGCATGACTGCCCAGGGCAATGATGCAGGCGCCGGTGAGGGTGGCCATATCCACCACCACTTCCGGATCGTACTTCTTGACGTAGGTGAGAGCATCACACAGCACCAGCCGGCCCTCGGCGTCGGTGTTCAGGATCTCGATGGTCTGCCCGGACATGGAGGTGACGATATCGCCGGGGCGGGTGGCGGTGCCGCTGGGCATGTTCTCGGCGGCGGCCACCACGGCCACCACGTTGATCTTTGGTCTGGTCTCGGCAATGGTCTTCATGGTGCCGAACACTGCGGCGGCGCCGCCCATGTCGTACTTCATTTCGTCCATGCCTTCGCCGGGCTTCAGGCTGATACCGCCGGTATCAAAGGTGATGCCCTTGCCGACCAGCACATAGGGTTTGTCCTTGGCCTTGCCGCCCCGGTATTCCATGACAATCAGGCGGGCGGGCTGGGCGCTGCCGGCGGATACGGACAGCAGGCTGTTCATACCCAGCTTCTTCATCTGCTTTTCGTCGAGAATCTCGGTTTTGATGACCTCGTTTTCCTTGGCCAGATCCTTTGCCCGGTCGGCCAGCCAGCTCGGGTGACAGACGTTGGCCGGGGTATTGCCCAGGTCACGGGTGAAGTTCATGCCGCGGCCGGTGGCCAGGCCCAGGTTGAAGGCGTCCTTCAAGGCCTTGCCGGCACCGGAGGCCAGCACGGTCACCTTGGTGAGGTTGCGCTTGGGTGGCTTCTCACTCTTGAAATCGAAGAAAGTGTAGAACTGCTCCTCCAGGGTGCGGCCAATCAGGTTGAGCTTCGCGGCCTCGGAGGTGGTGGCGTCCTCGCCGATAAGTGGGGTGTCGGCCAGGGCGACAACCGCGTTCTTGGCGGCGCCGTCCTTGAGCGAGCCCGCCATGGCGACCAGGGCCTTGCGGTAGTCCGCCGGCTTGCGACCCGCGTTGCTGCCGCTGCCCACTACCAGCACACGGCTCCAGGGCGTGTCTGCGGTGGGGATCAGCAGGGTACTGGCGGTCTTGCCGGTAATGTCACCACTCTTGTGCAGGGCCTTGAGCTGGCCGCCCATGGCCTCGTCGGCCTGGGTGGTGGACGCGGGCCATTCGCCTTTCTCGGGAACGGCGACGACCAGGCAATCGGTTTTGGCACTGCTGATGGCTTTGCTGCTGAGCGTGAAATTCATGGCGACTCCTGAAGGTTGTCGGCAAGGTGTCAGAATGATCCCTATAGCATCGGGGTCTGTTCCCGATTTATCAAGCACTTTGCGGTGTTGCGGCTATGGTTTATACCCTGGGAGTTATTCCGGGGCGCCCCTGTCATTTGGCGGGCAGGTTCCATAGAATAGCCCGCATTCCCTTTATGCCGGTGACTGCCCTTTGCGAGGCCATTGTTGAGCATCATCTTCCGCTATCTGACCCGACAGACCCTGATCACCATGCTCGCCGTCTCCGGTGTGCTGCTGCTGGTGTTCATGAGTGGCCGGTTTATCAAGTACCTGGCCGAGGCAGCCGCCGGCGAGCTGGCCGGGGATGTGCTGTTTGCCATCATGGCCTACCGGTTTCCCGGTTTCCTCGAACTGATCCTGCCCCTGGGGTTCTTTATCGGCATCCTGCTCGCCTATGGCCGCATGTACCTGGAAAGCGAGATGACCGTGCTGTTCGCCTGTGGTGTCAGTGATCGCCAGGTCCTGGGTCATACCCTGATCGCGGCGCTGGTGGTGATGCTGGTGGTGGGGGCCATGAGCCTGTGGGTTACCCCCTGGGGCATGAAGAACGTGGAGCGGATCTTCCACGAGCAGAGTCAGGTGACGGAGTTCGAGATGCTGGCCCCGGGGCGGTTCCAGGCCCTGGATTCCGGGGGGCGGGTGACTTACACCGAGGCCCTCAGTGATGACAAGCGCAAGCTCCAGGGCGTGTTTATCGCGGAGTATTCGGAGGCCGACCAGCAGTTGAGCCTGGTGGTGGCCGAGGAGGGCTCCCAGTTCGTGGACGAGGACACCGGAAGCCGCTTCCTGGTGCTGCAGGACGGGGCGCGTTTCCAGGGGCTGCCCGGCGAGCTGGACTACGCCATCACCGAATTCCAGGCCTATGGTCTCAAGGTCGCCGAGCAGGATGCCCGGGGTGGCGAGGATGAAGAGGGCATGAGTACCGCGCAACTGATGGAATCGGATGACCCGGAACTGCGGGCACTGTTGCACTGGCGTTTTTCGCTGCCGCTGATTGTTCCGGTGGTGACCCTGCTTGCCGTGCGCCTGAGCCGGGTAAATCCGAGGCAGGGGCGCTTTTTCCACCTGTTACCGGCGATGATGATCTACATCCTCTACTTGGGGCTGCTCATCGTGGCCCGTGATGCCCTGGCGTCCGGCAAGGTACCTGAATGGATCGGCATGGCCTGGGTGCATCTGCTGTTCCTGGCTCTGGGGCTGTGGCTGCAGTTCGGCCCCGCCTGGCTCCATCGACGGCGGCTTGAGCGCGAGGGAGGTGCCCGTGCGCAGGCTTGACCGGTACATCATGGGAAATGTTGGCGGCGCCATGTTCCTGGTCATGCTGGTGGTGCTGTCCCTGGACCTGGTGTTCGGCTACATCGCGGAGCTGGACGACACCCGCAACGACTACCAGGCCATGGAGGCGGTCCTGTACATGCTGCTGACGCTGCCCCGGCGAATCTATGACTACCTGCCCCTGGGGGCGTTCATGGGCTGCCTGGTGGGTCTGGGGGCCATGGCCAGTTCCTCCGAGCTGACGGTGATCCGCGCGGCCGGCGTTTCCATTCGCCGTATCGTCTGGTCCGCCATGAAGCCGGCGCTGGTCATTGTGCTGATCGGCGTGGTGATCGGCGAATACGTGGCACCCCCGGCCGAACGGATGGCCCAGAGCCAGAAGGCGGTGGCCCGGGGCGGCTCCGGCAATATCGCCGATGCCAGTGGTGTCTGGCACCGGGAAGGGGATACCTTTATCCATCTCAACGCGGTGCAGCCGGACGGTGACCTGCATGGCGTTGCCCTGTTCCGGTTTAATGACGACCGTTGGCTGGTGACGGCCAGCTACGCGGCATCGGCGACCTACCGGGGCGATCACTGGCTGCTACAGGATGTGCGCAGGACCTTCCTGTCCCGGGACGGTACCCGGCAGGAAAGGGTTGACCAGGAACGGTGGGACAGCGGGCTGACGCCGGAGGTGCTCAGTGTGCTGGTGGTCAAGCCCGAGAACCTGCCCCTGGGTGGTCTGTTTACTTACGCCCGTTACCTGGATCAGCAGGGCCTGACGTCCGGCCAGTACTGGCTGGCATTCTGGAAGAAGGTACTGATGCCGGTGGGCACGGCCGTGATGGTTATCGTGGCCATCTCGTTCATCTTTGGCCCGCTGCGGTCGGTCACCATGGGCTTCCGGGTGTTTACCGGGCTGATCGTCGGACTGCTGTTCAAGTACATGCAGGATCTGCTGGGGCCCATGAGTCTGGTGTTCGGGTTCAACCCGATCCTCGCCATCCTGATTCCGATCGTGATCAACGGCCTGATCGGCGCCTGGCTTATGCGCCGGGCGGGCTGATCAGGCCTTGCCGCCGGCCTTCTTTTCCTTCGCCAGGGCAACCACGACACTGTTGGAGGTCCGGTCCGTCAATGACAGCCCGTTGATGGGGTAGAACAGTGACACCAGCAACGGGATGGTCAGCAAAAGCGTGACCGTTCCGATGTAGTGGCCGGCCAGCATGGCGAGAAAGGTGGCGGCGGCCGCCGTACCATAGCGCAACAGTGCCTGGGTCCAGCTCACCGAGGTGCCATCAAGGTTCTCGATACGGATGCGCCAGACCTGCATGCCGAGGGTCTGGCCGATGCGTGTCCAGAAATAGGCAAAGAACAGGTAAAGTACCAGGAACAGTACAAAAGTGAGGCCCGGGCCACCCGAGAGCTCGCCGGCTTCCGCCATCTGCTCGTACCGGTCCCAGCCGGTGATCCAGCCGGCGATCATCAGGTAGGCCCAGGTGGCGAGTAGCAGCACGGCAATGCAGATCAGGCCGTCGTAGACAATGGCCAGAGCACGCTTGAGCGCGGTGGCGGGGGGAAGCAGTTCCTCGGCGTCGTGGAAGCGTCGGGGCATTGGGGCTCCTGGGTGGTTTCACGTTTTTCCTGATTTCGGCGTGTGCTAGAGTAGCGGATTTGCACACGCATGTAATTATTCCTTATTAAACGCGGCCCTGGCGGGTATTCCGCCGGGTTTCTGGAAAGGTATCAAAGGTCTATGAAAACCGCAGAGTTGCGTCAGGCGTTTCTCAAGTATTTTGAACAGCAGGGGCATACCATCGTTCCGAGCAGTTCGCTGGTGCCACAGGATGATCCCACCCTGCTGTTTACCAATGCGGGCATGAATCAGTTCAAGGACGTCTTCCTGGGTCGCGAGGAGCGGGATTACGTTCGTGCCACCACCTCCCAGAAGTGTGTGCGGGCCGGTGGCAAGCACAATGACCTGGAGAACGTGGGGTACACCGCCCGGCACCATACCTTCTTTGAGATGTTGGGCAACTTCAGTTTCGGCGACTACTTCAAGCGTGAGGCCATCAACTTTGCCTGGACCTTCCTGACCGGTGAGCAGTGGCTGAAACTGCCCCAGGAAAAACTGTGGGTCACCGTCTATGCGGAAGACGAGGAAGCCTACGATATCTGGAATCGGGAAATCGGCGTTCCGGCGGACCGCATCGTGCGTATCGGCGACAACAAGGGCGCCCGCTACGCCTCCGACAACTTCTGGCAGATGGGCGATACCGGCCCCTGTGGTCCCTGCACCGAGATCTTCTACGACCATGGCCCGGATGTGGCCGGTGGCCCTCCCGGCAGTCCGGAGGAAGACGGCGACCGCTATATCGAGATCTGGAACGTGGTGTTCATGCAGTACAACCGCCAGGCAAACGGCGACATGCTGCCGCTGCCCAAGCCCTCGGTGGATACCGGCATGGGCCTGGAGCGCATCACCGCGGTACTGCAGGGCGTCCACAGCAACTATGAGATCGACCTGTTCCAGGACCTGCTGAAGGCGGCCTCTGATGTGCTGGGTGGCGTCGACACCACCGAAGCCTCCCTGCGGGTGGTGGCGGACCACATCCGCTCCTGTGCCTTCCTGATTGCCGATGGTGTCATGCCGTCCAACGAAGGCCGGGGCTTCGTGCTGCGCCGCATCATCCGCCGCGCGGCCCGCCACGGCAACAAGCTGGGCGCCAGGGAGGCTTTCTTCCACAAACTGGCGGCTGCGCTCGTGGGCCTGATGGGCGATGCCTACCCGCAACTGCGCAGCAGCCAGAAACAGATTGAAAAGGTGCTGCTGCAGGAAGAGGAGCAGTTTGCCAAGACCCTGGACAAGGGCCTGCGTCTTCTGGAGCAGGATATTGCCGACCTGAAGGGCAGCGAGATCCCCGGTGAGACCATCTTCACCCTGTACGACACCTATGGCTTCCCGGTGGACCTGACCAACGACATTGCCCGCGAGCGGGGCCTGACGCTGGACTATGAGGGCTACGAGAAGGCCATGGAACAGCAGCGGGAACGGGCCCGCGCCGCCAGCAAGTTCGGCATCGACTACAACACCGCCGGCATCAAGCTGGAAGGCAAGACCGAGTTTACCGGCTACGAGCGTATCGACGGCCACGAGATCATCCGCACCGTGCTGGTGGGTGGCGAGGAAAAACCGGCCGAGGCCGGCGACGAGGCGGTGATCGTGCTGGAGCGCACACCCTTCTACGCCGAATCCGGCGGGCAGGTGGGGGACACCGGCCTGCTGACCTGGAGTGGTGGCCGCTTCCAGGTCAACGATACCCGCAAGGAAGGCGACAACCACCTGCACATCGGCACCGTGGTGGAGGGTGACTTCACCGCCGGGCAGGAGGTGGATGCCCGCATTGATCACAAGCGCCGCGAGGACACCAAGAAGAACCACTCCGCCACTCACCTGATGAACGCCGCCCTGCGCAATGTGCTGGGTGAGCACGTGAGCCAGAAGGGGTCGCTGGTGGATCCGGACAAGCTGCGTTTCGACTTTTCCCACTTCGAGCCGGTCACGGAGGAGCAGCTGCGTGAGATCGAGCGCCAGGTCAATGAGCAGATCCTGGCCAATACCCCTGTCCAGACCGACCTGATGGACATGGAGAGCGCTAGGGAGAAGGGCGCCATCGCGCTGTTCGACGAGAAGTATGGCGACACCGTGCGGGTACTGAGCATGGGGTCCGACGACTACTCCATTGAGCTGTGCGGTGGCACCCATGTTGCCCGCACCGGCGATATTGGCCTGTTCCGCATTACCTCCGAAAGCGGTATCTCCGCCGGCGTACGGCGTATCGAGGCGGTGACCGGTTTTGGCGCCCTGCGCTGGATAACCGAGACCGAAGACACCCTCAACCGGATCGGCAAGCTGGTCCGGGGCAGCCGTGAGACCGTGGTGGAAAAGGTCCAGGCGGTAATTGACCGCGGCCGGCAGCTGGAAAAGGAAGTGGAACAGCTGAAGGGCAAACTGGCCAGTTCCGCCGGTGCCGATCTGGCGGGCTCGGCGGTGGACGTCAAGGGCCTGAAGGTGGTGGCCGCCCAGCTCGACGGGGCCGACCGCAAGTCACTGATGGAGACCGCCGACCAGCTCAAGAACAAGCTGGGTGAGGGCGTGGTGGTGCTGGCCAGTGTGGAGGATGGCAAGATCACCCTGGTAGCCGGTGTCACCAAGTCCGCCACCTCCCGCATCAAGGCCGGTGACCTGATGAAACACCTGGCCGGCCAGGTGGACGGAAAGGGGGGCGGTCGTCCCGATATGGCCCAGGGTGGCGGCAACAACCCTGATGCGCTACCCGCTGCCCTTGAGAGTGTTGCTGGCTGGGTTGAGGAAAACGCTGGCTGAAGCCAAATGTGAAATCGCTTCTCCGCGACTGTTATTCCGCTTTTAAGCGAGTGTATAATTCCGCGGTTTTTTGGGTGGCGGGACACTAGTGTCTGGCCGTTGGGGCGGCCCGATTCCGGTGGTAGCCGGGTCGGGCTGCTTGGTATCCCTGACCGGATATTAGGGAAGGACATGGCTCTTCTGGTTCAGAAATTCGGAGGTACATCCGTCGGCTCCGTCGAACGGATTGAGGCGGTTGCGGAGAAGGTCTGCCGGTTCCGTAACCAGGGGCACGACATTGTCGTGGTGGTGTCCGCCATGAGCGGCGAGACCAACCGCCTGATCGCCCTGGCCAATGACATCATGGAGGAGCCCACGCCCCGCGAGATGGACGTGCTGGTGTCCACCGGAGAGCAGGTTACTATTGCGCTGCTGTCCATGGCCCTGCAGAAGCAGGGGTGTGATGCCCGATCCTACACCGGGTCCCAGGTGCGGATCCTCACGGACAGCGCCCACACCAAGGCGCGCATCCAGGACATCGACGAGCGCAATATGCGCGGCGATCTGGACAAGGGGCGTGTCGTGGTTGTGGCCGGTTTCCAGGGGGTCGATGAGCAGGGCAATATTACCACCCTGGGGCGGGGTGGTTCGGATACCACCGCGGTGGCCCTGGCGGCGGCGCTGAAGGCGGACGAATGCCAGATCTACACCGATGTGGATGGTGTCTACACAACGGATCCGAGGGTGGTGGATTCCGCCCGTCGCCTGGATCGCATTACCTTCGAGGAAATGCTTGAAATGGCGAGCCTTGGCTCCAAGGTATTGCAGATCCGGGCCGTGGAATTTGCCGGCAAGTACAATGTTCCGTTACGGGTGCTATCTTCCTTCCAGGAGGGCGAAGGCACCCTGATTACCTTTGAGGATGACAGCGCCATGGAACAACCGGTTGTTTCAGGAATTGCATTTAACCGAGATGAAGCCAAACTGACCATGGCGGGAGTGCCTGATACGCCGGGCATCGCGCTTCGTATTCTCAAGCCGGTCAGCGATGCGAACATAGAAGTGGACATGATCGTCCAGAACGTGGGGGCCGATAACCACACCGACTTCACGTTCACCGTTCACCGCAACGATTACCGTCGCACCCGTGAGATCCTGGAGAAACTGGCCAGGGAACTGGGTGCCCGGGAAGTGAACGGCGACGACAGGATTGCCAAGGTCAGCATCGTGGGCGTGGGCATGCGCTCACACGCCGGGGTAGCGACCCGCATGTTCGAGGCGCTGTCCAACGAAGGTATCAATATCCGTATGATCTCCACCTCTGAAATCAAGGTGTCGGTGGTGATCGACGAGAAGTATCTTGAGCTGGCAGTGAGGGCGCTTCATAGCGCGTTTGATCTGCAATCAGCCGGGACAGAGGCCTGAAAAAGGCGGATAAACAGGTCGGTCCGCCAGGGTCTCGCTATAAGAAAGGGAACCAAACCCGTCTTTAAGTCGTCACACTATTGCCTGTAAGGGATTGTGCGACTTTTGGTCAGGTGCATCCCAATATAAATTGGTAACTAATTGTTCAAGTCGGAACAGGTAGCTCTGGAATAGGGAGTAAAGGACATGTTGATCTTGACCCGCCGCGTAGGCGAAACCCTGATGGTCGGTGACGAAGTAACAGTCACCGTACTGGGTGTGAAAGGAAACCAGGTACGTATTGGTGTGAACGCGCCGAAAGAAGTGGCCGTACACCGTGAAGAAATCTACCAGCGTATCCAAAGCGAAAAAGGCGACCCTGAAGGCCCCGAGCCCGGCAATCGCTGAGAGACGTAACCGGCCGGGTTAAAGGCTGTTATCGTCCGAAAACCGCCATGACAACAGGCCGTGGCGGTTTTTTCGTTATGGATTGAGGGGATGGCCCAGGCGTCCAGAAAAATTCTGTGTCAACCCTATGAAAACAGAAAAATTATGGTAGTATACGCGCCGTTGTCACGGAGAGGTGGGTGAGTGGCTGAAACCAGTTCCCTGCTAAGGAACCGTACGAGCAATCGTACCGAGGGTTCGAATCCCTCCCTCTCCGCCATTTTTTCTTCTATAAAGGAGGGAAGCTGGCGACAGGTTGAGATAGCAATCGACCAGGCGGCCTCAGGCTCGCTGAATAGCTAAATCTGATGCGCGGCTGTAGCTCCCCGGAGCGCCGGCCGGCTGGATAAAGCACCTGGCTACGAACCAGGCGGTCGAAGATTCGATCGAAAGCTTAGAAGTTTGATGCGCGGCTGTAGCTCAGCTGGATAGAGTACCTGGCTACGAACCAGGCGGTCGGAGGTTCGAATCCTCCCAGCCGCGCCACTTATTGCACAGTCTCATCGTGAATCCGGAAAGCGCGACAAGCTTTGGAGTTCGATGGGATTCGAACCGGAAGAGGTTCGACGAAAAGTTTAGAGTTTGATGCGCGGCTGTAGCTCCCCGGAGCGCCGGCCGGCTGGATAAAGCACCTGGCCACGAACCAGGCTATCGAAAGCTTAAAAGTTTGATGCGCGGCTGTAGCTCAGCTGGATAGAGTACCTGGCTACGAACCAGGCGGTCGGAGGTTCGAATCCTCCCAGCCGCGCCATTTATACAGAAACGCCTCAGTCTGGAGCACCCCTCTGGCTGAGGCGTTTTTCGTTGTCTACTGGGAGGATTTGAACCGATAGAGGTTCGACCGGAGCACGCGAAGCGTGCGGAGGAACGTCGGAGCCAAGCGACGACGGCCCCGAAGGGGAAGGGTCGCAGGCCCGCCTAATCCTCCCAGCCGCGCCATTTATACAGAAACGCCTCAGTCTGGAGCACCCCTCTGGCTGAGGCGTTTTTCGTTGTGCGGCACAAACATTCCGTTTGCCACAGGAATGCAAATTTTCATCAAAAGTAACACCAAAAACGCATAGCGTAGATACATGTGTATCTCAAGTGTTCGCGGAACGTTCTTTCCTCCCTTCTAATAATCTCTGGTTGTACAAAATGATATTCCGCATGGCGGAATATCTTGTCGGCCAAGATACAACAATAAAAGTCGGAGGTTTACCTTGAACAAAAACAAACTTGGGTTTGCGATTACTGCTGCGTTGTTGACCACGTCCATGCTGGCGGCCTGCGGCGGCGGCAGCAGTGGTGGCGATGATGACTCTGAAGTCACACGAACCCATGACTCCCGCGAGTTTGCACCCGCAACCGATATCTCGTTCTCGGCGTCTCCCTCGGCGTCGGCCTACTACGGCACCTATGAGGGCCTCCAGGGGCCGGCTGTCTACGCAGCCGAGATTCCCGACGGCTGGAATGGCCATGGATTGATCATGTACACCCACGGCTATCGCGGGACGGGCGAAACCCTGGAGGTGTCCGTTCCGGACGCCGCCTGGCGGGCGACGGTACTGGCGGCTGGTTATGCCTGGGCGGCTTCATCCTATTCCGCCAACTACTACGATGTGCGTGCGGCCATCGAGGATACCAATAAGCTGGCCCTGGAAGTGATGGACTACATCGAGACGGATTTCGGCAACGCCTATGACGATCCTCAGCAGATCCTGATATCCGGGTACTCCCTGGGCGGACACACCGCTGCGGCGGCGGTTGATCGTGAGAACATGGAGCGAACCGCCTATAAGGTGGACTACCAGGGGGCGGCGCCGTTCTGTCAGGCGGAGCAGAACCAGTTCCAATGGCTGGGCGATTATCCCCGGGTCATTCAGGAGCTGTCCGGGTATGGCGATGAGCCTTACGAGGATTTCCAGCAGAACCTTCCGAGCATGTTGGCGAACCTGTTCGAGTTAGATGGCGCTAATGTGGACTGGGATCAACCGAATGAAGCAGGGGAGCGGCTGAAAACCATTGCCATGAACCTGACAGGCGGAGAGCGCCCGATCTTCTATGACTTCGGTTTCCCGAATCCGGCGCTCCAGGGGGCGGTGCTTGGAAGCGGCGGCAGCGGCGGTGACGTCGCAGGCATCCTGGCCCGGAATATCTATGACAATACCGATCGGGGGTATCGCTGGACAGACAGTGATCCCATGTCCGTGGATGAAGAAAACTTCAATGACCAGATCGAACGGATCAGTGCCGACGCTGGCGTAAATCCGCTTCGGGACGACGGTGTCCGGTGGATACCGCTGGTACAGGGTGATTTCGACGTTCCGGTACTGACCATGCACACCCTGGGTGACTTCTACGTGCCGTTCAGACACCAGCAACTGTATCGCGAGGGTGCCATTGAAAATGGTTCCGACGACATGCTGGTACAGCGTGCTATCCGGGCGCCCGGTCATTGTGATTTCACTGGTACGGAAATCCAGACCGCGCTGGTGGACTGGCTGACCTGGGTAAACGGTGGTGCCAAGCCTGATGGTGACGAGGTACTGGATCCGGCTGTGGTTGCCGATCCGGAGTACGGTTGCGACCATACCGTCAATGACACCACCCAGGGTCGGGATTCTCTGGGCCTCCCGGCCTGTTCCTGATCAAACTGCCCTCTGAGGTACAGGTGCGGGCACGGTGGGTGCCTGCATCTGTACCCCTCCCATCCCGTCGGAGGCTCCGGCCAACCTTCCTGAAACATCCGCTTGCTGGTCTGCCGCCAAAGATACTCGAAATGCAAAATAGTGTTAAAAGAAGAGTGTGGTGTATTAGCTGAACGATCATCCCTCCCCTTTAATTAGACGTGCCTCACAAAATGGCATATTCGTCGGACGCGCTTTGGTCCGATCTATAACAACAAAAGGAAAGTGGAGGTTACCTTGAACAACAAACGATTCTCGCTGGCCGCCCTGGGTCTTAGCGCTCTTCTGCTGGGTGTTTCCACCTCAGCCAATGCTATCTGGTGGGAATGGCCTGAACAGGTCCGTGACCACGATAGCCGTGAATTTGTCGTTGCCGATCCCCTGTCCTTTGATGCATCGGCCGCCGGGTTGTCCGAGGCGGTTGTCAATGCCAACCGGCATTGGGGGCGCTATGAAGGTATCCAGGGGGAGGCCGCCTATACCGTGGAAGTTCCCGAGGACTGGAATGGCGGTCTGATCATGTGGGCCCGTGGTTACGGGGGGGAGGGCGAGACCCTGAGGCGGGTGGTTCCCAGCGTTCCCTTCCGTAATGTTGCCCTTGGCGCCGGGTATGCCTGGGCAGCCTCATCCTATTCCGCCAACTACTACGACGTGCGCGCCGCACTGGAGGATACCAACAAGCTTGCCCTGGAGGTGACGGATTACCTGGAGCAGGACTGGGGGGTCGACTATGGAGCCGTGCAACAGTACCTGATTGCCGGCGGCTCCATGGGAGGCCATACCGCTGCGGTAGCGGTGGAAAAGGAAACCCGGTACACGGCCCGTTACCCGGTCCGGTATGAGGGAGCGATGCCGCTATGTCAGGCGGAACAGAACCAGTTCAACTGGCTGGGTGACTACACCCGTGTGGCCCAGGAGCTGGCAGGTTATGGCGACTATCCCCAGGACCAGTTCCAGGAACTGTTGCCGTTGATCCTTGGCGAGCTGTTCGTTGCGGTGGAAGGGGAGAATGCCTGGGAGCCGAAAGGTGAAGCCGGCGACAGACTCTTCCACATTGCCGAGGAACTGACCGGTGGTGAGCGTCCGATCTTCGAATATGGCTTCCGCGTTGGCGGTCTGCAGTATGCGGTGCTGGGCACTGGCGGATCCGATGGCACGCTGAATGGCATCCTGTCCCGGAATATCTATGACAATACCTGGCGTTTCTATCGCTGGACCGATGGTCGCCGTATCACCTGGGACGAGTGGCGCTTCAACCGTGAGGTTGACCGGGAACGCGCCGACCTGCTGGCCAATCCGATCCGCACGGATGGGGTGCGCTGGCTGCCCCTGGTGAAGGGCAATTTCGATGTGCCGGTGTTGACCATGCACACCCTGGGGGACTTCTACGTGCCGTTTAAACACCAGCAGCTTTATCGCAAGCGGGCGGAGTTGCGTGGTAACGGTGATCTGTTGGTGCAGCGCGCCATCCGGGCGCCCAGCCATTGTGACTTTTCGGGTACCGAGATCGCCACCGCCACGATTGACTGGCTGACCTGGGTCAACGGCGGTCCCAAACCCGGCGGAGACGAAGTACTGGACCCGAAGGTGGTGGCCGACCCGGACTACGGCTGCCAGTTCACCAACAACGCGCTATCGGTCGGGCGTGACAACCTGCCCGCCTGCAGCGGCGACTAACCACATATCACCCCATCCCGTGCCAGGGAAGGCTCGGGATGGTGATCACCACATCAGGTCGTCCGGAATCTCGTAGCCCGCGTAAGGGTCGTCCTCATCCTGCTCCGCCTGCTGCTGGCGTTCGTGCAGCACCACCACGGCGGCCTCGTCCCGTTCCATGATCTTGCGGGCCACCGGCTCCGGAACCACTTCATAGTTGTCATTGACGAAAACCACCGCAAGCCGGCCCCGTGAGAGCTGATCGGTCATGGTGTCGTCCACCAGGATCTTCTTGATCTTCTTGCCGTGAACGAACTGGTAGTCGGTATCGCAGCGGCTGCGGTCCAGGCGGTTGGTGTCTACCAGTTGGCGGATCTGGGCGGCGATGGCCTTGCGCCGGGCTTCCTCGTTGCGCTGACGGTTCAGTTCCCGGTCGCGTTCGGCTTTTTCCTCCCGGGCCTGCTGAGCCCGTAACTTGGTTTCGTCCTGCTGGACAGCGCCCTTGGGTTGCTGTTTACGCTGTTTCTTCTTTTCTTTCTGATGGGCCTTGAGCTTTTTCTCGTCGGCAAGGCCAGCCTTGAGCAATTGTTCCTGAAGTGATGCCATGCTTGTTTCCGTGGGCGATTCTGAATTGACGACGGTTTCCGGTATTATAAGCGTCTGACGACCCTTGTCGTAACCTCCATTCTCCTTTCCGGACCTCCCATGACTACATTCCAGATACCTGGCCTGTCCAGCGCCATGCTCGACAACCTGACGACGCTCGGCTTCGAATCCCCGACGCCGATACAACAGGGGGCCATCCCGGTGGTGCTGGAAGGGCGGGACGTGATCGCCATGGCCCGCACCGGATCGGGCAAAACCGCCGCCTTCGGTATCGGAATGGTTGAGCGGCTCAATCCCAAACGGTTTGCGGTACAGGCTCTGGTGTTGTGCCCCACCCGTGAACTGGCCGATCAGGTGGCCAAGGCACTACGGGAGCTGGCACGGGCCTACCACAACATCAAGATTCTGACCCTGTGTGGCGGCACGCCAATCGGTCCGCAGATAGGTTCACTCAGCCATGGTGCCCATATCGTGGTGGGTACTCCGGGGCGAGTGCAGGATCATCTCCGCAAGGGCACGCTCTCGCTTGACCGGTTGAACATGCTGGTGCTGGATGAAGCGGATCGAATGCTGGACATGGGCTTCCAGGAAGCCGTGGAATCCATTGCCTCTCATTGCCCGGAGGATCGGCAAACGCTGCTGTTCTCGGCCACCTGGCCGGAGGCGATCCGCCGATTAAGTACCCGGTATCAGCGAGACCCGATCAGTGTGACGGTCAGTGGGGGGGAAGAGTCGACAGCCACCCTTCAACAACGGTTCTACGAACTGTCGCCGGGTCAGGAGGCAGAAGCGCTTATGGGGTTGCTGTCCAGGGAGCAGCCTTCCGGCTGTCTGGTGTTCTGTGCCACCAAACAGGATTGTGACACGGTGGCCTCCTCACTGACCCGAAGCGGTTTCAGTGCCCGACCGCTGCACGGAGATCTGGAGCAGAAAGAGCGGGACCTGGTACTGACCCTGTTCGCCAACCAGAGCTGCACGATTCTGGTGGCTACCGATGTGGCGGCCCGTGGGCTGGATATCGATGACCTGCCGCTGGTGGTGAATCTTGAGCCTGCCCGGTCGCCGGAAACCCACACCCATCGCATTGGGCGGACGGGGCGTGCCGGTCGGCAAGGGCTGGCCGTCACTTTTTTCACACCGGCCAGGGCGCACAAGATCACCCAATTGGAGCAGTCCACCGGAGAAACCATCGAACCCGTGTCGGTGGACGAGCTGCTGACCGTGCCCCTGGCACCGATCAAGCCCCGATATGTGACGCTCTGTCTGTCTGGCGGCAAAAAGGACAAGGTGCGCCCCGGGGATATCCTGGGAGCCTTGACAGGGGAGGCAGGTCTGCCCGGGAAGGTGGTCGGCAAGATCCACATCGATCCGTTTCAGAGTTTCGTGGCCGTTGAGTCGGCGGTCGCAAAAAAGGCGCTAAGTCGGCTTGAAGACGGTCGCGTCAAGGGCAGAAAATTCCGCGTGCGAATGGTTTGAAAGCGATCTGAAGAGGCCTTTTTTGCCATGAGGGGGTAATACGTGGTAATGCCAATTGCAGGATGTGAAGTGCTGGAAAAATGCGGGTTTCCGGCCAATAACCAAGTTGCCCTGTCAGGAATAAAACGGTAAATTACGCAGGATTTTGCCTCCGACAATGGTCTTAGTTCCAGTTGTGGTAAGGGTTGGGACACCGCTGTCAGAGGAAAGTCATCACATTCAACACAGGTAGCACATGTTATGAGTGAGCTGATGTCACAGGCGGTCGACCTGATGATCGCAGGCATGGGTTTCGTGTTCGTATTCCTGGTTATCCTGGTATTCGCAACCGGAATCATGTCCAGAATCATTGGCCGATTCGCGCCGCCCGAGCCGGCGACACCGGCCAGGGCGCCACGTGCCAAAGCATCTGCACCCGCTGCGGTTGATCCCGACACGGCGGAAGCAATAAAGAAAGCGATTGCACAATACCGGTCACGCCACAAGAAGTGACCGGCGCAGAATACTAGAACCTTTTAACAGAAGGCTGACACGATGACTGACACCAAGAAACCATTGGGGATCACGGACGTTATCCTGCGGGATGCGCATCAATCCCTGCTGGCAACCCGCATGCGTCTTGATGACATGCTGCCCATTGCCGAGAAGCTCGACAAGGTCGGCTTCTGGTCTCTGGAATCCTGGGGTGGAGCAACCTTTGACTCCTGTATCCGCTACCTGGGCGAGGATCCGTGGGAGCGGATCCGCGAACTGAAGAAAGCCATGCCGAATACCCAGCAGCAAATGCTGCTGCGCGGCCAGAACCTGCTGGGTTACCGTCATTACGCGGACGACGTGGTGGACCGGTTCTGTGAGCGTGCCGCCGAGAATGGTGTTGACGTGTTCCGGATTTTCGATGCCATGAACGATCCGCGTAACCTGGATCGTGCCATCAAGGCCGTTCGCAAGACCGGCAAGCATGCCCAGGGTACCATCGCCTATACCACGAGCCCGGTGCATACCATCGACATGTGGGTCGATATGGCGAAAGAAGTTGCCGATATGGGCGCGGACTCCATCGCCATCAAGGACATGGCCGGCATCCTCAAGCCTTACGTGGCCTTTGATCTGGTTAGCCGCCTGAAGAAAGAGCTGGATATCCCCATCCACATGCAGTGCCATGCGACCACCGGCATGTCTACCGCCACCGCCATCAAGGCCGCGGAAGCCGGTATCGACAATGTGGATACCGCCATTTCTTCCATGAGCATGACCTATGGTCACTCGCCCACCGAGGCCGTGGTTGCGATCCTGGAAGGTACTGACCGCGATACCGGGCTGGACCTGGAGTTGCTTGAGGAAATTGCCAGTTACTTCCGCCAGGTGCGTAAGAAGTATGCGAAGTTCGAGGGCAGCCTGCGTGGCACCGATTCCCGTATTCTGATTGCCCAGGTGCCGGGCGGTATGCTGACCAACATGGAGAACCAGCTTCGCGAACAGAATGCCACCGACAAGTTCGATGACGTGCTGGCGGAAATTCCCAAGGTTCGTGAGGACCTGGGCTTCATCCCGCTGGTAACCCCTACGTCCCAGATCGTGGGTACCCAGGCGGTACTGAACGTTCTGACGGGCGAGCGCTACAAGTCCATCTCCAAGGAAACGGCCGCCATTCTCAAGGGTGAGTACGGTGCCGCGCCCTCTGACTTCAACAAGGAGTTGCAGGAGCGTGTTCTCGATGGCAAGGAGCCGGTCACCTGCCGTCCGGCGGATCTGATCGAGCCGGAAATGGACAAGCTGACTGATGAGCTGAAGAAGCTGGCGGAAGAGAAGAACATCAAGCTGGCGGACCAGGCAGTGGACGATGTCCTGACTTATGCCCTGTTCCCGCAGATCGGCCTGAAGTTCCTGGAGAATCGTGGCAATCCGGATGCCTTCGAACCGGTACCCTCCGCGGAAGACGCGGCTGCGGCATCGGCGCCGGCCAAGTCCACCGAAGGCCCGGAAACCTACACTGTTACCGTGAATGGCAAGGAATACGTTGTCGGTGTTTCCGAAGGTGGTGAGCTGAGCCAGATCGAAGCCAAGGGTGGCGCTGCCGCACCTGCTTCCGGTTCTGCACCGGCACCGGCCACAGGGGAAGGTGAACCCGTTGTGGCGCCTCTCGGCGGCAACATCTTCAAGGTTCACGTTTCTCCGGGGGATCAGGTCGAGGAAGGCGATGTATTGATCATCCTCGAAGCCATGAAGATGGAAACCGAGGTCCGCGCTCCCAAGGCCGGCACCATCGGCGAAGTTTTCATCAAGGTTGGTGACGCCGTATCTCCTGATGACGAAATGCTGACAATCGCATAAGGGCCAGCATTCCATGGATAAATTACTAACGCTGTGGACAGGCAGTGGTCTGTTCAATATAGAGTTGGGCCAGGTGGTCATGATCGCCGTTGGCCTTCTTCTTCTGTTCCTTGCAATTCGCAAGGGGTTTGAGCCGTTGCTGCTGGTACCCATCGGGTTTGGCGGTATCCTGGCGAATATTCCGGAGGCAGGGCTTGCCCTGACTGCGGCGGAAAATGCCATCCATTTCGCGCTGAAGGGCGGTAATGCCGAGATTCTTGCCGCGCTGGCCGCGCCACTGGATGTGGCCTATCAGGCCGGCCAGTCGGTGACGCCCGAACTGAAGGAAGCCTTCAAGGTCGCGGTTAAGGAGGCCAGTTATTCCGAGATGGCGATGGCAAACTCCATCGCTCAGGATTTCGGTTACGGCAATGGCATGTTGTACAACTTCTACTCCGTGGTTATCGGCAGCACCATCGGGCCGCTGGTGATCTTCATGGGTGTGGGGGCAATGACCGACTTCGGTCCCCTGCTGGCCAATCCGAAGACCATGCTGCTGGGCGCGGCTGCCCAGTTCGGTATCTTCGGTACCGTGCTGGGTGCGGCGCTGCTCGACTGGCTGGGTGTTCTTGATTTCACCATCCTGGAAGCGGCAGCTATCGGTATCATCGGTGGCGCGGATGGCCCCACATCCATCTACGTGTCCAGCGTACTGGCTCCGCATCTGCTGGGCGCCATCGCGGTGTCGGCCTATGCCTACATGGCGATGGTTCCGATGATCCAGCCGCCGATCATGAAGGCGCTGACGACCAAGGAAGAGCGGGCCATCAAGATGAGCCAGTTACGTCCGGTCAGCAAGCGGGAGAAGATCACTTTCCCGCTGGTGGTGCTGATCGCCGTGGTGCTGTTCCTGCCGGATGCGGCGCCGCTGCTGGGCATGTTCTGCTTTGGTAACCTGATGCGTGAGTGTGGCGTGGTTGAGCGTCTGAGTGACACCGCCCAGAACGCGCTGATCAATATCACCACCATTTTCCTTGGCCTGTCCGTGGGTTCCAAGCTGATGGCGGACAAGTTCCTGGATGCCCAGACTCTGGGTATCCTGGCGCTGGGTATCGTCGCCTTCGGTGTGGGTACTGCCTGTGGTGTTCTGATGGCCAAGCTGATGAACTCCATGGTGAAAGAGAAGATCAACCCGCTGATCGGTTCTGCCGGTGTATCCGCGGTGCCAATGGCGGCGCGGGTCTCCAACAAGGTTGGTCTTGAGGCCAACCCGCAGAACTTCCTGCTGATGCACGCCATGGGCCCGAACGTGGCCGGCGTTATCGGCTCTGCGGTTGCTGCCGGTGTGATGATCAAGCTGCTTAGCTGATCTTCTGTCACTGGCTTTGGAAAACCCCGGTAGGCATTTAGCCTTCCGGGGTTTTTTTGTTTTCCGGCCTGGTGAATTTTGGGGGCTGGTCTGGTGGTAGGGGGTGCCATACTCCCCAATTTGCAGGCTAATGAAGTCGAAGCAAACGAGAAGCCTACTGAAAATCCCGGGAAGCCACCGGCAGGGTATGAATCAGATGACTCAGGTCCGTCAGCTTTCCCGCCATGATATGAACGATCTCCCCCTCACGCTCCACAATGCCCTTCACATGCAGCAACCGAGAGGTCAGCAGAGGTTTGCGTTGCTGCCGGGCAGTGTTTAACCAGACCACCACATTGATGTTGCCGAATTCGTCTTCCAGGGTCACAAAGGTCACGCCAGAGGCGGAACCGGGGCGCTGGCGACCGGTGACCAGGCCGGCGACCTGGACCGGGCGGTTGGGTTCGGCGGTTTTTAACTGCTGCGAGTTCAGGCAGTTGCGCAGTTCGCCCTGTTCCCGTAGCAGGGCCAGGGGATGCCGTTCCAGGCTGAGTCCCTGGCTGGCGTAATCCGCCAGGATATTCTGGCCCTCCGATGGCTCCGGGAGGTCGATGTCATCCTGCTCCGTCCGGTAGTCGCCGTCATCACCGGCCTCGGAAACCCACAGGGGCGCGGCGGGTTCGTGTCCCAGTAACTGCCAGTAACTCTGGTGGCGATGGCCACTGATAGCCTCCAGTGCATTGGCTCCGGCCAGCAACTCCAGGTCCCGCTGGGGCAGGGCGGTGCGCTGCCTGAGTTCCCTGATGCTGTGGTAGCCGCCGGGTGGTCGCTGACGGCACAGGATATCGGCGCTGTCCGGATTCAGGCCCCGGATCTGTTGCAGGCCAACACGCAAGTGTTGTCCAGGGCCCTCAAGGGTATAGTCCCAGTGACTGTGGTTCACATCCGCCGGCAGTACGGTGACATCATGGCGGCGCGCATCCTGGATCAGTTGCGACGGGGAGTAGAAGCCCATGGGCTGGCTGTTCAGCAGGCCGCAGTAGAAGGCCGCCGGGTGGTGACACTTGATCCAGGCGGAGATATACACCAGCAGGGCAAAGCTGGCGGAATGGGACTCCGGGAAGCCATAGCCCCCAAACCCGCAGATCTGCTGGTACAGCCGTTCGGCAAAGTCCTCATCGTGCCCGCGGGCCCGCATGCCGTTGATCAACTTGTCCCGGAACGGCGTCAGGTCGCCGTGGGACTTCCAGGCCGCCATGGCCCGGCGTAACTGGTCAGCCTCGCCAGCGGTAAAGCCGGCGGCCACCATGGCCAGTTTGATAGCCTGTTCCTGGAAGATGGGAACGCCCAGGGTTCGTTTCAGCACCGCCCGGACTTCGGCGTTGGGGTAGGTGGGTTTCTCCAGGCCGTGCCGTCGCTTGAGGTAGGGGTGCACCATATCCCCCTGGATGGGGCCGGGACGGACAATGGCGACCTGGATCACCAGGTCGTAGTACTTTTCCGGTCTCAGGCGGGGCAGCATATTGATCTGTGCCCGGGACTCCACCTGGAAAACGCCGATACTGTCGCCGGTTTTCAGCATATCGTAAGTGGCTTTGTTTTCCCGTTCGATGCCCTGCATGGTCAGGGGCTGACCGTCGCCCCCGGGGATGAGTGCCAGGGCCTTGCGGATGGCTGTCAGCATGCCCAGGGCGAGTACGTCCACCTTCATCAGCCCCAGGCTTTCCAGGTCGTCCTTGTCCCACTGGATCACCGTGCGGTTTTCCATGGCGGCGTTTTCCGTGGGTACCAGTTCCGCCAGGGGGCCCGAACTGATCACGAAGCCGCCCACATGCTGGGACAGGTGGCGGGGGAAGCCCAGCAGGGTGTTCACCAGGGTAAAGAACTGGTTGGCGACGCGCTCGTGACGGGTCAGTCCCTTGTCCAGAATTTGGCCGCGCCAGTCGGTTTCCCGGTCCCGCCAGTCGATGCCGTTGAGCAGTTGCTCCACCTGTACCGGGTCAAAACCCAGGGCCTTGCCCACATCCCGGATAGCGCTGCGGGGGCGGTAACGAATGACGGTGGCTGCCAGGGCGGCCCGGTCCCGCCCATAGCGCCGGTAGATGTACTGGATGACCTCTTCCCGTCGCTCGTGTTCGAAGTCCACATCGATATCCGGGGGCTCACCACGGTCCTTCGAGATAAACCGTTCGAACAGCAGCTCCACCTGACGGGGATCCACCTCGGTGATGCCCAGGCAGTAGCAGACCGCCGAGTTGGCCGCCGATCCCCGGCCCTGGCAGAGGATGTCCTGGCTGCGGGCGAAGCTGACGATGTCCTGGATGGTCAGGAAGTAGTGCTCGTACTGCTTCTCGTGGATCAGGGCCAGTTCCTTGTGGATCTGTGCCTGGAGATCCGCTGGCGTGCCGTCCGGGAATCGCCGTTGTTCACCCTGGCGGGTCAGTTCCTGCAGCCAGGTGGCCGGGGTCTCGCCGGGGGGGATCAGTTCCGATGGATACTGGTAATGGAGCTCGGACGGGCGGAAGGTGCACTGTTCGGCAATGGTCAGGGTCTCCTGCAACCAGGCCTCCGGGAACAGGCGTTCCAGTACGGGGAGGGGGCGCAGGTAGCGTTCGCCGTTCTGGAACAGGTGATGGCCGGCGTCTTCCAGGCTGGTGTTGTGGCGGATGGCGGTGAGTACGTCCTGCAGGGGCTGGCGTTGCCGGCAGTGCATGTGCACCTCGCCGGTGGCGGCAATGGGGCGCCCGAGCTGTTGTGAGAGGGCGCGGATACGCTGCAGGCGCTGGTCCTCTCCGGATTCCAGGGTGCGACTGGCCGCCAGCCAGAGTTGTTCCGGGAACCGGCCCATCAGCCATTCACCGGTGCGATGTGCCTCGCCAAACCGGCCCTGCTCCGGTGTCGGTGGCAACCACAGGCAGAGACAGTGGTCCAGGGTATGGGTTTCCAGGTCCTCCGGCAGCAGTTGATAGCGGCCTTTCGGAGCCCGGCGCCGGGCGGTGGTGATCAGCCGGCAGAGCTGCCCATAGCCCACCAGGGTGCGGGCCAGCAGGATCAGCCGGGTTGTGGGTGATGCCGGGAATGCCGGTTCCAGTTCGAAATAGCTGCCGGTGATCAGTGCCACCGGGCTGCCCTCCAGGGTCTGCCAGGCCCGGGGAATGCCGGCTACGGAGCAGGTATCGGTAATGGCCAGGGCCTGGTACTTCAGTTCCAGGGCCTTCTCCGCCAGTTCATGGGGGTGGGAGGCGCCGGTCAGGAAGGTGAAATTGCTGAAGCAGTGCAACTCGGCATAACCGTTCATGGGGTGGCTCCTAACCAAACCAGCCATGGACGAACCAGCTTTGCTGGTTGTCCCGGTAGACCCAGGCCAGTTGCCCGCTGGCAAGGCGGGCAATGTAATAATCCCGCATCACCCGGGCGCCATCCCACCAACCCCCGCTGATGCGCTCGGGGCTGCTGAGCCAGGCCTCCGGTGTGGTGTCCAGGGGGAGGGGGTGTGGCAACAGCCACAGAGGGCGCAGGGGCAGGTGTGCCGAAGCCCTGCCATAGCCTTGGTGCCCGGTGGCCAGGCTGCGGGCGCTCCAGGCTCGTTCCGGCCGGTGATCCGCCGCCGGGGCCAGGTGACTGAGGGCCTGTTCCCCCAGGCGGGCCTGCAGTCGGCTGACCAGGGTATGCCAGGCTTCGCCGGGATCGGTGGCTTCCCCCAGCAGGTCCGTGTGGGGCGCGGTCCGGCGGTCCAGGAAGCGGGTGACTTTCAGTTCCAGGGTTTCCACCGGTGCCTGCAAAGGGTGCTGCTCCAGCCGAATCCTGAGCAGGCTCAGAAAGGCGTCCGCCCGGTGCTCGGGGCCGGTGGTGCGCACCCGCAGGCGGCTGGGCTCCCGCCGGTAATGGTGGAGTATCAGCAACAGACTGTCGGCGTCCTGCTGGCGCCATTGCAGGTCACTTTCCAGTTCCGACAGCATGCGTTGCAGGGCGAACAGCAGGCCCTGGGCTTTCTCCACGGGCAGGGCGAAATCAGCCCGTTGCTGGAAGTGGTGGGGTGGCTGCCAACTGGTCTGCGGGTCCGGTCGCTGCCCCTGGAGCCGCTGGACATAGGCCAGGGTTTCCGGTGCCAGGCGTCGGGCCAGTTCCGGGGCCGGCAGCCGGAAGACCTGGCCCAGGGTGGTCAGACCCAGGCGGGTCAGGCGTTGCAGGGTGCGTTCATCAAAGCCGGCGTGGGCCAGGGGGAGTGCCTTGAGCTGATCAAGCATGTGCGATGCCTCCCCGGTACAGCATTGGACCCCGGCCCGGGCCAGCAGGCGGGCCGACAGGGGGGTTGTGCCGGTGGTCAGGGTGGCGTTCAGCCGTCGCTCGTCCAGGGCCTGCTGGAGTTGTTGCCGCAGTGTTTCCAGGTCACCGTACAGTCGCTGCACGCTGGCGGCCTCCGCCAACAGGCCGTCCGGTGGGTGCAGGGTGATCCGGTCCATATAGCGATACAGCCAGTGGGCCTGTTGCTCCAATATCTCGCCCTGGCGGGCATCGTCGGCGTGGACCATGACCAGTTCCGGAGCCAGGTTGAGAGCGGTCTTCAGGGCCATACCCGGCTGGACGCCCAGCTCCCTGGCCCGGGGACAGGCCTGCAACACCTGCCGGGTGCCATGGGACAGCACGGCCAGTGGCCCGGTATCGTGCCTGGAGCGGGCTATATGATCCAGCAGCAGGTGCCGGAAATGCAGGTATAGCCAGGTCATGGCTTACCCCTGTGCGGATCCGTCAGGCCAGGGCCCGTGGATAACCGTGGCGGAGGGCTCCCGGTCGGCCTGTCCCGCCCGGGCCTGCAGGGGCAGGGTGCAGCCCTCGCCGGGCCAGCTTCCCCGGCGTTTGAGGATGTTGATCCGCAGGGCCAGCGAAGGATCGGGTGCCAGTTCCAGACGCAGGGCGGCCGGGGAACTCTGGTGGGCCTCCCGGCGGGACTGGAACAGGATGCAACTGCTCTGGCCGGCTTCGGCAGCCAGTTGCAGTCGGCGGATGTCCCGGGCAGCCAGGGTGCCCGGCCAGGCCAGGACCAGACCGGTGATGGTGGAGCGCAGGCAGTTTTCCAGGGTCCATAGCAGATCCGGGTGGGATTCGGTCCGCACCACCACCAACTGATCCAGGTCGATATCTTCACGGGCCAGGGCAGGGGCGTAGGGGGTCAGGGGGGGATTGATCCAGAACACCGCCTGCTTACGGTGGGTTACCTGGCGCAGCAGGGGCAGTACCAGTTGCAGTTCACCGATCCCGGGAGCATCCAGCAGGCATTCGCTGAGGGCTCCCCGGGGCCATCCAAGGCCGCCGAGCTGCTCATCCAGGGCATCGAACCCGGTGGGATCCGGAGCGGGTGCGGTTGTCTTCTGGTGGTGTCCGTGCCACAGACGGGCATCCGTGAACAGGGTGTTCAGCAGGTCATTCATGGTTCAATCCGATACTGTTTAAATGTACAGTATTATGAACCCGGGAGGATTTCAACAGTGGTGCCGACCTGTTACGGTGAAGATGAACCGAACGGAACGCACAGACATAGGGAGACACTAAAATGATTGCACTGGAAAAAGAGCAATGTGAAGCCTGCCGGGCTGATGCGCCGACCGTCACCCCGGAAGAGCAGGATACCCTGATGAAGGACGTGCCCGATTGGGAAGTCATCAAGGTGGATGGGGTCAACCAGTTACGCCGGGAGTTCCGCTTCCGTAATTTCGTCCAGGCCCAGGCCTTCACCAACCGGGTAGCGGACCTGGCAGAGGAAGAGGGGCATCATCCAGCCATCCTGCTGGAGTTTGGCAAGGCGACGGTGCGCTGGTGGACCCACAAGATCCATGGCCTGCACCGTAACGACTTCATCATGGCGGCGAGGACCGACAAGCTGTTCGAGGAGTAGTCAGGGGACCAGCAACACCGGGTGGCGGCTTTCCCGTACGACGGTTTCTGCGGTGTGCCCGAGGGGAAACTGGTCCTCGGGCGTGCTGCCGCGCTTGCCGATCAGGGTCAGTGCTGGCTGGCTGTCCCTGATCAGCGTCAGTAGCTCACGGGACGGATGCCCGGTGAGGATCCTGGCATGGACCGAGGCCTTGCTGTTGGCGATATCGTGAACCAGCCTGTCCACCTCGTCGGCCTCCGGAGGGGCGTCATCCGGACGCACCCAGACCACCCGGCCTTCCTGGCCATCGCCTGTCAGCCCCCGGAACAGATCCTCGCAACGGCGGGCGTTCCCGGAACCGTCGGTGGCCAGGAACACTGGTGAATGCGGGGAGGAAGGTTGTGCCTCAACCGGCAGTATCAGTAAGGGACGCCGCGTCATACGGGCCAGGTTCATGGTGATATTACCCCTGAACAGTTCGCGACCGGCGGAGTGATGGGTGCTGCAGCAGATAACACCATCGGCCTGGTGGTGGCGGGCCAGCTCCAGTACACAGGAGGCCACGAACCCATGACGGACCTCATAGTCGGTATCCACCTGCCACTGTTCGGCATACTGCCTGGCAAGATCCCTCAGTTTGCTCTCCACGGCGCTGTCGCTGTCCCGAATATCTTTTCGGGTGTGGGGTTCAATCACATAGGTGAGCGTCAGCCTCCTGGTCCCAAGTCGCTCCAGCAAGGGGGGCAACTGCTTGATGGCCTGTTCCCAGTTGTCGGAATAATCAACGGTCAGAATCAGATGGCTCAGCATATCCAGCACGCTCCTTGGAAGCATCATCAGATGGTCATGGGAAAGGCCTGATACGGCATTAAGGACGCTTTCAGGGACTTCCTGATACAAAGCTAGCACATTGTGGTGACGGCGCTATTCAGGAAACTTCCAGGGGCTTGCTCGATCCGGGCAGGGCGCTGAAACCCTCCGCCAACAGCTGGGGGTCGATATGGAAGCGGACGCCTTCACTGGTTCTGAGCAGTCCGGATGGCATGATGCCCATCATGCTGTGAAAAGTATTGGAAAAATGGGCCAGGTCGGAAAATCCCGAAGCCACGGCAGCCTGGGTGAAGGTCTGGCCATTGGCGATGGCCAGTGTGGTGGCGTGCATGCGGTGCCATTGCCGATAGCGACCGGCGGAGATGCCAAGGTACTGGCGGAACAGCTGGATCACCCGGGGCACTGAGAGGTTGACCGTGGCCGCCAGGTCTTCCGTGGTGATGTTCTGGGTTCGCCCTCCCCGGATCATGCTGATGGCCCGGACAACCCTGGGGTCGACGCCGGTCGGGTCCAGCCGGTTGGTGTCCGGCACCCCCAGCTTCACGAGGGTGCCCAGCACCGCCTGGGGAGACAGGGATGCTCCCAGGATATGCCGCGCCAGGGACACCAGGTGATCTTCACCGGATAGGGACCAGAGGATATCGCAGGTCCTGTGGACCGCGGTTCCGGACAGGGCAGCGAAGTCGTGCTGGAACGGATCAAGAAACAGCACCATGACGGATGGGCTGTCACTCTCGACCCAGATGGGCAGGCCGGGCCTGACCAGACAGCAGCGGGTATCCACCGCTTCGTCGGCATGGGTCTGTCGATGTACCCGCAGGTTGCTTTCCACACCGACCAGCAGGGCTGCACTGCCGTAGCTGCGGTAGCGCGGTGCCAGGCTGGGGCCGGCGTAAAGTACGCGGTTATCCCAGATATAGATGTGAGTGGGCACACGGTCGGCCGGAGATTGCACGGGGTTCCCTCCGTGGGATGCAAGTCTTTCCAAACTCCCTGAGAAGCCCCTGAACAACGGGGCCTGGGCGCGAGACGATGTTCAGCGCCTGTCAGTGGCTTTCTGTCATCCCTATATCCTACCCGGTATTGGCTGGAAGTGAGGTCATATCGGCGTGACCAAGTGCTCAGATGGTACCGAATTATCATTGCGCACAAATGATGCGGTCATGACCACGGGTATCCTGCGGGTTCCAGTTCAGGGGCGGCTCCGGTCCGCTCCTTATGCAGTATGGACGATGCATAACGCAAACAGGGTAGCCAGGGAGCAGTAGGTTGCCTTCAGGGAGAGTTCAATGGAGAGTTCCAATGAATAAGAACATCAGGCGACCGCTTATGAATAGGCGGGCCTCGGCATGTCGTTACTATCTGTCCGGCCTGGCCCTGGCCATGGCTGCCGTCAATGCGCCGGCGGCGGTCCTTTTCGAGGAGAATTTCTCGGATGGCCTTGGCGCCTTTACCGACCAGGGCCGCGTCTACAATATGACCGCGGGTGAGGTGTCCATGCGTGGTGGCGGGTCTACCGAGACCCGGGTCCGTTCCGGCCCCATCGCGATCAATGGCGCCAGTGACCTGACCCTGTCCTTCTACAGGGACATTTCAGGGTTTGACAGCGGTGAGTCACTGACAGCCTTTGTGTCCAGCGACGGCAGCACCTTCCAGTCCATCCAGTCCGTCAGCAGCGGATCCGGCGTGGTGACCGTGGATATCAGTGATGTGGCCGATGGTCAGGACCAGGTATACCTGCAATTCGCCATCAATGCGTCCAGTTTCTTCGAACGGGCGGGCCTGGGCAGCATCCTGCTTGAGGGCGATGCATCGGATAATCCGGACGATCCGGATGACCCCGATGACCCGGACGATCCCGATGATCCGGACAACCCCGGCGGTGATGATGAGCCCATGCCTGAAGCCGGGGATTTCGTCACCTTCGAATCCGGGCATGTGCGCCCCATGGCCCTGTCGTCTGACGGCAACCGCCTCTACGTGGTGAATACGCCGGACAACACCGTGCAGGTGTTCGATGTATCCGGTGCCTCCCCCACCCCGGTGGAAACCATTCCGGTGGGCCTGGAGCCGGTCTCCGTGACCCTGCGTAACGACGGTGAGCTGTGGGTGGTCAACCACCTGTCCGACAGTGTCAGCATCGTTGACGTATCCGGTACCACCGCCCGGATCAGGAATACGCTGCTGGTGGGTGACGAGCCCCGGGACATCGTCTTTGCCGGTAATAACGACCAGTGGGCCTTCATTACCGCTGCCCACCGTGGTCAGAACGTGCCGTTCGATCCCGAGTTGACCACGCCGGGTGTCGGTCGTGCTGATGTCTGGGTGTTCGATGCCGGTAATCCCGGTTTCCAGCTTGGCGGCGAGCCCGTCACCATCCTCAATATGTTTGGCGACACCCTGCGCGGCCTGGCCCGCAGCCCGGATGGCACCACGGTGTATACCGCCGTATTCAACTCCGGTAACCGGACCACGGTCCTGGATGAGGAAATTCCCGATGGCGGTCTGGACAAACCTGGTCCGCAGGTTGCCGCGGATGGTACCGAGCAACCCCGTACCGGCATGATCGTGCAGTTTGACGGTCAGGACTGGATGGGACCCGGTGATCCCGTCAATGGCGATGCCCCCCAGGCCTGGAACGATCTGGTCAAGCTCGAACTGCCGGACTACGACGTGTTCGAGATCGACACCACCGGTTCCGTGCCCCGTGTGGCCTCCCGCACCAGTGGCGTGGGTACCACGCTGTTTAACCTGGCGGTCAACCCGAGCAACGGCAATGTGTACGTTTCCAACCAGGAAGCGAACAACCTGACCCGTTTCGAAGGCCCTGGCCTGGCCTCCACCACCGTGAATGGCAACTTCGTGCAAAGTCGGATCACTGTGGTAGACGGCAATAATGCCTTGCCGCGTCACCTGAACAAGCACATCGACTATACCACCGAACCTGGCAACGGAACCGCCAGCGAGAAGGAGCGTGCTGTCGCCATTCCGTTGCAGATGGCGGTGTCGTCTGATGGCGAGGACCTGTTCATGGCATCCATGGGTTCCAGCAAGCTGGTACGCTATGACACCGGTGCCCTGGAGAACGACAGCTTCCAGCCCAATACCAACGACCAGCTGGTTGTCAGCGGTGGCGGTGCCACCGGGGTGGTACTGGATGAGGCTCGTGGCCGTGCCTTCGTGACCACCCGCTTCGACAACGGCGTGTCAGTGGTGGATATCGACGGCACCATGAGCGAGCTGGCCCATGTCACCATGGACAATCCGGAACCGCAGAAAGTGGTCGAGGGTCGCCGGTTCCTGTACGACGCCACCTACACCTCCAGTCGGGGTGATTCCTCCTGCGCAGGTTGTCACGTGTTCGGGGACATGGACCACCTGTCCTGGGACCTGGGTAACCCGGATATCGCCTCCGAGGACAATCCCAACGAGTACAACGAGAACGTTCCTGCATTTGGCCGCAACCTGACCTTCCACGCCATGAAGGGACCCATGGCCACCCAGAGTCTGCGTGGCCTGAAAGGCAATGGCCCCATGCACTGGCGGGGCGACCGTACCGGTGAGGACCGGGCGCCTGGCGAAAGCCTCGAAATGGCCGCCTTCAAGGAGTTTAACGAGGCCTTCCCGGGTCTTGTGGGTCGTTCCTCCGAACTGACGGATGCGGAAATGACCAGCTTCGCGGAGTTCGCGCTGGAACTGACCTATCCGCCCAATCCGGTTGCGGCCCTGGACAACAGCCTGAGTCCACGATTGCAGGAGGCCCTGGAGGTCTACAACACCATCAATTCCGATTTCGTGACCAACTGTAATGGTTGCCATGTGCTGGATGCGGATCAGGGCATGTTCGGTACCGATGGCACCATGTCCATTGAGGGTGGTGATGTTGACGAGGACATGAAGATCCCGCACTTGCGAAACATGTACCAGAAGGTTGGCATGTTCACCAAGAATGGTGCCGATCGTCCGGAAACCGGTCCCCAGATCCGTGGCTTCGGTTACGACAACCAGGGGGCATCCGGTTCCATCGACAACTTCCTGAGTGCTCCGGTATTCCTCCTGCTGGGTGAAGAGAATCGCCTGATGGTCCAGGACCTGGCCCTGGCATTCCCGTCGGAAATGAATCCCATCGTGGGTCAGCAGGTGACCCTGAACCCGGACAACCGCAACCGAGCGGACGTACAGGCTCGTCTGGACCTGCTGATTGAGCGGGCCCTGGTGACCGATCCACGTCCTGAGTGCGACCTGGTAGCCACGGCGGTACTTGATGGCCAGACCAGACGTTGGGTGTTCAACGCCAACGAGAAGTTTGTGCCGGGTGACCGTGCCACGCCGTCCCTGTCCCGCAGTGAGCTGCTGTCCCAGGTGAACGACGAGGACACTTCGGTGACCTTTACCTGCACGCCTCCGGGCAGCGGTGTTCGCAACGTGGCAAGCAACTGATCCGTCGGTTGCCTTGTTGTCAGGCTACGGCCTGAAGAACAAAACCCCGGCCTGCGAGCCGGGGTTTTTTGTGTTCTGCCAGGTGATATAGAACGTTTATTCAGTATTCCTGCCCGATTATTTCGGTATCTTCCTGCATGTCATCCCAGGCGCGGTTAAGGTCCTCGACCATCCTGTCGGTGCCCGGTGCCTTTTCCGAGAAGACCAGTGTCAGGGGCCAATCCAGGAGGTTGTCATACTGAAGGTCGGGCAGGGGGTTGTCCTGGAGCAGGTCGTCCATGGGGGACTGGAAGTTGATAAGGTAGTCGCCACGTTCGAATGCCAGCATCCGGATGGCAGAGAGGTGACTTGGGGCAATCGTGACCTGGGTGTCCGGGTCTTCCTTCAGAGAGTCCAGTAGGCGCCAGTAGGTATAGCCCCGGATCAGGATCAGGCTTTTACCCTGGAGATCTTCAATGGAGGAAATTCGGGCCGCATCCTCCCGGGAGTAGGCGTTGAGCCGGATGCTGCCGGTATGAAAATCGGTTTCCCGGGTGTAGGGGCCCAGCTCGGGAACGCCGGCCGACCCGAGCCACATATCGATGTCGCCGTGTTCCAGATACAGGTAGACCCGCTCTATGGGGAGCTCCTGCCAGGTGATATGGTATCCGGCCCGGTCGGCGACAGCCTCGGACAGGTCAATGAAGGTGCCTTCCACCTCTCCGGTGTCCGTAGTGTAGGCCAGTGGCGGGAACTCGATGAAGGCTCCACGAATAACCGGGCGATCCTCAGCGTTCGCTGCATGGGACGGGAAGCTGGCCAGTGTCGCGGCGAGCGACATGGCGCCTATGGTGCGACGAAGCATGCTCATGAGCGGATCTTTGTACTTGGAATTATTGTGCGGTTTGCATGGCGAACTTACTTGAGTTTGTAAATTATCGGGAAGCAGAAGCATGACAGCAGACTATCTGCGAAAGCGGACCGGGTTTCCGGTCTTTGATGAGATTACAACACGATGGGCGGACAATGACCTCTATGGGCATGTCAATAATGTGACCTATTACGCCTGGTTTGACAGCAGTGTGAACCGTTACCTGATTGAGCAGGGCGGCCTCGACATTCATAACGGTCAGACAATTGCCTATGTGGTGAATTCCTCCTGCGACTATTTCAGTCCCATCGCCTATCCGGAAAGGGTGGAGGCCGGGCTGCGGGTGGAAAGGCTCGGGAACAGTTCGGTGGTGTATAACATCGGTATTTTCCGCCAGGGGGAGGAGGAGGCCTGCGCCGTGGGCCGCTTTGTCCATGTTTTCGTGGACCGGAAAACCGATCGCCCGGCGCCGATTCCGGACCAGATCCGGCAGGCCCTGTCGAAACTGGTCCGGGAAACGGACGGGGCAGGCTAGTAACCGCGGGCGCTGGACGTACTTCTACGAGGATCCGCGGCGCCCCACAGCTGCCCGTTATCGTCGACCTGGATGCTCTGGATGGCGCCCATGGCGGCCCGGGGCCTGACGGTGTGCCCCATGCTCTCCAGCAGGTCAATGGTGTCCGGGCTGATGCCCTGCTCGATACGGATTTCGTCCGGCAGCCACTGGTGATGGATGCGGGGCGCCGACACTGCCGACTGGATGTTCAGGTCATGGTCGACCACATTCATGATCACCTGCAGGGTGGTAGTGATTATACGGGAGCCGCCAGGACTGCCGGTCACCAGGACATTCCTGCCGTCCTTACGCAGGATGGTGGGAGACATTGAACTGAGCATGCGCTTGTCAGGCTCGATACGGTTGGCTTCGCCGCCGATCAGGCCGTAGGCATTGGGAACACCGGGCTTGGCGCTGAAGTCGTCCATCTCGTTATTCAGCAGGAAGCCGGCGCCGGCCACGGTAATACCTGAGCCGTAGCTGAAGTTTATGGTGTAAGTGTTTGAAACGGCGTTGCCCCACTGGTCCACGATGGAAAAGTGAGTGGTCTCGTTGCTTTCATAGGGCTGTGGCTTGCCGGGGGCGATCTGTTCAGAGGGCGTCGCTTCATGGCGATCGATTCCATTCCTGAGGTGCTCCGCATAGGCCTTGCTGGTCAGTCCTTCCAGCGGTACCTCGACAAAATCCGTATCTCCCAGGTATTCGGAACGGTCGGCATAGGCCCGTTTCATGGCCTCGGCCATCAGGTGAATGGTCTGTGCCGAGTTATGGCCATAGTCGCCCATGGGGTAGCCTTCAAGGATATTCAGTATCTGGACGATATGGGTGCCGCCGCTGCTGGGTGGTGACATGGAGAAGACCTCGTGGCCACGATAGGTGCCCATGACCGGTTCGCGGATAACCGGCCTGTAGCCAGCCAGGTCCTCCAGGGTGATCAGGCCGCCGCCACGCTCCATTTCGTCGACGATCAGGCGGGCGGTTTCTCCTTCGTAGAAATCCTCGATACCGTGGTCGGCAATACGCTGCAGGGTGGCTGCCAGTTCCGGCTGGCGGAAGACCTCGCCGGGCTGGGGCGCGCTGCCATCCTCCCGGTAGAAGGTGGCCCGGGTGGCGGGCCAGGGCTGCAGTCTGTCGCGGGCCTGTTCCAGGCCTTCGGTGAAGCGGTGGGGTACCTCGAAGCCGTCCCGGGCCAGGGCAATGGCCGGCGCCAGAGCCTCAGCCAGGGGGATGGTGCCGTATTCCTCCAGGGCCAGGGCAAGTCCCGCCACCGTTCCCGGTACGCCCGAGGCCAGGTGGCTGAAGCGGCTGCGCTGTGGCACCACATTGCCATCACTGTCCTGGAACATGGTCCGGGTGGCCACCGCCGGGGCTGTTTCCCGGTAATCGATGGCTTTCACCGGGCTGCCATCTCCCGGCGCCACCAGCATGAAACCGCCGCCACCGATATTGCCGGAGCGGGGCTGGGTCACTGCCAGGGCAAAGCCGGCGGTCACCGCGGCATCCACGGCATTACCTCCGTCCTTCAGGACCTCCAGGGCCACTTCGGTCGCCTTGTGATGACTGGTGGCCACCATGGCCTGGTCGCCGGGCACAGGGTGCTGACGTTCTCCCTCGAGGATGGCCTGGGCGTTGCAGTACCCTGACAGCAAGGTCAGCAGGACCAGCCAGGGGAGGCAGTATTGCCGGGGGCGTTGCATGGGGGTGCTCCTTTTGGTTGGTGGCGCGGTCGTCGGAAACGGCTGCTGCACCTTCGTTCCAGCGCCGGTTTAGGCTATGATAGCCGGTCATTTTTCCATACGGGGGCCGGTCGTGAATTCGTCCGGTTTTCCGTTTTCTCCAGTTCCCTTATAGGACAGGTTCATGGAACACACATACCGTCTGGTGATTTCCTGCCCGGACCGGGTGGGTATTGTGGCAAAAGTCAGTAACTTCTTGTCCACCTACAATGGCTGGATCACCGAAGCCAGCCACCATTCCGACAATCAGGCTGGCTGGTTCTTCATGCGTCATGAGATCAAGGCCAGCTCCATTCCTTTCGGCCTGGATCAGTTCCGTACCGCCTTCGAGCCCATCGCCCGGGAATTCGAGATGAGCTGGCATATTGCCGACTCGGCCCAGCCCAAGAAAGTGGTGCTCATGTGCAGCAAGGAGTCCCATTGTGTGGCCGACCTGCTGTATCGCTGGCACAGCGGCGAGCTTAACGTGGATATCGCGGCCGTAATCTCCAACCATGAGGACCTGCGCCGAATGGTTGAGTGGCATGAGATTCCGTACCACTGTATCCCGGTCAGCAAGGAGAACAAGGCTGAGGCCTTTGCCGAGATCGACGGCCTGTTCCAGTCCTATGAAGCGGATGTGATCGTGCTGGCGCGCTACATGCAGATCCTGCCTGCCGAAGTGTGCGAGAAATACAGCGGTAAGGTGATCAATATCCACCATTCGTTCCTGCCGTCCTTTGCCGGTGCCCGGCCCTACCACCAGGCCTACAGCCGGGGTGTAAAGCTGATTGGCGCCACCTGCCATTACGTGACCCAGGACCTGGATGAAGGCCCCATCATCGAGCAGGATGTGATCCGCATCAGCCACAGCGATGCCATCGAGGACATGGTGCGACTGGGCAAGGATGTGGAAAAGAATGTCCTGGCCCGTGGCCTGCGCGCCCATGTCGAGGACCGGGTCATTACCTACGAAAACAAGACCGTGGTTTTTGACTGAGCCGACTACCTGATTGTGGTAGTATCGATCGCTTAAACAACACGACTTCCAGCAAATTCAAAGGAACCATTCTCGATGGGTGAGTTAGCCAAAGAGATCCTGCCGGTCAATATCGAAGACGAGCTCAAACAGTCGTACCTGGACTACGCCATGAGCGTCATTATCGGCCGGGCGCTTCCCGATGTCCGTGATGGCCTCAAGCCGGTACACCGGCGTGTTCTGTTCGCCATGTCCGAGCTGGGCAACGACTGGAACAAGCCGTACAAGAAGTCCGCCCGTGTGGTGGGTGATGTGATCGGTAAATACCATCCCCACGGGGACTCCGCGGTCTACGACACCATCGTGCGCATGGCGCAGCCGTTCTCCCTGCGTTATCCGCTGGTGGACGGGCAGGGCAACTTCGGTTCCATCGATGGCGATAACGCAGCGGCCATGCGTTACACCGAGATCCGCATGGAAAAGCTCGCCCAGGCACTGCTGGCGGACCTGGACAAGGAAACGGTGGACTACGTCGACAACTACGACGGCACCGAGCGAATTCCGGATGTCCTGCCAACGCGGGTGCCGAACCTGCTGGTCAATGGTTCCTCCGGGATTGCGGTGGGTATGGCCACCAACATTCCGCCCCATAACCTGACGGAGGTGGTCAGCGGCTGCCTGGCGCTGATCGACAACCCGGACACCACCGTCGACGAGTTGATGGAGATCATCCCGGGACCGGACTTCCCCACCGAGGGCATCATCAACGGCCGTGCCGGCATCGTCGAGGCCTACCGCACCGGTCGCGGTCGCATCTATATCCGTGCCCGCCACGAGATCGAGACCGACAAGAAGACCGGGCGCGACGCCATCATCATCACCGAGCTGCCATACCAGCTCAACAAGGCCCGCCTGATCGAGAAGATTGCCGAGCTGGTGAAGGAAAAGCGCCTGGAAGGCATCACCGAGCTGCGGGACGAGTCCAACAAGGAAGGCATCCGGGTGGTGATCGAGCTGCGTCGGGGCGAGAACCCGGACGTTATCGTCAACAACCTGTTTGCCCAGACCCAACTGGAAACCGTGTTCGGCATCAACATGGTGGCGCTGCTCAACGGTGAGCCCAAGATCCTCAACCTGAAGGAAATGCTGGAAGCCTTCGTGCGCCACCGCCGGGAAGTGGTCACCCGCCGCACCATCTACGAGCTGCGCAAGGCCCGGGAGCGGGGGCATATCCTGGAAGGTCTTACCGTTGCCCTGGCCAACATCGACGAGATCATTGAGCTGATCAAGGCTTCGCCGTCCGCCGCCGAAGCCAAGGAAAAGCTGATGGACAAGGGCTGGTCGCCCGGCGATGTACTGGCCATGCTGGAGCGGGCGGGCAAGGATGCCTGTCGCCCGGATGACCTGCCGGAAATCTATGGCCTGCGTGACAATCTCTATCACCTGTCACCGGAACAGGCCCAGGCGATCCTCGACTTGCGCCTGCACCGCCTGACCGGCCTGGAGACCGAGAAGCTCCAGAACGAATACAGGGAGATTATCGAGAAGATCGCCGACCTGCTGGACATTCTCGGCAACCCGGAGCGCCTGCTGCAGGTGATCCGTGACGAGCTGGCGGCCATCGTTGACGAATACGGCGACGAGCGCCGTACCGAGATTATCAGCTCCCGCCGTGACCTGACGGTGGCGGACCTGATCGACGAGGAAGACCTGGTGGTGACCATCTCCCACGGTGGTTATGCCAAGACCCAGGCGGTGGAGGACTACCAGGCCCAGCGTCGGGGTGGTCGGGGTAAGGCCGCCACGTCCATGAAGGACGAGGATTTCATCGAAAAGCTGTTGGTGGCGAATTCCCACGATACCATCCTGTGCTTCTCCAACCGCGGTAAGGTCTACTGGCTGCGGGTGTTCGAGATTCCCCGGGGCAGTCGTGGTTCCCGTGGTCGTCCGATGGTGAATATCCTGCCGCTGGACGAAGGGGAGCGTATCACCACCTTCCTGCCGGTACGGGACTACCCGGAAGATCATTACGTACTGATGGCGACCTCCAACGGCGTGGTCAAGAAGACACCGCTGCCGAACTTCTCCCGCCCCCGTTCCAACGGCCTGATCGCTCTGAACCTGGATGAGGGCGATGCCCTGATCGGTGCGGCCATCACCCAGGGCGACTCCGAGGTGATGCTGTTCTCCACCGCCGGCAAGGCGGTACGCTTCAATGAGGAAGCCGTGCGGCCCATGAGCCGGACCGCCCGTGGTGTGCGTGGTATCCGGATGCCGGAAGGGCATCATGTGGTATCGCTGATCATTCCCCAGGAAGGCGGCGTTATCCTCACGGCCAGTGAGAATGGCTACGGCAAGCGCACGACGTTTGATGAGTTTCCCGCCTACAGTCGTGGCAGCCAGGGCGTGATTGCCATGCAGTGTTCCGAGCGTAACGGCAACCTGGTGACGGCACTGCAGCTGTTCGATGGCGACGAGATGATGCTGATCTCCGACAAGGGCACCCTGGTGCGTACCCGCACCGACGAAGTGTCTGTTCTCAGCAGGAACACCCAGGGTGTCCGCCTGATTCGGCTGACCCAGGAAGACGAGCGTCTGGTGGGCGTGGAACGGATCGCCGAGAGCGATGACGAGGAAGCCGAGGAAGCAGAAGCCGGTGAGGAGTCCGGTGAGGAAAGTGGCAACAACGACAGCAATGGGGACGCCGCCGATGAGTAGGGCGTACAACTTCTGCGCCGGCCCGGCCACCCTGCCGGAGCCTGTGCTGCGGCAGGCACGGGACGAAATGCTGGACTGGCGGGGCACCGGCATGTCGGTGATGGAAATGAGCCATCGCAGCGACGAGTTCGTGGAAATCGCCGAAACCGCTGAGAAGGACCTGCGTGAACTGGCAGGTATTTCAGAAGATTACAGCGTACTCTTCATGCAGGGTGGAGCTTCCAGTCAGTTTGCCACCGTGCCCCTGAACCTGCTGGGCGACGGGGGCCGGGCGGACTACATCAATACCGGCATCTGGTCGAAGAAGGCCATTGCCGAAGCCAGCCGTTACGCGGATGTAAACGTGGCGGCCAGCAGCGAGGACAGTGGTTTCACCACCGTCCCCCTGCAGGAGACCTGGAACACCAGAGCCGATGCCGCTTACCTCCACTACACCCCGAACGAGACTATCGGCGGGCTGGAGTATGATTTCATTCCGGACAGCGGCGATGTCCCCCTGGTGGCGGACCTGTCCTCCACCATCCTCTCCCGGTCACTGGATGTGTCGAAGTTCGGCCTGATCTACGCCGGTGCCCAGAAGAACATCGGCCCATCGGGCCTGGTGGTGGTGATCATCCGCAAGGACCTGCTGGGCAAGGCACGGCCGGAAACGCCAACCATGATGAACTACCAGGTGATTTCCGATAACGGCTCCATGTACAACACCCCGGCAACCTACTCCTGGTATTTGGCCGGGCTGGTGTTCAAGTGGCTGAAAGAGCAGGGCGGTGTCGCGGCCATGGAGCAGCTCAACCGCCGCAAGTCGACCAGACTCTATGACTTCATCGACCGTAGCGACTTCTACGCCAACCCCATCGATCCCCGGTTCCGCTCCTGGATGAACGTGCCGTTTACCCTGGCGGACGATGGCCTGAACAGCACCTTCCTGAAGGGAGCCGAGGCCCGGGGGCTGCTGAATCTCAAGGGGCACCGCAGTGTGGGCGGCATGCGCGCCAGCATCTACAACGCCATGCCGGAAGCGGGCGTAGATGCCCTGATCGACTATATGGCCGGATTTGTGAAGGAGCATGGCTGACCATGAGTGACGAGCAGACCCGGTTGGCTGAGCTCCGGGACCGGATCGACAGCCTCGACCAGCAGATCATGGACCTGATCAGCGAGCGGGCGACATGTGCCCAGGAAGTGGCCCATGTGAAGACCTCCGCCAACCCGGGCGAGGACGTCTTCTTCTACCGTCCGGAACGGGAAGCCCAGGTGCTGCGCCGCATCAAGGAATCCAATCCTGGCCCGCTGGCGGATGAGGAAATGGCTCGTCTGTTCCGGGAGATCATGTCCGCCTGCCTGGCCCTGGAGCAGCCCATGCGGATTGCCTTCCTGGGGCCGGCCGGCACCTTCACCCAGGCGGCGGCGCTCAAGCATTTCGGCCACTCCGTGATCTCCGTGCCCATGCCTGCCATCGACGCGGTGTTCCGGGAGGTGGAGTCCGGCGCCGCCCAGTACGGCGTGGTGCCGGTGGAGAACTCCACCGAAGGCATGATCAACCACACCCTGGACATGTTCATGTCGTCACCGCTGAAGATCTGCGGTGAGGTGCAGTTGCGCATCCATCACCACCTGATGCGCTCGCCGGACAGCGGCGACCAGCCGTTGACCCGTATCTACTCGCACCAGCAGTCCTTCGCCCAGTGCCGTCAGTGGCTGGACGCCCACCAGTACGGCGTGGAACGGGTCACGGTCAGTAGCAATGCCGAGGCGGCCCGGCGAGCCGCCAGCGAGCCCGGCACCGCCGCCATTGCCGGCGATATGGCCGCGGAACTCTACGGGCTCGACATTATGGCCGGCAAGATCGAGGACCGGCCGGACAATACCACCCGGTTCCTGATTGTCGGTCGTGAGGCGGTCGGCCTCAGCGGGCAGGACAAGACTTCAATCCTGGTATCCATGCGCAATCGTCCCGGTGCCCTGTACCAGTTGCTGGAGCCGTTCCACCGGGCCGGTATCAGCCTGACCCGGATCGAGACCCGGCCATCACCCAGCGGCACCTGGGCCTATGTGTTCTACATTGATTTTGAAGGCCATATGGACGATGCCCCCATCAGCAAGCTGCTGGAGGACCTGGAAGAGGACGCGGTTGAACTCAAGCGACTGGGGTCCTACCCCGCCGGTGTGCTCTAGTGTCCCGTGCGGTTAATTCGCTGATCAGTTGCCGTACAACAGGAAACCCTGGCACGGAAACCCGGAGGATTTGGACATGTCGATCGACTATCAGTCACTGGCGGTGGAAGGCGTACAGGGCCTGACCCCCTACCAGCCAGGAAAGCCCATCGAGGAACTGGCCCGTGAATACGGCCTGGAGCCTGACAGTATCGTCAAGCTGGCCAGCAACGAGAACCCGCTGGGGCCCAGTCCGATGGCGCTGGATGCAGCGCGGGAGGCCCTGGAGGAGATGTGCCGCTACCCGGATGGCAACGCCTTTGGTCTCAAGCAGGCGCTGTCACGATACCTGGAAGTGGCGCCCAGTCAGCTAACCCTGGGCAATGGCTCCAACGACGTCCTGGAAGTGATTGCCCGCTGCTTTGCCGCGCCCGGTGCTGAGGTGATTTACTCCCAGCATGCGTTTGCCGTCTACCCCCTGGTGACCCTGGCAATTGGCGCCAAGGGTGTAGAAGTGCCGGCCAGGAACTGGGGCCACGACCTGAAGGCCATGGCCGATGCGGTCACCGACCGAACCCGCTTGATCTTTGTGGCCAATCCCAACAATCCCACCGGCACCGTCGAGGGCGAAAAGGCCATCAGGGCCTTCCTGGAGCGGGTACCCCGCCGGGTCCTGGTGGTACTGGATGAGGCCTACTGTGAATACCTGACCGGGGATGACGACGATGCGGATGGCATCGGCCTGTTGCGGGAATACCCCAACCTGATCGTTACCCGCACCTTCTCCAAGGCCTGGGGGCTGGCGGCCCTGCGGGTGGGCTATGCGGTGTCCTCACCTTCGATAGCCGATATCCTCAACCGGGTTCGTCAGCCGTTCAATGTGGACACGGTGGCCCAGGCGGCGGCGACGGCGGTACTGGGCGATCTGGAGTACCTGGAGCGTTCCCGGGAGGTGAACCGCAAGGGGCTGGCCCAGCTTGAGGCAGGCTTCTCGGAGCTGGGGCTGGACTGGATTCCGTCCGCCGGCAACTTCATTGCCGTGGACGTGGGCGACAATGCCCAGGACGTGTTTGAAGGGCTGTTGCAGCAGGGCGTCATCGTGCGACCGGTGGCCGGTTATGGCATGCCCCGGCACCTGCGGGTCACCGTTGGCCTCCAGGAGGAGAACGAACGCTTTCTGGATGCCCTGAAATGGACACTGGGCAGGCGGGGAGCCTGATGTGACGGAACCTCGGGCGCAAGGGCCACTGTTTGAACGTATGGCTGTTATCGGTCTCGGGCTGATTGGCGGCTCGCTGGCCCGGGCCGCCAGGCAGTCCGGCCTGGTGGGCACCGTGGTTGCCGCTGACCGTAGCGATGACGAGCTTGCCCTGGGGGTGGAGCTGGGGGTGATCGATGGTCACGGCTCCGTGGCGGAGGTGGTTGCGGGGGCTGACCTGGTGGTGGTTGCCGTGCCCGTCCGGGCCACGCGGGATGTGCTGGCGGCCATCCGGCCCCACCTCTCGCCGGAGGCGGTACTGACCGATGTGGGTAGTACCAAGGGCAGCTTCGTGGCGGCGGTGCATGAGATTTTCGGGGGCTGGCCCCCCAGGGTGATTCCCGGCCATCCCATTGCCGGCTCCGAAAAGAACGGGGTCAGCGCGGCACGGGGCGACCTGTTCAGCGACCACAAGGTCATCCTGACACCGCCGGCAGACGCGGCGGCGGACGCCCTCGACCGGCTCACACATTTGTGGCAGGGCTGTGGCGCCACCGTACTGACCATGGATGTGGCCCGTCACGATGAAGTGCTGGCGGCCACCAGTCATCTGCCTCATCTTATTGCGTTCTCGCTGGTGGATACCCTGGCCGGTGAGGACCAGAACATGGAAATCTTCCGCTATGCAGCGGGCGGTTTCCGGGATTTTACCCGCATCGCCGCCAGCGACCCGGTCATGTGGCACGATATCTTCCTGTCCAACCGGGATGCGGTGCTCAGGGTGATTGATCATTTCAATGAGGACCTGGCGCAGCTGCGGCAGGCCATCGAAGACCAGGATGGTGCCGCGCTGCTGCGGGTTTTCAGTCGTGCCAGGGCGGCACGTAACCATTTTTCCAAGATGCTTTCAGGGCAGGCCTACGTGACAGATATGAGTCAGAAACCGGTCAGGTTCCGGCTGCAGCCGGGTGGTAGTGTTAACGGGGACATCCGGGTACCGGGCGACAAGTCCATTTCCCATCGCTCCATCATGCTGGGGGCCCTGGCGGATGGTATCACCGAAGTGGATGGGTTCCTGGAGGGGGAGGACAGTCTGGCCACCCTGCAGGCGTTCCGGGATATGGGGGTCACCATTGAGGGGCCCGACCATGGCCATGTGCGTATCCACGGGGTTGGCATGAATGGCCTGGAAGCGCCCCGGGGGCCCCTGTACCTGGGCAACTCCGGTACCGCCATGCGGCTGTTCACCGGCCTGCTGGCGGCCCAGCCGTTCGACTCCGAACTGACCGGCGACGCCAGCCTGTCCCGCCGGCCCATGGGCCGGGTGGCCGAGCCGTTGCGGGCCATGGGAGCCGTCATTGATACCGCGGAGGGCGGGCGGCCACCGCTGAAGATCCGGGGCGGCCAGAAGCTTGCCGGTATCCACTATGACATGCCGGTGGCCAGTGCCCAGGTGAAATCCTGCCTGCTACTGGCGGGGCTCTACGCCGATGGCATGACCTCCGTACACGAGCCGGCACCGACCCGGGACCATACCGAACGCATGCTGGAAGGCTTTGGCTACCATGTTCACCGGGATGCCGCCACGTCCAGCGTGGTAGGTGGTGGACACCTGAGCGCCGGCCGTATCGATGTGCCGGCGGACATCTCCTCCGCCGCCTTCTTCCTGGTGGCTGCGAGTATTGCCGGGGATTCCGACCTGACCCTGCGCCACGTGGGCATGAATCCGACTCGCACCGGCGTGCTTAATATCCTGACGCTGATGGGCGCCGATATCACCGTCTCCAACGAGCGTGAGATTGGCGGCGAGCCGGTAGCGGACCTGCGGGTGCGAAGCGCCACCCTGCGGGGGATCGATATCCCCGAGGATCAGGTGCCCCTGGCCATCGACGAGTTTCCGGTGCTCTTTATAGCCGCTGCCTGTGCTGAGGGTCGCACCGTGCTGCGTGGGGCAGAGGAGTTGCGGGTCAAGGAGAGCGACCGTATCCAGGTGATGGCGGATGGCCTGAAGGCGGTAGGGGTGACAACCACGGTAACCCCCGACGGCATCATTATCGACGGCGGCCAGACCATTGCCGGCGGTGAGGTGGACAGCCATGGCGACCATCGCATTGCCATGTCCTTCGCCGTGGCTTCCCTGCGGGCCAGTGGTGAGATCCTGGTCAATGACTGCGCCAATGTGGCGACGTCCTTCCCCGGCTTTGAGGCCCTGGCCCGTCAGACCGGCATCCGCATCGACGCCGAGGAGGGAAGGTAATGCAGTCCGTATCAGACAATACCGTACCCGTAGTGACCGTGGATGGTCCCGGTGGCTCCGGCAAGGGCACCATTACCCAGATGCTGGCCCGTCAACTGGGGTGGCACCTGCTGGACAGCGGCGCACTGTATCGCCTGACGGCGCTGGCGGCCCGGCGTCAGGGTGTGGCGTTCGATGACGAGGCCGCGCTGGTCAATGTGGCGGCCGGTCTTGATGTGACCTTTGAGCCCACGCCGGAAGGCGAGCCGGTCAAGGTGATCCTCGGTGGCGAGGACGTGACCCGGGAGATCCGCACCGAGCAGACCGGCGATGACGCCTCCCGTGTCGCCGTGATCCAGGTGGTGCGGGACGCCCTGTTACAGCGCCAGCGGGACTTCCGCAAGGCACCGGGGCTGGTGGCCGACGGCCGGGACATGGGCACGGTGGTTTTTCCCGAAGCGCCGGTGAAGGTTTTCCTCACCGCCAGTGCCGAGGAAAGGGCCCAACGGCGCTATCTCCAGTTGAAGGAGGCCGGTGCGGATGTTAGTATTGACCACCTTTTAGACGAGATCCGGGCTCGCGATGAACGTGACATGAACCGTTCCGCAGCCCCGCTTAAGCCTGCAGAAGATGCGCAAGTCATTGACTCTACGGGTTTAAGTATCGAAGAGGTGCTGTCAAAAGTCATGGCCCTTGTGGGTCAGGCCTGACTGCACCCTTTTGCTATTTCTGTTGTATTTTTGAGCAGTTTTACAGCGGAAATGGCGGGTAAAGGATCCGGTGGCGGTGTGAATGCCAGCCCCTTGCCACTGCCGGATATTGCTAACAGACCGTGCTGCTGGCGGCGCGGAAGAAACTTGCGTTGATCACATAGGACACATAATGAGCGAGAGCTTTGCTGATCTTTTCGAAGAAAGCCTGAAAGAAATTGACATGCAACCGGGTTCCATCGTCCAGGGAACCGTGGTGGATATCGACAACGACTGGGTCACCGTTAACGCCGGACTGAAGTCCGAAGGCGTTATCCCCGCCTCCCAGTTCCTGAATGAAAAAGGCGAGTTGGAAATTGCTGTCGGCGACGTTGTCGATGTAGCTCTCGATGCGGTTGAAGACGGTTTCGGTGAAACCCGTCTGTCCCGCGAAAAGGCCAAGCGTGCCGAAGCCTGGAAAGTACTGGAAAAGTCCTTCGAGGCGGAAGAAGTTGTCAAGGGCATGATCAATGGCAAGGTCAAGGGCGGTTTCACCGTCGACCTGTCCGGCATCCGTGCCTTCCTGCCGGGCTCCCTGGTAGACGTTCGTCCGGTCCGCGACACCGCGCACCTGGAGAACAAGGAACTGGAATTCAAGGTTATCAAGCTGGACCAGAAGCGTAACAACGTGGTGGTGTCCCGCCGCGCCGTTCTGGAAGCTGAAAACAGTGCCGAGCGTGAAGCCCTGCTGGAAACCCTGACCGAGGGCATGACCCTGCAGGGTATCGTCAAGAACCTGACCGATTACGGCGCGTTCGTTGACCTGGGTGGCGTTGACGGCCTGCTGCACATCACCGACATGGCCTGGAAGCGCATCAAGCATCCGAGCGAGATCGTGAACGTGGGTGACGAGATCACCATCAAGGTCCTGAAATTCGACCGTGAGCGCAACCGGGTTTCCCTGGGTCTGAAGCAACTGGGCGAAGATCCCTGGGTGGATATCAAGGGTCGCTATCCGGAAGGCAGCAAGGTTACCGCCCGGGTGACCAACCTGACCGACTATGGCTGCTTCGCCGAGCTGGAAGAGGGTGTTGAAGGTCTGGTACACGTGTCCGAAATGGACTGGACCAACAAGAACATCCATCCGTCCAAGGTGGTTCAGGTCGGTGACGAAGTGGAAGTCATGATCCTGGACATCGACGAAGAGCGTCGTCGTATCTCCCTGGGCATCAAGCAGTGCGTGCCGAACCCCTGGGAAGAGTTCTCCGCGAACTACAACAAGGGTGACAAGGTGTCCGGCAAGATCAAGTCCATCACGGACTTCGGTATCTTTATCGGCCTGGACGGCGGCATCGACGGCCTGGTTCACCTGTCCGACATCAGTTGGAACGAGACTGGCGAAGAAGCCGTTCGCGAGTACAAGAAGGGTGACGAGGTTGAGACCGTTATCCTGTCTGTTGATCCCGAGCGTGAGCGTATCTCCCTGGGTATCAAGCAGCTTGAAAGCGATCCGTTTGCCGAGTTCGTACAGTTGAACGACAAGGGCTCCATCGTGCGTGGCACCGTTTCCGCGGTTGATGCCAAGGCAGCCACCATCGCCCTGAACGACGAGGTTGAAGCGGTACTGAAGGCCTCCGAAATCAGTCGCGACAAGGTGGAAGACGCCCGCAACGCGCTGAAGGAAGGCGAAGAGGTTGAAGCGAAGATCATCAGCATCGATCGCAAGAACCGCGTCATCAACCTGTCCGTGAAGTCCAAGGACGTTGAAGACGACAAGCAGGCCCTTGAAGGCGTACGCGCCAAGGCCGCTGAAACTTCTGGTGCGACCACCATCGGTGATCTTATCAAGGAGCAGATGCAGCAGCAAAACGCCAATAAAGAGTGATTCGATCCTCTTGAAGGCAAAAAAACGGGCTCTAAGAGCCCGTTTTTTTTGTCTTTTTTTCAGCATTAGCTAAACTAGCAGTGTCTTTGCCTGTTACCTAAGTCATTGGTTGGGTTAGCTGGAATCTGGCTGGTCGGGAATGGGTTGAGACTTGAGAAGCTGACTCTAGGGGTGTGCGAGGTATGGATCGCAGCGGTGCGGGTTGCTACCACGTGGAACTCCAGAGGCTTCGTAATAAAAATGAAAAGGGATGGGCCTCATGACAAAGTCTGAACTGGTCGAACTGATTGCCTCGAAACAGACTCAGCTGTCTGTGAAGGATGTGGAACTGGCTGTTAAAACGGTTATCGAGCACATGTCTCAGTCACTGGCGGATGGGCAGCGGATAGAAATCCGTGGATTCGGCAGTTTCTCCCTCCATTATCGGGCGGCCAGGACCGGTCGCAATCCGAAAACCGGAGAAGCGGTACAGTTGCCGGCGAAATACGTTCCGCATTTCAAGCCGGGCAAGGAACTGCGTGAGCAGGTCAACGACAGTATGAAGAAGGGCTACTGAACCGGTCTCCGCATTCTGGCGTTAGCCACCCGAACCCTGAATTCGGGTACAATTGGCGTGGTTCATCGTGAATTCCCAATTCCTGGAGCAGGGGTGCTATGGCAGGGTTTCAGAAGATAATTCTCCTTCTGGTCGTGATACTGGTCGCCATTGCGGTGCTGGTGTTTTCCATGAACAACCAGATGGCGGTCTCCCTCAACTTCCTGTTTTTTGAAACCCGGCCCCATGGTGTTGCGGTCTGGGTCATCCTGGGGTTCACTTTCGGTATTCTTCTTGGTGTGGTATTAACTCTTTTGGCGACTGTTCGTGTATCGGTCTCCCGACGTCAGCTACGTAAGCGTCTGGACAAGGCGGAGCGAGCCCTGGAACAAAACAGAACCCCTGACGATCGGGCGCTCTAAATGGATATGTTTTTTCAGTGGCTGCTGCTGACGGCTGCCGTCGCTGCAGGCTGGTTTATCGGACGATACTTCCGTTCCGACCATAGGGCGGCCAAGAATATCTCGGATGAGTCGTCCGTCCGAGAGCGTTTGCAGTTCCTGTTCACCAACTACTCCGACCAGGCCGTTGAGAACTTCGTCCAGTCCCTGGCGGTCAACAAGGATACCGTTGGCCTGCACCTGTCCATCGGCGCCCATTTCCGAAACAAGGGTGAAACCGACCGGGCCATCCTGATCCATCAGAATCTGCTGGCCCGCCCGGAGCTACCCGCCCATTTTTCTCCCCAGGTCACCTTCGAGCTGGCCCGGGACTATCTGGCCGCCGGCCTGCTGGACCGGGCCGAGGCGCTGTTCCACCAGTTGATGGATGACCGGGGCTATGGCGAACGTGCCGCCGGCCAGCTTATCGAGCTTTACCAGCAGGAGCGTGAGTGGGGCAAGGCAGCTCAGGTGGCCCGCACCCTGATGAAGGGTGCCTTGAACCCGAAGCTGGCACGACAGCTTGCCTATATCACCTGTGAACTGGCGGATGAGAGCCTTCACAAGGACGACCGCTGGAGCGCCCAGAAGCTGGCACGGGAAGCGCTGTCCATCGACCCTGACTGCGTCCGCGCCAGCTTTATCCTCTCCACCCTCCAGGGGCGCCAGGGTAACTACCGGGAAGCGGCCAATGCCTGCCTGAAGGTTTTCGAGCAGAATCCGGAGTTCGGTCCGGAAGCCATCGACCGTTTCATGAAGCTGGAGCGCTCCCATGGCAACGTGGGGGGCAACGTCAAGCGTCTGCGCAAGCTTTACGAACAGCACCACGGCACCAGTCTGTTGCTGGCGCTGGCGGAAGCAGTGGAGCGTTCTTCAGGCCGTCAGGCCGCCATCGACCTGCTGCGCAGCGAGCTGGAGTCCCGGCCCAGTGTGCGTGGCCTCCTCAGGCTGGTGGAGCTTGCGGGCTACGAACGGGGCCTGGCCACCGGGGAAGGTCGGCTGGTCAGCCGTATCGGCCAGTTGATCCTGACCAACCGCCCCGTCTACCGTTGCGTCAACTGTGGTTTTTCCGGCCAGCAGCTCCACTGGCTCTGCCCGAGCTGCAAGGAGTGGGAGACGGTACGCCCGATCCAGGGAGTGGAGGCAGAGTAAGGCGTTTTCTGCCATAATCCCTGCCCGAACCGTTCCGGCCCCACCGGAGCTTCCCACCGTTCGGACACAGGAGCCTGCCCATGACCGATGCCCTCGGCCCCCGTATTGTTGTTGCCCTCGATTTTCCTTCCGAAGCGCCGGCCCTGGCGCTGGTGGATACCCTGGATCCGGCCCTGTGCCGTCTGAAGGTGGGAAAGGAACTGTTTACCCGCTGTGGTCCGGATCTGGTGCGCAAGCTGCACGACCGGGGCTTTGAGGTGTTCCTGGACCTGAAATTCCACGATATTCCCAATACCACCTCGGCGGCGGTTGCTGCGGCGGCGGAGCTTGGCGTGTGGATGGTGAATGTCCATGCCTCCGGCGGTGAAAAGATGATGGTGGCCTGTCGGGAACGTCTGGAGTCCTTCGGTGCCGATCGTCCGCTGCTGATTGCGGTCACGGTGTTGACCAGCATGGGGCCGGACGATCTGGCGGGTATCGGTATTACCGACTCGCCGGCGGATCAGGTAAACAGGCTGGCAACGTTGACCCGTAACTGTGGTCTGGATGGGGTGGTGTGTTCGGCCCAGGAGGCGCCGGTCCTGAAGCGGGAGCAGGGCGCCGGGTTCAAGCTGGTTACTCCGGGTATTCGGCCTGCCAGTGCCGATCACGGGGATCAGCAGCGCGTTATGACGCCTTCTGCGGCTATGGCTGCCGGCAGTGACTATCTGGTGGTTGGTCGGCCCATTACCCAGGCTTCTGACCCTTTGGCCTCTTTGAAGGCTATCGTTTCTGAGATTTCCTGACCTGTGGGAGATTGGCCTTGTAGCCTTCTGGTTTGGTGCCAGGTCGTTCCTTCTTTTGTAGCCTTCTAGTACGTGCCTGAGGGTCAGGTCGATATCCTTTTCTGGGGGACGCCCGGCAAGTACGTCCATGCAGGGCTTGACGAAAACCGTCCCTGGTTTTCGACACCCCCAGAAAAAGCTCTCAACCGGCCCCTTTCTATCTTTGGGTGATATCGCTTTGGGCGCTTTGATCTATACACAGCGCCACACGCAGATATTGATGCAAAAGCTGCGGGACTGTTCCCGCCAAGGCGATATTCGGAAAGTTGGAGAGGGACATTTTCGGGACCTTCAAAAACATGGACGTTTTTGAAGAGCCTACAGGGATGTATTCACGGCGTGTCCCGAAAAACGTTCTCGACCTGGCACTCCTGGCACCGAGCCTGAAGGCTGCAAGGCCAGGTTCCAAAAAAGAAAGGCAAAAACGAAAAAAACCGCGTCTGAAACATCAGAGGCGGCTTTTCGGAATAGTGGCTCCCCGAGCTGGGCTCGAACCAGCGACAAACGGATTAACAGTCCGTTGCTCTACCAACTGAGCTATCGGGGAACAGTCGGTGTCGACGAGGCGCGTATATTAAAGAGCCGTTACCACCCCGTCAACCCTTTCAGTGGACTTTTTGGTGACCCCCGAGAAACCCCTCCGGAGACACCGTCCAGCTTGGTTGTACCGGCTCAGGAGAGCGCCTTCTTCAGGCGAGCAACCGCCTCCTTGAGGACATCCATACTGGTGGCAAAGCTCAGCCGCATATGCCCGGGAGCACCGAAGGCCGAACCCGGCACCAGGGCCACGCCGGCACCCTTCAGCAACACCTCGGCCATCTCCACATCGTTGGAGACATTCTCGGTCTTGTCGATGGCCCCCTGAAAGCTCGGGAACACATAGAACGTACCGTCGCCCTCCAGGCATTCCACGCCCGGAATCTCGTTCAGCGCCTTCACCAGATAATCGTGACGCTCCCTGAACGCCTTGACCATCTCGCCCACGCAGGCCTGGTCGCCCTCAAGCGCTGCCTGTGCCGCCGCCTGGGAGATCGACGCCGGGTTGGAGGTGCTCTGGGACTGGATCTTCTTCATCGCCCCGATGATCCTGGCCGGGCCTGCGGCATAGCCGATACGCCAGCCGGTCATGGAATAGGCCTTGGACACGCCGTTCAGTACGAAGGTACGGTCGTAGAGTTCCGGAGTCGCATTCAGGATGTTGCAGAACTCGCTACCTGTCCACAGAATCGGCTCGTACATGTCGTCGGTGGCGATCATGATGTTCGGATGCTTCTTCAGCACCTCGCCGATGGCCTGCAACTCCTCAAGGGAATAGGCCATGCCGCTGGGGTTGGACGGACTGTTGATCACGAACAGCCGGGTACGCTCGGTAATGGCGTCCTCCAGCTGCTTCGGAGTAATCTTGAAGCGGGTCTCGGCACTGGTCTCGATGATCACCGGCTTGCCTTCCGCCACCAGCACCATATCCGGGTAGGAGACCCAGTAGGGGGCGGGAATAATGGCCTCATCTCCCGGGTTCAGGGTGGCCAGGGCCAGGTTGAAAAAGCTCTGCTTGCCACCACTGGATACCAGTATCTGGTTGGGCTCGTAGTCCAGACCATTGTCCCGCTTGAACTTCGCGATGATCGCTTTCTTCAGCGCGGGAGTACCATCCACGGCGGTGTATTTGGTCTGACCATTGCGGATTGCTTCGATCGCCGCTTCCTTGATGTGGTCAGGGGTATCGAAATCCGGTTCCCCGGCGCCCAGGCCGATAATGTCCTGGCCGGCGGCTTTGAGCTCAGCGGCCTTGTTGGTGACGGCAAGGGTGGGGGATGGCTTGATGGCCTGTACACGGGTGGAAAGTTGAAGGTCCAAACTTGCGCTCCTTAAAGATGCGTCTGAGAGGGCTGCAGCCCGGGTAAAGTGACACCGGGTCGTTTACACAGGCTGTTTAACCCATGGATGTTACCATGGGAGCTTTGCAACGATAAGTTTCCCGCGAGGGTGGAGGTAATTCCTTGTCCAGGTTCAGAGTGGATTCTCCCTATCAGCCGGCCGGTGACCAGCCTAGGGCCATCGACGGTCTGGTGGACGGTATTGAGTCCGGGCTGGCGCACCAGACGCTGCTGGGGGTAACGGGTTCCGGCAAGACATTCACCATCGCCAATGTGGTGGAACGCATCCAGCGGCCCACCATTGTCATGGCCCACAACAAGACCCTGGCGGCCCAGTTGTACGGTGAGTTCCGGGAGTTCTTTCCGGACAACTCGGTGGAATACTTCGTGTCCTACTACGACTATTACCAGCCGGAGGCCTATGTACCGGCTTCGGACACGTTTATCGAGAAGGACGCCTCGGTCAACGAGCATATCGAGCAGATGCGCCTGTCCGCCACCAAGGCCCTGCTGGAGCGGGACGACGCCATTATCGTGGCCACCGTGTCGTCCATCTACGGCCTGGGGGATCCCCAGTCCTACCTCAAGATGATGCTGCACCTGGACCGGGGCGACGAGATTGATCAGCGCACTATCCTGCGGCGCCTGGCGGAGTTGCAGTACACCCGCAACGACGTGGAGTTCCACCGCGCCAATTACCGGGTGAGGGGAGACGTTATTGACGTGTTCCCGGCGGAATCCGAAAAAGAAGCGATCCGTATCGAGCTGTTCGACGACGAGGTGGAGAACCTGAGCTACTTCGATCCCCTGACCGGGGAGGTGCTGCGGCGGGTGCCCCGGGTCACCATCTATCCCAAGACCCACTATGTCACCCCCCGGGAAACGGTGCTTGGCGCCATCGAACGGATCAAGGTGGAACTGGACGAGCGCCTGAAACAGCTCCGGGACAACAACCGCCTGGTGGAGGCCCAGCGGCTGGAGGAGCGTACCCGCTATGACATCGAGATGATGCTGGAACTGGGCTACTGCAACGGCATCGAGAACTACAGCCGCTATCTGTCGGGTCGGGCACCGGGTGAAGCACCACCGACACTGTTTGACTACATACCGCCCAATGCCCTGCTGGTGGTGGACGAGTCCCATGTCACCATTCCCCAGATCGGCGCCATGTACAAGGGGGACCGGTCCCGCAAGGAAACCCTGGTGGAATACGGCTTCCGGCTGCCGTCGGCCCTGGACAACCGGCCCATGCGATTCGATGAATGGGAGCGGATTGCGCCCCAGATGATCTTCGTGTCCGCGACCCCCGCGAAGTACGAAGAGGAGCATGCCGGCCAGGTGGTCGAGCAGGTGGTGCGGCCCACCGGCCTGCTGGACCCGGAAATTGAAGTGCGCCCCGCTTCCACCCAGGTGGACGACCTGCTGGGCGAGATCCGCGAGCGGGTAGCGGCCGAGGAGCGGGTGCTGGTGACCACACTGACCAAGCGCATGGCGGAGGACTTGACCGACTTCCTGATGGAGCACGATGTACGGGTTCGCTACCTGCACTCGGACATCGACACGGTGGAGCGGGTGGAGATCATCCGCGACCTGCGCCGGGGCGAGTTCGACGTTCTGGTGGGCATCAACCTGCTGCGGGAAGGGCTGGACATGCCGGAAGTGTCCCTGGTGGCCATCCTGGATGCGGACAAGGAGGGTTTCCTGCGCTCGGAGCGCTCGCTGATCCAGACCATTGGCCGGGCGGCCCGGAACGTGCGGGGCAAATCCATCCTCTACGGCGATGTCATCACCGGCTCCATGCAGCGGGCCATTGATGAGACCGCACGCCGGCGGGCCAAGCAGCAGGCCCATAACGAGGAGCATGGTATTACGCCCCAGGGGCTGAACAAGAAGATTGCCGACATTATGGAGGGGGCCCACGGCGGTGGCCGGGGCCGTCGCCGTGCCGAGCGACCGGGCCAGAAGGCCGCCGAGGAGGCGGAACACTACCAGGTCAAGGCGAAGGGCAAGTCGCCGGAGGAACTGCTCAAGGATATTACCCGTCTGGAGGACGACATGTACAAGGCGGCCTCGGACCTGGACTTCGAGAAAGCAGCCCGGATCCGTGACGAGATCGCCGAACTCAAGGAAGCCGCGGTTCGCCTGGGATGATGGGCTGTTGGTAATCTTGCATTACCGTCAGTGACTTGCCAGTCTTAAGGAGCAACCTCGACAGCCCCCTGACCTTCAATCAGCCAGACGGAAGACCGGATGAGTAACCTGAAGCAGACCCTTTTCTGGATGTCCCTGTTCCTGGCCGTAGTGGTGGCGGTCTGTGCCGCGATCTACCGTCCACTGGAAACGGCCTTCATGGCCAACTGGGTTTTTAACCTGCTGATTGTCCTGGTGTTGCTGGTGGGCATCGTGCTGACCTACCGGCAGGTGCTGGTGCTGCGCCCGGAGATGCGCTGGGTGGCCCAGTTCCGTACCGGCCATTCCGGGCTGTCCGTGCTCCAGGAGCCCCGCCTGCTCAAGCCCCTGGCCAGGCAACTGGGGGAGGATGCCAAGCGGGACCAGTTCAAGCTCTCAACCATGTCCCTGCGCACGGTGCTTGACGGCATCCACAGCCGCATGGACGAGCAGCGGGAAATCACCCGCTATTTCATCAGCCTGCTGGTGTTCCTGGGGCTGCTGGGTACCTTCTGGGGTCTGTTGGGCACCATCAACGCGGTGGGGCAGGTGATCACCGGGCTGGATATGAGCCAGGAGGATTTCGGACAGGTGTTCGGGGACCTGCAGGCGGGCCTTCTGGAGCCCCTCAAGGGGATGGGCACGGCGTTCAGCTCCTCGCTGCTGGGGCTGGGCGGCTCGCTGATCCTGGGGTTCCTGGATATCCAGGCCGGCCACGCCCAGAACCGTTTCTACGACAGCCTTGAGGAATGGCTGACCGGGGTCACCAACCTGGTGGACGCCGTGGATGGCGGAGCGCCGGTGAATACTGGTGAGGGGTCGGAGCTTGAGCGCCTGCAGGCGGAGAATGAGCGCCTCAAAGACCAGTTGTCCGACCGGGAGTAACACCATGATCACGCCCGGGAGCAGCGCCCCATGATTGGTTACCGCCGTCGTGCCCGCTCGGCCATCAACATCTGGCCGGGGTTCGTGGACGCCCTGTCCGCGCTGTTGATGCTGGTGATCTTCATGCTGCTGGTGTACGTGGTCAGCCAGCTTTACCTGTCACAGACCCTGTCGGACCGGGATTCGGAACTGGCCCGGCTCAGCAGCCGGCTGGCGGAGATTTCCAGTCTGCTGGGCCTGGAGGAGGAGCGCAATGACGCCCTGGAGCGGGAAATGCAGCGGGTCCAGCAGCAGCTTGGTGAGTCACTGGCGCTTAGCGATGAACTGGAAATGGAGCTGGAGGAAACCCGGGAGCAGGCCATCAGCCGACAGAATGACCTGGAGGCGGCCCTCGACCAGGAGGAGCGCCTGTCGGCGTCCCAGCGGGCGCTTCTGCAACAGCTCTCGGACCGCATCGGGGCCCTGCAGCAGCAACTGGCCACCATCACCAGGGCCCTGGAGCTTCAGGAAGAACTGACGGCGGAGAAGGAGTCGGAGCTTAAGGATGTCAGCCAGCGCCTGAATACGCTGTTGGCGGAGCGGGTAAACCAGTTGCAGCGTTACCAGTCGGAATTCTTTGGTCGCCTGCGGGAGATCCTGCAGGACAACGAGAACATCCGGGTGGTGGGTGACCGCTTCCTGTTACCGTCGGAGCTGCTGTTCGCCTCCGGGTCCGCCAACCTTGGCGCATCGGGCCGGCGGGAACTGGACAAGCTGGCCAGTGTGCTGCTGGACGTGGTGGAAAAGATTCCGGACGATATCGACTGGATCCTGCGCATTGACGGCCATACCGATCGTATTCCCATCGATACTCCGGCCTTCCCGTCCAACTGGGAACTGTCCACGGCCCGGGCCGTGTCGGTGGTGCGTTACCTGGCGGAGCAGGGCGTTCCGGAGGATCGCATGGCGGCAGCCGGCTTTGGCGAGTTCTTCCCGGTGGCGGAAGGCCTGTCCGAGGAGGCCCTGAGGCGGAACCGCCGTATCGAGATCAAGCTCACCGACCGTTAGGCCGGTGAGCCTGCGGCTTACCGTGACCGGCGGGGACCGACAATCACCGCCGCCTGGAGGGGCTGGTTGCGACCATAACGGGCCATGCGGTCAAACACCTTCCGTTCCACCGGCAGGTACTGCTTGTCGGCGATGGTCTCACCGTCATCCACATCCACCTCCGGATCGTGCAGGTAGACGAACTGGTCGTCCATGGCGCACACGGTTACCCAGTGGGGCACGCGGCTGCGGTTGAGCTGCCAGGTGCTGATCAGGATCATCGGGACCTTGCCGGCCAGCAGGGCGCTTTCCATGTCCGACAGGGTGAGAGGGTCGTGGTGCAGCTCGATGCCGGTCTCCCCGATATCCTGCAGGAAGCCCTCGTGCACCAGTTCCAGCACCTGTTTCTTGTCCTCGCTGCGCACGGTTTCCCGGAACAGCGGGCCTTCCTGGCTGACATAGGCAGAGGCCTCGTAGCCCCGCTTCCAGGCGGCCAGGGCCAGACCATGGGGTCCGCAGCCGCCATGGCCGGCGAGCATGAAGATGGTGGTGGCCTCCCGCCAGATCCTCAGTTCCTCCAGCGTGGTCAGGGGCTGTCCGTCATGCACCGCGGCCATAGCCATGATCAGCGACGCGGGGCCGCAAGTGAACTCGGTGGACTGGGGGTAGTAGGGCACCTCGGGGAACCGGCCCCGGGGTTCATAGAACAGGATACGCCGTTCAAACCGCAGGGCATCGCCATGGTCCTCATAGTAGTCGCGCAAGGTGCCGAACTGCCGGTAACCCAGGTGGCGGTACAGGGCGATGGCGCCGTGGTTGTCGGTGCGTACTTCCAGCCGCATGATGATGCGGCCCGCTTCGGCCGCCTGCCGTTCCGATTCCCGGACCAGGGCCTCTCCCAGGCCCCGGCCCCGCATGGCGGGGGCCACCGCAATGGAATAGATCCGCGCCAGGCGGGTATTGGCCTTCATCAATACCAGGCTGTACCCCACCAGCTCGCCCTCGGCTTCCGCGAGGATAACCCGGTCCCGTGGCATGTCGATAAAGCGCCGGAAGCTGCGTCGGGAGATGCGATCCTCCTCGAAACAGCGGTTCTCCAGGCGTACCAGGGCATCGGTGTCGGCCAGCGTGGCATTGCGAAAGGTCAGATCAGCCATAGTTGTGTACAGCTCGGGCCGGTGGGTGGTGGAAGCGCGCTGATTATGGGGCAAGGGGAACCCGGAGGATAGCGCCTCTTCATGCGTAAAATCACGCACGTGCCGGTGATTGCCGACTTGAGTCCTTGACTATACTGTAGCGCGAATCCGGCGATCCTGTGGCCGGGTAACCTGTCTGGCCGGAGGGCCTTCATGTCACGTCTGCTGCTTGTGGTTGACCATGCCCGGGACTGGGCACCTTATTATCCCAGCGAGGATCTGCTGACCTTCGATCAGTATCTGCAGTTCTCTGCTCCGGCCAACAGTCGGGTACGGGTGATCAACCTGTGCCAGAGTGCCCGCTATCTCAGCCAGGGCTATTACTGCTCGTTGCTGGCGGAGGCCCGGGGGCATCATGTGGTGCCGTCGGTGATGACGCTGAATGACCTGGGGCGCAAGGGACTGTTCTCCCTGCAACTGGATGAGCTGGATCCGGCGGTGATCCAGTGGCTGGACGGAGCTGCTTCCACTGGTGACAGCAAGGGTAATCGCAGTGTCCGGGTCATGACGTTCTTTGGGCACGCGGAAGTCCCGGAACTGAAGTCCGTGGCCCGGGCCCTGTTCGAGCGTCTGCCCTGTCCGATCCTGACGGTGGAGTTCCGGCACCGCAAGGGCAAGGGCTGGCAGATTGAATCCATGAAGCCGGCGGCCCCGGCCGACTTGACGGAAGCCCAGCAGGATGCCTTCGCTGCCGCCCTGGACCGGTTCAGCAGTATTGTCTGGCGCAAGCCCCGTACCCGCCGTCGCTACCGCTTCGACCTGGCCATGCTGGTGAACCCCGAGGAGGAACTGCCACCCAGTGACCAGGTGGCCCTGGAACGCTTTGAGAAGGCCGGCCGCAAGCTGGGGATCAATGTGGAGCGCATCGGCCGCCGGGACTATATGCGTCTGCCGGAGTACGACGGCCTGTTTATCCGCGAGACCACCGCCATCGACCACCATACCTATCGCTTTGCCCGCAGGGCGGAAGCGGAGGGGCTGGTGGTGATCGACGACCCGGTGTCCATCCTGCGCTGTACCAACAAGGTGTTCCTGGCGGACCTGCTTCGGACCAACCGGGTGCCCACGCCAAAGACCCTGATCCTGTCCAAGGACCAGAAGGATGCCGCCGCCCAGGTCATCGAACAGCTTGGCTTGCCGGTGGTGGTGAAGATTCCCGATGGTGCCTTTTCCCGGGGTGTGCTCAAGGCGAAGGATGAGAAGGAACTGAAGGAGGCGCTGAAAACCCTGTTCCGCCAGTCCGCGCTGGTGCTGGCCCAGGAGTACCTGTACACCGACTACGACTGGCGTATCGGGGTACTGGGTGGTCGGGCCATCTATGCCTGCAAGTACTACATGGTGAAGGGGCATTGGCAGATCTATCAGCATGGCGAAGCCAAGCAGGTGGACAGCGGAGACTTCGATACACTGCCTACCTATGAGGTTCCCCGCAACGTGATCCAGGCCGCGCTGAGCGCCACCCGCCTGATCGGCGACGGGTTGTACGGTGTGGACATCAAGCAGTCCGGCAACCGCGTGGCGGTGATTGAAGTCAACGACAATCCCAGCATCGATTCCGGGGTCGAGGACCGCTTCCTGGGCGGCGAACTCTATACCCTGATCATGCAGGAGTTCCTGACCCGGATGGAGGCGAAGCGGCGTTAGGAAACGTTGCCTGGCTGCCAGACCTTGAGGCTGCCCAGCCAGGCCGGGTGTCCGAGTTTCGCCGTTATCTGCTCCGGAGACGGCAACCGGGCGTCGGGGGCGTCGGTGAAAAGCTCCACATGCACCTGGTTGCCAAGGTAGTGAAGGCGCAGGTGATGTTTGACGGTATCCAGCTCCGGCAGGCCCTCCCGGAAAACCCCATGGATTTCGCGGCGTGTGGGCAACTGTTGGGTGGTAATGGTGCCACGCTGGTCGTTCTCGGCGTCGATGTGGAAATTGATCAGGCGGATGTGGGGCAGGGTGTCACGCATCCGTCGGATCACCTGCATGCCGATCTGATGGCCTTCGGAAACGCTGATCTCGGGCTTCACCACGAGGTGTACATCCACCAGTATGTCGCTGCCCATCCGCCGGCTGCGGAGGTCATGGACATTGAGCACGCCCTCAGTGTCGGCCGCCGCCGTCCTCAGGAGGTCGGTATCCTCGTCCGAGAGGCCGGTATCCACCAGTTCCCGCACGCTGTTCCAGGCTAGCTGCCACCCCACGTGAGCGATGATCACTGCGATCACAATGGCGGCGACGGCGTCCAGCCAGGGAAATCCCGCCATGGCCCCGGCGGCCCCCACCAGCACCACGATGGAAGAGAACGCATCGGTGCGGCTGTGCCAGGCGTTGGCCACGATCAGGTCGGACCGGATGTGTTCACCCACACGGCGGGTGTAGCGGAAGATCCATTCCTTGCCGGCCACGGAGACCAGGGCGATGGCCAGTACCGGCCAGCCGGGAACGGTCAGCGGCATGCCCGACAACATCCGCCAGGTATTGTCCCAGGCCAGCGCGCCCCCGATGGCAATCAGGAAGCTGCCGAGGACCATTGTGCCGAGGGTTTCAAAGCGCTGGTGGCCGTATGGGTGGTCGGAGTCCGGTTCGCGTCTGGAGAGCTTCATGACGGCCAGCACAACCAGGTCCGAGATAACGTCGGTAAAGGAGTGGATGCCATCCACCAACAACGCCTGGGAATGGAACAGCCATCCGCCGAAGCATTTCAGCACTCCCAGGAGGGCATCCAGGACCATTCCGATAATGGTGACCCGTGACGCGGCCCGGAACTCAGCGTCCAGGCGCTGCTGATGACTGGATGACATGTAAACTCCTGTTAAACGGCACGGAAGGTGTGGTTCGGATCACGGAATCCTGTTCGCTTTATGCACAAGAGTCGTGCATTACTGGCGAATGACGAAATGGTAGCCTAACCGGAGTTTTTATGCTTACACGTTTGCAACTTCATGAAATTAAAGAATAAAATAACTGATCAAAAAATGATCAATCCGCAGGGAGTGGCGTGAGGCAAGGGATCTGATCGGTTGAAAAGGGATTTTCAACAGAGTTATCCACAGATTTCGTGGAAAAGGTCACAAGAGCTTAACCATACAGTCATTTAGGAGTCACCGGTATGCAACAGAAGCTACTGTGGAAAACTTCCGTTATACTCCCAGACCCGATTTTTCGGCGCGGAATAATACCAGAAAACTTTCAGATTTAACCTTTGCCGGCGTTCTTTCCGGCAATGACTCCGGGGTTTCCTATGTATACGTTGCTTCGCAGGATGTTGTTCACCCTGCCACCGGAAACCGCCCACCGGGTGGCCCTGGGTGGGCTCGACCTGGCGGCGGGCAGCGGTTTGCTGAAGCCGTTCGTTCATCCGCCCGGGGATCTCCCGGTACGGGTGATGGGGCTGGATTTTCCAAATCCCGTGGGCCTTGCCGCGGGCCTCGACAAGAATGCCGATCACCTGCAGGGGCTGGGCGCCCTGGGTTTCGGTTTTATTGAGGTGGGCACGGTGACTCCGCAGCCGCAGCCGGGCAACCCGTCGCCGCGGATGTTTCGCCTGCCGGAGCATGGCGCCATCATCAACCGGATGGGCTTCAACAATGAGGGACTGGATCACCTGGTAGGTAAAGTGGCCAACCGTCGTTATACCGGTGTGCTGGGCATCAACGTGGGCAAGAACAAGGTGACGCCGGCGGAGGAGGCGGAGTCGGACTACCGCAAGGGCATTGCTGCCGTGTACGACTATGCCGACTACATTACTGTCAACGTATCCTCTCCCAATACACCCGGCCTGCGGGACCTGCAGTTTGGTGATTCCCTGAAACGGCTGCTGGCCTCAATCAAGCAGGAACAGGCAGCCCAGCACCAGCGGAGTGGCCGCTACGTGCCCCTGGCGGTGAAGATTGCGCCGGATATGGATGACGGGGAAATCGTCTTTGTGGCGAATGCCTTGAAGGAAGCCGGTATCGACGGCGTGGTGGCCACCAACACAACCATTGCCCGGGACCGGGTAAAAGGCCACCCCCATGCCGACGAAGCCGGCGGGCTCAGCGGGCAGCCGGTGCGGGAGGCCTCGCTCAGGGTCATCCAGGGGCTTTACCGGGAACTGGGCGAGGATATCCCCATTATAGGCGTGGGGGGCATCAGCGACGGCGAGAGCGCGGCGGAGAAGATCCGTGCCGGTGCCAAACTGGTTCAGATCTACACAGGCTTTATCTATCGGGGGCCGGCATTGGTCGGGGAAGCGGTGGAAGCGATCCGGGCACTGGAAAAAGAAAGGGCCCGCTGAGCGGGCCCGTGCGGGGAATAAACCCCGTGGCGACTTGACGTCTTTATGGTGCGGGTCGAGTGGACCCGATTCTGGGTTCCGGCGTTTGGTGGAGGGGGGCCGGTGCACCCCTATACTCAAGCCAGATTGTCAATGGGTTTTGTCGTCCTGCTGACGACCTTCAAAGTGTCAGTGTTATGTGTCCGCCTGAAAGCGGTTCTGTCTCTGGTGTTGCTCGAAAAAACATCCAATTAGAGACATTCTTTCAGCCCGGAGCACGCGGGGTTGGTATCAGGGCAGGTCAGGCCGTTCCGTTGGCGGCCAACCTGTGAATGCCGGAAACGCCGGTCATGCCTTCCCAGTTGTCGGTGCGTCCTTCCCGCCAGCCGCTGAGCCATTCCTGTCTGGCCTCTGGCTGGTCCAGCGGGCAGCTGTCCTTGGATTTTCCGGACACGCCGGCCTGGTATCCCCGCTTGAATGCGCGAGCGTACATGTCTCTTTTCTGTCTTTTCATGCCGTTCCTCACCTACATGGATTTACAGAACAAGCGTGTACACGTCTGTTGTTGCCGGTTTAACAAAATCCCTGTAAGAACAAACCGCTACGGGTTTGGGGATAATGTTCCCGCAAGAACAGTCAGGATCCTGAGACGGGGAAGAACCGCTGGTTTTCCCCTCAAATTTGACGCGTCAATTACACCCTATGATGAATCCGGTGACTGAGTACAGTATTTATTTCATCTATATGACGCGGTCTTTATGTTTATGTGAAATAACCCGCCTTCAGTTACCATGCGCTACCTTTTACTGTGGGCGCGTTGGCGCAGGCTCGAGTTTCCGGAGGATGTTGTGGCTGAGCAATATGAGTATTTCGTAACCTGCCCCCGGGGCATGGACACCCTCCTGCAGGAGGAACTGGTGTCCTTTGGCCTGCATCCCCTGAAGACGGCTCCGGCGGGTGTCTGGGTCCGGGGTGGGTTGGCCGAGGGCTATCGCGCCTGCCTGTGGTCCCGACTGGCCAACCGGGTGTTGCTGCACCTGGCCACGGTGGACGCACGGTCCAACGAGGCCCTGTACCAGGGCGTCTACGATATCCCCTGGGAAAATCACCTCAAGGTGACCGGCAAGTTCCGGGTGGTGTTCTCCGGCACCAACGAACTGATCCGCAATACCCAGTATGGCGCCCAGAAGGTCAAGGATGCGGTGGTGGACCGGTTGCGGGGCAAGGGCACGGTTCGCCCCAGCGTGGACCCGAAGGATCCGGATATCACCGTGTCCGCCCGCCTGCACCGTGGCCAGGTGGAACTGGCCATCGACCTCAGCGGAGACAGCCTGCACATGCGGGGCTATCGCACCGAGAAGGGCATCGCCCCGGTACGGGAGAACCTGGCCTCGGCACTGCTGCTGCGGGCCGGCTGGCCGGATATTGCCGGTGAGGGTGGTGATTTCGTGGACCCCATGTGTGGCTCCGGCACGCTATTGATCGAGGCGGCCCTGATGGCCCTGGACCAGGCGCCGGGACGATTGCGCAAGCAGTTTGGCTTCGAGCGCTGGCTGGGGCACCAGCCGGACCTGTGGCTGGAGTTGCGCCAGGAAGCCGAGCGCCGGGCCTGGGAGGGCAAGCAGGGACGACTTCCCCGGATTATCGGTTATGACCAGGACAGCCGGGTCATCGCCACGGCCTGGCGTAATATCGCCCGGGCCGGGTTGGAAGGGCTGATTCATGTGGAAGCACGATCGATGGAGGAGTTCCGCCGTGACGGCCAGTGGGCCAGTGAAGGGCTGGTGCTGGTGAACCCGCCCTATGGTGAGCGCCTGAGCGAGCGAAAGGCGCTGGGGGCTCTCTACCAGCAGTTGGGGGAGGGTGTCCGGGAGCATCTACAGGGCTGGCGGCTGGGGGTGTTCACCGGGGTGCCGGAACTGGGGCATGCCATCGGCCTGCGCAGCCATCGTCAGTACCGTCTCTTTAACGGCAAGATCCCGGCGCAACTACTGTTGTTCGACATCAATGACGACAACGCCGTGCGCCCCCGTGAGATGTCGACGCCCGGTGAAGTCCGCCCGAGGATCAGCCATCCCGAGCGTGCGAAGATGCTGGAGAACCGTCTCCGGAAGAACCTGAAATCCCTCGGGCAGTGGGCCCGCAAGCAGAATATCCCGTGCTACCGCCTCTACGACGCGGATATGCCGGAGTTTGCCCTGGCCATCGATATCTATGGTGACCGGGTGCATGTCCAGGAATACGCGGCCCCCAAGTCCGTCGATGAGAAGAGCGCCCGGGAGCGGCTGGCGGAGGCCATGGCGGTCATCCCGGAGGTGCTGGGCGTGTCGGCGGACCATGTGGTCTGTAAGCAGCGTCAGCGCCAGAGTGGCACCCGCCAGTATGAGAAGCAGGACGTTACCGGTGAGTTCATGGAGGTGGACGAGCTGGGCAGTCGTCTGAAGGTCAACCTGAGGGACTACCTGGACACCGGTCTGTTCCTGGATCATCGACCGGTGCGGCGCTGGATTCGTGACCATGCCGCCGGCAAGCGCTTCCTGAACCTGTTCTGTTACACCGGGGCGGCGACGGTGCATGCGGTTGTCGGTGGTGCCAGTCGTTCCCTGAGCCTGGATATGTCCAACACCTATGTAGACTGGGCCCGGGATAACCTGGCCCTGAACGGTGCCGACCCGAAGCGACATCTTGTGGAACAGGCGGACTGCACGGCGTGGCTGGCCGGGAAGCCGACCCCGGACCAGCGATTCGACCTGATTTTCATGGACCCGCCCACCTTCTCCAATTCCGCCCGCATGCGGGGCGTACTGGATATCCAGCGTGACCACGGCAGGCTGATTGAGCAGGCCATGGCCCGGCTGACGTCGGATGGGGTGTTGGTCTTCTCCAACAATTTCCGGCGCTTCAAGCTGGATGAGGATCTGTCGGAGCGTTACGAGGTAAAGGACGTGACGGCCTCAACCCTGGATCGGGACTTCCAGCGTAACCCCAAGATTCATCAGTGCTGGCATATCCGTCACAAGGTGTGATGGCCCACTGGTGTGCCGTGCGGCACACTAGTCGTCGGGCCCATGGTCCGGTTCGAGGATCAGGCCTTCCTGGCGGGCGAGCAGGAGCAGGGCGTAGACGCCGTTTTCCGGTAGCTGCGGTTCAAGGCCCTGTTCGAACATGAGGTTCCGCCGGTGATCTTCGAGGGTGTCCCGGTCAATACCGGGCATCAGGTCTTCCAGGGGGGCGATCTCGAAGGGAACGGGCATATCGACGGCGTCAAAGATGAGGTCGACCAGGGTTTCGTCCGGGTCCAGTCCGTCGGTGTACACCTGCTGGTCGGGCAGGTCTTCGTGGAGCGCCCGGGCCAGCTCGATCAGGGGCACGCCCTGTTCCCGGAGGTAGCGGAGTTCTTCCTCGGCCAGTTCGGCGTCGACGGGTAACCAGCTTTCGTCCGGTTCGATTACCACGGTTTTCATGCGGCCGTCGTCGAGGCTCCATGCCATGGCGGTGGGAAAGAACAGGTTGTCGTTCTGGTAGAACTCGATATCTAGAAAGTGGGGGATGCCCTGCGGCATACTGACTCCTAAGCGTTTAACGATCAGCGACTCTGAATGGAAAGTCTACACGAGAGTTAAGGTCCGGTATTGGGTCCCCTTTTCCGGGACCTTCAAAAACATGGGTGGAACGCGACAGCGTTTCACGGGCTGGCCATGGAAGGCCGGCCCTGGACCTTTACGGCGATGCAGGAGCAATTAGCCGTAAAGGTTTTTGAAGAGCGTACAGGGATGTATTTACCGCGTGTCCCGGAAAAGGGTACCCAATGGCGGGCCGCCAGGGTAGCACGGGGTTTGAGATCAAGGTCTGGTCTCAATGTATGTTGTTGGACTGCTAGTTGGGTGCCAGGGTCCAGGTGGCGGTACAATTTTTCGAGACACGCCGTGAATCCGTCCCTGGAGGCTCTTCAAAAACGTCCCTGTTTTTGAAGGTCTCGAAAAATCGTCCCCCCACCTGGCCCCTCCGACTGCAGAGTAGTTCTCGGTGTACTGATTTGAAGGCCCCGGACAATCATCCCGGCTCCAGGCCCTCTACCATCGGAGATAACTCGAATTTGGATCGCCGCCCGTCCCTTAAACCTTTGAGGGACTCGGGATACGCTAAAGCCCTCAGTAGAGAGGGCACCGGTTCTCGTGCGATACTTCAGCCAATTGAATTCCCGTTACGAGTCTTTGAGAACCTATGGAACACACCAGCTTCAACCAGAACCTGCTCGATTTCCTCTCTACCTCTCCGACGCCCTGGCATGCCACCGGGAACATGACCCGGATGCTCGACAAGGCCGGGTTTCAGGCCCTGGACGAGCGTGAGGACTGGAACCTGAAGCAGGGGCAGGGCTATTACGTGGTGCGTAACGGGTCCTCCATCGTCGCCTTCCGCACCGGAAAACGGTCGCCGCTGGAAGCCGGCATCCGCATGGCCGGAGCCCATACTGACAGCCCCTGCCTGAAAGTGAAGCCCAACCCCGAACTGCGTCGCAAGGGCTTCTATCAGGTGGGCGTGGAAGTCTATGGCGGGGTGCTGCTCAACCCCTGGTTCGACCGGGATCTGTCGTTGGCAGGGCGGGTCACGCTGTTGGATGGGCAGGGCAAGGTGCAGGATTGTCTGGTGGACTTCCGGCGTCCGGTGGCATTTATTCCCAGCCTGGCCATCCATCTGGACCGGGAAGCCAACAGCAACCGCTCCATCAATCCCCAGACCGACTTGCCGCCGGTGCTCATGCAGGTGGCTGACGATGACAAGACCGCCTTTACGGATCTGGTGGAAGCGCAGATCAAGAAGGAGCACCCGGAGCAGGGGATCAGCAGGATCCTGGGTTACGAGCTGAGTTTCTACGATGCCCAGCCGGCCAGCCTGTCAGGGCTGAAAGACGACTTCATCACGTCCGCCCGCCTGGACAACCTGCTTAGCTGCTACATCGGCCTGCAGGCGTTGCTGGACGCCTCCGGTGACGAGCCGGCGCTGCTGGTCTGTAATGACCATGAGGAAGTGGGCAGCATGTCCGCGGAAGGCGCCCAGGGGCCGTTCCTGTCGTCGGTGTTGGACCGCTGGTGTGGTCCGGAAAACCGCAGCCGGGCGGTCGCCCGTTCCATGATGATTTCCGCCGACAATGCCCACGGGGTGCATCCGAACTACATTGACCGCCACGACGAGAACCATGGCCCGCTGCTCAACCAGGGGCCGGTGATCAAGATCAACCACAACCAGCGCTACGCAACCAACAGCCGGTCCGCGGCCCTGTACCGGCACATCAGTGACGAACTGGGCCTGCCCCACCAGAGTTTCGTAGTGCGCAGCGACATGGCCTGTGGCAGCACCATCGGCCCGCTGACGGCCGGTAACCTGGGTGTGACCACCCTGGACATTGGTGTGCCACAGTTCGGTATGCATTCCATCCGTGAGCTCTGCGGCACCCGGGATGGCTATACCCTGTACCAGGTACTCAAGGCCTTTATGGGCTGGCCGGAAGTCAATTAACCGGCCAGTCGGATCCGGGAGGAGAGTTCTGTCGCTTCCCGGGCCATGGTGTCCAGTTCCGGCACACGGCGCAGGTTTTCGTCAGCGCTTTCCCGCATCTTTTCGGCGGTTTCCGCCACGTCGGTGACGTTGCGGTTGATGTCATCGGAGACGTTGGTCTGTTCCTCCGCAGCGGTGGCGACCTGGATGGTGGCTTCGTTGATCTGCGCCATGCGATTGCTGATACCCGTCAATGTTTGCCGCACCGCCTCCACGGCTTCGGAGGTTTCGCTGGCGACGATCTCACTGGCCTTCATGAACTCGGTGGCGTCGTTGGAGCCCCGGGTGATGGTCTCCACGATGCCGTCGATCCGTGTGGTAGCTTCCTGGGTCTTGGCGGCCAGGCTGCGCACTTCGTCGGCCACGACGGCAAAGCCCCGTCCGGCCTCGCCGGCGCGGGCGGCTTCAATGGCGGCGTTGAGGGCCAGCAGGTTGGTCTGGTCGGCGATCTCGCGGATCACTCCCATGACTTCACTGACTTTGCGGCCGTCTCCGGCCAGCTTTTCGACGGTTTCCGCGGACAGGCGAATCTGCTCGCTCAGCCGGCCCATGCTGTGACTTGCCTGTTGGGTGCGTTCGTCCGCCGCCGTTGCCTCAGTAGAGGCTTCACGGGTTTCGCCGGACACGGATGTGGCGTGATTCGCCACTTCCTGGGCGGTGGCCGACATCTCGTTCATGGCCGTGGCGATCTGCTCGATCCGCTGGTGTGATTGTTCCGAATGGTCTGCAACCTGCCGCGCATTGGTCTGCAGGGCCTGACTGGTATCGGATAGCTGCCCGGAGAAGCGGTTCATCAATGAGCCGGTTTCCGACAGGAATCCATGCAGGTTACGGGCGGCGTCGGCCAGGCGTCCCAGTTCGTCATTCCGTCTGAGGGTGGCCGGGCTGGAAAGGTCACCCTCACCCAGGCGGTAGAGCTGGTCGGTCAGGGTACGTACCGGGCGTACCACGGTGCGTGACAGTACCAGGATGCAGAGCAGGGTCCCGACCAGGATGGCGGCCAGCATGATGATGCCGATCAGGGTGGTATTCCGGGTGACGGATTCGTTCAACGACGATGCATCGGCAAGGGCCTGTTCGCGGATCAGCGTTGACGCTTCTTCAATCAGTTGCGCGGGCTCCCGGTCGATGCCCTGGACCGCCTGGTCGCCTTCCCGGTGGTCGTAGTCGGCGGCAACAAAATCCTCGAAGCCTGCGCGGTAGGCCTGCCCCATGCGCCGGTGGGCGTTCTGGAAGCGGCTCAGGAGCGATCGCGCCTCATTTTCGGGCAGTTGCGGAACAAGGTTGTCCAGAGCCTGCTGTATCTCGGCTTCCTGCTCCTGGAATTGCTGCCAGTAGTTGGCCCTCTGGTCATCGTCACCGCCGCGGATCAGCACATTCTTCCATTCCTGTACCTGGGTCTTGAACCGGTTGAGGACACTTTCGGCTTGCAGGGCATGGACCATCTTTTCGCTGGCCAGGGCATGGTATTCGCGGTTGGAACTGAGGGAATGGCTGAAGTAGAAAATCGCGCAAATGGCAACCAGCAGGTTCGCGGCCAGAACAACGGAAAGCACACGGCCAAGGATGCTTCGGGAGATAAGATTCATGGGTGGATATTGGCTCCTGGTAGTGACAGGGGGTGTAGTGCGGTGACTGTTTATCGGCGATGGGGGGCGGTATTTGACGATTTTCGTATGAAGGTTTTATGACAGTCGCCGAGTCCAGAACTGCATGGGTTTTGCGGTCTGTTCCTGATCCCCAACATCCGTCCAGGCGTAACCGGCGGTCAGGCCCGGTACCAGCTGGTACCCGCGATGACTGAAGAACAAGAGGTAGAGAAAGGAGCGAAACACCTCAATCCGCAGTTGTGCCACATCGTCCAGGTAGGGCAGGATATCGTTGCCAGTGATCGGGAAAATCTGAATGGTCATGACTACTTCCATAAAAAAACCGCCGACCTTGTCGAAGGCGGCGGCTTTTTCGGAATATGGCTCCCCGAGCTGGGCTCGAACCAGCGACAAACGGATTAACAGTCCGTTGCTCTACCAACTGAGCTATCGGGGATTGGCGTCGAGATGGCGCGCATATTAAGGTCTTTGGGGGGGAGGGTCAAGCCCCTGAAAACACAGGAATCGAAAATCATCCATGTCTGAATCCGTGCTTCCCGACAGCGATAGCAATACCTTCGCCGATGACTCCATTGTGAGCGCCTACCGGGCGCCCTGGTGGCTCAGGAGTGGCCATGTCCAGTCGATCTGGCCGAGCCTTTTCCGGCAGGTGAGGATGGAAGAACCCGCCGTTGAATCCATCCCCACACCCGACAACGATGAGTTGTGGCTCGACTGGTACCGCCAGGGGGCGGATCGGGTAGCCGTTATCAGTCACGGTCTGGAGGGGCACAGCCGCAGGCCCTATGTACTGGGGTTGGCCCGGGCCCTGATGTCCGACGGCTGGGATGTGCTGGCGTGGAACTACCGCTCCTGCGGTGGCGTGATGAACCACCAGCCACGGTTCTACCACAGCGGTGCCACCGATGATCTCGACGTGGTCGTGGACCACGGACTGGCCCAGGGGTATCGGGCCATGGCCCTTGCCGGTTTCAGCATGGGTGGCAACCTGACGCTCCAGTATCTCGGGGAACAGGGGGAGGTGGTGGACAGCCGCATTACCGGCGCGGTGACCTTTTCCGTGCCTTGCGACCTGGCCGGCGGGGCGGACGTCCTGGCCAGGCCCAGTCGCCGGCTCTACATGTCTCGTTTTATCAACGACCTGCGCGCGAAGATGGCCGAGAAAGCCCGTCTGTTTCCGGACCTGATCTCCATGGATGGTTTTGATGGCATCCGGCGTTTCCACGAGTTCGATGAGCGTTACACGGCGCCGCTCCACGGTTTCGAGGGCGCCCGGGACTACTGGTACCGGGCTTCGTCGCTATTCCGCCTCAAGTATATCCGGGTGCCTGCGTTGATGGTGAATGCCGCTGACGATCCCTTCCTGTCGCAGGACTGCTTCCCGGATTCCCGGGACCTGCTGGGGCCCTGGACGACCCTTGAAATGCCCCGTCACGGTGGCCATGTGGGTTTTGTCCAACGCCATGGTGACGGCTGGTACTGGTCCGATGAGCGGGCCGTGGATTTCCTGGCTCGCCTGGGTGCCTGAGGCTATGGGGAGTTAGTCAGACGTTCCCTGGGCCACGGTCTTGTTCAGTAGCGGTTGTAGATGCGGCCAGACATTCTCCAGCAATTGCGGCTGGGCCTCACCGGTGGGGTGGATGCCATCTCCCTGCATCATGCCGTCCCGGTTATAGATTCCATCCAGGAAGAAGGGAACCAATGCGGTGTCGTGGCGGTCGGACAGTTCCGGGTACAGGTTGGCGAATAGCTGTGTGTACCGGGGACCATAGTTGGGGGGGATCTGGATGCCCACCAGCAACACCCGGGCACCGGCCTTCTGGGAGGCCTCGATCATGGCTGACAGGTTGTCCCGGATGACTGTGGGCTGGAAGCCCCGCAGGCCGTCGTTGCCGCCGAGTTCCAGGATGACAATGTCCGGCTGGTGCTTCTCCAGCAGCTCGGGCAGGCGGCGGGCGCCACCGTCGGTGGTTTCACCGCTGATGCTGGCGTTGACCACCTGCCAGTCCCCGGTGTCCTGTTCGTCCAGGCGTTGGCGCAGGAGGTTGACCCAAGCCGTCTCGGTTTCCACGCCATAGGCGGCGCTCAGGCTGTCGCCCATGACCAGGATGGTGTTGGCCTGGACGGAGGCGGACGCCAGCAATGCCATGCCGGTGAGCAGCCAGAACACGAAAACCGTTGATCTCCGGCGGGAAAATACCGTACCAATAGGCATAGTGAACATCGAGTGTCCTCTTTGCAGGTGAAAAGTGCAGGTTAAGAGTGACAGACACTGAATCAGTTCCCGGAGCAGATGTGACTGACCTTTCAAGTGGACCCAACCAGCCTTCCGAACCGATCCTGACGGTAAGCAACCTGACCCAGCGTGTTGAGCTGGGCCATGAATCACTGACCATCCTGCAAGGGGTCAGCCTTGAAATCAAGCGGGGGGAATCGGTGGCCATTGTTGGCCGCTCCGGTTCCGGCAAGACCACCCTGCTGGGTCTGCTGGCTGGCCTGGATACACCCTCGGAAGGCGAGGTGGTGCTGGAGGGCAAGGCCGTCAGCCGGCTCTCCGAGGACGAGCGTGCGGCCCTGCGGGCCCGCCGGGTGGGCTTTGTGTTCCAGTCGTTCCAGTTGCTGCCGGCTCTCAGTGCCCTGGAGAACGTCATGCTTCCCCTGGAGCTGGCGGATTTTGCCGACCCTGAATCCCGGGCCCGGGACCTGCTGGAGCGTGTCGGCCTGGGCGACCGTCTGACCCATACGCCCCGGCAATTGTCCGGGGGCGAGCAGCAACGGGTGGCCATCGCCCGGGCCTTCGCCTGCGAACCGGTCATCCTGTTCGCGGATGAGCCCACTGGCAACCTGGACAACCAGACCGGGCACGAAATCCAGGAACTGATCATGGCCCTGAACCGGGAGCAGGGCACCACCCTGGTCATGGTTACCCATGACGAGACCCTGGCCGCCCGCTGCGAGCGCCGCCTGACCATTGACGCCGGTCAACTGGAGACGGACCGGGAGGTGCCAGCCTGATGTCAGCCAGCCGTAATCTGGGGTCCGTGGCGCGGGACTGGCGCCAGCGGGATGTCCGGGTGGTACTCAGCGCCCTGGTGATCGCGGTGGCGACCGTGGCCATCATCGCGCTGTTTGCCAGCCAGTTGCAGCGCACCCTGATCACCTCGGCCAGTTCCTTCCTGGCCGGTGATCGCCAGCTTGAGGCGGAGCACGGCCAGCCCATCCCGCCGGAATGGCGGGAGCAGGCCCGTTCCCGCGGCCTTGAAACCGCCCGGATGGTGGAATTTGCCACCATGATCAGTGGTGGCGAACGCTTCCAGCTGGTCTCCGTCAAGGCCGTCAGTGACGACTATCCCCTGAGGGGGCTGGTGGAGTACCAGCCGCATCCCGATGGTGAGCGGCAGGTGCTGGATCACGGTCCGCGCCCCGGTGAAGCCTGGCTCAACCCACGCCTGATGCGCCTGCTGGAACTCGAGGTGGGCGATTCCGTGGAGATCGGTAACCTGACGCTCAAAATCTCCGGGTTGCTGGTGCGGGAGCCGGACGGCGGCTTCAATATGGCCGGGCTGGCGCCCCGGGTGATGATCCATGCGGATGATGTAGACGCCACAGGGGTGGTCCAGGAAGGCAGCCGGGTGGAGTATATCAACCTGTTTGCCGGCGATGAGGCTGCGCTGAATGCCTTTCACCAGTGGCTCGAACCCCGTCTGGAGCCGTCCCATGAATGGGAGAGTATCCGTGACGGCGCCACCCTGTCGGAGTCCCTGGACCGGGCGGAGCGTTTCCTGCTGCTAGGTGGCAGTATCGCGGTATTGCTGGCCTCGGTCGCCGTAGCGGTTGCCAGCCGCCAGTACGCCGTCGGCCAGCGGGACACGGTGGCGTTGCTGAAAACCCTGGGGCTGTCCGGCCAGCGGATCGGGCGCATGTACCTGGCGCGGCTCGCCGTGTGGGGCGTTGTGGGCATGGCTGGCGGTCTGCTGGTGGCCCTGCCCGTGTATGCGTTCCTTAATAACCTGATGGAACAGGTGCTGGAGCAGGACGTGCCCTTCGTGGTGGATGTGCCTGCCCTGGCCCCCGCACTGGCCACAGCGCTGGTGTCCCTGTTCGCGTTTGCCTACCCGCCCATCCGCCGATTGCGGGAGGTTCCGGCCATGCGCGTGTTGCGCAGCCAGCCGGGAGAACCGGACGGTCGGGCCTGGACCGATATTGCCATTGCCGTGGTGGCGATTTTCGGCCTGGTCTGGCTCTATGCCCGTGAGATCATGCTGGTACTGGCGCTGATCGGTGGCCTGGTGGCACTACTGGGCATCCTGGCGTTCCTGGGCTGGGTGCTGGTGATGGGGCTGCGCCGGGTGACCGGTGGTGGCAATGCCTGGCGCCTGGCCCTGGTGGGGCTGTATCGCCACCGTCGTTCCAGCCTGTCCCAGATTGCCGTGTTCGCCATGACCCTGATGCTGGCCAGCACCCTGGTCCTGGTGCGTTCCTCGCTGCTGGCGGACTGGCAGGCGCAACTTCCTGAACAGACGCCCAACCATTTCCTGATCAACATCGCCCCGGAGGCAGTGGACGAGGTGGAAGCCTTCTGGGATGAACGAGGGCAGGGGCTGGATACGGTCTATCCCATGGTTCGGGGACGCCTTACCGAGATCAACGGCGAGCCGGTGCGCCAGGTGGTCAGCAAGGACGACAGCGTGAACGCCCTGAACCGGGAACTGAACCTCACCTGGATGGATGACCTCCCGGAGGACAACCGGATCGTGGACGGCGCCTGGGTCAACGACCAGCAACAGGAAGGGGTGTCCGTGGAGGCGGAACTGGCCGCCGAACTGGGCGTTGAAGTGGGGGATGTACTGGGTTTCACCGTGGGCTCGGACACCATTGCCGAGCCCATTACCAGCATCCGTACCGTGCAGTGGGAAAGCATGAAGCCCAATTTCTACATGGCCTTTCCGCCCGGCGGTGCGCTGGAGGGGCTGCCCGCCACCTGGATCACCAGCTTTTACCTGCCACCGTCCCAGAAGCCGGCGCTGAACGATTTCACGCGACAGTTCCCGACGGTGTCGTTGCTGGAGGTGGACCACATTATCGAGCGCATCCAGCAGATCGTCCGCCAGGTGACCCAGGCCATCGAGGCCATCCTGGCCCTGATCCTGGCGGCATCGCTGGTGGTGATGGCAGCGGTGGTGAGCGCCACATTGCAGGACCGGCAGCGAGAAGGGGCGCTGCTGCGGACCCTGGGTGGTCAGCAGTCCCTGCTGGTACGCAGCACCATGCTGGAATTCGGCCTGGCCGGGTTGATGGCGGGTATCCTGGGCGTACTGGCTGCCGAGACGGCGGTCTGGGCCCTGCAATACCGGATGTTCGGTGGCGAGTTCCGGTGGCACTGGGCGGTGGCGCTGCCGATTCCCCTGGTCAGTGCCGTGGTCCTGGCCCTGCTTGGACGCTGGCAGTTAAGGCCAGTGCTGCAGGTGAGCCCGATGCTGTTGTTGAGGCGTCTGGAATAGTTGCGGCGCCTGGAATAACAGCGGGCATGACGGGTCAGCGGTACTGGTCCAGTATTTCCTCCAGTTCACCGCTGGCCTTCATCTGCTCAAGCCGCTTGTTGAAGGCCTCGACAAAGGACGTCCAGCCGGGGCGTACCATCAGCCGATAACCGAACTCGCTGATCGCCCGTTCACTGTGTTTGAACTTGCCCTGCCAGTCGTTCTGGCGGATGATCCACTGGCCGACTGCCATGTCTGCCACACCGGCGTCGATGCCCTGACCAAACAGCAGGAAGGTAAAGATATCCCGGTCCTGGGATACCTCGTATCTTTCCAGGGCGCCACTGTCGAACAGGGGTTGCAGTTCGGGGTACTTGTATCCCAGGGGCGTCACCAGGGTCATGCCCCTCAACGAATGCTCTCCCTGGTACCGGAAGTCCGAATCGGCGGTACTGAAGAATACCTCCCGCACCGGAACAATGGTATCGGTGAACAGGAATCTGTCCGGTTCCGCAGTCCATTCACGGGCACGGGGGGTGGCGTCGATAAGGCCATCCAGCAACAGGTCGTCGACCCGCTTGCGGGGAATCTCGTGGGCCTGCACCCGATATCCCATCCGGTCAGCGATGCGGGTCACCACGTCATAGGCAATGCCGCTGTACTCATGGTCATCGGAGACGATCAGGTAGGGCGGATAGCCACCGGTGGACACATTCAGTTTGAGGACCGGCGCCTCGCTATCGGAGGTGGTTTCGCTGGTCAGGCCGGCAACGGGAAAAACGACGAGAGCGGCCATGACAAGACGGCGGATGGGAGCACACAGCATAGACAACAGAGACCCTGTGGAGGCGGTGGTTCATGTAATTGTCAGACATCCATGCCGCAGGGTTCGGACTGAATGCTCCATGCAAGACCGCCTACCCTGGTCAGCACATTATCCAAAAAATATGCCTGGAACGCATAGACCAAGGTAAGTTGGCTGATTGTCACTGGTTTCGCTATGCGAATCAACCCGGAAAGCGCTGAAAATCCCGGGACTCAGAGCGATTCCTGCCGCGCAGAGTGCTAACCCCAGGCTTTTTCAAGTATGTTCTGTATATCTTTCAGTGAGGCCTCACGGGGATTGTAGATAATGGCACCATCATCCAGTGCCTGGCGGGCGATGGCGTCCAGTTGATCTTCCCGGATCTTGCCGGTCTCCCGGAGCGTTCGGGGAAGCTCACAACGGTGGTGCAGCTCATCCCGCAGGTGACGGATAGCGGATATGGTGGCTTCGGCACGTCGGGAGGCGGGCGTTGCGGTCCAGACTTCCGGCCCCTCCAGGTACAGCAGGAGTTCCGACAGCGGCCCGCGTATCTCCTCCAGGTTGTACTCCAGCACATAGGGCAGGTAGAGGCTCATGCACAGGCCGTGGGGCAGGTGGCAGAGGGCGCCGGTGGCATGCCCCAGGGCGTGGACCAGTCCCACCATGGAGTTGGAAAAGGCGATGCCCGCCATGGTGGAGGCTTCCGCCAGATCCAACCGGCCCTGCTCGTCCCTCGGGTTGTTCATCACCGTCAGCAGGGAGTGACCGATCTTTTTGACCGCAGCGGTGGCATAGGCATCGCTGAGCGGGTTCTTGGCCATGCAGGTATAGGCTTCGGTGGCATGGGTCAGTGCATCCATGGCCGTGGCGGCGGTAATCTGCGGTGGCAGTGTCAGGGTCATCCGGGGGTCGATGATGGCGGCATTGGGCAGCAGGAACGACGAGGTGAATGGCAGCTTGACCGACCGCTCCCGGTCCGCGATCACCGCCACCGAAGTGACTTCGGAGCCGGTGCCTGCGGTGGTGGGGATGACGAAGAAGGGTCTGAGCGGCCGGGTGAGGACGCCCGCGCCGCTGTACTCGGCGATATCGTCGCCACCCTCGGACACCAGGATGTTGACGGCCTTGGCGGTGTCGATGGACGAGCCGCCGCCAATGGCTATCAGCGCGTCGCACTGTTGCTGGCGGTAGAGGTTGGCGATGTCCCGGACAATGGTGGTGGACGAGTCCGGGGGTACCTCGTCATAGATGGCGGCAATGGTGACGTCGCTTTCCTGACAGGCGGCAATCACCGGATCCAGCAGACCCGCCGAGCGGACGCCCTGGTCGGTCACGATCATGGGGCGGGTGGATGCAATGCCGGTCAGTTCGTAGGGCAGGTGCTCCAGGGCGGCCTGGCCGGCGATAACCTTGACCGGGCAGTAGAACTCGTAATAACGGCTCATATCGGCAGTGCCTCCTTTCTCAGATCCCGGATCATACCGGTGAGCACCCGGCGATAGATGCCGATGGCGCCAGGTACCTTCTCCAGCAAGCCAAGATCCGCCGGGTACTCCTTAACAGCCCGGCTGGCGATCAGTCTTGGCAGGATGATGGACTCCAGACGGTTAAGGATTCGTGTCATGCGGACGCCGTAACCGATATCCCCATCGACCACCATGCGGTCGTTGGCAAAGGCCTCCGTGGTCTTTTCCTGGAACGACAGCACCAGGAAGGCATGGGCCATGTGCTTGAAGCGGATGGACAGGTCCACCTTGCCATCATAGTCACCGCCCAGGTATCGCAACTCACCCTGGCCGGTATGTTCCAGCACCAGCGACGGACCGGATGGCAGCACCATCATCTGGAAGATAAAGCCTTCCGGCAACGGACGGGCGTCGTCGGTCACCTTCTGGTCACTGCGGGAAATGGCCTCCAGGGCGTGGCCCATGAACCGGAACATGGTCCGGACGTACTGTCGTCTGGCCCTGAGGGCGGCGGAACGGGTCAGCTTTGCAAGCATGGGCGGCACCTGTGCTTTGAGCCTGGGAAAGCCTTTGTCGGAAGAATCCACAGATTGGCCGTGGCTTTTCCGACCTCTTACTGCCGTTTTAGAGTTATTGCTCTAACAAGTCAATGCCTGAATCAGGGACGGGGTGGGGATGAAGAAGGCCCGGCGGGGGATAGATTCCCGCCGGGCCCTCAGCGTCACGCAGTAGTTTAACGAATCACCCAGACGGGGCACTACGCCTGGTTACTGCAGGTTGGATAGCTTGCGACGGGCTTCTTCGCCGATCTCGCCCCCGGCCTTGGCAACTTCATTGTAGTAGGCGGCCGCCTTGTTCCGGTCACCCCTCTGGGCGGCGATATCCCCCAGTCTCAGGTAGGCGATGGAGGTCGGAACCACCTGGGCGGAGGCTTCCAGGTCCGCCTGCGCCTTATCGATGTTACCCTTGTCCAGTTCATTCAGGCCTCGATACAGGCGATAGCTGAACATCTCCGGATACAGCTCCACGGCGCGGTCGTAGTCTTCCGTCGCTTTCTCGGGGTTTTCCAGTGCTTCCTGGATCCGTGCCCGGGTGGCGAAGAACGCTGCCTCGCGGGGGGCCATCTCGATCGCCTCGTTGACCTTGGCGAGAGCAGCCTGGTAGTCCTCTTCGCCGGCCAGTTTCAGGGCTTCGTCGTGCAGCTCATAGGCGGGCTGTAGACGTTTGGCTTCGGCAATCCTGTCCTGATACTCCTCACGGCCCCGGTAGCCACCGGTGCCGTACTTCTCGGCCAACTTGCGATTCGCGTCCACGCGGGCCTGGGAAGGCGGGTGGGTGGCAAACAGACCATCGATAAAGCTGGACTGCTGTCCCTCGGACAGCTTGAGGAAAATTTCCTGAAGCTCAACCGCCGCCTGGGGATCGTAGCCCGCCTCCACCATGTACTCGATGCCATAGCGATCCGATTCCAGTTCGTGGGACTGGCTGTACTGGGCCAGGGCCATCTGGCTGCCGACGGCTGCACCGCCCATGATCAGCCCGCCCCATTCGTTATCACCCAGGGCCAGGCCAATTCCGGCCATGCCGGCACTCAGCAGCATCCCCTGTTGCATCCGCTGTACACTGTGGCGGGCGGCAGCATGAACAATCTCATGGCCCAGGACCGAGGCGAGCTGGGCCTCGTCTTCCAGCTTGACCAGCAGGCCCCGGTTGATGGCGATCTTGCCCCCGGGCAGGGCCCAGGCGTTGGGCACGCTGCTGTTGAGTACGGCGAACTCGTAGGGCAGGTCGGGGCGGTCGCTGACCTCGGCCAGCTTGTTGCCCACCTCCTGGATGTAGACGGTCAGTTCCGGGTCCAGGTAGAAGCGCCCGCCCTGGGTCTGGATGGTGGGCTGGTAGTTCTCCCGCCCCATCTGGTGTTCCTCACCCTCTCCAATCAGCGACAGTTGCGTCTTCCCGGTTACGGGATTGGTGGCACAACCGCTGGTCATCATGACCAGGGCGCTGATCAGAAGTAGAAGAGCCATCCTGGCCCTGCTGGAATAACATGGTTTCACTGGGATCTCCTTGCCAGATTACGTCTTTGGTCCTGTAATGTTGTCCTGACCGTCCGGTTTTCCGGGGGCGATGCCGGCCCTTGCGGAAAGTGCGGAACGGAACACTGCCAATGATAACGGAATCTGTAGCCGGAGCTAGTGGGCAATGTTCAGGGGAAACCTGAAATGGGGTATGATCCCGGCGCGTTTTCCCGGTAAATCACAGGACTGCTATGACTGACAAAGACCTCGCGGACCGTGTCGAACGGTTCATCAACACCCTGAACCAGGCCCGGGAACTTGGCCTGACCGTGGTGGATGCCGCCCCGGGGCAACTGACGCTGAGCCTGCCCTACAGCGAACGGATCATCGGTAATCCGGAAACCGGTGTGATCCATGGTGGCGCCATCACCACGCTGATGGATACCACCTCCGGTTCGGTGATGATCTGTGGCCTGGACGATTTCGAGCTTTGTCCCACGCTGGACCTGCGGGTGGACTACATGCGCCCGGCGGAACCGGGCAAGCCGGTCCATGCCCGGGCGGAGATCCGCAAGATGACCCGCAACATCGCCTTCACCCGCTGTGAGGCTTTCCAGGAAGACGGTGAAGTGGTTGCCACCTGCGTTGGTACCTTCATGCGTATCGGCAAGGAGGCAACACCCAAGGCCTTCCGTGACATGATCGCCGGGGTAGAGCAATGAACGGTACCGCAATGAACATGGCAGAGGTGCTGCGGGAAACCCGCAAAACCGGTGATTTCACACCGCTGCTTGAGAGCATCCCTTATGCTGGCTACATCGGCCTCCAGTGCGAACGCTTCGGAGATGACCTGATCTTCCGCCTGCCCCGAAAGGACTCCAACCTGGGTAACCCGCTGCTGCCGGCCATCCATGGCGGCGTGATCGGTGGGTTCATGGAAGTATCTGCCGCTATCTACCTGATGATGTCCCAGGACACCTTCCGGGTGCCCCGGATCGTGGACTTCTCCCTGGACTACCTGCGCGCCGGCCTGGACCGGGAGACCTACGCCGAGTGCCACCTGACCCGCCAGGGCAACCGGGTGGCCAACGTGATGATCAATGCCTGGCAGAAATCCCGCCGGGAACCCATCGCCACCGCGAGGGCGCATTTCCTTCTGGACCAGTGACGTCGGACGTCATCGCTCACTCACAAGCCTTGAAAAGCCCGGCCGGGCCCCCAAATTTAGCTCCACGTAATGGTTAACCGCGCCGTTTGCCCTGACTGAGGCAGGCGGCGCCTGTCGTATTCGTGTGTGCAAGAAAGCAGGAGACACCCCACCATGACGGTTGAAACCCGCAAAGAAACCCTTGGCTTCCAGACCGAAGTGAAGCAGTTGCTTCAACTGATGATCCACTCCCTGTACTCCAACAAGGAAATCTTCCTGCGGGAGCTGATCTCCAACGCGTCCGACGCGGAAGACAAGCTGCGTTTCGCGGCCCTGAAGGACGACAGCCTGTACGAAGGCGATCCGGACCTGAAGATCCGCCTGGACTACGATGCCGAAGCCGGCACCGTCACCCTGACTGACAACGGTATCGGCATGAGCCGGGACGATATCATCCAGAACCTGGGCACCATCGCCAAATCCGGCACCGCCGAATTTCTCAAGCAGCTCTCTGGCGATGAGAAGAAGGACAGCAAGCTGATCGGCCAGTTTGGCGTCGGTTTCTACTCCGCCTTCATTGTGGCGGACCGGGTGGAAGTGTTTACCCGTCGTGCCGGCAGTGACAAAAGCGAAGGCGTGCACTGGGAATCCAGCGGTGATGGCGAGTTCACCATCGAGAACGTGGATCTGGACAACCGCGGCACCCGCATCGTGCTGCACCTGAAGAAGGACGAGAAGGACTTTGCCGACGGCTGGCGCCTGCGCAATCTGGTGAAGAAGTACTCCGACCATATCTCCTTCCCGGTCGTCATGAAGGTCGAGTCCGAGGAAGAGGAGCAAAAGGACGAGTACGAAACTGTCAACGACGCCACCGCCCTGTGGACCCTGCCGCGTACCGAGATCAAGGACGAAGAGTACAAGGAGTTCTACAAGCATATCGCCCACGACTTCGAGGACCCGCTCACCTGGTCTCACAACAAGGTGGAGGGCAAGCTCGACTACACCAGCCTGCTGTACATCCCCAAGCGGGCGCCCTTCGACCTGTACAACCGTGAAGCGCCCCGTGGCCTGAAGCTCTACGTACAGCGGGTGTTCATCATGGATGACGCCGAGCAGTTCCTGCCCCTGTACCTGCGCTTCACCAAGGGCGTAATCGACTCCAACGACCTGTCTCTGAACGTGTCCCGGGAAATCCTGCAGAACGACAGCACCGTGGAATCCATCCGCAACGCCATGACCAAGCGGGTGCTGGACATGCTGTCCAAGATGGCCAAGAAGACTCCCGAGGACTACCAGACGTTCTGGAATGAATTCGGCTCCGTGCTCAAGGAAGGCCCGGCGGAAGACTTCGGCAACCGCGAGAAAATCGCCGGCCTGCTACGCTTTGCCTCCACCCACACTGGCGAGAGCACCCAGGACGTGTCCCTGAACGACTACATCGGTCGCATGAAAGAGGGGCAGAACAAGATCTACTACATCACCGCCGACAGCCATACGGCAGCCAGCAGCAGCCCCCACCTGGAAGTCTTCCGCAAGAAGGGCATCGAGGTGCTGATCCTGTCCGACCGCATCGACGAGTGGATGATGGGCTACCTCAACGAATACGACGGCAAGCAACTCCAGGACGTGGCCCGGGGCGACCTGGACCTGGGCGAGGTGGAAACCGAGGACGACAAGAAGCAGCAGGAAGAGGCCGAAAAGGAACACGAAGGCCTATTGGAACGCCTCAAGACCGCCCTGCAGGACCGTGTCCAGGAAGTCCGCGTCACCAAGCGCCTGACCGACTCACCGGCCTGCCTGGTGGTTGGTCAGTTCGACATGGGCAACCAGATGAAGAAGATCATGGAAGCCGCCGGGCAGAAGGTACCGGACAGCAAGCCCATCTTCGAAGTTAACGTGGACCACCCGCTGGTCCAGCGCCTGGAAAGCGAGAAGGGCGACGAACGCTTCAGCGAACTGTCCGCCGTCCTCTTCGACCAGGCCACCCTGGCGAGCGGTGAACAGCTTAAAGATCCGGGTGCATATGTCAGCCGGCTTAACCGGTTGTTGTTGGAGCTTTCAAACTAGCCCTGGATAGTTAAGGGTTTCCCCGTGATTCAGGGGTGCGACTCGGGATTATTTTATGGGACCTTCAAAAACATGGACGTTTTTGAAGAGCCTACAGGGACGTATTTACGGCGTGTCCCATAAAATGATACCGAGTCGCACCTGCCACCCAACGCAAGAAAAACCATGCAAGAAATCATCGTGGACATCCAGATCGGACCGGAAGAGTGGATCAAGCTCTATAACGGGGCGGCCAGGGATGTCCATACCACGGCCCGGGACGGACGCTCCGTCCGCTTCCCGGCCCGTATCCTCTCCCGCTTCTACCTCCGTGATGGCATTCACGGCAGCTTTCGCATCCTGTTCGACAACCAGGGCAAGTTCGCCTCCATTGAACGACTGACATAGCCGATCGCTATCCCGTCTGTCATCCTGACTGTCACCGATAAATCAAAGCTTTCAGGAAATTACTTTTAATCAATTTCATCTCTTGATGGTCTGCGGGCTATGGTGTGGTCGTACCGATCAGGAAGGAGTTGAGCCATGTCAGTTATCAACGCGAAAGCGATTGCCCCTGGAAAGAGACACTGACCATCCTGGTGAGTTACTGGGGCAACTATGCCATGGCCCAGTAACAACCTGACGGGAACCCAGCGACTCATGGAGCACCATAGCCATCCGCTATAAGGGTGTTAGAAAAGCTTCAAGTCGATCAGGAAGCAGGCGCCCGAGGATGACCTATATTAAGGAGTGCTCTTGCCAAAGATGCCCTTTGCCAATGCAGTAAACAGGAGAGACCGATGACAGATAATAACAGTGGCGGTAAGTGCCCCGTCATGCACGGTGGTAGCACTTCAGTAGGCCAGAACAACACCGACTGGTGGCCGGAAGGTCTGAACCTCGACATCCTGCACCAGCATGACCGCAAGACCGACCCGATGGGGGAGGACTTCGACTATCGCGAGGAAGTCCGCAAACTCGACTTCGAGGCCCTCAAGAAAGACATGCATGTCCTGATGACCGACAGCCAGGACTGGTGGCCGGCCGACTGGGGGCACTATGGCGGCCTGATGATCCGCATGGCCTGGCACGCGGCCGGCAGTTACCGGCTTGCCGATGGTCGTGGTGGTGGCGGTACCGGTAATCAGCGCTTTGCACCGCTAGCCTCATGGCCCGACAACGTCAGCCTCGATAAGGCACGTCGTCTGTTGTGGCCGATCAAGAAGAAGTACGGCAACAAAATCAGTTGGGCTGATCTGATGATCCTGGCGGGCAATGCCGCCTATGAATCCATGGGCCTGAAGACTTTCGGTTTCTCCTTTGGCCGCGAGGATATCTGGCACCCCGAGAAAGACGTCTACTGGGGAGCGGAAAAGGAGTGGCTGGCGCCATCCGACGAGCGTTACGAGGATGTGGAAAACCCCAGCACTATGGAAAATCCGCTGGCGGCGGTGCAGATGGGGCTGATCTACGTCAACCCGGAAGGTGTTAACGGCAATCCTGATCCGCTCAAGACCGCCGAACAGGTGAGAGAGACCTTTGCCCGCATGGCCATGAACGATGAGGAAACCGCTGCCCTGACAGTGGGTGGCCATACCGTTGGCAAGTGCCACGGTAATGGTGACGCCGACGCCCTCGGACGGGAACCGGAAGCCGCCGACGTCGAACAGCAAGGCTTCGGCTGGCACAACCCCAACATGAACGGCAGGGCCAGCAACGCCGTAAGCTCTGGCCTTGAAGGCGCCTGGACCAAGGAGCCCACCAAGTTCGACATGGGGTACTTCGACATGTTGCTGGACCATGAGTGGGAACTCCGTAAGAGTCCCGCCGGAGCCCAGCAGTGGGAGCCTGTCGACATCAAGGAAGAAGACAAGCCCGTGGACGCCAGTGATCCGTCCATCCGCCACAACCCGATCATGACCGATGCCGACATGGCCATGAAGATGGACCCGACCTATCGCGCGATTCTTGGGGATTTCCGCAAGAATCCCGAGAAGTTCCGGGACGCCTTCGCCCGGGCGTGGTTCAAGCTGACCCACCGGGACATGGGCCCGAAACCCCGCTATATCGGTCCGGAAGTCCCCGACGAGGACCTGATCTGGCAGGATCCGATCCCGGCAGGAAACACCAACTACGTCGAGGAGGTGGTCAAGGAAAAGATCGCCGACAGTGGCCTGTCCATCGCCGAAATGGTCAGTACCGCCTGGGACAGCGCCCGTACCTACCGTGGCTCTGATATGCGCGGTGGCGCCAACGGTGCCCGTATCCGTCTGGCACCGCAGAAGAACTGGCAAGGCAACGAGCCCGAGCGCCTGGCCAAGGTGCTGAGGGTCTATGAACAGATCTCCGCCGATACCGGGGCCAGCGTTGCTGACATTATCGTGCTCGCTGGCAGCGTGGGTATCGAGAAAGCCGCGAAGGCCGCGGGCCACGATATCCGCGTACCTTTCCTCAAGGGCCGCGGTGACGCCACCGACGAGATGACCGATGCGGAGTCCTTCGACCCGCTGGAGCCGCTGGCGGATGGCTTCCGCAACTGGCTGAAGCAGGACTATGTGGTCAAGCCGGAGGAAATGCTGCTGGACCGCGCCCAGCTTATGGGCCTGACTGCCCCGGAGATGACCGTGCTGATCGGTGGCATGCGTGCCCTGGGCGCCAACTATGGCGGCACGAAGCACGGTGTGTTCACCGACCGTGAAGGCCAGTTGACGAACGACTTCTTTGTCAACCTGACCGACATGGCCTACGCCTGGAAGCCGACCGGCAATGGCCTCTACGAGGTCCGTGACCGGAAGACTGACCAGGTGAAGTGGACGGCTACCCGGGTGGACCTGGTGTTCGGCTCCCACTCCATCCTCCGGGCCTATGCCGAGGTGTACGCCCAGGATGACAACGAAGAGAAGTTCGTGAAGGACTTCGTGGCTGCCTGGACCAAGGTCATGAACAACGACCGTTTCGACGTCCAGTCCTGAAACTGACCCGGCGCCCTTAGGGGCGCCGGTTTTCCCGCCTGTTCACGCTCCCCGAATTGCCTTACAATCCGTTCCCGTTCATTTCCTGACCATCGACCCCCTATCGGGAGCATCCATGCGAATCATTCTGGCCCCCATGGAAGGCCTGGTTGACGCCCCCATCCGGGAAACCCTGACCGGGGTAGGTGGTATCGACCGCAGTGTGACCGAGTTTATCCGGGTCACCCATGGCATGCTGCCGCCCCGTATCTTCTACAAGTACGCCCCGGAATTGCACCACGGCTGCGTGACCCGGGCGGGTACGCCGGTGGCTATCCAGTTGCTGGGCTCCAACCCGGAAATGATGGGCCGACACGGTGTACGCGCTGTGGAACTGGGGGCAGGGCAGGTGGATATCAATTTTGGTTGTCCAGCCAAGACCGTCAACAGACACAAGGGCGGTTGCGTGCTGATGCGCGAACCCGAGTTGATGCACAACATCACCGCCGCCGTCCGCCGGGCCGTGCCGGAGCACATTCCGGTCACCGCCAAGATGCGCCTCGGCTATGACGACCGCTCCATGGGGCTTGCCTGTGGCCAGGCCCTGCAGGAGGCCGGTGCCGCCGAGCTGGTTATCCATGCCCGCAGCAAGGTGGACGGTTACCGGCCGCCGGCCTACTGGGAGGAAATTGCCCGGGTGAGGGAAGTGCTTGATATCCCCGTTATCGCCAACGGTGAGATCTGGACCGTGGAGCAGTACTGGCGCTGCCGGGAGATCTCCGGTTGTGACGATGTCATGATCGGTCGGGGCCTGATTGCCCGCCCGGACCTGGCCCGGCGAATCAGGGCCAGCCAGACAGGGGAGCAGGTTACACCCATGACCTGGCCTGAAGTCGTCGCGTTGATCGAGGAATACGCCGCCGCCCTGCAGACCCGCCTTGAGGACCGCTTCGTCACCGGTCGCATCAAGCAGTGGCTCAATTATCTGCGGCTGGGGTTTAACGAAGCCGAGCAACTCTGGCCCCGGGCCCGCAGGCTCCGGGAAGTCGCTCCCATGCTGGCCTGCCTGGGCACCTCTGGTAGTGACCGTAAAGTCGCCTGATCCTTCTCTGTCCTTATCGTAACTTTCGCCGAAGCACTGGTTGTTATTGAGGTTTTGCCGTAACCCCTGCCCCGGCGCCCTTGAAGTTATGGCATGCCGGGGCAAGGGTGGTTGGTAGACACCCCTTTTGTCCAGCCGACGGAGGTAAGCCGATGACTACCAACGCGGTAAAATCACGCTCCAATTCACACGCCTCTACCGAGCGTCGCAAGGTCTACCTCGTTGATGGCGCCAGGACGCCGTTCCTGAAGGCCAGGGGCCGGCCAGGACCTTTCTCCCCGGTAGACCTGGCGGTGCAGTGTGGTCGCCCTCTGCTGATGCGCCAGAACATACCCGCCGACGCCTATGACCAGGTTATCCTGGGCTGCGTGAACGTGGTGCCATCGGAGATGAACCCGGCCCGGGTGGCTGCCCTGAGGCTGGGCATGGGGGAGGCCATGCCCGCCTTCACGGTACAGATCAATTGCGGTTCGGGGATGCAGTCCCTGGATACCGCCTACAAGTACATCCGCGAGGGCAGTTCCGATCTCATCCTGGCCGGGGGCACGGAAGCCCTCAGTCACGCCCCCATGGTGCTGGGTCGAGATGCCGTGGACTGGCTGGCCGGTCTCAACAGCGCCTCGTCCCCTCAGGATTACGTCCGGCAGGTAACCGACTTTTCTCCTTCGGACTTCAAACCCCAGGTCAGCCTGGAAAAAGGTCTGACCGACCCGGTGGTGGGCCTGAGCATGGGCCAGACTGCCGAAGTGCTGGCCCAGCAATTCAATATCAGCCGGGAAGCCGCGGACCGGTACGCCGTCACCAGCCACCAGCGCCTGGCCAGGGCCGTAGACGAGGGCTGGCTGGAGGACGAGGTTATTCCGGCGGTGGCACCGGACGGCACCCTCCACCAGCACGACGACGGGGTGCGGCCCGACACCTCGGAAGATGCGCTGGCGGGCCTCAAGCCGGTGTTCGAACCGCCCTACGGCAAGGTCACCGCCGGTAACAGCTCCCAGGTCACCGATGGCGCCAGCTGGATGATCCTGGCTTCCGAAGAGGCCGTGAAAAAGTACGGCCTTGACCCCAAGGCCGTGATTGTGGACAGCGAATGGTCCGCGCTGGACCCGAAGATCATGGGCCTGGGCCCGGTGCTCAGCGCCAGTGCCATCCTTAAACGCCATGGCAAGGGCCTGAACGATATGGACCTGTGGGAAATCAACGAGGCCTTTGCCGCCCAGGTGTTGGCCTGCCTGGAGGCCTGGGAGGACGAGGAGTTCACCTGGGCGGCCCTGGGCCTGGATGAGCCCCTGGGACGACTGGACCGGGAACGGCTGAATGTGGACGGCGGCGCCGTGGCCATCGGTCACCCGGTCGGCACCAGCGGTAACCGTATCGTTCTGCACCTGATGAACGCCCTTCGCCGCAAGGGCCTGAAACAGGGTATGGCCACTGAATGTATTGGCGGCGGACAGTCCGGCGCCATGATGATTGAAGCCCTGTAGCCGCTGTTCCATTCGTTTTCCGAAAAGCCCATTGCGGGGGAAGGAGGACACCATGACCGGTCACATTCTTCAGACACTGGCCACCCTTGAGATGGAAAGGGGGCCGGAGCAGCCAACGGATAGCGCGGAATGGAGCCACTGGAAGCTGGCCCTGGACCAGCAGGGTGTTGCCTGGCTGACCTTCGACAAACAGGATGCTTCTGCCAATGTGGTTTCCACGGAAGTGCTGGAAGAACTGGAATCCATTCTGGACCGTCTCGATCAGCAGCGCCCCGAAGGCCTGGTGATTCGATCCGTCAAGGCCAGCGGTTTCTGCCTGGGCGCCGATATTGGCGAGTTCAGTCAGTTGGAGTCCCGGAACGAGGCGGCGGAGAAACTCGCCCGGGCCCATGAGATAGTCAATCGCCTGGAACAGGCACCCTATACCACCGTTGCGGTGATCCACGGCTCCTGCCTGGGTGGCGGTCTGGAACTGGCCCTGGCCTGCGACTACCGCCTGGCGATCCCCGGGGCCAAGCTAGGTTTCCCGGAAGTGAGGCTGGGGCTGCACCCAGGGCTCGGGGGCACCGCCCGGCTGACGCGCCTGATTGACCCCATGGAAGCCATGACCCTGATGCTCACCGGCAAGACGGTTCCCCACCAGAAGGCCCTGAAACTCGGCATCGTCGACCAGGTGATGGAGGAGCGCCATGTCGCAGCGGCAGTTGCCGCCGCCGTGAAAGGTGATATCGACCCGTCCAGCCATGGCTTGCGGGGCCGGGTGCTCAGTACCGGCCCAGCAAGGCAGTTGGAAGCCCGCCAGATGAGGTCAAAAAGTGCCGAAAAGGCGCCGCCGGAACACTACCCGGCGCCGGAAGCCCTGATCCGCCTGTGGGAAAAGCATGGGGGTGACGATGATGCCATGCTCCGCGCGGAGGTCGCCTCCTTTGCCGACCTGCTGATGACCGAAGCTTCCCGCAACCTGGTGCGGGTCTTCTTCCTGCAGGAAAAAATGAAGGGCCTGACCCGTACCGATGCGGAACCGGTCCGTCATGTCCACGTGGTGGGCGCGGGTGAAATGGGGGCGGACATCGCCGGCTGGTGCGCGTTCAATGGCTTGTCCGTCACCCTGTTTGATATGGAACCGGAGAAGGTCGCCAAGGCGGTTGGCAAACTGTCGGACCTGTGCGACCGGAAACACCGCTCCCCCGCTGAACGCCGGGAGATCCTCGATCGTCTGATGCCCGACTTCGGCAATAACGGGGTTGAACATGCGGATCTGGTGCTGGAGGCAGTACCCGAGAAGGTGGACATCAAGCAGAAGGTGTACGAAGAGGCCGAGGCGCGCATGAAGGATTCCGCCATCCTGGCCACCAACACTTCCAGCATTCCCCTGGAAACCCTCCGGGACAAACTCAAGGAGCCCGGTCGGCTGGTGGGCCTGCACTTCTTCAATCCGGTGGCCATGATGCCGCTGGTGGAAGTGGTGAGCCATGACCAGGTGGACCAGGACCTGGTCCGCCGGGCACTGGCCTTTACCGGCCAGATCGACCGCCTGCCGGCACCGGTGACCACGACCCCCGGGTTCCTCGTCAATCGTGTGCTGACGCCCTACCTGGTGGAAGCCATGGTGATGCTGGACGAGGGCATTGCCGCTGAAACCATTGATCGGGAGGCGGAAAAGTTCGGCATACCCGTGGGACCGGTGGAACTGGCCGACCAGGTGGGACTGGATATCTGCCTCAGCGTGGCGACTATGCTCCGCGACCGGCTGGACACACCGATGCCGCCACCGCCGGCATGGCTTGAAGAGATGGTGGAAAACGGTGACCTGGGCCGGAAGACCGGCAAGGGGCTGTATCACTGGAACAAAGGCAAGGCGGACAAGAAGGACAAGGTGCCGAAGGCTCCCGGGGACACCCTCGACCGCCTGCTGCTGCCTATGCTTAATGCCTGCCGGGCTTGCCTTAGGGAGGAGGTTATCGACAACGAGGACCTGGCAGACGGCGCCATGATCTTTGGCACCGGCTTCGCCCCGTTCCGGGGAGGTCCCATGGCCTATGCCCACCGGCGGGGAGCCGAGGATATCCGCCGCACTCTCGACACCTTGGCGCAACGCTATGGTGACCGGTTCAGTCCCGACCCCGGCTGGCCCCGGGACGACACCAGCGAGACCGAAGGTGTCCCCAGGCAGGCGAGCTGATCGCCCGCCTGCCTGGGTAGGACATCAGGCCGGCTCCGTGGCCTGTCCCTGACCCCTGAGCTGGACAACGTCGGCACGGGGTGGGGCACCGAACATGCGGCTGTACTCCCGGCTGAAATGGGACGGACTCTCATAGCCGACCCGATAGCTGGCAGTGGCAGCTTCCAGGCCCTCTGCCAGCATCAGCCGCCTCGCCTCGTGCAGGCGGAGTTTCTTCTGGAATTGCAGGGGCGACATGCGGGTCACCTGCTTGAACGTGTGGTACAGGGTGGATTCGCTCATGTTGACGGTCCGGGCCAGCTCACGAACCCTTAAAGGCCGATCGTAACGATCCTTCAGTGCCGAGATGACCCGGGAAATCCGGTGTGCCTGGGAGTCGGTGGCGGCAAACTTGCGCATGCGCGGCCCCATTTCCCCCATCAGGCTCCGGTAGATAATCTCCCGTCGGGCCAGGGGTGCGAGCACGGGAATGTCCGCCGGAGTATCCAGTAACCGCAGCAGCCGGTAGAGGGAATCCTGCATGGCCTCATCCATGGGTGACATGCACAGGCCGCATTCCACTTCGCTACAGATATCGCCGGCGTCATACCTGGGTACCTTGTCGCCCAGTTCCAGCAGCAGGTCCGCCACTTCCTCGGGCGGTACGGTCAGTTTTGCCGCCAGATAGGGGAGCTCGGGGGTGGCGTGCTCCACCCGCCCCAATACCGGCAGGTGAACGGAGCTGGCCAGGTAGGTCAGGGGAGTGTACTCGATCCGCCGGTCACCGAACTCTATGGTCTTGGTGCCCTGAATGACGAAACACAGGGACGGTTCGTACACCGAAGAAGCGCAGCTGGTGGGCTGGTCACTGCGGATCAGCTCCACGCCTTCGATGGCGGAATCCTGTATACCCTGCTGGTTGGTCCATTGGCTGACCACACGTGCCAGCTGTTGTTGGGTAGTGCTAATGGGGCGGGTGGAAAATCCGGGCATGATGGCAGTCATTCGGCGCTCCTCCTTGTCGGCGGAAGTATAATCCTTCGCAGCCTGAATCGTACGTTTATTCAGGTACCCTTGCAGGATCAGGCAATCAACAGACAGAAATCGGCAACCCGTTCCTCCCCCCCCGTCCCAGCCATCAACGGGTAAGTGAAATGTGAAACAGGACTGCAACCGTACAGTCACTATAACGGTTTTTCCCACCATTCAGCCCGGTTTTCATTACTGACAAGAGCCAGTTACAGAATCAGGCAATCTTCCGGCAGTAACCCGCTACCGCCATCATCCCTCGCGTCCTTATCTTAGATGATCTTCCGGGGTAACCGCCCTGGACCGGTTGAGGCCATGATAGGCCATAGCTATGACAATCATGAAAAAAGCCCTGAATGTCATGGTTGACCTCAAGTTAACTTGAGGAAATAGATTGGATGTCGAATCAAACCCCACCCAACCGACTTGTTGTTCGATCCAACCCGGATCATTCAGTGGACGGGAACGCCCAAAAGGCGGTCCGAAAGAAAATGCGGAGCGAGGAACCATGGAAAGTCTGACAGGAAGATATCTCAGCGGATTCGGCCGGGCGCTGGCCCTGGCTCTATTGCTGACAACGGCGCTGGCCGGATGCCGGGCCCAGAGTGAAGAGACCGCGGTCGCGCCACCGCCACCGGAGGTGGATGTGGCCGAAGTGGTGGTCCGGCCGGTGACCCTGTGGGAGTCGTTTACCGGCCGTGTCGAGGCTGCGGAAACGGTGGACTTGCGGCCCCGGGTCAGCGGATATATCCAGGAAGTGGCCTTTGAGGAGGGGGAACTGGTGGAAGCCGGGGACCTGCTGTTCCAGATTGACCCACGTCCCTATGAGGCCCGGGCCCAGGCAGCACGGGCGGATCTGGCCCAGGCCAGGAGCGGGCTGGAGCTGGCGAGCAGTGAGGCCAGGCGCGCCAGAACCCTGCTGGAAAGCCGGGCCATCTCCCGGGAGGAGCATGACCAGCGTCAGGCGGCACTGATGAACGCCCGGGCGCGGGTGGATGCTGCAGAAGCCGCCCTGGATACCGCCGAACTGGACCTTCAGTACACCCGGGTAATCGCGCCGGTCAGTGGCCGCACCGGTCGTGCCCTGGTAACCCGGGGCAATCTGGCCAACGCCGACCAGACGCTGTTGACCACGGTTGTGTCGGTGAACCCGGTGCACGTTTACTTCCAGGCGGATGAAAAGACCGCGTTCGAGAGCCGGCAACTGATGGCTAGCGGCCATGCCCAGGCCCTGCGTATTGATCTTGGTGGCGGGGACGGCGAGACGTACCGGGGCCAGCTCGACTTCGTCGACAACCGGCTGGATCCCGGCACCGGGACCCTGCAGTACCGGGCGGTACTGGACAATCCCGACGGCCTGATCCGGCCTGGCCAGTTTGCCCGGGTGGAAATGCCGGTGGCAGAGCTTGACCAGGCGCTGCTGGTGACCCGCAAGGCGGTCCTCACCGACCAGGACCGACGGTTCGTGTACGTGGTGGATGACAGCAACCGTACGGCGCGCCGACAGGTCACCACCGGTCGGCAGGTGGATGACCTGCTGGTGATCCGTGACGGGCTCAGCAGCGGAGACCGGGTCATCGTCAATGGTGTGCAGAAGGTCTTCGGGGCCGGGATGGAAGTGAACCCGCAACGGGTTGCCATGGAAGCACTGGACACACGCCAGGACGACACCATCGCGGTAGTCCAGCCCTGACCGCAGCCCGGCCGTAAACCGGCCGGGCTGATATCCGGCACATTAACGAGTAAACCCGACGAGCCAACCAGGGTCGTCGTCCAGGAGTTATTGCCATGAATTTCTCCCGATTTTTCGTGGACCGCCCCATCTTTGCGGCGGTCCTGTCCATTATCATCTTCGCCATCGGCCTGATATCCATCCCCAACCTGCCGGTCAGCGAGTACCCGGAGGTGGTGCCGCCGTCGGTGGTGGTGCGTACCGTCTACCCCGGCGCCAACCCCAAGGAGATCGCCGAAACCGTGGCAACGCCGCTGGAAGAAGCCATCAGCGGGGTTGAGGACATGATGTACTTCAAGTCCGTGGCCGGATCGGACGGCGTGCTGCAGATGACCGTAACCTTCCGGCCCGGTACCGACGCCGAGGAGGCCACGGTGCGGGTGCAGAATCGCGTCAGCCAGGCTGAGGCACGGTTGCCGGAGGCGGTGCGACGCCAGGGAGTGACCACCCAGAAACAGTCGCCCACCTTCCTGATGGTGGTGCACCTGACATCACCGGATGCCACCTACGACACCCTGTACCTGCGCAACTATGCGCGGCTGCATGTGCGGGACCGGCTGGCCCGCATCCAGGGGGTAGGGGATGCCCAGATCTTCGGTGGTGGTGACTACGCCATGCGCGCCTGGCTGGATCCGGAGCGAATCGCCGCCCGGGGGCTGACCGCCAGCGATGTGGTCCGGGCCATGCGGGAGCAGAATGTGCAGGTGTCCGCTGGCCAGATTGGCGCCGAACCGGTACCGGACAGCGATTTCCTGACCCTGATCAACGCCCGTGGACGCCTGGAAACCGTCGAGGAGTTCGGGAATATCGTCCTCAAGCGGGGCGATAACGGCGAACTGCTGCAACTGGAGGACGTGGCCCGTCTGGAGATGGGGGCCGGCGACTACACTCTCCGTTCCCAACTGGACGGCAAGGACGCGGTGGCCATCGGCATCTTCCAGGCACCCGGCGCCAATGCCCTAGATATCCGTGAGCAGGTCGTTGCTACCATGGACGAGCTGGAGACCCGGTTCCCCGACGGGGTGGAGTACGAGGCCGTCTACGACACCACCATCTTCGTGAGTGATTCCATAAAAGCCGTAGTCGCCACCCTGCTGGAAGCAGTATTGCTGGTGGTGTTGGTGGTCACCCTGTTCCTGCAGACCTGGCGGGCCTCGATCATCCCGTTGCTGGCGGTGCCGGTATCCGTGGTGGGTACCTTTGGTGCGCTCTTCCTGCTGGGCTACACCATCAATACCCTGACCCTGTTCGGGCTGGTGCTGGCCATCGGTATCGTGGTGGACGACGCCATCGTGGTGGTGGAGAACGTCGAACGCAATATCGAGGAGGGCCTGAGCCCGCTGGCGGCAGCCCACCAGGCCATGAAGGAAGTATCCGGCCCCATCATCGCCATCGGCCTGGTGCTGTGTGCGGTGTTCGTGCCCATGGCCTTCCTGTCCGGCGTCACCGGCCAGTTCTACCGGCAGTTCGCGGTGACCATCGCCATCTCCACGGTGATCTCCACCGTCAACTCGCTGACCCTGTCCCCGGCGCTGGCGGCCATGTTGCTCAAGCCCCACAGCGCCCCCAAGGACCGGCTGCAGAGGGTGATCGACTTCCTGTTTGGCTGGCTGTTCCGGCCCTTTAACCGCTTCTTCAACGCCAGTGCTGAAAAGTACCAGGGGGGTGTGTCCCGGTCCCTGCGCCGGCGTGGCGCGGTATTCGTGGTCTACGCCCTGCTTCTGGTTGGTACCGGCCTGATGTTCAGGACGGTGCCTCCGGGCTTTATCCCGGTCCAGGACAAACTCTACCTGATGGCCGGGGTGATCCTGCCGGAAGGGGCCTCCCTGGACCGGACCGACGAGATGCTGCAACAGGTGACCGACATTGCCATGGAGACGGAAGGGGTGGAGCATGCCATCGCCTTCCCGGGGCTGAACGCCCTGCAGTTCACCAATACGTCCAATACCGGGGTGGTGTTCTTCCCCCTCAAGCCGTTTGACGAGCGCAGCCTCAGCGCGGAGGAGATCAATGCCCGGATCAACCAGCAGATCGGTGGGCTGAAGGAGGGCTTTGCGTTCTCGTTCATGCCGCCACCGATCCTGGGGCTGGGTAATGGCTCCGGCTATCAGCTGTTTATCGAGGACCGTGGCAACCTGGGCTACGGCGCCCTGCAGGATGCGGTCAACCAGTTTCAGGGGGCCATCAGCCAGACACCGGGCATGGGTTACCCTATCAGCAGTTACCAGTCCAACGTACCGCAACTGGATGCGGAAGTGGACCGGCTGAAGGCAAAGGCCCAGGGCGTGCCGATGACGGAGCTGTTCGCCACCCTGCAAACCTACCTGGGGTCCACCTATGTCAACGACTTCAACCGCTTCGGGCGTACCTGGCAGGTGATCGCCCAGGCCGACGCCCCCTACCGGGACAGCGTCGAGGACATCGCCCGGCTGCGCACCCGTAATGACCAGGGTGAGATGGTGCCCATCGGGTCCATGGTGGACATCCGTCAGACCTTCGGGCCGGACCCGGTGCTGCGCTATAACGGCTATCCGGCGGCGGACCTGGCCGGCGAGGCAAACCCCAGGGTGCTGTCCTCGGCCCAGGCCATGGACACGCTGAGGGCCCTGGCGGAGCAGACGCTGCCGGCTGGCATGGCTTTCGAGTGGACGGACCTGAGCTACCAGCAGGCCACCCAGGGCAATGCCGCTCTGGTGGTGTTCCCGCTCGCCATACTGCTGGTGTTCCTGGTGCTGGCGGCCCTCTATGAGAGCTGGACCCTGCCGCTGGCGGTCATCCTGATCGTGCCCATGTGCATGCTCTCCGCGCTGATCGGTGTCTGGTTCGGTGGTGGCGACAACAATATCTTTGTCCAGGTGGGTCTGGTGGTGCTGATTGGCCTCGCCTGCAAGAACGCCATTCTGATCGTGGAGTTTGCCCGGGAACTGGAACTTCAGGGCAGGGGTGTGGTGGAGGCGGCGCTGGAGGCCTGCCGGTTGCGGCTGCGGCCCATCATCATGACCTCCATCACCTTCACCGCTGCCGTGGTGCCGTTGGTGCTGGCCACCGGTGCCGGCGCGGAGGTCCGAGAGGCGCTGGGCACTGCCGTCTTCGCCGGCATGATCGGGGTCACCCTGTTCGGATTGTTCCTGACACCGGTGTTCTACGTGGCCCTGCGCAAGCTGTCCGGTAGTCGTCCACTGAAGAGCCACCACACATCCACCCTGTCACCTGGCGAGGGTGAGGATACGGATCATCAGGATGAAAACGCATTTCCGGGAGGTAGCCATGCTTAAGGCAGTCACCATGACCTGTCTGCTGATCCTGCTGGCGGGTTGCGCCGTGGGGCCGGACTACGAGACGCCAGCGACGCCGGAGCTGACAGAGTTCGAGGCTGGTCGCCAGACGGTGGACGGAGAGATGAACCCGCAGCGGTTCTGGCAGGGGTTCGATGATCCGTTGCTGGCACAACTGATCGAGCAGACTCTGGAGGCCAACCATGACCTGGCCGTCGCCGTGGCCCGTTACGACCGAGCGGCGGCCCTGCTGTACGGCGCCGAACGGGACCAGTGGCCCAGCGTAACGGCCAGCGGATCAGCTGCCGAGCAACGCCTGGCGAACATAGAGCAGTCCCCGCCCGGAACCGGTCCCGATCGGATCCAGCGATATCAGGTCGGGGTGGCCGCCGAATGGGAACTGGACCTGTTCGGCCGGTTGCGCCGTGCCACCGAGGCCCAGAGGGCCGAGCTGGAGGCTGCCGGCGCCGACCTGGGAACCGTCCAGGTGGCGCTGGTCGGTCAACTGGCCAGCAGCTACTTCGAGCTGCGGGGCCTGCAACAGCAGTACCGGGTGGCGCAGCAGAGTGTAGAGTTGCAGCAACAGTCCCTGGACATTGTCGAGGCTCGCCTCGACGCCGGCCGTGGCACCGACTTTGACGTGGTACGTGCCCGTGCCCAGGTGGAGCGCACCAGCGCCGAGCTGCCCCGGCTGCAGGCCGGCATCCGCGCGGCCATGCACCGTATCGCGGTGCTGACCGGCCAGCCGCCGGTGGCATTGGTGGAAACCCTGTCACCCGCCGTGGGCCTGCCTGAAGCCCTGCCGGAGATTCCGGTGGACACCCCGGGCAACGTGTTGCGACGTCGTCCCGATATTGCGGCGGCGGAGCGACGGCTGGCGGCCGCCACCGCCCGTGAGGGCGTGGCCACCGCCGACCTGTTTCCACGCTTCACCCTGGCCGGGCTGCTGGGTTCCGTGGCAGCGGACACCAGTGACCTGCTCAGCGGTCCGGCGGAGTCCCGCCGCGTTGTCCTGGGCATCGACTGGACCTTCCTGGACCATGACCGGGTCCGAGCCCGTATCGAGGCGGCCGGCGCCGACAGCCGGGCGGCTCTCGCCGGCTACCAGCAGGCGGTTCTGGTCGCGCTGGAAGAGGCGGAAACCAGATTGGTTCGATACCAGCAGGCCCAGGAACGGGAAGGGCGCCTGCAACGGGCCATGACCGATGCGGGAACAGCGGTGGAACTGGCCCGTACCCGTTATGAGCAGGGGCTTATCGGTTACTTCGAGCTGCTGGCGGCGGAGCAGGAGTTCACCACCACCCGGGACCAGGCGGTGCGCAGCCGGACCGAGGTAATCCTGGCCATGGTGGACGTCTACCGGGCGCTGGTGGGGGCGCCGGGGTAGGCCTGTTGGCCACAGAGGTATGTGGTCACGGCGTTTGACAGCAACGATGGAGGCAATGAAAACTACATGGAAACCTGCGGCCTGGCCGGTTGGTGACGACTGTACCCAGGCCGTTGGATACCTCTCCCGGTACTAACCGATGGCCTGCGTAGAGTGATGGAGCCGCCATGACCGACCCGAACGTCGACCAACCGCTGACCATCAGGATTGGCCACGAGGAACTGGTGATCCGTCGTCGCTATGAGCTGCTGAGCATCACCAACGACTTCCTCATCGCGATCTGGTTCCTGGTGGGCAGCATACTCTTCCTGTTTCCGGAGTATGAGACGGTGGCCATCTGGCTGTTCATCATCGGCAGCTTCCAGTTCCTGATTCGCCCCACGATCCGGCTGGCCAGTCACATCCACGTTCAGCGGGTTCCCCCGAGCCACTGGGACAACTGACGCGCATTAATGTCTGCGCGCAGGGCAGTTCCTGTACGGCGTAGTAGTGGGGTATGCTGGGCCGTTCAGGTGCCTGGACAATCTTGAAAAGGAGTGACAATGAAGGTTCTGGTGGCGTTAATCCTCGGGGTGGGAATGATCGTGTCGGCATCGCTGCTAAAGGATGGCCTGACGAAAATGCGCACCGGCGATCGGTACGTAACCGTAAAGGGCGTAGCCGAGCAGGAGGTTAATGCGGACCTGGCGCTCTGGCCCATACGCTTCGCCGCCACCGGTGAGACCCTGGAGGAGGCCCGGGAGAAGGCCCGTAGCAGCCGCGATGGCGTGATGGCCTTCCTCAAGCTCCAGGCCATCGACGAGGACGCGGTGGAACTCCAGCGCATGGACGTGGTGGATACCCACGCCAATCCTTACCAGCCGGATAACGGCGCCCGCAAGTTCATCATTACCCAGGTGCTGATGGTGCGCACGGAGGCGGTGGACAAGGTGCGCCAGGCCGCCCAGGGCGTCAGCGACCTGGTGGACTCCGGCGTGATCCTGTCATCGGATTATGGCCCCACCGGTCCAACCTACCTGTTTACCCGCCTCAACGATATCAAGCCGGACATGATTTCAAAGGCCACGGCGGCAGCCCGGGAATCCGCACAGCAGTTTGCCCGGGATGCTGATGCCGAGCTGGGTGGCCTGCGCCGGGCCAACCAGGGGGTGTTCCAGATCCTCGCCCGGGACCAGGCCCCCGGTGTGACCGCTGAACAGCAGCCCGTCAAGACGGTGAGGGTGGTGTCCACCTTCGACTATTATCTGGAATAGCTCTTACCTGCGAATAACGCTCTCAACTCAACGAATCGAGGGACTCGCCGGCATAGTTCTGTTTGAGCAACGCCACGGCGGCCTCGCCGAAGTGATCGAACCAGAACTCCCCCAGGGCCTTCAGGTTGCTGATGTTCTTGGGGGAAATATTGTCCATGTCGTCGGCCACGGTGAGTTGGAAGCCGGGCATCCTGGCCAGGGGCGAATTGACCCGGATGTATTGTCCCGGTCGGCAGAAGGTCATGGCCTGATAGGCGGATACCTGTTCATTGCCCAACAGGTTGAAAATCTTGCCGTGGCCAATCCAGCCCAGGGCTCCCCAGGTCGCTGAATCCTGACCCGGAACAAACCGCGTGGGTTTGCCGGTACCCACTGAGAGTACCTGGAGGTTTTCCAGGGTGGCGCCGTCGCAGTGGCGAAGCGCCTCGGCCATGGCACAGACGCTGGGATTGTTGCTGATCACGCCCCCGTCAACCAGCCAGTCCTCGTCTCCGCTTTCCAGGTAACGCACCCGCTTGGTAGGGAAATAGGTGGGGGCGGCGGAGGAGGCATCCACCACATCGGCGGACTTTAGCTTGCGGTATTCCGGTTTGGTGCTCTTGAGCACCACCGGGTGATTGCACTCCACCCCATGGGCAACGGCCAGCACGTGTTTATTGCCAGGCACATCATCAAGGGTGTGGTCGCCAAAATACTCCCTGAGCACCTTGGTCTTGCCCTTGCCTTCGTATTTGGGGGCGTTGATTCCGTCAAGCTCGAACCAGCCTCTGTTCTCCGAAAAGATCATCCTCGCGGTCTTCACGTTATACAGTTCCGAGATGTGTTCCATGGTCAACTCGGTGGTGGCCAGGGCCACCGCGATAATGGCCCCGGTGCTGGTGCCAGCCCAGAGATCCACGGTTTTCCTGAGGTCCAGGTTGTCCTTCTTCAGTTCCTTCTCCACCAGTGTGAGGAAGCGGGCAGTAGCGGCACCGCGTATGCCGCCGCCGTCCAGCGAGAGGATGGTTTTTTTCATGGGTCTGCTCCTTGCTATGCGCCCTCCGGCGCGGGCTGGTCAGGCGGCCCGGCTCAGGGAGTGGCGGTCATTTTTGAACCGGACACCGGCCAGGTAGGTCAGGCTGAAGAACAGGAAGGTCAGGTCGTTGATATAGCCGGGCGGAAGACCACTGAAGCTACCCCATTTTATAACTCCCCTTAAGGACCTGCTTCCTGCAGACGCAGGGTGTCCCTGAATGGAGGGCATAATACGTGCCACTGCGCCTTAATGAATAAAAAATCAAGTAATAACAGTTGAGTGGCGCGATTTCGTTATGGGAGGCTTAATACCCCCGGTTGATTCATAGATATTGTCCCTGCACGGCGCTGGTCGGCAGGTTTCCACATCAATCTGATTTTCATGAAATAATTCCGCATTATAGTAGCGCGTTATGTGTGGTTGCTATTTATGCAGAATGATCTGTTAATTCAGTCGACGCTAAAAACCCTTTCCTCTAACGACAAATATATCCATGACTGACGGAGTTTATTAAAAATGTCAGTAAGATAGAGACTGGGTGCCGGTAGATATTTCAGCAAAATTAATGATTTGCAATGAAATGTGGCGGCCATGCCAGCAACCACTGAGCCAATGCGAGAAGCCAGGACTGACCAGCTCTCCCCATCTGCACGGGTGGTAAGCAAACTGACATGAACCGAAAAACCTGTCGAACTGATGGCAGCCGCCACGGTCGGGCCATTGCTTTCGGCCATGGCGGACAGCCCCTTATATCGTGGGCTGGTTCCCAGACTGTTAGGATAATCGGCGTTTTCGCAGATATCCGCCCGGAGAGCTCCCATGCCCGACATCGACACTCCCGCCATCTATCTGGCCGGCCCGGAAGTCTTCCTCGATGAGGATACGCGGACGGCCATCATCACCGAAAAGCAGTCTATTCTGTGGCGTATGGGAATGTACGGCCTGGACCCGATGGACAATGAGCTGTGGCTTCCCGATGACACCCCGCCAGCGGAGAAGGCACTGGCGATCTACCAGGCCAACAAGGACCTGATGGACCGGTGCGACGGTGCCCTGGTCAACCTGACCCCCTTCCGTGGCCCCAGCGCCGATGCCGGTACCGTGTTTGAGTCCGGCTACCTCGCCGCCCGGGGGACGCCAATGATCGGCTACACCCTGTCCGCCGAGGACTACCAGCAGCGCGTTCCCCAACCAGGCCTGTCGGGTGTGGATGACCAGGGCAGGGCGATCGAGCAGTTCGGGCTGATGGACAACCTGATGATTGAGGCCGGCATCCTCGGTACGGGCGGTGAGGTCTTCCGGGGCACGCAAACTGGCATCAGGCATGGTGAGTTGTTTGATGCGGTCCTGTTTGAGACGTCAGCCAGGGCGTTGTGGTCCCTGCTGGAGCGCTAGGGGATAGCGAGTTAGCTACCGTGTCTGTTCCCCAGAGGCTACCCAAGGTTACCAACCGTCCGGGAAGCCGGTGTTGGGCTAACTTGCTTAACGTTTCTATCATAAATTGTTACAAAAATCATGTATTTTGAGAGTATCTTTTCGGTCGTCCTGACCCATACTGAACGGGTTGTCGCAGAAGCCAAGGGGAAAAGGGATGTTGTTCGCGCTGAAACGTTCGGAAAAAATTGCTGCAAATGAACCCGAGACAGAGAACCGGGACAGGGAATTCGAGGCGATCCGTCACAACATCGGTTATATCGAGTTTACACCGGACGGTCGTATCCTGGATGCCAATGACCTCTTCCTGGGCGTGGTCGGCTACGCACGGCACGAGATTGTCGGGCAGCATCACCGGATGTTCTGCAAACCGGAGTATGTCCACAGCGATGATTACCGGCGGTTCTGGGAGAGCCTGGCCAATGGTGAGGGCCACAATGGTTCCTTTGAAAGGCTGAACCGCGACGGCGAAGTGTGCTGGCTGCAGGCCTGCTACTTCCCAGTCACGGATGTCGACGGCCAGGTGGTCAAGGTCATCAAGCTGGCGGCGGATATCACCCAGGAACGCAAGGCCCTCCAGGACCGGGAGGCCCGCATTGGCGCCCTGGACCGCTCACTGGCGGTCATCGAGTTCGAGCCGGATGGCACCATACTCTGCGCCAACCGTAACTTCCTCCAGGTGATGGGCTACGATCTCGACGAGATCAGCGGCCAGCACCACCGCATATTCTGCGATGGCGCCTTCTATCGGGAGAATCCGGACTTCTGGCGCAAACTGGCCGCCGGTGAGTTCTTTTCCGGCCAGTTCGAACGGCGGGACCGCTCGGGCAATCCGGTATGGGTGGAAGCCACCTATAACCCCATCTTCAATGACGATGGCCAGGTCTACCGGGTCATCAAGTTTGCCTCCGACATTACCAGTCGCGTCAGGGCCTTCCAGCAGACCATGGCGGTGGCGTCCACCACATCCGACGAGACGTCCGCCATCACCGGTCAGGCCAAACGCTCCCTGGACGCGGCCGTCGCCAGCACCGATGATATCGCCAGCCAGATCGCCTCCGCCAGTGAGAGCAGCGACCAGCTTAACCAGCAGGCCGGCAATATCACCCGGATCGTGTCCACCATTTCAGCCATCGCCGAGCAGACCAACCTGCTCGCCCTGAACGCCGCCATTGAAGCGGCCCGGGCCGGCGAATCCGGGCGAGGGTTTGCCGTGGTAGCGGACGAAGTTCGCCAGCTTGCCAAACGCACTGCCGAAGCCACCAACGAGATTGGCACCGTAGTCGAACAGAACGCTGGCCTGATCCAGACCATCCACGGCCAGATGAATGCCATCCGCGAGGGCTCCGAAGTGGAGAAGGAACGGATTGCCAGTGTTACCACAGGGCTTAACGAGCTGGATGCAGCGGTGGAACGCATGACCGACGCGGTCCGCGCCCTGGGCCGGCAGGAATAAGGTTACCAATGGCCAGGCCGGAAACGCCTGGCTTTCCTCGGCCCTGTTGCGTTATGCGTGCTCCATTTACCGTAACCGAATGACGTCACGAAACGCAGTTATTCTCAAGCCTCATTGACGTGTGTCACGAGACGCAATGCACTTTGCTGCATGATCATATCCGCCCGTTTGTTTGGTAACTCTCCGGAATTCTGGCTGAATGCGCAGCGATCTGTTGATCTTTGGACGGCGGCTCAGTCGGTCAAGGAAGAAGTGGATCGGATCAAGCCGCTAAATGCTGCATAATCAGGCCATGAATAGGATTCCAGAATCTCTGCATCGCGGCTTTGGTTCCGTTCCGCAGCCGCGCGTGCGGAGCGGTGGGATACGCATAGGCTTTCGAATTGTCATAAGGAGTGCGGCCGATGGGCCTGAGGGTTGCTGCCAGGCAGGATTTACCAAGGATCGTCGAGATCTACAACGCCGCGATTCCGACTCGCCAATCGACAGCGGATACGGAAATGGTCACGACGGAGGCCCGCCTTGAATGGTTTGAGAAACACCAGCCAGAACGGCGACCACTCCTGGTCTACGAAGAGGAAACCGGGATTGTCGCATGGTTAAGCTTTGAAGATTTTTACGGCAGGCCGGCGTACCAGCATACGGCTGAGCTAAGCATTTACATTACGCCTGAGCACCAAGGTCGCTCGGTAGGGAAGATTCTGTTGCAGGCGGCTGAAGAGATGGCGCCGCGACTGGCCGTGCACACGCTTGTCGGTTATGTCTTCGCTCACAATACGCCGAGTATGCGCCTGTTACAGGCTTTCGGGTATCAGGAGTGGGGGCGAATGCCGGATGTGGCGACGATGGATGGCAAGGAGTACAGCCTCTGCATCATGGGCAAGCGTCTTGTGAGTCGTTCCGGTATCGAACAATCCACTCCAACCGACCGCTAGATCGCTGCGCACTTTACCGGCGACCAGGCTTCATCGTCATGTACACACAAAAACGAGGAATCACGGATTAATTCGAGCCATATTTTCTGGCCAGTGTTGGCCCAGGTGTTCCTGACATTGACTATGTATATCGTGCTCGGGGTGAGGAAGGCCAGGGCTCCTACATCGAATCCGGATGCTGTTCTTGCGCGACATACCAGTACTAGGAGCCAGATGGCCGGAATCACGCATCTGGCCCTATAAAGAGAACTTTTCACCATGCCAGACGTTCAACATATCAGCACCTACATCCATCGTGCCCCGGAGGATGTCTATGCTTTTGCTTCCAATCCCGAAAACCTGCCTCGCTGGGCAGCGGGATTGGCCAGCTCTGAAGTTAAAAGGGATGAGGGTGTATGGGTGGCGGAAGCCCCCTTCGGTAAGGTGAAGATCCGGTTTGTGGAAGAGAACACCCTGGGTGTTATGGATCATGATGTTGAGCTGGATTCGGGGGTGGTCGTCCATAACCCCATGCGGGTTGTGCCCAATGCTGAAGGAAGCGAGTTCATCTTTACCTTATTGCGTCAACCTGGAATGTCCGACGCGCAGTTCGCAGAAGATGCGCGGGCCGTTGAGAAAGACCTCCAGACCTTGAAAGAACTTCTTGAGAGCACTGCTGAATGACCTATCGTTGCTCCACTCGTTGAGCCCCAGAATAATGCCAGGCACGGATTGGACTTCCCCCCCGTCGCCTGAAGCGCCGGGGGTTACCTCGTTATCCGTGTAGTTCGTCGGTAAGGACAGGGATATTTCGGGCATCCGTCGATGGCTGCGGGGCGCTGGACGTCGTAAATACCAGCGTCTCCCCGTCATTTGGCACCCGTAGCCGGGCGCCCAGGTTATCCCGCTCGCCCATGGCCCGGATCTGTTCCCGGGTCACCGGGCAGTGGTCCAGGGATTCGAGGTGGTTGGCCACCACGATGCCGGTGCTGATCCGGGCTACCGACCGGACATCTTCAACCCCCATGATAATTTCCCCGCCAATATCGAAGTTGGCACCGCCTGCGGGCACCACACACACATCCGGCTGGTTCTGCAGGATGCAGCGGCGGACGTCGTCGGTGAGGATGGTGTCCCCGGCGATGTATACGCTGGGCTCCCCGGGAAACTCCAGGAAGTAACCGTGGCCATGGGCCATGAACCGACCCACCAGCCCGCGACCGTGAAGGCAGGGCACCGGAGTCAGCTCGCCTCCCAGGAAGGCCTGGCGCAGCCCCGGCTGTAGCGGCACCACCGACAGGCCCTTGCGCGACAGGAAGTCGGCGTCCTCCGCCATGCAGTACACGGGGATGTCATGCTGGCGCAGCCACTTTGCCCCGGCCCGGTCCAGGTGATCAAAGTGGCCTTTCTGGCAATGGGTGATCAGGCAGTGGGTGACGGTTTCCAGTTCCGCACTGGTGTTTACGGGCAGCCCCACCAGTGGGTTGCGGCGGCGTGACCGGGTGGCGTACTTCAGGGGTGGAATGGCGCCCATGGGAGCCAGCATCGGGTCCACCAGGATGTGGTGACCGCCGATCTCCACGATGATGGTGGCGTTTCTTAACTGCGTGATGTTCATGACGACCTCCTTACTTCAGACGTCATCATTGTGCGGTGACTGGCCGGTGGTTAGTATGGCATTTAACGACATAAATAATGCGGATAACGCCATATGAACATCGGTCTGCTGCTTTACCGGGATTGCCTGCCCGCCGGGCTGTTTGGTTTCTCCGACCTGGTGACGGCGGTAAACCAGCGGGCAGGCCGTGAGCTATTCCGTTGCCAGTGGGTGAGTGAGCCGGGTGGCCCCTTGCCGACTGCCAATGGCATTACTCTGGCCACCGAACGCCTGGGTGAATCCAGACTGGATGGTGTACTGGTACCCGGTGCGTGGCGCGATGCCGGCAATGCCGTGACCGATGCCGATGATGGCCTGGTGGAGGTCCTGGCTCGATTGCCGGCATCAACCCGGTTGTGGAGCTACTGCACTGGGGTGTGCCTGGTGGCCCGTACCGGTCGCCTGGATGGCGGCCCGGCCACCACGACCTGGTGGCTCCGGGAGCTGGCCGGAAGCCGGTTCCCCCGGGTTGACTGGCGACCCCATCAAACCCTGGTTCGCACTGGCCATGATGATACCGCCGCAGGCGTTAACGGTTACCTGCCACTGGGGCTGGCGCTGCTGGAGGAGCAGTGCGGTGGCCAGGCGGTGGAGGAGATCCGCCGGCATATGGTGCTGCCTCGGCCGGAGGACCACCACACGCCCCTGCAGGACGTTCCGGGCCTGTTCCGGCAAAGCCTCTGGTTACGTGAGGTGATCCGTTGGGTGGAGCAAATGCCCGCCCACAGCCTCATCATTGACCGGCTGGCCGAATTCATGCACACCTCGCCCAGGACCCTGCAACGTCGGGTGCTGAAAGAGAGCGGCCACCGGTGCGGCCAGTTGATGCGGCTGGTGAAGCTCAATCAGGTGGGGGAACAGCTCATCAGCACCGACCGGCCCCTGGCGGCCATCGCCGACGGGCTCGGCTTTCCGGATGAGGCCAGCCTCCGGCGCAGCTTCCGGCAGGTATCCGGTATGACGCCAGGAGAGTACCGGAAGCATTTCGGGCGATAGGCCCGCCCGTTGTCGATTCGTGACTCGACGTCTCACACGCCATTGTCTGCCTGTAGTTCCGGAAACAGGTCAGCCAGCGACTGGCGCATGCGTTTTACATGGGAGCCCGGCCAGTAGATACGGCTGCAGCCGGGGCATACCAGGAAAGGCCCCGGGAGTGCGCGGGATCGTACAGGCACCCGGGCAGTGATCTCGTCGGTGGTGGCCGCCCGCAGGCGGCTGTTACACATCAGGCAGCGGTTGAACAGGTCGTCGGTGGGCGATAGCCCGAAGGTCCGGGCCACCCGGTCGAGCTGGGTGAGGGGGCGGCCGGACGTGAGCAGCAGTCCCTGATCGGGTCGCAGAAAGGTGATCAGGTGCCGGTCGCGGGTCAGCAGGATCCGTTGTTCACGGTTGGCAAGGGCGACCAGGTCGTGGTCGTCGATGTCAGGACTGTAGGTGGTGTCAAAGCCCAGCGCCCGAAGCCATCGGGCCAGTCGCCCGAGCATGGCGTCGACGGCAAATCGCGGTGTCGATTCCGGCTGTTCCGTCATCATGTTGGTCCGCCATATCGGGTGACAGAGCCGTTCCTTTCTCGTAGTCATTCATGCGGCGGTACCCGTTGGGCCGCCGCACAAGGGGCCGTGTTGCCTAGCCGGCTTCTTCGTCGTAATGCGGGTAGGAATGCTTGAGGGTTGCGTGGTTCAGCAGCATCTCCGCCTTCAGGTGCTCGCCGGTGGCGTCATAGATACGGGAACGGACCCAGTAGGACTCGGTGCGTTTGCTTTCCGACAGGGCAACGATCTCACGACGGATCAGGTAGTCCTCGCCCACAAACAGGGGGCCATCGATCATGCGGATTTCCTGGTCGGCGAACAGGCCAACGGCCGGCTGTTTCACCGGGAACTTAGCGGTCTTGCTGGTGTACTCGGCAAGCACGCTGACCATCTCCAGGGGGATGATCGCACGGCCCCAGGGGGAATCGGCGCCGTCGCTGTACCAGGGCGAGTGCTCGGTAATCCGTTCCAGCTTCTGGTTCAGCGAGAAGGGGTAGAGGTTACCCATGTGCTGGTCGGCGTCCATGCGCACCGGCTCATCCTCCGCACCGGTCATGCCGACCTGGAGATCGGAAAGGATCACCAGCTTCTCCGGTGGCCGTAACCTGGCCATACGCTGCTCAAGCAATGTCTCGCCGCCTTCGGGGCCCAGGCTGGCACTGGCTTCCAGAACCGGTGTGCCATCCGCCTTCTCGGCCCACGCCCGGACCCGTTTCGCGCCGGGGGCGGGTTGCTCGACAAAAGCCCGCACGCTTTCACCTTCCACCACCATGTTCTGGAAATGGGCGGAGAAGCAGCCACGCTCATACCACTCCTTTCCCCAGATTGCTTCAAGCAGGGGCGCAAACTGGCTGAAATGGGTCGGGCCTTCGATGGGCCCGGCCTGGAAGCCGAGTTTTTCCGCCATGCTGTCATCGTGTATGGAGGAATGGCCGCTGTATTCCTGGTCCGCCAGCATCTGCCGGGGTTGTCTGAGTGGGCCACACAGGTGTATCGGGGTATCAAAACTCATGGGCGTGTCCTTGATTGTTGTAGGGAAACTCGCCGCGTTATTGTACCCGATTTCACAGGTCCAACTCATGATTGAACAGGACATTGCCCAGCCCCAGCACGATGCGATCTACCGCGTCTTCATCGGAGGCGGCGGGGGCCGGGTTTTCCCTGCGGACCGAATGAAGCAGGTCCAGCAGTCTTATCACCAGATCCACCGGCGCGAACTGGTCCGGCGCGGTGGCGATGGACTGATGGGTGTAGGTGAGGGCATGGTCCACGATGACGGCGCGGGACGTACCCAGGCCGACGGTGTCCAGTTCCAGGCAGGACTGGTACCGCTCTTCCCGTTCCAGTCGCAACGCCTCCTGGCAGATCTCACCGGACTGCTCGGGCGAGGCGTGGTCCCGCATCAGGGCGGCCAGTCGTAACTCCACGGTGCCTTCCTGGCACTGTTCTTCGTATTCGTGCTGCACCGTATGCCGCGCCTGGGGCAGGAACTTGCGTACGGCATTATGCCGGGCCTGGTCGATTGCCGGTTGCTCGGCGGTATTGATCAGCGTGGACATCAACCGGGTGCTGTGGGTCAGGTAGGTCCAGAGTTCCGGTGGAATGGCCTCCGGCTCGGCCGGCAGTACCCGGCATATGGACCTGAACTCAAAGTAGAGGCTGGTGACTTCGTGCTCGGGAAAGCCGGAGCAGTGGACGATACGGGACAGGCCCACGCGGTCCATGTCTGCCAGCAACTGGGGCGCCAGCAGCAGGATGTAGTGTTGGGCACCTGGTGAGAGTGGCTTGTCGATAACGGATACCTCTGGGGTTTTCCAGCGCGTCCACCGGTACGCTTCCGTTTCAGTCTATACCCGGAAACCTCACCGAGAAAGCGAAGCCCGAACGGAAAGTTCCGAACAGGTACGCAAATACGGAAACCCGAATGACTCGAACGACGTGATTGCGGAGATCCTGAATCCCGGGTTACCTCAGTGGTGGGGCGCGGACTGGTACACGGTTAAGCTGCTGGCCGGGTCTGGTTACCTTGTAGCCGGTTTCCTATCTGTCGTTCTGAACATGCTGTCGGGCAGAAAACGCGAATGGAGTGGGCGGGCCAGGAGGGTCCGGTCGCTCCGGCAAACGTGCGGGGCAGCCATGGTGGTTAACGACTGCCCCGGACGGGCCGTAGACAACCACAACAAATGGAGTCCCGATAATGAAACCTTCTGTAATTGTTCCACTACTGGCTGCGGTTCTCTCGACGCAGACAATAACGGCGATGGCGATCGACAACGGTCGCTATGCCATCATCTCCCGCCACAGCGGCCTTGCCCTGGATGTGGACGGCAACAGCACTGCCGATGGTGCCAATGTGGTCCAGTGGGAATACACCGGGGACGAAAACCAGCAGTTTAACGTCACCAACCTTGACAATGGTTACTACACCATTCGCCCGGTACACAGCGACAAGTCCCTGGACGTATGGGAATGGAGCACGGAGCCGGGCGGAGAAATCCGCCAGTGGCAGTTCAGCGGCGGCTACAACCAGCAGTGGGCCATCGACAACGCCGGCAACGGCTACCACACCATCAGCTCCCGCCACAGCGGGCTGCCGCTGGACGTCTGGACATGGAGCACGGCCAATGGTGGCGATATCCGCCAGTGGTCCTCCACTGGCGCCGTGAACCAGCAATGGCGCTTCCAGCCGGTGGACGGAGGTGACGATGGTGGTTCTGGCTCGAACCCCGGCGGTCCCGTTGGTAAAGGATCCAGCTGTGAATCCACCGGCAGCCGTTTCGTACCCGAGACCATCGTGGTCAACGGCGGCACCTTCGACGGCCAGTGCCAGACTTTCAACGCCAGTTCCGCCCTGGGCGACGGTGGCCAGAGCGAAGGCCAGGACCCGGTATTCCGCCTGGAGAACGGGGCCACCCTCAAGAACGTGATCATTGGCCAGAATGGCGCGGATGGCATCCACGTCTATAACGGCGGCACCCTGGAAAACATCCTATGGATGGATGTGGGCGAGGACGCCATGACCGTCAAGTCCGAGGGCAACGTCACCGTCCGCAATATAGAGGGCTACAACGGCTCGGACAAATTCCTGCAGGTGAATGCCTCAACCAACCTGACCGTGTCCAACTGCGTTGTCGACAACATGGGCAAATTCCTGCGCCAGAACGGCGGCACCGGATTCGAGATCAATGTCACCGTCGACAATTGTGATATCTCCAACATGAGTGAGGGCATCTTCCGGACGGACAGCTACAGCTCCACCGCCCATATCTCCAACAGTCGCCTGCGTAACGCTGGCCGGGTCTGCATCGGAAACTGGGCGAGCTGCACCAGCTCCGGCCTGTCCAACTTCTGACCGGGTGGCGGAACTGCCGGGGGGCGAACACTGCCCCCGGCAGTCATGATTGGAATCAGTCCTCAAGCCAGTCCCCGATGGCCGGCACCACAGACTCGTCCGTCACGATACCCAGGTGCGAGGCACCGTCAATCACTCGTACATCCCCTTCCGTATACCGGTTCACCACCGGCCTGAACTTCTCCGGATAGAAGAGCCCGTCATCGCTTCCAACCAGCACCAGTAGCGGTTGTTTGATGGCAGAGAGCGCTTCCGTGTAGTCCCGGGGGGCATAGCCGGTGTTGAGGCGGTAGGAGTAGCTCAGCGTCTCGGTGCCGTCCCGCACGTCCGCCGGCATGTTGAACCGGATCACGGGCAGGTTGTTGAGTGCGCTGATGCCCAGGTTGTTCAGCAGGGTCAGGCCGATAATGCGTCGTGTGTAGGGGGTGGCCCAGCCGGAACCGTCGGGGCGGATGGTGGGCGCGTTGTATTGCAGCCAGGGCGCCAGCAGCAGGTAACCATCAGCCTGTTCGCCATAGCGGCTGCCGGCGAATCGCAGCGCCAGGCCGCCACCGGAGGAGTGGCCGCCAATCACCAGCGTGGCTTCCGGCCGGTCCCTCCGCACGTGATCGATCAGGTCCGCCAGGTCGTCCACCAGTTGATTGGTGTAGTCGATATCGCCCCGGCGTATCGGGGCGGGGCCATGCCCCCTCAGATCCGGCGTTATCACATTGGCATAACCGCCAGCGCTGATCCGGCGGGCCATTGGCGCCAGGTATCGGCTATGCCAGCCGGAGCCGTGCAGCAGTATCAGCACTTGCTCGGAGTCGGAGGGGTAGAGTCGGTAGGAGAGGGTGTTGCCGTCACGGGCCTGGTAGCCTTCCAGGGGCGGCAGTTCACCGATATCACCGGTCAGCGCCCCGAAGGACAAAGGCTCCTTGTCGGCGGGTGGTTCACGATGGGAATCGCTGATGATCAGCCCCATGGCGACGAGCAGGTAGATCATCAGAGATACCAGGACGGACAGGCCGACCCTCACTGCAATCGTTCTCACCGGTGACCTCGTTCAGGCGGTTCATGCTGGTGCAGGACACGACACTACCAGTCAACCTGCTCCACCTGATACCCCCGGTCTTCCAGCAGGGCCAGGACACCGTCGTCTCCGACCAGATGCAGGGCCCCGAAAAGGACCAGCTCAATGTCCCCGGTGCCCAACAGGCGTTCGATCTCCGGTATCCAGTCGCGGTTACGGTCCACCAGGATCATGTCGTACAGGTCCGGAAACCGGTCTACCCAGCGTTCCAGGCCCGCGGCCGCCAGTTTTCCCGTATCGCCGTTACGCCAGGCGGTGCGGATGGATTCCATGTCCCGGGGGAGTTGCTTCATTTCCAGGATGGTATGCCGGATCAACTCGTCTTCCTGCCCCTTGCCCATATCGACCAGGAACTGGATCTGCTGGTCCGGGGATTCCAGGTAGCCAAGTTCCTTGCCGTCGTTCAGCGCCTGTAGCCGGAAATACTGGTCCACCCCCGCCTCAGTAAGGCCAAGTTGCTGAAGTTCGAGTACGGATAGCGTCATCGACAGCATGCCGGGTTTTAGCCGGAAAAGCGGGGCGGTGGGTATGTTTCTCTCTTCCAGGTAATCCCTGAGCAGGTCGACGGTGTCATCGGAAAGGTGCTGGAGCACACTGTTGTCACCGGAGTAGGTGGTGGCCATCAGTATTTTCCGCTGGTACTCGGTGGTCTGCAGGGCCGCGATGTCGGTTTCCAGCACGACCATGTCCGAGTCCTGGTAGGCGCTGGTGAAGCCGTCGGGAAGGGGATAGTCGTCCTTGCTCAGGAGGTGGATGGTGCCGCCGACGTAGAGGTAGTGGTCGCCTTTCGTGACCTTCCAGACCGATGTGTCGGCGTGGGCGGACAGGGCCATTGTCCAGAGCAGGGTGCCTGTCAGAAGCAGGGCGATAGGGGCCAGCCAGTGCTTTTTCATGGTGATTCCTTGTGGTTGTTTCCTTTGCGGCCAGTTTACCTATACCAGTCTTGATCTCGATACCATCCGGCCCCAGATCCTTTAATAAGGCAAGACAAAAAACTGGTCAATCAAGGGAGGCGGCCATGTACTCCAGGATTTTGGTACCTGTTGATCTCGCCCACATCGACAAGCTTGCCAAGGCGCTGAATACGTCCATCGACATCGCCAAGCACTATAATGCGGCCCTGCACTACGTCACGGTGACCAACCGGACACCATCGTCCGCAGCCCACAGTACCCGTGAGCTGGAGGACGAGCTGCGGCTGTTTGCGGAGGAGCAGGGCAGGGACCATGGCATCGATACCAGCTACTCGTTGATCGAGTCACCGGATACGGTCGTTGAGCTGGAAAAGCGACTGGTTAAAGCGGCCGACGAGACCGGGGCGGACCTGATCGTCATGGCGTCCCATGTGCCCGGCATTGGCGACAAGCTGCATTTCATCCGGTCCAATGCGGCCAATCTGGTGCGGGATGCGAAGATCTCGGTGTTTGTGGTGCGTTGACAGAGACGGGGCAGGGTGAAGGTGGTTCCTCTGTATCCCGGTCATGGGAACACAGGCGTGGCCGGAAACGGGAAATTCCCGGCCACGTCAGGGGCAGGTTCAGCGACTATTCTTCACCAAGGGCCCTGAACTGGTCGACATAAGGCCTGACGACCTTGATGTCCTCCTGCGAGGCACGGTCGGCGGCGGCCAGCATATTCCTCATGTTCCTGGCCATCTCATTCATACCGCGCTGTGTGGCTTCATGGGCCTCGGGGTCGATGTCCGGATTGGCCATGGACTCAACCATCTTCCGCTGCTCCGGGGGCATGTCCTGGATCGAGATCGCCATGGTTGCGATAAACACACGGTCCCCTACATCTGCCCATTGCTCGATGTTGTCAAAACCGTGGTCTTCCACAATCTCTTCCAGGCGATCCCTGGCTTCCGGGGAGTCGTCCAGGGTGCTCAGTGAACTGGAGATGGGACGACCCATATCATGGTTTTCGGGTTCCATCTCGGTGTCCAGTTCCGGAAATTCCTCCCGTAGCTTTTCAGTGTCGTGCATGCTGTCGATAAAAGACTGCACCTGGTCCTCCGTGAGGGACGCGGCCTGGGCGAGGCCGGAGAGCATCAGGCCGAAAAGCACGGCGGTGCAGAAACGAAGGGTGGCGGAAAGAGTGGGCGTAAAATCAGTCTGGGTTTTCATACGGGTCTCCTTGTGTCACGTCTTCGGCTCTTCCTCCCTGAAATGGGAACAGGCTGAGCCGACCCGATAAGGACCATACCACGAGTGACAGAAAAAACATCAACTGACTACAAACGGAACCCTGTCAGCCAGGTCAGGACCGTATCCTCGTGTGTCTGGATCCACGTGGCCGCAACCACCTCAACGGGGGTTCCGCCTTGTAGCTCCCTCAACATGTCCAGCAGTTCCGGGTTGCTGATGACGAAATTGTCCAGCAGTGTCGCGAGCTCCCTGGAGGTCTCAGCCAGATCGCTCCGATAGGCGACCCTCAGTCGAACTTCGGGCCAGGAGGTGCCTTGGTCGGGCAACTCCGATTGCCGGGCACTGATGATCTTTTTCCAGAGCGCCTTGTCGTGGGCCGGTTCGTCAACCAGGCGGATATCCGGGTTGGTAAAGAGGGCGTCGGGGTGGTAGCAGAAGAATAACGTCGGCACGCCTTGCCGGCTATTGCGGTCCAGCAACATCTGTTGGACATCGCGATCGAAGACATGAAACTGGTAGAACCGGTCCAGCCCGTAGGCCTGTAATCGCCGGCGCTCGATGTCAACGGAAGTCCAGCCGTCGGTGCCGATCCAGATATCCCCCTTGCCATCTCCGGTCATATCGAACCGGCTGGCCATGGTTGGTGAGTTCAGTTCTTCCAGGGATAACGGTTTGCCGTCACCCGCGTTGCCCGCTGTGTAGCACAGTCCCTGTTTGCCGGTGACGGACTGCTGGCCGAGGCTGACACTGCCAAAGGCACGGACGTAGCGACGAATCAGGTCATGGTTGTTTTCCTCCCAGATCTCCGGGTGAATACTGATGCCACCGTCCTCGTCATCCATGGCCACGAACGCCTGCTCGGTGGGTACCGGTGAAGCGATACGGGCGCGGAACTCGGTATGCTGATCAATGATACCCGCCAGGATGTGTGCCTTGAGGCGGGCTGATGGCCAGTTCGGAGCCACCACATGGACGGCTTGGGTGGGATCATCGGTACTGGCCATGAGTGGCGAGTTCTCTGCCGTTGGCGGACGGTTCAGGGAATCGTACATCAGGCCATAGCCAAAACCGCTGAACAGGAAGACAAAGATCCCGAAGATCCAGTAGGAGCGGCCGCGGCTGTGGAGGGATTGTGCCCGCTCATCAATAACGGTCTGGATGCGGTCCTGGACGGCCCGGACCTGGGAAGAGTCCGCATTGTGCCCGGCGTGGCTATTGAGGTAGTCCAGCATATGAGAGCAGGCCTGGCCGTGGTCGTGGCGCACCTGGGCGTACTTGTCCCGTTCGTGAATGATCAGCAGCAGGTAGATCATGGAGGTGGCCACGATCAGCGCAAATATCCCGGCCGACAGGCTGTCCGGTCGAAAGACCAGGGAAAAGAATACGTTGGTGGCTCCCAGCAGTATCAGGATGATCATCTCCTCTGCGGGAATTCGGTCGCTCTCCAGGGTCATCAGTTTGTCACCGACACGGAACAGCGCCAGCAGGTCAGCCCGCGCAGCCTCGTCACGTCTGACCAGCGGCACCAGGGCATACTTGAGTTTTTCCACGTGGCCCTGGGTGTCTGCCAGGGCAGAAAGGCTGGTAAAGGCCCGCAGGAAGCTGTGCATGTGCCAGAGTGCGTACTGCCGGATATGTCCGAGGAAGGTCTCGCGGTCCCCGCCATCAGCGGTGACGGAGGGGCGCTCCAGGACTGCCAGCAACTGCTCGTGGAACTCCCCCAGCAGGCTTTCCCGTTCCCGGTTCAGGGATGTGGTGCGCTCCAGGGCGAAGGAGGCCAGCAGGACAAAGAACACTGTGGATACCGCCAGCAGGTCATAATAATGGTCGATGGTGAACAGGGGGGCGAACAGCAACCAGATCCCGATCAGACAGACGGAAACGAACAGGACAAGCAACGAGGAACGCAGGGGGTAGCGCAGTCCCAGGAAGATGTTGGAGGAAACGATCAGTACCGATGCGATGGCCTCGTACTGATTGAGGAATCGCCCCTGCATGAGGGCCAGGATGATCACCGCACCCACCGGCATCAGGTACCAGAGGGCGCTAATGGAGGCGTTCTTGGCATTGAACACCGACAGGTCGTAGAGCAGGCTGCCTACACCCAGAATAACGAAACCGACGAAACCAAGCAGTAACAGGTCTGACGTGGTGGCTTCCGGTACCGGATCGCCCGATAACAGGAAGGCAGCGATGAGTAATGGCGCCGCAACGGTACGCACGCCAGTTTCCGTCAACAGGCCCAGCCTGAAGCCATCAAGCCCCAGACTGCGATCTTCCGACAGGGCCTGCCAGGCATCCATACATTTCATGCGGAAGAAGCAGTTAACCGCCATGGCCAGGCCGCCCAGGCCGGCAAGCCCCATGGTATTCAGCATCGGGCTGTCCAGCAGCAACCAGTCCGCGACATCGAAGTTTGGTGTGGTGAGTACCAGGAATCCGGCAAAGGCCGCCCCGGAGAATATGTAGTCGTTGATGGAGGTTTTCCGCCGGTCCCGGCGCAGGGCGCTATCGATGTAGAAAAACAGGATGGGCCAGGTTTCGAACACCAGGATGGCAATGACATCGAAATCGGTTGTCACCTCCAGCGCAAAATACAACAGCAGATGATTGGCGCAGATCAGGAAGCCGGACATGAGGGTCGGCAGAGACACCCGGCGGAGGTTACTCCGCTCCAGGAGCTTCGGGACAAGTCGCCGGTCCTGGCGAAGCAGCACTACTGCGGTAAAGGCCAACATGCTCAGCGCAGCCAGCGTATGGGCCACGGCCGCGACGTAGAAGGTTCTGAGCTGGTCAACCAGTTCGTTTACCAGCGGTGGGTATAGCATCCACAGGCCTACGGCCACGATCATGAGCGTTAATGGATGGCGGAAAAGACCGCTCAGGATGTGGGGCACGTCGCCTGTCCTCCTGACAGTAGGCTATGACTAAAAGCGCCTATCATACCGAAACTGGGCCGGGGATCAGTGGGCACTTTGTAAAACGAGGGCATCTGGTGGAAAGGTCATGATCAGTTTCCGCCATCCGGTGAGATGGAAGCTGGTGTCAGACAGGGTGAGTAAGGGATGGGTAGCCAGGCACCGGGAACGGACGGCGCCATGCCCGGTGTAGGGCATGACGCTCGTCGGGTGCCTGGATCGGACAGGTATTGCCGGGCTTACGCCAGTCGGGCGTAGGCGTGGCCACCGTCCACGGCGATGGTGTCACCCACCACATAGTCGCCGGCCCTGGAGGCCAGGTAGATAGCAGCGCCGGCCATGTCTTCGTCGTTACCCACGCGGCCCGCCGGTGTCTTCCTGGCCACTTCGTCGGCCTCGTCCCGGGCGGTGCGGTTCATCTCGGACGGGAAAGGCCCGGGGGCGATACCGGTCACCACAATGCCATCATTGATCAGCCTGGCGGCAATACGACGGGTCAGGAAGATCAGGCCGGACTTGGAGGCATGGTAGGAATAGGTTTCCCACGGATTCAGCCGGATGCCGTCGATGGAGCAGATGTTGATCACCTTGGCGGGCTGCCGGTCGGAGGCGCCGGCCTTCAGCATGCCGTGCAGGGCCTGGGTCAGGAAGAACGGAGACTTCAGGTTCAGGTCCATGACCTTGTCCCAGCCATGCTCCGGGAATTCCTCGAAATCCGCACCCCAGGCGGCGCCTGCATTGTTCACCAGGATATCCAGGTGATCCTCCCGGGACTTGAGTTCTTCGGTCAGCGCCTTGCAGCCATCGACGGTGGACAGGTCCATGGGCAGGGAAATGCAGCGCCCGTTACCCTGGGACAGTTCCTCGGCGGCGGCGTTGCACTGCTCGGCCTTGCGGGACGAGATATAGACCTTGGCGCCCTGGGCGATAAAGCCGGCGGCGATCATTTTCCCGATCCCCCGGGAGCCGCCGGTGACCAGGGCAACGCGGCCTTCCAGTGAAAACAGATTCTCGAACATGCCTGTAACTCCTTGGTTTGGTTGTTGGTTTGAGCGTTATTCGCAGGGAGCCTGTATGGTCAGGGCCAATCTGTAACCTTCGCCTGGCCCTGAGTTCTCCATTGTTGTAGCGGAACAGCATAGCCCAGGACAGGCTATTATTCGAGCGGTTGCTCGCTTTTGCTGCCTCCGGTGCTTCGCTTCGGGTAGAGGGGGCGTGATAGATGGCCTGTAGTGTTCTGGCCAAGGTCGGGAACGGCGAATTTCCGGCGGTAGGCACCGGGAGTCACCCGGGCGATCCGCTTGAACAGGCGACGAAATGCTGCCGGGTCCTGGTAGCCGACGTCCCAGCCAATCTGGTCGATGGCGGCATCGGTCTGTTCAAGCCGTCGTTTGGCCTCCTCGATGCGAACACGCTGCACGTAGTCGATAGGAGAATAGCCGGTGGCCCGTCTGAACCGACGCTCCAGGGAACGGGGCGACAGGTTCGCTATGGCGGCCATTCCTGCAACGGGACCCGCGTCCGTGAAATGCGTTTCCAACCAGTGCTGGGCTGCCCGGATCAGTGAGTCGCCATGCTGGACCGGGGGCAGAAACGGGAGGTAGGGCGCCTGGCCTTCGGCATGCTGCTCAAGCATTTCGAACTTCGCCATGGCCCGGGATGCGCCCGGGCTGACAAAACGGCCAATCAGGTAGAGGACGAGATCCTGCCAGGATGCCCCGCCGCCAGACATGACCAGTTCCTCTTGCTGTCCCGCGGTCAGGAGCACTTCATTCAGGCACAGTTCCACCTCGTGGAAACAGGCCCTGACAACGGGCTCTATGGCCCAGTGCGTGGTGGCCCGCTGGCCATCAAGCAGGCCGGTCTCCGCAAGGATGACCAGCCCGGTGCAGGCTGAACAGAGCACGGTGCCGGTACCATGCATGGCCTGTAACCACTCCACCAGTTCGGGATGCCGGCCTGGCCGCCAATTCTGGTCGACCGCCATGGTCGGTACGATGACGATATCGGTGCTGACGACATCACGGAACGCACGCTGGATGGTAATCGGCAAACCGCTGGCGGCTGCCATGGTGGTCTGCTCAGCACCAACAATCTCCACCTGGAACGGGCTGACCTCCGGAATGTCATCATAGAAGCTGGCAAGCACGGGAAAGGCGTTCAGCACCTCGTAAAGGCCGGCAACCGGCATCGACAGGGTGCCCGGAACGGCGACCAGGGAGACATGGAGTGGTGCCCCGGGTGCCATGTTTGTGCTCCTTTGACGGAAATGGACCGGTCTGGACGAGTTTGGCACTTCCTGATCGAGGCCTCAATGGCCACGATTATCAGGGAAAGGCGCCAACAGGCACTCCCTGCTCCGGCGCCGGATGAAATCGGCAGGAGGAAACCGACATGAAGGCAATCAATGACGCCAAACTCGACCAGTTCGTACAGCAGGCCATTGGTGACCTGGCCGCCGGCTTCGGTGGCGTGATGGTTAGCCTCGGGCATAGATGCGGTCTTTACAGGGCCATGCACAATGCCGGCCCCCTGACCGCCAGGGCACTGGCCGAACGTGCAGGCTGCGCCGAACGGTATGTGCGGGAATGGCTCAACAGTCAGGCTGCAGGCGGATACGTTGAGTATGACAGCACCGGAGAGACCTACGAACTGCCCCCCGAGCAGGCCATGGTCCTTGCCGACGAGGACAGTCCCGTGTTTGTGCCGCCAGCCTGGGAGGTACCGGCTTCGGTGTGGTTCGACGAGGACAAACTGATCCATGCCTTCCGCACGGGGGAGGGCATTCCCTGGGGGGAGCATCACCACCGGCTATTCTGTGGTAGTGCCGCCTTCTTCCGGGCACCATACCGGGCCAATCTGGCGTCCAACTGGTTACCGGCGCTGGATGGGGTGACCCAGAAGCTTGAAGCCGGCGCCAAGGTGGCCGATGTGGGGTGTGGATATGGCCATTCCACCATCATCATGGCCGAACATTATCCGGACTCCAGATTCGTCGGCTTTGATGCGCACCCGGATTCGGTTGCCGCCGCCCGGGAAAATGCCAGGAAGGCCGGTGTGGATGACCGGGTGAGCTTTGAGACGTCCACCGCCAAAACGTTTCCCAAAGGCGGCTACGACCTGGTGTGCTTTTTTGACTGCCTCCATGACCTTGGTGATCCGGTCGGCGCCGCCCGCCACGCGGTTGATACGCTGGCGGAGGACGGCACGGTCATGCTGGTTGAGCCCTTCGCCCACGACAGGGTAGAGGACAATCTCAATACCGTAGGCCGTCTGTTCTACTGCGGCTCGACCACAATCTGCTGTCCCCATTCGCTCTCGGAGGACGTCGGGCTGGCGCTTGGTAACCAGGCGGGAGAGACCCGTATGGCGGAGGTTTTCAGGAACGCCGGCTTCAGCCATTTCCGTCGTGCCACGGAAACGCCGTTCAACATCGTTTACGAGGCAAAGCGATAACCAACAAGGAGTTAAGACCGGTCAGCGGCCCTAATCGGGGACACTATCACTGATCTGGTTTTTCAGGGGCAGGACCTTGCAGCGTCCTGCTCTGACCAGCCCTCTCAATAATGATCGTCTGTTCTTCGCCTGTCCTGGCCTGCCCCATGAGTTGCAGGGCGTGGCGGTGGTGCTCCACGTCAGTTCCATTCCAGGACACCAGGCGGTCCCCCCACTGAAATCCGAATTCCGCAGCGGCCGATGCCGGTTGAACCCCGATGACAAAGGTCTGTTGCTCATCGCTGGTGGCAGTGGATAGCCCCCAACGAAGCATACGCTCGGAATGCGGGTAGCCATTGCCGTCCAGACGCCAGTCCATAAAGGCAAACCGATAGCGATGAAACTCCTGGCGCCGGAAATGCCAGGTGTTGTCTCGGCCAAAACCAATCGCCTGCTGCAGTACGGTCAGGTCGAGTTTCCAGCCATTGCCGGCGTTCTGAAGAAACCAGGGGGAGCACTGGCGTTCATCCATGCCGTACCGGAGCACCGCAAACTGCCCGTCAGTGGATGTCAGTACCTCTCCTTCGCTACAGGCTCGATAGGCGCGAACCACATTGTCCATCTGGGCCGGCGTCATGGTCCATTCGGCGAGCATCCTGCGGGTGGCCCCGGTGTAGATTGGCAAGTCGGGGTTATCATTCCGGTTGTCCATGGCGTGGAGATAGGCGTCGACAGTCTGCCTTGGTCCGCCCTGGGGGGCTGCCATGCCTGATGGTTGCGTAGTGTCTGACGAAGGCCGGCCCTTGCCCAGATCGGCGTCCACGGTCGCGCCCGCGCCGCCGGTTGCCGCGGGCAGGGTAGAGGGATCAAAGGCCTGGTTGGCTTCAGCCTCCTGGGCGCGGGTCACGATCAGTTCGGTGGTGGCCACGATACCGTCGGCAACACGTCCATCGCGGAAAAAGGGCACCATCTGCCGGTGTTCGAGGTAGCTGATCAGGGCGTCGGGATAGACACCTTCAAGGGCCTGGGAAACTTCAATCCGTACCTGGTCCTGTTCGGGGTCCAGCAACAGCAGAAGGCCTTTACCGTTCTCGCTGCGACCACCCACCGCAAGATTCTCAAACCACTCTACGGAACGTCGGTTAATGTCGGCGTGGCCGTCTTCAATCACCACGCGGTAGTCGATGCCGTGGTCCTCCAGCAGATGTGCGTGGTAGTTCTCCAGATAGGCGGCCTGGCCTTCGCTCAGCAGGCCGGTATGGTCTTCAAGCCACGAATCAGGCCGGGAACAGGCGACAAGCAGCAGTAGCGCCAGGGCATTAATCGAAAACCGGAGTAACGGCATCCTCTGCCTCCTCATCGGCTTCAAAGTAGGCCTTGCGCTGAAGCTGCCCAAGGCTGGCCCAGAGGTTACCCGGTATCCGACGAATGGCGGCGTTATAGGCCTCCACGGCATCGTTGTATCGCATGCGGGCAACGTTGATGCGGTTTTCCGCGCCCTCGATCTGCGCCTGAAGGGTAAGGAACTGGTCGGAGGAGTGTAGTCGCGGGTAGTTCTCCACCACCGCCATCAGGTGCCGGGACTGGACAGAAAGTTGTGCCTGGGCCCGGGCGATACGCCGCAGCGTTTCCTCATTCTTCGGTGCCTCGCTGGCAGAGGTGGCGGTGGCCTCTTCGGCGGTCGTGCTGGCGCTGTTTACAGCCTCCAGTATCCGGGAAACATTGGCATTGGCCTGCTGCGCCCGGCCTTCCACGACGCCCTGCAGGGTTTCCTGCTCATGTTCGAGATAACGGGAGACGGTGGCTACCAGTGAGGGGATCAGGTCATGGCGCCGCTGGTAATTGCTTTCCAGTTGCGCCCATGAGGAGTCCACTGCTTCTTCCTTGCTGATCAGTTGGTTATAACTCCAGAGAAGTCCGGCGACGATCACGATTGCAAGCACAAGCATGATGATCGGTTTGAGATCCCTCGATCGGTTACGTTCCATGAATCCGGTCGCTCCGTTATCAGAATTTTTGATAGCGATAGCCTATCTGATCCCTGTCCCCATAGTCCATCGGGGCATCGCTCTGCGACATGGAGCCTGATGGTACTTGGTCAGCCCCGGGCCGCCCGCGCCGCATGCAGCTTCTTGTAGCTGTCGATCAGCCGCTGGTGTTTCTCCAGCCCTTCAAGCTGCATGTTGGTGGGTGTCAGTCCATGGAAGCGAACGGTGCCGTTCACCGATCCCACCACCGCGTCCATGGTATCGTCACCGAACATGCGACGCAGGTTGACGATGAAGTCGTCCAATTCCAGCTCGTCATCCAGGGCGATCTCCAGCACCGCGTTTACGGCCTGGTAGAACAGGTTGCGTTCCACGGTGTTGTCGTTGAACTGCAGGAAGGCTTCCACCCGTTCCAGGGCTTCCTCGTGCTGCCCCAGCGCCAGGTTGATCAACAGCTTCAGTTCCAGGATGGTGAGCTGGCCCCACACCGTGTTTTCGTCGAACTCGATGCCGATCAGGGTGATGATGTCCGTGTAGTCGTCCATCTGGCTTTCTTCCAGACGCTCTACCAGGTCATTGAGCTGGTTATCGTCCAGGGCGTGCAGGTTGAGGATGTCCTCGCGATAGTCCAGGGCCTTGTTGGTGTTGTCCCAGATCAGGTCCTCCACCTCGTAGACCTCGGAATAGCCCGGCACCAGGATGCGGCAGACCGGCGCGCCCAGGTCATCATGGACCATCATGTAGGCTTCCTTGCCCAGGTCGGCGAGGATGCCGAACAGGCGGTCCGCTTCCTCCTCGTTGGTGCCTGAGAAGTCCCAGTGGCTGAATTCGATATCCGCTCGCGCACTGAAGAAACGCCAGGACACCACGCCGGTGGAGTCGATAAAGTGCTCCACGAAGTTGTTGGGCTCGGCCACCGCCTGGCTGTTGAAGGTGGGCGGCGGTACGTCGTTCAGGCCCTCAAAGCTGCGGCCCTGTAGCAGTTCCGTGAGACTGCGCTCCAGGGCCACCTCAAAGCTCGGGTGGGCGCCGAAGGAGGCAAACACCCCGCCGGTGCGCGGGTTCATCAGGGTGACACACATCACCGGGAACTGGCCGCCCAGGGAGGCATCCTTCACCAGCACCGGGAAACCCTGCTTCTCCAGGGCGTTAACCCCCTCAAGGATGTGGGGATACTGCTCAAGCACGGACAGCGGCACATCCGGCAGGACAATCTCCTCCTCGATGATCTGCTTCTTAACCGCCCGCTCGAAGATTTCCGACAGGCACTGCACCTGGGCCTCATGGAGGGTATTGCCGGCACTCATGCCGTTGCTCAGGAACAGGTTCTCGATCAGGTTGGAGGGGAAGTACACCACCTCGCCATCGGACTGGCGGACAAAGGGCAGGGACACAATGCCACGGTCCGCCCGACCGGAGTTGGTATCGATCAGGTTGGAACCGCCCAGTTCGCCGTCCGGGTTGTAGATGGCCAGGCAATGGTCGTCCAGGATGCCCTTGGGCAGTTCATCATCCGGCCCCGGCTGGAACCATTTCTCACTGGGGTAGTGGACGAACTCGCTGTTGGCGATCTCCTCCCCGAAGAACTGGTCGTTGTAGAAGAAGTTGCAGCTCAGCCGCTCAATGAACTCGCCCAGGGCCGAGCACAGGGCACTCTCCTTGGTGGCGCCCTTGCCATTGGTGAAGCACATGGGCGAGGCGGCATCGCGGATATGCAGTGACCATACGTGGGGCACGATATTACGCCAGGAGGAAATCTCGATCTTCATGCCCAGCTCCGCGAGGATGCCGGTCATGTTGGCGATGGTCTGCTCCAGGGGCAGGTCCTTGCCTTCGATAAAGGTGCGGTGGTCTTCGTCCGGCTCCTCCATCAGCAGGGCCTGGGCCTCCTCGGCCAGGCTCTCCACCGGTTCGATCTCGAACGTCGGGCCGGTCTGTACGACCTTTTTCACCGTGCAGCGGTCGATGGAGCGCAGGATACCCTGTCGGTCCTTGTCGGAGATGTCCTCCGGCAGCTCCACCTGGATCTTGAAGATCTGGTTGTAGCGATTCTCCGGGTCAACGATGTTGTTCTGGGACAGCCGGATGTTGTGGGTCGGAATGTCCCGGGCCTTGCAGTACACCCGCACGAAATAGGCGGCACACAGCGCCGACGATGCCAGGAAATAGTCGAACGGGCTGGGCGCCGAGCCATCGCCCTTGTAACGGATAGGCTGGTCCGTAACGACGGTAAAGTCGTCGAACTTGGCTTCCAGGCGGAGGTTGTCGAGGAAGTTGACGTTGATTTCCATGGTGAAAGATCCGGAAATTGGAGAATGTTGGCGAAGCGGTGCCATTAATGGCGGCCATTATCCAGTTTTTGGGGCCTTCCGTCTTGTGGGGTTGTGCGTAGAAAAGCCTGTTGGCACAGGGCCCACGTAGAAACCACCATGTCTCTTGACGGTACCGTGGCGCGGCCTCAGACTGATTTCACTTACCCGGAATACCGTTATGAGCGCAATCGGAACCCGCAACTTGCCCCGATGGCAGTCCATGCCCGCAGGGATGGCCGTGGCGGCGCTTGCGCTGGTTTTCCTGTGTGCCATCACCCAGGCCAGTGCCCGGCCCACTGATACCGGGCCAGCCTTCTCTCACCAACTACATCACCTGGCGGTTGCCAGCCACAGCGCCCTCCTGAGTGTCACCGAGCCGGATAAACTGGCCAGCGATCTGCTGGACAACGACCAGATACCACCGGTGTGGGCGCCAACGCCGGATATTCGTCCGGGTTCCAGGTTGGCATCCCCTGTACCCGGGGGAGCAAGTCCTGGCCTGCTGGCCAGCCCAGACTATCTCATTCCCCCGCTCAGGGCCCCGCCCATCGGGTAATCCTTCGTCGTTACCACTCGCCTGCCTGGCCCCGGCCTGGCGGCGTCAACACGCTTGAATCAGGGATTACCCATGAAATCGTTACGCTCACGGGCCGTTGTCTACGGCCTGGTGATCGTGCTCGGGCTTCTGAGCGCGATCCCGAACCTGCTGCCGGCTTCCCTGGCAGAAAGGGTGCCGGCCTGGTACCTGGATAACACTGTCTCCCTGGGACTCGACCTCCAGGGCGGTTCCCACCTCTTGCTGGAGGTGGATGACCGTGAATTGCTCGCCGCCAACCCGGACCTGCCCCCGGAGGAGGTCACCCGGGATGGGGTGGAACGCAGCCTTGAGGTGGTACGGCGACGGCTGGACGAAACCGGTCTGGTGGACCCGACCATTACCCGCCAGGGCCACAACCATATTCTGGTGCAGATGCCGGGCGTGGCGGATCCGGCCGAGATCCGGGAACTGCTGGGTACTACCGCGAAGATGAGTTTCCATTGGGTGACCAGCCGTACCGGCGACGACACAAGCTTCATGGTGCCGGACACCGCCGGCGAGCGTGAGTACCGTCTGGAAAAGCGGCTGGCCATGGCTGGAGAACACATTCGGGATGCCCGGATGGCTTTCAACCCCGATACCGGAGAGCCCGTGGTGAATTTTCGGCTGGACGGTGAGGGCGCCCGGCAGTTCGGTGCCATGACCCGGGACAATATCGGGCGTGCCCTGGCGGTGGTACTGGACGGCCAGGTTATTACCGCACCGGTGATTCGGGACGTGATCCCGGGGGGCAGCGGAGAGATCAGTGGCGCCTTTACTCCCACCGAGGCCACTAACCTGGCACTGCTGTTACGGGCCGGCGCCCTGCCGGCACCTTTGCATGTGATTGAGGAGCGCACTGTCGGCCCCGACCTTGGCAGCGACGCCATCACCATGGGGGTAACCACCGGGCTTGCCGGAGCCGTCCTGGTGTTCGCCTTCATGGTCGCCCTCTACGGCCGCTGGGGGCTGATCGCCTGCCTCGGGCTGACGGTCAACGTGGGCCTGGTGTTCGGTGTGCTCAGCCTGCTGGGCGCCACCCTGACGCTGCCCGGTATTGCCGGCATCATCCTTACCGTCGGCATGGCGGTGGACGCGAATATCCTGATCAATGAGCGGATACGTGAGGAGTTGCGCAGGGGACGGCCCGCCTGGATGGCGCTGCGGGAGGGCTTTGCCCGGGCCTACGGCACCATCATCGACTCCAACGTGACTACGTTGATCGCGGTCAGCCTGCTGTTTCTGTTTGGCAGCGGACCGGTCCGTGGTTTTGCCCTGACCATTGGTATCGGGCTGGTGACCTCGCTGTTCACGGCGGTGGCCTTTACACGGCTGGTCATGGAAGGGTGGATTCGCGGTCGCGAGCGTGAGCCTCTGGCCATGCCGGGCATAGCGGCCCTGGAGCGGCTCAGCGAGCGGGGCGTCAATGTCATGCGCGGCCGGTATCTGGGGCTGGCGCTATCAGGGACATTGTCGCTGGCTTCGGTGGTACTGTTCTTCCAGCCCGGGCTGGACTACGGCGTTGATTTTACCGGCGGCACCCTGGTGGAGGTGAGCGCCCCCGGCGTGGCTGTGGAGGACCTGCGTAATACCCTGCAAGTCCGGGACCTGGGGAGTGCATCCATCCAGGAGGTGGGGGGCGAAGGCCGGTTCATGGTGCGGCTGCCGGTGGAGGAGGGCGGTACGGAACGGATCACCCACCGGGTGGATGAGGTGAAGCAGGCGGTTACGCAGGTGCAGCCGGATGCTGAGTTCCCGAAAGTCGACATGGTAGGTCCCAAGGTCAGCGGCGGATTCAGTGACGCCACCATACTGGCCGTCCTGCTGGCGGGTGTTGGTATGCTGGGTTACCTGTGGGTGCGATTCGAGTCGCACTTTGCCGCGGCCGCCACCCTGACCATTGCCCTGGACCTGACCAAGACCATTGGCTTCTTTGCACTGACGGGCGTGGAATTCAACCTGACGGCGGTTGCCGCGCTGCTGGCGCTGATCGGTTACTCGGTCAACGACAAGGTGGTGGTGTTCGACCGCATCCGGGAAAACCTGCGTGAGCACCCCGATATGCCCATGCTGGACCTGCTCAACAAGAGCATATCGTCCACGTTGACCCGCACGGTGTTCACGTCGGTGACCACGTTCCTGGCGATCCTGCCCATGGGGATAGCCGGCGGTGCCGCGGTGTCCAGCTTTGCCCTGCCCATGCTTTTTGGCATCGTTATTGGCACCAGCTCGTCGGTGTTTATCGCCTCGCCGATTCTGTATTACTTCAGCCAGAGACGGGCCCGCCGGGGCCTGCCCCAGCTTCGTCCGACGGCGGAGGAAGTGCGCCGGGAACTGGACCTGATTCCCTAGTAACTTTCTGATCTCCTCATCACAAATGGACGGGCCGGATGATGTATTGCCTGTAGGTAATGACCAAAAATGTGGTAAAACACCGGCCTGGACGTGACTGATGTTGCCTATCCCGGTTTTCTGTTGGGCGGGTAGCCCGACGTCTCTACCCATACCTGGTGCGGTATGAAAAATCATGCAAGGAGAGATAACCATGAGCCATGAAGGAACTGCCTTCTCACCCAGGCCGCTGGCCAGGGCCATTCGCTTCGGATTGCTTGCGGGCAGTGTCGCCGGCATCGGCCTGCTGGCGGGCTGTACCGACGGCGGTAGCGGACGCTTTGTGGATGCGGACAAGAGCACGATCGGTGATCCGGTCAAGGGCGAACTGACCTCCGGCAGCGAGATCAACCTGAAGGACGGTTCCCGTCACGGCCGCCACTGGATGTGCGGCGGAGATAGCGACGCCGGCGTGCTGTACCAGGTGAAGGCGCCGTTCCTGTCACAGGTCTCGCTGTACGATGACAACGGTGACTGGCTGGGCAGTGCCCGCTCCGAGCTGGAGGGTGAGGCCGGGCTGCTGCTCAGCGCTGACGAGGGATGCGTTCTCGTGGTGATCAGCGGCGAGGACCAGAACGACTATGGTCCTTATGCCCTGGAGCCGGAAAAGGCAGCAGCGAGTGATGAGCTGGCGGATGGCCGGACGATTGCCGGAACCGCCGGGGAGGAGTCCCGCCATGCCTTCACGGTGGAGGAGGCCTCCCAAGTTGCCCTGCGTCTTACCGGTGGCGGCAATGCCACGGTGACCCTCGGTAGTGAGGGGCAGGCTGCCAGGGCCTATCGCTGCGGCGACAGCCAGCAGACCCTGACCACCTACCTGGAGCCGGGTGCCTATGAAGCGGTTATCTCCCCGGACGGGCGCAGGAAACTGCCGATGGATGAGCGCTGCGAGGATACCTTTGCCAGTACCGGAGACGGCTACCGCCTGTCACTGGACATTTCCGGCCTGGCCAAGGGCGAGCGTAACGGCGGCCCGTTGCGGGGCGGAGATCAGATTACCGGTACCCTGACCGGACCTTCGGCCGTCAACGAATACACATTGGATATCGAGGAACCGACCCAGGTGAACCTGCTGGTGTCGTCCCTGGAATTCGACGCCATGCTGAAACTCTGGGGTGGCGAAACCAACATCGAGGTGGACGATACCGATGGCAGCACCGATCCACTCCTCAACACCTTGTTGATGCCGGGCAGCTACCGGGTGCAGGTGGCTGGCTTCGATGACGAACACGGTGCCTATTCCATCGACCTGGCCACGTCGTCCTTTGACGGTGAGTTCAGGAACGGCGGTGAACTGCCCGTTGGCGAGACGCTGCACGGCATGGCCGACGGCTCGGGGGTGAACGCCTACACCCTGACTCTGGAGCAGGCGTCCGACCTGAACATCGGGGTCTTCTCCTCTGCCTTCGATACCATGCTGAGCCTGTCAGGCCCCGGCGTGTCCGTCACTGATGATGACGGCGCGGGCGATACCAACTCACGGATCTCCACGGTTGTGGGGCCGGGTGAATACCGTGTGGAAGTGTCCAGCTACGCCGGCAATGCCTCGGGCGCGTTCCGCCTGGAAGCCAATGTCACCCCCTATGACGGTGAGATCAGCGAGGGCTGTGAGGAAAACCAGGAAGGCGTCTGCACCCTTGAGCCGAACACCACCATCCGAGGGGTGCTTAACGATGGCAGCCAGCAGTACGATTTCGTGCTGGAGCAGCCGTCACAGGTGGTTGTCAGCATGGATTCCAGTGCTTTCGATACCCTGTTGGCCCTGGAGGGCGAGGGCACCAGACTGAGCGACGATGATGGCGGCGGCATGACCAATTCCCGGATCAGCACCATGCTGGAAGCCGGCACCTACCGGATCACCGCGGACACCTACGATGGTGTGGGGCCCTATACGCTGAGGCTGCAGTCTACGCCAGCACAATAGTGGTGTGAACGGGCCTGGCCAGGTGCGTTTGATGGCGCCTTGCCGGGCTCGACTTTTCCATCCATCGGGAGCATTTGCCTCAGCGGGTGCGCCCCGGTTCCCGAACCTTACTTCCATGCCTTAGCCGGTGCAGAAGTGGCTCCCGAAAGCGGCGTTAGCCCCCGTTGGCAGCAGGCATCGCCTCATCCGGGCTGCTACTCAGGATTGCCAGCACCTTCTGAACATGCTCCGCCGTCTCATTCCCCAGCGGGGTGAGATATCCGCCATCCCTTTGCGTAATCAGGCCTTTCCGGTAAAGACGTTCCGCCGCGTCCACCAGCTCCAGTGGGGCGGAGTGCTGGTGCACTTTGATACCTTCCCGTGAGGAAGCACCGTCAAACATGGCCAGTAGATTGAGTTCGCTGAGGTGGTCGTTGTTAAAGGGCATAGCGATTTCCTTTTACTTGTTGTTTTGGCGACGAAAGTCGAGCCAGGAACAGGCCATTGGCTGGCACGGCCGCCTTCCGCAGTGTCGTCCAGATGCGACTTTTTGTCCATGGGAACTCACAGCCCCAGAGCGCCCCGTCGCAGCCAGTCGTGTACAAACGCCAGTTTGTGACGGGCATGCTCCGACAGCACGAACGGATAGAGATCCGATAGCCCCATGGACCGGTTGACATGGTTGATACCCACTGCCAGCGCTGCGGCAATATGGATCAGCCGCTGGGCGTCCGGTTCTGAATAGGGGTCCCAGTCCGGACCTGGTATCTGGGCGGATGACAGGCCGGTGGCCACGAAACTGTCGGCAATGTCGGTCAGGTGCAGCAGGTGCGCGGTGGTTTCTGCCCAGTCCTCATGAGGGTGGGCGGAAGCGTAACTGGTCAGGTAGAAACGCCGCCATTCCGCCGGAGGGCCGTTTTCATAGTGATACTGAAGGGCAGCCGGATAATCGATCCGCTCATCACCGAACATGGCGCGGAAAGCGTCCAGGAAATCGTCCCGCAGGCTCAGGCGCCACCAGAGCATATGGGCAATCTCGTGGCGCATATGGCCTATCATGGTGCGATAGGGCTCCTGTAGTGCCTCGCGGCGTGTCGTCACCAGAATGGGATCCACCTCGGCCACACTGATAGTGACCACGCCCTGAGCATGTCCCATGGGGACCGGGGTTGGCCCTTCCGCCAGCAGGTGAAACACGGGGCGGGCACCTGGATCTTCCGGGCGGAACCAGTGCCAGCGCCCAAGATTGTCCAGGGCCCACCGCTTGGCTGCCTCGGTCAATGCCCAGTTGGGGACGGCGTTCTCGATGGTAGGGTCCGGTGCCAGGGCGGTCATCGCACAGGAACGGCAGAAGGCACCGGCTTCCGGCGCGATCCAGTTACAGGCGATCCGGTCGCGATTGGCACAGAACGGCGGTGTGGGCAGGAAGGCTCGGGCCTGGGGATCATACGCGACCGGCGTACCATCGGCCGTCGCCAGGTTATCGAACCAGAGGGAGCCTGAACCAACGGGATTGGCGAAGATGCGCATGGTGGTCGCTCCTTGGGGGCTTCAACCACCATACTGCGGGACAGCCGCGCCTGTTCACAAGCCACCTCTGCAAAAGATTCATTGCATGATGGACAGGAACGGCGTCCAGGGGGCGCCTGGTCTTCAGGCTACAGCGCTATCCCGAGGTTGCGCAGATAATCGTCGTAGGTGCCGCTGAAGTCGGTGACGCCGTCCTCTGACAGTTCGATGATCCGGGTCGCCAGGCTGGAGACGAACGCCCGGTCGTGGCTCACGAAGATCAGCGTACCTGCGTAGTGCTCCAGGGCGAGGTTCAGGGCCTCGATGGATTCCATATCAAGGTGGTTGGTGGGCTCGTCCATGACCAGCACGTTGGGTTGCTGCAGGATCAGTTTGCCGAACAGCATGCGACCCTGCTCGCCACCGGAGATGACCTTTACCGGTTTGATAATGTCATCGGCGGAAAACAGCATGCGTCCCAGGGTGCCCCGCACCAGTTGCTCACCACCATCGGTCCATTGCGACATCCAGTCATACAGGTTGTCATCGCTGGCAAAGTCGTCGCCGTGCTCCTGGGCGAAATAGCCCACCTCGGCGGCGTCCGCCCATTTGACGGTGCCGGTCCGGGGCGCCAGGTTATCCACCAGCGTGCGCAGCAGGGTGGTCTTGCCAATACCGTTGGGGCCGATGATGGCCACCCGCTCGCCGGCTTCGATCTGCAGGTTGAGGTTACGGAACAGGATGTCCTCCTCGAACCCCTGGCTCACCTTGTCCACGACCACCGCCTGACGGTGCAGCTTGCGGCCCTGGTCGAACCGGATAAAGGGACTCATACGGCTGGAGGGGCGGATTTCCTCAAGCTGGATCTTGTCGATCTGACGGGCCCGGCTGGTGGCCTGCTTTGCCTTGGAGGCATTGGCGGAGAACCGGCTCACGAAGGTCTGCAGCTCGGCGATCTGGGCCTTCTTCTTGGCGTTGTCCGCCTGGATCCGCTCCCGGGCCTGGGTGGCGGCCGTCATGTACTCGTCGTAGTTGCCCGGAAACTGACGCAGTTCGCCATAGTCCAGGTCGGCCATGTGGGTACACACGCTGTTCAGGAAGTGCCGGTCGTGGGAGATGATAATGATGGTGCTGTCCCGCTCCATCAGGATCTGTTCCAGCCAGCCGATGGTGTTGATGTCCAGGTGGTTGGTGGGCTCGTCCAGCAGCAGGACGTCCGGGTCGGAGAACAGGGCCTGGGCGAGCAGCACCCGCAGTTTCCAGCCGGGTGCGATCTCGCTCATGGGGCCATTGTGCTGTTCCAGCGGAATGCCCAGCCCCAGCAGAAGCTCCCCGGCCCGGGACTCAGCGGTGTAGCCGTCCAGTTCGGCGTACTCATTCTCCAGCTCACCGACGGCCATGCCGTCCTCTTCGGTCATCTCCGTTTTGGCGTAGATCCGCTCCCGCTCGGCATGCACCCGCCACAGCTCTTCATGCCCCATGATGACGGTATCCAGCACGCTGTAGTCTTCATAGGCGAACTGGTCCTGGCGCAGCTTGCCCAGACGGATACCCGGCGACAGCATGACCTGTCCGCTGCTGGGCTCCAGCTCCCCACCGAGTATCTTCATGAATGTGGACTTGCCGCTGCCATTGGCGCCGATCAGACCGTAACGGTTGCCCCCGCCAAACTTGACGGAAACGTTCTCGAACAGGGGGGTTGCCCCGAATTGCATGGTGAGGTTCGCGGTGGAAATCAAAAGAAACCGTCCTGGGGGAAGGAGGGCAGCGCCGCCCGTTGAGCGCGACGTTGCCCGAAAAATTGGGCGCACAGTGTACAGCGTGGCCGACCGGAGTCATAGCCTGCCGGGTACGTACATGCCCGATCCCCGCATGGGTGTCCGGGCAACAGTGACATTGATACAGGCACCAACGTGAGGACGGTTCATGGTCATCATGAAGGACGGGGCCCTCGACAAGAACATGCTTCGATAAACCGGACTGTCTTGTCATTCCGTAGATCAGGTCTCGAAAACTACCTATGACATTATTTTACAATCATTCGCCTGTACTGAATGTAATGTGGCGCGTCTGCCATCCGGCCATCGGCCGATGGATGGATGCGCTACCGAAGGATCAAATTGACGGTCCGAACGGACAGCAGGGGAATACGATAGTGAACGTTGCGATGGAACAGGCCGACAATATCAATCTGGATAGCTGGAGTCTGCCAAGCTTTGACGTACAGCGCCAGAGTTGGGATGTACCGCCAAGGCAGGAATGGCGCATTGAGAGCAAATTCCGCCAGACCTGTGCCCGGGCTAAGACCAGCACCCTGTTCAGACGCTTCAACGGCCATTACCTGGCGATACAGACTCACCGCCGCAAGCGGGAACTGCCTGAGCAGGTCATTGACCTGACCTTCGTGGAGTCGCAACCGAGGGAAGTGAAGGATCATCGCTACACACTCTGGTTCGTGGCCACATGCCTGCTGACCATACCCGCGATCATCTACTCGCTGGTGCCGTTCTCCCCGTTATGGCTCGGGGCGCCGGTGGTTGTGGCACTATTGCTGATGGTGGCGGCCGTAGGGCTGAGGAAACACCACTTCGATTTTCTTGCCCTCAACAGCGATGTTGTACTTTTCCGTGTCGATGCCCTGAATTCCGACGAAGAGAGGGTGAAGGCCTTTATCGAAACGGTCTGCGCCGGGATCGAGCGGGGGCAGCGTGAACTGCCCGAGGGCAAGCAGAGGCTTCCGCTGGCGGTGGCGGAAATGCGCCGGCTGTCCAGGGATGGCGTGATTACCGTTAATCAGTACGAGGCTATCAAGCGGCACTGGTTTGCGTTGTAGTCACTAGCCACAGGCTTCAAGAAGAAAACCCCGACCATCGGGCCGGGGTTTTCCAGGGGAAACCGGACGCGCCGTTTACATCATGCTATCCACGCGCTCACGGGTTTGCGGGTTGCTGCTGTAGGCTGCGGCAATCTCATTGTAGGTCCGGACATTCAGGTCTTCGTCCTCAATGACGCCAATCATTTTTTCGTTGGCTTCCTGCTGCAGTTTCTGGGCCTGTTCCTGATCACCGGCGGACTCGATCTTGGCCATGTACTCGTCCCGGATGTCGTTGATACCGTCCTGGGCTGAAGCAAACTTCTGCAGCTCAGCGTCCTCAAAGTCAGCGGCAGCGCCCTGCTGACTTCCCATGGTGGTACCACCCTGCTGTTGTCCGCTTTGCTGCTGGGTTTCCTGAGCGAGGGCAGGGCCCGCAGCGAGCAGTGCCATGGATGCGGCCAGGGAGGTCAGAAGCTTGGTCATAGTAATCTCCTTAAAGAGTGTTTGTGCAATTCTGGGTACGAAAATTTGGGACGTCCCAAAAATGATTGCACCTGGCTACCTACAAACCCTGTGCCAGTTTGCACGGTCACGGAAATTCTTAATTTAATGCATAAAAATCAGATAGATAAGTAGAATTTGGTATTAATCACCCTTAATGCACTCTGTGTCATTCTGCCACATGAGGCGGTTATGGTGTGGCATCGGGGCAGTTGGTACTCGGGCGCCGGCGACAGTAGCCGGTTACGTCACGTACTGCACCTCTGAAATCACCCTGTCTTAAAAGTGTCGACATTATTTACACTTGTGAGATGAAAGGGACTGGAGAGATGTCGGGATCTAGGGTAGACAAGGCTTTCGGGGGACTGGCGTATTATTTGCTTATTGTGCCGCGTCAGGGCGGACGTCTCCGTCTGACTTTGCATGGTGATAAAAAGCTATAAGGAGATAGTATGAAAAAGTCTACCGCATTGCTTGCAGGCTGCCTGATGTCATTTTCGGGTATGTCGAGCGCGGCATTGATTAACTTCACCGGGTCAATTGACTACCACAACGACGTTATTTACACCTATTTTTCATTGGACGCTGACGCCACTGATGTCAGAGTCTGGACCGATTCGTTCATGGGAGGGGCTAACTTCGACCCGATTACGGCACTTTGGGAGAGCGATGGCACCCTGATCAACGAAAATGATGACAACGACGATATTGATCCTGCCACCCAGACTCATTATGACTCGGGTTTCAGCCTCGACTTTCTGAGTGCGGGTGACTACGTTTTCACTGTGGCCACCTATAACAACTGGGCAAGCGGGAACAACCTCGCGGATGGTTTCAGTTTTGATAATGAAGCACCGATAGCTCTCAGTGACTGGACTCAACCTGCTAACAGCTCTGACATGGGACCAAACTGGAGTGTCTGGCTGGATGGCGTTGATCGTGCTACCAATCCTTCCGATCCCTCTGATCCCGCGGCAGTTACTGAATCCAGTTCGCTTGCGCTGCTGAGCCTTGGGCTGCTGGGTTTGGGTGTACGGCGGTTGGCTAAAGCTAAAGCCTGATTATTGCCTGGAATAATACGAAAGCCACTACGCTGAACAGGTGTTGTGGCTTTTTCTTACTTTGTTTTTAACGGGTTACCCGAGAGACGTCTGCTTTTCGCCCGTACCACTTCCGTCAGAAAATCCATCAGGGCGTGTATCCGCACTACGCCCCGCAGGTCCGGATGCATCAGGAACCACAGGCCGTATTCCAGCTCAGGGATGGGGGAGGTGAGCTGGACGATGTCCGGGTCCATGTCTGCCAGATAGCATGGCAGTACCGCCAACCCCATGCCAGATCGGATAGCGCTGAAGATACTGACCAGGGTATCGACCCGGTAGACACAGGAAGCCTTCAGTTCATTGTTGTCCATCCACTGATCCACTGCCGAGTCCTGCAGTCTTGGCCCGGCACCAATCCATGGTTGGCTGGCGAGGTCCTTGATGGGCGCTCCCGGGTTCAGGCCAAGGCTGCGGTGACCATAGACGGCCTGGCCAATCTTGGTCAGTGGTCGCCCGATCAGGTTCTCCGGCGGGCGGTTTGAAGGGCGGATGGCGACGTCGGCTTCCCGGCGTGTCAGGTTGAATAGCTGGTTGGAGACGGCAACGTCCAGCACGATTCCCGGGTACCTGTGCCGGAAGGCCGTGAACATGGGCGCCAGCACTCCCATCAGCAGGGAGTCAGTGGTGGTGACCCAGATTTCGCCACTGGGTTCCAGGTCACGACCGGCAACCTTACGCTCCGCAGCCAGGGCGGCCTCATCCATAATCCGGGCGGTAGCCGCCAGTTCCTCTCCCGCCAGCGTGGGCTGGTAACCGGTACGACTCCTCTCGAACAGGGTAACGCCCAGGCGTTGCTCGATATCACCCAGCCGGCGGAAGATCGTGGCATGGCTGACGCCCAGGGCACGGGCCGCACCGGACAGTGAACCGCCGGTCACGATGGCCAGGATAACCTCGAAGTCGTTCCAGGCAAGGTGACTGCGGGCATTATCGTTCCGTGCGTGTGGTTGACGGGCCTGATTGGTTGTTCGTTTTTGCAAAGTTCGTCTTCACCTTTAGGGAATAGTTTGCAGTTATGAAGCATATTAGCATGTGTCTGAACCCATGAGACAACCACGACGTCCGAAGGGACGGCGTGAAGGAGGGCAGGGCCATGATCATTTCAGCTGAGGTACAACACGTTTATCCGGGCAGCGCGACGATGCGCAGGGAGAACGAAGCGGAGAAGCGTCCCGTTGACAGTGTGCCTGGTGACACCATCCCGCCCCGATACCGGGACGGGCGGGGAGGCGTAGCACTGGAACGGGTCCAGAAGGACCGGCGGGAAGCGAGGCGACAGGTTGTGCGGGCTATGATGCGTCGCCTTGGGGACGTGTGGGGTTGATCGCTATCCCGGAGGGAGTGAGAAGAAGTTGCCGTGAAAGCCAAACGGCACCGCGTGTGGCACCTTGATCCGCGCCAGCTCCGTGAAATCGGACGCATCCAGTACCAGCAGGATCGAATGGCCGGCTGTGGTGTCCAGCACCAGGGACAGGATCACCCCGTCATCCTCGTCCCGGGTGCCTGGCCTCGGAACGAACACCGGCTCACCAGGGTAACAGCCGACTTCAGACCAGGTGTCGGTTTCACCTGTCTCCAGGTCGATCTTGTGCAGGGTGTCGAAGAAGGATGCCCCGGGACTGGTACCCGCGGCATACACATAACGGTAGGCCTGCCCGGCGCGCCCTCGGTAGTCAAAGCGGGGCAGTTCCACTGACGCCTCAGCCAGGGTATGCAATGAAACCGCGCTATCACCCGCAAGATCGACAGTACAACGTGTCAGCCTGCCGGTCGCGGTGATGGATGCCCCCGACCTGAGATGGTCCAGATAAAGCTGGTTAACCACCGAGGCATCGGGAAAGGCGATCAGGTCCACGTTTAGCTGGCCGTCCTGCTCAAAGGCATTAACGTGGTGAAAGCTGAAGAAGGCGTCTGCCTGTGCGGTTTTCACCACCTCACCGGTATCCTTGTCGATGATGTGGAAGCGTGTTCCCCGCTCCGGCTCCCATCGATAGTTCTGAATAAAGGGACGGTTGCGAAGCAGGAAGCTGAGTGGATTGGTGACCAGCGGGAACTCGGTCAGTATCAGGTAACGGTCACTCATGCCGAACGAGTGCATATAGGCGGGTCGTTGGATGTCGATGGTGGCAACCACCTGAGCGTCCGTCGACCCCACATCAATCCGGTACAGACGGTACCGGCTGACCCGACCGAACTCCAGCAGATAGTTATACTGGCACTGGCGCCTGGCATCGAAGTGGGGGTGCGCCGTAGTGATCTGTCCGGGCAGGGAGGGCTGCAACGCCTCGCTGTCCAGGGTGGCCAGACTGTCCGGATCGAAGGCGACCGGATGGGGCGTTTCTGTCAGCGCCACGGTATGGTCGCCGATCCGGCTGGTGTTGACGTTGCCGTTGTCGCCGGACTTAGGTCTGGAAGACAGCCGGAGCGTCTGTAGCATTGTTGGCCGCGGGTTGGTGGCAAACTCAGGCCGCCGGATGGTGCCGGCGGCCCCGGCCTCCCGGTAGGCGTTGCTGCGCAGGTAGCGGTTGGTATACACCACACGGCCGTGGTGGAAACGGAACCGGTGCAGCATCGCGAGCCCGTCAAACCAGTGCTTATAGGAGGCTTTTCCCACCTCGAACCGTGCCGGGCCCGTGCGAAGCAGGTCGCCTTCCAGCCATTCCGGTAGCTGTCCGTGGCAGGGCAGTTCCGTCTCATCCAGTTCCTGATCCAGCGTGCTGAATCCCAGGGCACTTCCGGTTGTTGTCATGATCCTGTCTCCTGTTAATCACACGGCACACTAAGGGCTGGTGGTTGGCGTTTGGTTAAGTGGGGTTGACCTGTCGAAGGGCCAGCGCAGGATGCCCGCGCTGTACAACGCCCACCAGACGGCAAGTGGCTGGAAGGCGAGCCGTAGCCAGTAATACCACTGACTGCTGGGCAGGCCGTCGACATTCAGCCCCTGAACGGCGTTATGGACATTGGCTGGGAACACGGCAATGAAGTACACCGCCAGCAGCAGTCCTGCCCATCGTCGCAGCGCGGGAAGCAACAGCCCCAGGCCACCGGCTATTTCGCAGAGTCCGGTCAGTGCTATAACCACCTCCGGCCACGGCATCCAGGTTTCAATCATGGCAAGATACCGCTCAGGGGTGAGCAGGTGATCCACGCCAAAGAACACCAGGGCGATGGCCAGTGCCAGCCGCATGCAGGCGCGGCCATCACGCAGGGATTGGACGCCCAGCCGACCAAAGAGCCAGGCCAATCCGGTGAGAACAAGCAGGGAAAGGAAGAAAATCATGGCTGACCCCGTATAATGTAGACACCGTAAACATAAACTTGGAAGTAGGCACTGTCAACATTGAGCGCTAAAAAGACCGACTATCATCACGGTGACCTTCGGGGATCGCTATTGGACGCGGCCCGGGAAACCCTTGAGCAGAAGGGCGTCAACGCCCTCAGCCTGCGTGACCTGGCACGCCGTACCGGGGTGTCCCACGCGGCGCCATACCGGCATTTCGCCAACCGGCAGGATCTGCTGGTGGCATTGGCGGCGGAAGGCTTTAACGAGCTGGCCCGTCGGTTACGGGCGGAGGAAGGGCAGGGGGATTCCCTTAAGGCCATGGGGCAGGCCTACGTCCGTTTTGCCGTCAGCAACCCATCGCTCTATAAGCTGATGTTCAGCCCCGAACTGGACCGCAAGAAGCCTGAATTACTGGCCGAGGCCGCCGGGGGCGCTTTCGGGCTGTTGCAGGACCATACCGCCACCAGCGAGCAGGACCCGAGCGGTACGCTCGCCGCCTGGTCCATGGTCCACGGCCTGTCACAGATCCTGATTGACCGCCTGATTGCGGATCATCTGCTGGAGCCGGACCAGCTACCGGCGCTGGTTGAGTCTGTGCTCGGGCACCTGGAGATGCCCGGGTAGGGACGAGCGCATTTTCATCGCTTCACCCTGTCGAAATCCCCTCTGCTGATTCGACCAGTCAGTAGGAGCATTGGCTGACCACGATAAAAATGCAGTGGCAACCGATGTCCGGGTCCATCGATAAAGGAGCGTAAACCATGACCACCGAATCCCACCCCGTTGTGTCCCCGGAAGAATGGCGTGCTGCCCATGCCGCCCACCTGGCCCGGGAAAAGGCGCTGACCCGCCAGCGCGACGCCCTGCGGGCCGAACGCCAGGCGTTACCGTGGGTGAAGGTCGACAAGGCGTATGTGTTCGACAGCCAGGAAGGCGGGAAAAACCTGGCGGACCTGTTTGAGGGGCGCAGCCAGCTTATCATCAAGCACTTCATGTTCGGCCCCGGCTGGAAGGAGGGCTGTGTCGGCTGTTCCTTCGAAATGGATCATATCCAGGCGGCGTTGCAGCATCTGGAGCAGCACGATGTAAAGTTTGCCGCTGTGTCGCGGGCGCCGCTGGCGGAAATCCTGCCCTTCAAGGAGCGCATGGGCTGGCACTTTGACTGGCTGTCGTCGTATCAGAGCGACTTCAACTACGACTTCCATGTGTCCTTTACCGAGGAGCAGGTGAAGGCGGGCAAGGGCTACTACAACTTCACCGAGACCGACATTCCGGTGGAGGAACTGTCCGGTCTGAGTTGCTTCTACCGCGACAGCGTCGGCGACGTCTTCCATACCTTTTCTGCCTTCGGGCGTGGTGCGGAGGAAGTGCTGGGCACCTATATGCTGCTGGACATGACCGCCAAGGGAAGGAACGAAACCGGCCCCAGCTTCAACCTGACCGACTGGGTACGGCACCACGACCGGTACGATGCAGGCGGCCATGTTGATGAAACCGGACGTTACCGGAGTGAGGCGAGTTGTTGCCACGAGAGTGAGTAGAAATGGCCAGGATCAAAAGCCCACCATGGCCGTTGTTGGCAAGTGGCGGGCGAGGTTGGAGCCTGATTAGGCATCCTGTTGATCTGCTCTACTGTTCATCACCAAACGCCGAGCGATGAAACTCGGCGGCCGCCTCAACTTCCTGGACGCCGGGTTCCTTGAGTATGGGGGCCTCTCCGCCGGCGAGCACCTCCAGGACCGCATGGACGCCCCGGCTCAGGGATGTCAGGTTGTACCCACCTTCCAGGATGCAGGCCAGCCTGCCCCCGCAGTGCTTGTCGGCGATGTCACGGACGATGCTCGTCATGGCCTTGAAGCCGTCATAGGTGACGTTCAGGGCCATGTCATTGCGATGGGCGTCAAATCCGGCCGATACCAGGACAAGATCGGGTTGATAGTAATCGGCGGCGGGCACAAGGATGTCCCGGAAAACTTTCTCGAAGGCAATGTCTCCGGCGGTTTCCGGTAGCGGTACGTTGATGGTGTAGCCCTCGCCAAGACCGACACCCACGTCCTCCAGGTGCCCCGACCCCGGATAGAAAGGCGCCGCGCAGTGAGTATCGAAAAACAGCACGTTGGGGTCGGCCCAGAAGATATCCTGGGTACCGTTGCCGTGGTGGGCATCCCAGTCAATGATCAGAACGCGCTCACAGCCGAGCTTGGCGTGGGCATGGGCAGCCGCCACCGCGACGTTATTGAGCAGGCAGAAACCGCGGGCACGAACCGGCTCGGCGTGGTGACCGGGTGGTCGTACCAGGGCGAAGGCACTGTTCGATTCGCCCGCTACCACACTCTCCACCGCCGCGATGGCATTGCCGGCCGCTGCAGTGGCAGCTTTGATGCTGTCTGGTGACACGGCGGTTGTGTCCCTGTCCAGCCAGGCCCGCTGGCCTGCAAGGGAGAAAAGATGGTCCAGATAGGACGTGGTGTGGACCCTGGCGAGCTGTTCGTAGCTTGCCGGAGGCGATCCGTATCGAAACTGGACGCCGGCCACCGGGTGGCTGTCCAGGTAGGCTTTCAACTCTGACAGCCGGCCGGGGTGCTCCGGGTAAGTCCACTTGAACTCCAGCTTCTCGAGAATCGTGCGGACACGCTTCTCCACCCGGCTGGGCATGAAGGGCAGCTCTACCTGGGGGTCGTGCCCCAGCATTACCTCGTCGTAGAAGACACTGACTGTACGGTCACCGATCACAGGCCCCCCTTTTAGGCGTACTTTCTATCTATCTCTCATGAGACTAGCCGCAATGGGACTGAAATGGGAGGAATTGGCGCGTTTACGTTATTCTGCTGCCCCGGTTTGTACCTACCAAATAAATTAGGTGATTGGGCCGGAGTAGGTTACTGTGCAGGGGTAGAAAAGATTCGTTACGAACTTAAAAAATATGACGCTTATCTGGTAGTTGTTGGTAGTACACCGTCCTGTTTTCGAGTCCTCTTATTTTTTCCGCACAGCGCTGACCAGCCATCATTCCGATGACCTGGCGGCAACCAGAATGATTGATCTCAGGATATCTTGATATGTCTAACACTACCGGTACGGTTAAGTTCTTCAACGAAGCAAAAGGCTTTGGTTTCATCACTCGTGAAAGCGGCCCGGACGTATTCGTCCACTTCAGCGCCATCCAGAGCAGCGGTTTCAAAACCCTGGCAGAAGGTCAACAGGTTGAATTCAGTGTCAGCCAGGGCCAGAAAGGCCCCCAGGCGGACAATGTTGTTGCTATCTGAATAGCGACGGCATGACCAGAAAGGCAGCTTCGGCTGCCTTTTTTGTTGCCATTTCAAGAGAGCCGCTACTGGCTGATTGACGCAACAGCCTGCTCGACCCGTTCGGCGCCTGCGCTGATCCGGCGGACAATGTCCTCTACACTGGCCACCTCGGCCCTGCCGGTTTCCGCAACCCCGGCAACCTCGCTGATCTTGCTGACGACTTCCGAGGTCAGGGTCAGGTTCTCGTTCACCACTTTCTCGATCTCGGACGTGGACTCACCGGTACGGGCCGCCAATTGCCTGACTTCATCAGCGACCACGGCAAAGCCGCGCCCCTGATCGCCGGCCCGGGCCGCCTCGATGGCGGCGTTAAGCGCCAGCAGGTTCGTGCGATCCGCCACTGACGCGATGGTGCCGATGATCCGCTCAATGCTCTTGGACTGGGCATCGAGTTTTTCAATGACCGCTGTCGCTACCCCGATCCGGTCACGGATGCGGTCCGAGGTTCTCAGTGATGCAGCCAGCGACTCGGCTGCCTGCGCGGCATTACGGGAGGTTTCGGTGGCCGTGGTGGATGCCACTCCTGCGGCATTGCTGGTGCGTTCTGCCTGTTCAACGTGGTCGGTGATGTCGCTGGCGAATTTGACCACCTTCCAGACGTTCCCATCTTTATCGAGAATCGGGTTATAGGAGGCTTCAAGCCAGAGCGTCGAGCCATCCGCCCGCACTCGCTCGAACTTGCCCGATTTGAATTGGCCCTGGCGAAGCTGGGCCCAGAAATCCGGGTTCTCCTGGTAGAAATCCGGTTTGCAGAACATCCGGTGGTGTTTTCCCCTTACGTCATCCAGCCGATAGCCTACCGCATTGAGAAAGTTGTCGTTCGCTACCCGGATCTCACCATCGGGGGTAAATTCGATCACCGCCATTGAACGGTTAATGGCGTTGAACACGGCGGCCTGGCGGGTGGTTTTACGGTGCTCCGCCGTCACGTCATAGGCCAGCTTGATGATATGGGAAACGCGATTCTCGGGGTCCCGTATCGGGAAGTAGCTGGCCTGCAGCCACAGCTCCGCTCCGGTTTTGCTCTTACGCGGGAAGGTCCCGGTCTGCTTCCTGCCCTTTGCAAGCTGATGCCAGAATGACTGGTACTCCATGGTGCTGGCATGGTCCGGATCGCAGAATATCCGGTGGTGACGGCCCTGGATCTCTTCCAGTTCATAGCCGACCACATCAAGAAACAGTGCATTTGCCCGCAGTATGGTGCCATCGGGCTTGAAATGAATACAGGCCACGGAATCCTCGATGGCGTCAATCGTGGATTCCAGTTTCTGTATCCTGGCTTGCTGGACTGCTAGTTGCTGCTTACGGCGGTTCGCGAACATCTACGGGTTACCTGGCGCGGTTGGGGCTAAAGAGAGTAAGGGGGTAGAGGAAACAGGGGTGATCCGTTCTCTCGAGGCAAGCATTACGCTGCTGGTAGCCCGTTGGTTCGCCCGGAATTGTCAAGCTTTGTCATATGTTCGCAAGGCCTTTGGCGCAGGTGGCAACGGGCCCGATCTGGTCAACCCGTTGCTTCCTGCCTGCTACTGGCACCATGGCCAGACGTAACTCTAGAACCCGTACAGGGCCTTCAGGTGCGCCATGAACTGAGGGCGGTCTGCAGCGGCGTCCGCACGAACTTTTTTCACATGGGGGCGTTCTTCCATGCGCGCGCAGTAGGCATCCAGCCCGGGCACGTCTGACAGTGGATCCCGGTCCAGGAAGGCCTTGCCGACGTTGCGCACGATGGGCAGGTTCAGGATCGCCGCGATATCCGCCAGGGTGAACTGGTTGCCATAGGCAAACGGTTCAAAGGTCGACAGCTTCGGCAGCGCTGCGGCGGCCTTGTCCAGGCTACTCTCCACTTCCTTCAGCACCACCGGGTCGGGAGTGGAGCCGGTCAGCAGGTTGGGAATCAGGCGGCGGGCCACCAGCTCGAAGTAAAGCTCGATGAACTGGGACAGTTCCTGCACCTTGGCAATATCAAAGGGCGAGGCTGGCAGCAGGGAAGGTTCCGGGTAGGCCCGTTCGATGAAGTCCAGAATGGCGCGGGATTCGCTGATAAAGCCTTCGTCGGTTTCCAGTGCCGGCACCTTACCCATCGGGCTTTTGTCCAGGTACTCGGGCTTGTACTTCGGACCGACGCCGGTATAGGAGAGCACCTCTTCGAACTCGATGCCCTTCTCTAGAAGAGCGAGCTTGGGGACGTTGTAGTAGTTGCTGGCGGAGAAGCCGTGGAGTTTGAGCATGGTGGTTTCCGTTATTGGTGTTGGCAGGTTGTCGATTGAAAGGGCACAGCATAGCAGGCTTTTGGTGACCGGGCTCAAGCCCTGTCAAATCGTTCCGGGCGGAAAGGGGCGAGGTCGACGGCCGGGGTTTCCTCGTCCAGCAACTGGCCGATGACTTCCGCAGAACCGGCCGACAACGTCCAGCCGAAGGTGCCGTGGCCGGTGTTGAGTAGCAGGTTTTCCTGCCGCCCCCAGCCCAGCAGGGCAGGGCCATCGGGAGTCATGGGGCGGAACCCGGTCCAGGGCTCTGCCTGGCCAAGGTCGGCGGCGCCGGGAAAGCGTGAGGTGAAGGCTTCCCGCAGTACTTGCAAACGCCTGGCTGGAATCCCGCGATTGAAGTCGGCCAACTCCACAAAACCGGTCACCCGAACCCGGTTCCCAAGACGGGTCATGGCCACCTTGTAGCCATGATCCACCACGGTGGACAGGGGTGCCTTCGCAGGATCATCTATGGTGCCGGTAAGGGAATAACCTTTCACCGGATAGATGGGCAGGCTGAGGCCAAGGGGCCGGGCCAGACCGCGGGACGCGCAACCGGCACAGAGCACCACCTGGTCGGTTTCCTGGTAGTGTGCAGGTGATGGGGCTTCTTTCTTACCTGCCCGGTGCTCCTCGGGAGCTCTTTGCACCCAGGCGCCCCGTATGCGCCCATCGCGCAGGTCCCAGTCCTTGATAGCGGTGCGGTATTGAAACTCTACGCCACGGGATTCACAGGCCCGGGCCAACGCCTGCGTAAAGTGGTGGCAATCGCCGGTGCCGTCACCGGGCATTCGCAGACCGCCCGTCACGGGGCCCGGGCCCTGCATGCCGGGCTCCTGTTGCCGGACCGCCTCGGGGCTGAGCCATTCATGGTCAACGCCCAGTCTATCCAGTACCTGGGCTTTCTGACGCAGGGCCGTGCAGGCGGCCTGATCGTTCGCCACTTCCATCAGGCCCTCATGTTGACCATCGAAGCTCCCTTCGGGGGGCTCCTCCAGCGCCTGGAAACAGTGCCGGCTGTACTCAGCCAGCTCCAGCAGGGCTGCATGGCTCTGGTTATAACGATGATGGCTCAGGCTGCAGCGGGCCGTCATGGCGAGGAATTGCAGGGTGCGCGGCGACCAGGGCGTGGTGATCTTGAAGGGGCCGTACTTGCTGAACAGCCCCTTCAGGGCCTTGCCCACCATATCGGGCGCGGCCCAGGGATACACATAACCGTAGGAACGCTGGCCGGCATTGGCCCGGCTGGTTTCCAGGGCCGCGCCTTCCAGCGGATCGACCACGGTGACCCGGTGTCCTCGTTGGACCAGCGACCAGGCGGTGGTTACACCCACCACACCGGCGCCGACGATCAGTACGTTCATTGGACTTCTCCTGATCCATCGAAAGGTGGATTTGGCAGGCTGTTCAGATCACCTGGGAGGCGATCAGACACAGGTGGTCAGTTGCCAGTCATTATGGGTCAGGGGCACCGCTTCCCGCTCGCCCACCAGCACGGTATTGCTCATGCCGATGCCCCATTGGCCGGGCAGGCGTAGGCACAGTGGCAGGTGAAACACCATGCCCGGGGCGAATTGCCGTTGCTGCCCCCGGGCAATGTAGCCCGTGCCCTCGACCCAGCTGGGTGGAAACTGCGCGCCCACGGAGTAACCGAACACGCCGGAGAAGAACACCTCACCGGCCACAGGTGCCAGTGCTGCTTCCGCCGCCTGGGCAGCGTCGTCAAAACGGTTGCCGGGGCGCATGGACTCCAGCAGGGCATCAGGGATACGGTGACAGACATCCCTTAGACGAAGCATCTGATCGCCGGGCTCGCCGGCTACAACCGTGCGCATCATGGGCGCGGTATAGCGCTGGCGGACGGCGCCGAACTCCAGGAACACCGGGTCGCCGGGCTGGATGATACGTTGCTGGTGATTCAGGTGGATTACGCTGATGCGCGGACCGCTGGTGACAATGGGCTGCATGCTCATGAACTCACTTCCCGCCGCCAGCATGGAGCTGGCACCGGCGGCGGCAATGGCATTCTCATCCACTCCCGGGCGGATCATGGCAATGGCGGCCTGGAGGCCAGCCTCGGTGATACGGGCACTGTCCCGCAGGCACTCGATCTCGGCTTCCGTCTTGATCAGACGGACGCCGGCAAGCAGGTCGCCACAGGCCTCAAATCGCTCCCGGCCCAACTGGGCGATCAGTTTATCCATCACCCCATAACGCAGTCCGGCATTCCAGGGGTCAATGCCTACGTGACGGCAACCGCGCAACTGCGAGACCAGGGGTTCGACCACGGATTCGATGTCTTCCCACTGATACCCGGAAATCTCATCCACCCAGGCCGTGGTGACCGCCGGCCCGGTCTCAATGGACGGGACCTGCAGGAAACAGTGGTCGGCACGAAACACCAGGGCGGCATGGACCGAGACCTCGAAGGTCCTGTAACCGGTCAGGTAATTCAGGCTGGCGGGGTCGGTCACCAGCAGGGCATCCAGTCCTCGCTCGGCCATGGCCTCGGCCACCCGGCGACGGCGTTCGGTGAACTCCTCCGGGGGGAAGAAACGCTCGGTGCCGGCGCTGGATTCGGTCAGGGCGGTGCGGTAGGCATTGTGGTCCATCAGCAGGACTCCAGTCGACGCGGGCCTGATGACACACTAGCGCAGATTTCGGTAGTTCGGGAAGCAGTGGACGGCATAGGTCCCGAACATTCCAGAATCCCTGTTGTGTGGGCGGCGATCGTAGTGACGGGCTCGCGTCTTTCCAGATTCAGTTGGACTGAAAATCCCAGTCCGAGAACAGGGTGGGCCCACGCACCTCCAGGCCCAGCGCCCGCAGCCAGTCGGCGGTGACCTCATTGGACTGGTGCAGGAACCAGTAATCCTGGGGGTAGGGCACGAACTCAAGCTCATAGATCGGCTGGTACTGGCGCGTTTCCGCATTATCGAAATGATCGTCAAGGCGTTTACGTAACGCGACAACGCGGCTTTGGCTGATCTGGAAGGGGATGGCTTCGATATAACCTTCGGGTATGCCCGGGACCGGCCCGCCACCCTCAGGGGGACGACTCAGGATGCCGCGGCCGATGGCAGCCCGGGTTGGCCAGAGGATCGCCTGCATCGCGCGAAATGGTCCCGTTTCGTCAAGTGCATACCAGCGCCATTCGCCATGGCTGTAGCGCCTCCACTGGCCGTCCGGGCCAGGCAGCACAAGGCTGGCATGGCGACCATGGTTCACCAGATAGGCCCGGGTTGGAGACGTCGGGTCTTCCGGCACCGTCACGTGGTTGGCGCAGCCGCTGGTGACCGCAACGAGGATCGCCAGGGACGCCAGCAACACCAACCGGACCCCGCGGGCCACGGTTATCCCCACACCACCTGGAGGGGGAACATCCGGTCTGTTACTGGTGATAGCGGCGGTAGGCTTCAGATCCGCCCAGAATCAGAGTTGCGAGTGCGCCCAGGGCGCCGATCGCCAGTCCGGTCTTGGCAGCGGTGGAGACGTGATCATCCCGGAAATGGCCCCGCACCCGCTTCAGCTGGCGGTTGGCTCCACGCCTAAGGCGTTTCGTTCTGGTGGGGGACTGCTCCTGATAATACCAGACACCGGCGATAAGCCCGATAACGCCCAACACGAGCGTTGAAATGCCCACGGTCTGGGCGGAGGGTTTGTGAAAGTGACGGGTATCCATGCGACGTCCTCCTGATGAGTAAACCGAATGCATTGATGGATGGGATTGTCGGTACAACGGCGCAGTTCTTTCCTGGGAAGTGGCTACCTACTAAACGTAGGTCTGCACCCCGGTCTTGGCAAGCATCGTTGCACTCGTCGTCAATCTCCCTCAACACCCGGTGCTGGCAGACAACCAAAGCTGGTCGTTGCCCAGGCGCTACAACTGGATTAAAGCCATGAAGCCGGATACATCCAGATGACCTGGCGGTGAGGCTGTGTCCGGAGCAGGGCAAGGACTGGACGACTGGTGGATCTGAGCCTCTACCTCAATGGGCCCATTTCAGCCATCTTTCAGGTTGATCTGCTTTGAACCGGTAGAGGCTTCCCGTCCACTTTTACCCTTGCCTACATACTCAACCGTACCGCCGGCTTTTAGAAAAGCGTCAGTCTGCTCCTTGATCATGGCGGTCGTTAAAGTGGCTTTCTCGGGTTTTTTGCTCATGACGTTCTCCAGGTTAACGGTTGGCCTATTCGCCAACTTCAAGGATCCATGATATCCGAACCAGGAATAAATTGTTGGAGAAGCCATTCAAACCGGAATCTCACATTGCCTTGCCAACCGTAAAGAGGGAGAAAAGTGCCCCAGAATCCTCCTGGTTAACGTCCGGATTAACGCCCCTTTCAGCGACACCATGAAGGTCATGACGATGATCGGTGCCAATGAGGACATCCCTTGGGCCGTCGTGGTTTCCGGTGTTATTTGTTTGTGGATTTACCAAACAGCACCAGTTCAATACCCGTCACCGCAGAACCTGCCAGCGCGGCCATTGCGCCCAGGAACAGAAGCCAGGCGGTAGCGTCATTGAAGCGTCCGGTAACGGTATGGGCCATGTCACCGCCTGGACCCTGGGAGAACTGATATCCGAAGAAAATCAGGACCAGACCCACCGCAAGCAGCACAAGCGCCAGAATTCGATGGCTGGCCATTTGGGGGCCTCCCGACACGGTTTCATCCCTATCGACAGGCTGTCCAGCTCCCGTGATGCTCTTCGTGCGCTGATAGCTGGCTACCCTGTCAGCAACCTTTTTTATGTTCCGGTTCTCATCCTCGTAAACTTCCATGAGCTGATCTCCAGGTTCGCCCCCTCCGGTTCCTGCCTCTTACCATGAGCTCAGGCAGAAGCAGGCTGAAGTTCCGAAAATAAAGGAAGTGACGGCTCTGGTCGGTGCGTTGTCGAACGTAGGCCCGCACCGGGTTTTTCAGCCACGGTCAGCTTCGCTTGTCCGCCTCTCTCAGACAGCTGCCTTTAGTGGTGGCACTTCCTGATGCAGAAACCATTTCTCTGTCACAACTTTGCGGGTAAACCAGTGGGAGCGCATCAGTGTGCCGGCCAGTGGTGTCCTGACCCAGTCCGGTAACTGCCAGCGGTTGTCCTGTGACGCTGCGCGGCTGCCGAAACGTTGGGCGATGGCGTCGCTGTATGGCTGAAGGGCTGTGGCTGAATAGCGTGTCGTGGCCCGGATCACCTCCGCGGCGATCAGGGCCGATTCGATGGCGGGCCGTATGCCTTCGCCACTCTGGGTATAGGCAAGACCGGCGGCATCGCCCAGCAGCATCAGCCCGTCATCCACCAACGGTCGGTGGGCGTGGTCGTAGAGCAGGTAGGCGTGCCCCTTGAAGCGGCCGGGCAGGTCGGGGGGGATGCGGCCGGTGTGTTTCATCTCCTCGACAAAGTGGTGCAGGTGATCCGACAGTTTGTGATTGTCCTCCCGGCCCAGTCCGATATTCAGATAGTCGCCCTTACGGAAGATCCAGGCATAGCCTTTTAGGTCGCGGCAGAACCAGAGTTCCGGGGTGTCGCCGCTGGCCCGGCAGGTTTCCGCCTGCTCCGGTGTCATTCTGAACTCCACTTCCTTGGCCGCAACGACCGTCTCATGACTGCCGGGGCCATCCCCCAGCAGACGGGCAACAGGGCAGAAGTGACCACCGGCACCAACCACCAGGGGAGCCCGCCAGCGGCCGTTAACCAGCCAGTCGCCGTTCTCACGCTCGATGGATTTCACTGGTTCCCCGAGCACCTTGTCACAATCGGTTCGCTCCAACAGGTAGTGGTCAAACTCACAGCGGCGGATGCCATAGCTGACAATCTCGCCATGGTCGTTCTCCACCGGCGCCTGTCCCATCATGCCGATGCGGAAGCGGCGGATAGGTTGCAGGGTGCGGCCGACGCCGTAGTGCTGGGGGTCAATGGAAAGGCTGGTCATGACTGCGGGGGTTACCCAGCCGGCGCAGGTCTTGTCCCTGGGAAACGCCTGTTTGTCGATCAGAAGCACCCGTTTGCCGCTGCCTTCGAGTGCGGTGGCGAGTGTGGACCCTGCCGGGCCGGCGCCGATGATGATCAGGTCGTAGGTGTCCATCAGGCGTCCTCCGGTGTTGCAGGGGCGGTATACAGATCCTGCCGACTGCGGGGGATATGGTTGTTTTCCCCATGGCTGAAAAGCACCTGGAACAGTTGCAGGGAGCCCGCGCGGAAGGCACCGATGGAGCCGGACAGGTACATGCGCCAGGCCCGGGTGAAATGCTCGTCGTACATTTCCGTAACCCTGCCTTCGTTCTGATCGAAACGCTCTTTCCAGTGGGTCAGGGTCTGGGCGTAATGCAGGCGCAGGTTTTCCACATCCATCACCGAGAAGTCGTTGGCTTCGCAGATGCCCATGAACTCGCCGATGCTGGGCGGGTAGGCCCCGGGGAAAATCCGTTTCTCGATCCAGGCATTCATCAGCATGGGCCGGTTGCGGCCTATGCTGTGGAGCAGGGCGAGTCCGTCCGGCTTCAGGCTGCGCTTGATCAGGTCGGACAGCGCCCGGTAGTGCTCCTTGCCAACGTGTTCGAGCATGCCGATGGAAACAAAGGCGTCGTATTCGCCGCTGATGTTGCGGTAGTCGTCCTCCACGTAGTCGATCAGATGGTCCAGGCGCTGCCGCCTTGCCTCTTCCCGGGCATAGGCAATCTGTTCCCGGGAGATGTTGTAGGCGTGGACGTTAACGCCGTAATGACGGGCCATGTAACGTGCCAGTCCACCCCAGCCGCAGCCGGCTTCGACCACGGTCATGCCCGGCCGCAGGCGGAGCTTGCGGCAGACGTGTTCCAGCTTTGCCAGTTGGGCCTGCTCAAGGGTGGCGTCTGGTGTTTCGTAATAGGCACAGGTGTACTGCATTTCGGCCCGGTCGAGCCACAGGCGGTAGAAATCGTTGCCCAGGTCGTAATGGTGGTGGATATTCTCTTTGGCTTCGTCGATGCCGGTGGAACGGGGCGCATGATTCTGCCATAGCGTCTCAAGCCACCTGGGCCAGTTCTGCATGGCCCGGTGTACGTGCCGGTATAGCGTCTCCAACAGATCCGGCAGGTCGCCATCCGGCAACTGCAGCCGACCGGCACTGTACAGGTCACCAAAAGCCAGGTTGGGGTTGGCGGCCAGGGACCGCAGCGCTTTGGGGTCGGTCAGTTGCAGGGTGAACTCTGCCGGGTTTCCCTCCGGTTCTATGGTCTCGCCGTTCCACAGCAGGAACCTGACCGGAGGAGACCCCGCCATACGCAGGAGTTTGGCAATCATCCAGCGCTCGTAACCGTGCGGCTCACGATTCACCTGCAGGTCTTCCAGCGGCAGGGTCAGCACATGTCCCTGGCTGTTGGTGGGTTGAAGTGGTGTCTGGTCGTTGTCCCTTGCGGTACTGTCACTCATGGCTACTCTGCTCCCTTGTCGTGCTGTCGTACATGAGCCCGTCTTCGTGAGGTACGGTTATCTTGTCAGCTGAAGGGGCGCGTCCCGATTGCATGGCTGAGAATCGCCAGTCTTTTTCAGTATAAAAAATAAACAGGATTTGTCATCCATACCAGGAGAGGGCCGGTGTCCTATGGCAGGCCGGGCACCGGCATGGAGAAGTGTCCGGTTTGGTGAGTGTCTGTTTCCGTTCTCTCGAGGGGCGCTACTAAATGTGGGCTATTCTGGATAGGCACTCGGTATATTCACGCGTTGCTTGCCCCAGGTCTATTTGCCCGAGTTCAATCATGGTATCTAAACCCTCCAGTTTTGCATCATTCATTCGGGCTTCCGAGATCTTCCCCGTTAAGTCATTAAACTTTAATAGCCCATTGGCGATCACCGTTATCATCGACATAAGGCTTGCCAGCAAACACAGTACTTGCCACAGCGGTAAATCCAGAGATTCGGACACTTTGATCTGACCAACAAACCCGTCACCCCCAAAACCCGGGCCCGCCGTAAAGGCCGCCGCCAACGCGCCGCACACAATGGAAGTGGTCATCAGCATTGTGTTCCTGGGTTCCGCTTTCCCAAGGTACCTGGCCAGTTCTTTGCGTTTCGCAGCTATTTGTTGTTGTAGTCTGTCCTTTTCATTACGGTTTTCTGTCATTGAAGCTGCCCTCCCTGTGTTGAAAGCGTGTTCGTATGGACTAACTCCGGTGCAATGGACACTGTTAGTCTATGAGAGAAGCATAGAGGAATAGACAGGAGCGGCCAACGTTGCCCCCCTGATCCGTCTGGATTGTCCATGGTCCCTTTATGGATGTGTCGATATTGTTTACACCCCGTTATGAGGCCCGAGGCCAGTCGTTTGAATCAGAACGCTAATTGCTGTTGGCGTTAATAATGCTTTGGTTTTGGTGGGTTTAGATCTATGGGGAATCGGCAATGGTTAATCGATCCGGTTTGTCTGTTATCAACCTGGTAGCGTTACTCTCTCTGCCGGCGCGCACGTGCAGGCGATGCCAATCGATCATCCCAACCACTGGGAGTGATCTGACTGTATAAATAATTCGGGACTGGAAAACAGATCTGTCCCTGTTATGGGTATGGGCTTCAATTTTTGAAGCCAAATAAGGCAGTTGCTAAAGGAGATGGCTATGAAAGTGACATTGACGGTTGGGGCCATATTCCGCCCCTTGATACTCGTATTGTTGCTTGCAGCCGGCATGGCTGGCTGCAACACCATGGAAGGGTTCGGCAGGGACGTAGAATCAGCAGGAGAGAAAATAGAAGAGCAGGCGGATTAAGGCCCGACCGGTTGAGCTATCGAAAAGATGAGCTGTGAACGTATTTCTGTGATGACGAAGGGCAGGAAGTCACCCGGAGGTTAACCATGCCCTTCGTCAGCCAGTACGGCTGAGTCCCCACGCGCAACAGATCGATGAGGCCAGCAGGCAGAGCAGGGCAGGCGACGACGGGCAGCCTGACCTGACGACTTCCCTCAATAGAACACCGCTTACTGGCGCCGGGCCAAGGGATAGGCTTGACCTGAAATCGGGAAAACGGGCCCGAAATCCGATGATCTGGATAAGTGTTGATCAGTTTGGGGCTCGGTGATGTCCGCAGTGCAATTTGCCGGGTATCGGCTTGGGATTGGAGGTTCTCTCTTTGGGGCGCCTGTCCAGTTTGCCATTCACAAGTCACGTGCCAAAACCTGGCTCGTCAAATCTTTACCGAAGCTGTGGTATGGCTCTTCCTCGATCAACTGGAACCCGGCCCGGTCGTAAATCCTGCGTGCGTCAGTCAGTTCACTGTTAGTCCAAAGGACTATCCTCTTGTATCCGATTTGACGCGCGAACCGTAGACACTCGTCCACGAGGCGACTTCCGATTCCAAGACCACGGGCGAAAGGGTCGACGTAGAGGAGGCGAAGCTTAGCGGAGTTCTCATCCTGGCGGACGATGAACACGGAACCGACCACCTTGCCATCTTTTTCCGCGATCCAGCATCGCTCTGAAGCCGGGTCGAACTGTCGCAAGAATTTCGCGACGATCTCAGCGGCCAGTGCCTCGTACTCGTTGTTGTAACCATATTCCTGTGCATACAGGGCAGACTGCCGGTAGACAACCCAGCCCATATCGCCCGGCTGAGGGTCTCTCAGGATGTAGCTTTGCGATGGCTCGCCCAGCACGCTTCGGATTTGGCCCATTGCGTCGACCAGTTCCTGCTGGGCCGGCTCGGACAGTTTGTCCAACATGGTGCTGACTTCGCGCCGCGATGCATCGTTCAATGGCTTGAACGTCGCTAGCCCCTTGTCCGTAAGTTTCAGTTGAGTCGCCCGAGCATCGGTTGGGGAGCGAGACTTGGTGATCAGCCCTTTCTTCTCAAAACCCGAAACTACACGGCTTACATAGCCTGCGTTAAGACCGAGCCCGCGGCACAGGTCGGAGCTGGTGAGCATCTGGCAATGGGCCAGTTCATACAGGATGCGGACCTCTGTGAGCGAAAATTCGCTATCCAGCAGGTATTCATGGAGCACGCCAATCTGACGAGTGTAGAAGCGATTGAAACTGCGGATTTGCTCAGCACGGTCTTCATACCGGTTGAACGACATTTGGGAGCCCCTTATATGTTTGCCTAAGGCAACAGTATCAATGCCAAAGGCAAGCAATGCAAGAGTATGGTCAGCCCTTCGAAGGGTCGTGCTGCTATCAAATCTCCTGTGGCCTCAACAAGGAGTTCATTTTATCGGAAGTTGCTGATCCAACCGTCAATATCGCTTGGCCTTATACGTTTTTTCGAGTGCCTGTCCATGGTTTCTCGCCCCGCTCACCGTTCCCGGCTTCGTTTCCTACCGGCGGGCTTTCCGGCGGTCCATCGCTGCGGCAATGTCCTCTTCGTACGCCTCGCCCCAGTTGCAAAGCGGCTCCATGGCCCGCACCAGACTCGTACCGAAGGGCGTCAGCGAGTAGTCGACGCGCAGCGGGATCTCCCCATAGTCGGTTCGCTGGACGACGCCGTCGGACTCCAGCTCCTTCAATTGCTGGATCAACATTTTGTCGCTCACGCCCCGGACGCTTCGTTTGAGCTCGCCGTAACGCGTCGGGCCCTTGTTTAAAAAGAACAGAATCAAAGGCTTCCACTTCCCGGAGATCACGTGCAGCGTCGCATGCAGGCCGCAAATGAAACGTGGGTTTTCTGAGTTTTCTTTCGCCATAACGGGTACTTACCAAAAGGTGCATACTTGAACATTTGTAAGTGGTTTATATATCGTGAAAGCGAATCGAGTCAACACACACGGAGACCCAACCATGAGTCGGCTAAACGGTAAAATCGCACTGATCACAGGCGGAGCCAGCGGCATCGGCCTGGCTTCGGCCCAACGCCTCATCGACGAAGGCGCCTTCGTCTTCATTGCCGGACGGCGCCAGGACGTCCTCGACAAAGCGGCTGAAACACTGGGATCCAACGCCCGGGGCGTCCAGACGGATGTGACGAAACCGGAGGATCTCGACCGCGTCTTCGAAACGATCCAGAAAGAAAAAGGGCACCTGGACGTACTGGTGGCCAACGCGGGCGTCGGCGAGTTCGCCAGCCTGGGACAGATCACCGGGGAGCACTACGACTACATCTTCGACATCAACGTCAAAGGCACCCTCTTCACCGTCCAGAAGGCCCTGCCTCTGATGAAGAACGGCGGCTCCATCATCCTCACCGGTTCCACGGTGGGCAGCATGGGGACCCCCGCCATGAGCATCTACAGCGCCTCCAAGGCGGCCGTCCGAAACCTGGTGCGCAGTTGGGCGCATGATCTCAGGGGCACCGGCATTCGCGTGAACGTCATGTCTCCTGGCCCGACCAAAACAGACAAGGTGATGGAACTGCTCCCTTCCGAAGCCCTGAGTGAGATGAAACGGACCGTACCGCTTGAGCGTCTGGGCGATCCCAGGGAAACCGCGGGCGCGGTGGCATTCCTGGCGTCCGACGACAGCAGCTTTATGACGGGGAGCGAGGTGTTCGTTGACGGGGGCTACGCGCAGGTTTAGGGGTTAGGCAGGGAACGGTGGGGTAATTGGGACAGGGTAACGTTTTCCTGCCCCTTCTGGTGCCTCGGTGTCCTCCTGCGCTGCAGCCAGACACCAAGTACGCCAGTACTCAGCAGTAGCAACGGTGCCGGCTCGGGTATATCGCGGATGAGAAGTTCAGCACTGCTGCCCACGATGTTGAAACCGGCCCCAAACCCATTGGGCGTAAAGACGCCCTGGCGATTCGTGTCGAGCAACATGTCTCCGAGAGAGTTAGATGAGGCAAAACAGAGGAGGGTCAGGCCTAGCTCTTACATCACCAATGGCCTGCATCCGGAAAATCCAGGAAAGGTTCATGTACAACGGTTAGACCATCCGTTGAAAGACACCGTCTTTGCGCAGCAAATGACGCAGGGCTGCCGCGATATGGCCGGCAATGAGTACGCCCAGCGTTATCGCAAGCCACCCATGTATGTAAAACAGGCGGGAGGCGAGCGCCTCGTCCTGGCCTACAAAAGGCATCGCGGGCAGACTGAAATCGCCCACTATGGTCAGAGCCGGAAACGCTGTCACACCGGCCCAGCCAAATAACGGTGTCAGCACCAGCAGTAGGTAGATGAGGTGATGTACGCTCTTGGCCGCCATTTGTAAGGTGCGCGGCATTGATTCCGGATAGGGCGGGGCTTTCATTCGGAATTTCACCACGATCCGAACAATGATCAGCAATAGCACGGTGAAGCCAACGGCTTTGTGCACACTGTATAAGGTGTTCGTCAGTGCCCCCCAGACGTCCGCTTCCGCACGCGAAGCCATCCAGAGACCAACGGGTATCAGCGTCAGAACCATCAGGGCCATTACCCAATGCAATACCCGCCAGCCAGCGGGGTATTTCTGGATTTGTGGCATACGCTCTCCCTCTGCAATCGTTTACCGCCGCTACAGCGAGTCCGTTTAGGTGGCCAACCGGGCGTAGGTGTCGTCCGAGGCAAAAACGTCTGCGCCTGGCTCAAGCTAATGGGGGACTGAGTCCGGATTCACCCTGGACCGGCGCATTTCACCCGTATCAATATTGAACCGGTGTTCGACAGTAAAGAAGTTAAAGAAGTGCTTGTCCATCATCTGATTGTCTTGCCCGTCGCAAACGGCCATTCCCAAGTGCCTGTCCACGGCAGATCCATCTTAGAGCTCGAGTCGGCCGGGAAAGCATATTGCGGTTACTCTTCTGCTTCTTTCTGAATGTCTTCACCAGCAGCTAAAAGAAGAGAGGGTTTTCTTTGCCCCGGACGTGTACTCTGGCAACTTTCTCGGGCACCTACACTGCTGCAAAGGTTTTTTTATGGCGCGTTTTGATCAGATTGGCACCGCAACCATCCCTGGCAAGGGCACCCAGCTGCGCCTTTTGAGGCGCAATGACGAGTTCTCTATCCGCATTGCTGGCAGCTCCGGTGAGCTGATGAACAGCCGCCTGCATGGATCCGAGGATGCCCTGGCGACCCTTGCCTGCGAGCGCCTGGCTGACCACGCGGCCCCCCGAATACTGATTGGCGGACTGGGTATGGGCTTTACACTGGCAGCGGCGCTTGCCTCACTGGGGCCCAATGCCGAGGTGGTCGTGGCCGAACTGGTGCCGGAGGTTGAAGCCTGGAATCGCGGGCCTTTGGGGGAGGCTGCGAGTTATCCGCTGCGTGACCCCAGGGCAAAGGTCCATATCGGTGACGTAGCTGAACTGATCCGCTCATCGCAGCAAAGCTGGGATGCGATTCTGCTGGATGTCGATAATGGGCCAGAGGGCCTGACCCGTAAAGAAAACGACTGGCTCTATACAACGGCCGGCATTGCGGCGGCCCAGGCGGCTATCACGCGAGAGGGTGTGTTGGCCTACTGGTCTGCGGGACAGGACCCGGCCTTTACCGAGCGACTCAGGCGGGCGGGGCTGTCGGTGGATCCGGTAACGGTAAGGGCCCACCGACCGGGCAAGGGCGCCCGCCATGTTATCTGGCTGGCCTGGTAGGGTGGCGAACTAGTGTCCCGTGCGGCTAATTCGCTGATCTACTGAGCCACTGAGAGCCTTGAGAGCAAGGCGCGGTGGCGAAGGTTTGGTGGTTCCAAATCGAGCCGGCGCAACACGGCTATCAAGGCTCTCAGTGGCTCCCGAAGGGCGAGACGCTGGGGCCTCTGGCCGGTGTTGCCAGCCCTTGATGTGGAACCACCACACCGGCGGACTGGCGCCTTGGCCAGAGGCTCCAGCGTCACGCAGTAGGTCAGCGAATTAACCGCACGGGACACTAGTCCTCATCGTCCTGCTGACGTTCCCGGCGTTCCTGCTCTTCCTCTTTGGCCGCGTCGATGACGTCCATGATTTCGTCCACATTGGCGGCGGTTTCGTCGTGCTGGAACAGCCCCGTCAGCGGGCTGTCAGGATGCAATTTACCGGATTCGTAAAGGTCCCAGATCTCGCCAGCGTAGTTGGTATCCATCAGTTCCGGAGCGAAACGGCCAAAATACCGACGCATGTTGTTCACGTCGCGCTGGAACATGCGCTCGGCGTTGTTGTTGCCGGCCGCATCGACCGCCTGGGGCAGGTCTATAATCACCGGCCCCTGGGGATCCACCAGTACGTTGAACTCTGACAGGTCACCATGGACCAGCCCGGCGCACAGCATGCGAACCACCTCGTTGATAATACGGCGGTGGTAATCGATGGCCTGTTCGTGGCTGAGCGTGACATCGTCGAGGCGTGGCGCTGCTTTCCCGGTCTCATCGGCAACCAGTTCCATCAGTAACACCCCATCCACGAACCCGAAAGGCTCGGGAACGCGGACTCCGGCGGACGCCAGGCGGTAGAGTGCATCAACCTCGGCATTGAGCCAGGCATCTTCCTGTTCCTTCTGACCGTACCGGGTTTTCTTGCCCATAGCCCGGGCCCGCCGTGTATTGCGGACCTTGCGTCCCTCCTGATATTCCACGGCCTGCTTGAAGCTGCGTTTCTGCGCCTCCTTGAAAACTTTGGCGCACCGCAGGGTGTCACCGCAGCGCACGACATAGACCTGCGCTTCCTTGCCACTCATCAACTGGTACAGCACGTCGTCCACCAGGCCGTCGTCTACCAGGGGTTGTAACCGTTTTGGAACTTTCATAATGCCTTATGGGTAGCTGTGTTTGGCCTGGCAAGGCTTGCGGCAGGTCCTATGGACACTGCCCAAGCGGTGTTTGCTGCCGAGGAGCAGTCGGCAGTATAGAACTCTGTGGCGATAAAAGGCAGTTTCAGGTCAAAGGGAGGTGTAACCCCGCCAATTTTAACCGCTCCCTTCCGAGACCGACTATTTCCAGAGTCAGCGACAGAGCATGGCAGGCAACGACGAATGGCCTAATTCCCTTGGTTCGTTGAAGTTTTCTTACCTGCGAGGTAGCCTTGCATGGGTCATTCGCAGCGGTTCATGGAGGGAAGCGCTTAACATTTCGATTCCTTCCCTCCTGACGATGTGCGACCAACCAAACACTATTATCCGTTCTGGTCTCTCGACGGAAAACATCTCTGGCAATAAATGCTGGTCGCATGGTGGCATGCAGCACGTTTTACTTGCCGAAGATCTGGCTCAATGGCTTAGCAACGCAAACATCAACGGGATGGGGCAGCGAGAGCAAATTGATCCCGCGACATTCCAGAATGACCTTGAAGGGAGAACTGGCATCATATTCTTCAAGGACTATTGGTCAAGGGGTAATGAATCAGACGCGAATCGAAGTGGCGACCATATTGATCTATGGAACAAGAATGAAATAACCAGCTCTTCAATGTTGTATCGGTCCTTTGCCGAATTTTTCGGTATGGTGTCAGATTTGAATAAAAGTAAGAAGATCTGGTTCTGGGAGGTGAAGTGATGTTACAAGGAAAACGCGCATTATTTTCTGCTGGTTTTGTCACTATCATAACACTAGTGTCCAGTTTTCTGGTCTTTTTATATAGTTATAATAGTATTACTGATTCAGTTTTGACGGATGAACAGCGGCTGGAGGGATCGAGATTCGTTTTCTCTGTCACATTGCCCAGCTATCTCGCAATTTCCGTTCTGATTGGTACGGTTGTGTTTTTATTGATGAGGCGTACAAAGTAACCAGACGAAAAGAGCCTTTCCACCTCTGTAGCACAAATCCGGGTCAGCAAAGTAGGCCTGTCCCGGTTCCTCCTCAACCAGATATCGCCAGCACTGGTTCCGATCAGCGAGTTCTGCGCCACTTCAGACACTGCTCATCTTGGGGATCTTTGCAAGTGAAACGCTTCAGGGATAGTGACTTTATGAAGACTCTTCCGGAGTCGATATCGGACATCCTGCTTCAGGTATTCATGCTTGGGGGTGTGGTAGTGGCCCTCGCGGCCTGGTCTTATGTGGGTAACTGGTTGGCGTTCCCCATTACTTGGTGTGCTGTGATGGTGGCGTACTTCTTGATTGATCGGCTCCTTCTCCGCCGTCGCCCTCAATGAGGGGGTGACAACGAGTGTCAGTTACAGATTGGCCTCTTAGGTATGCCTGTACCATATCTTCTATTTCGGTCCTTTGTACCGCCTGTTCCCTTTATCCGTTCGGGGTTCTCAACGTTTACCAATTACGTCGCGAGTGACGATATTGAGCACGCGACCTGGTTCGGCCATAGTCTTTGACAGGATATCGACCAGGAGAGGACCTCCATGCCCCGGCCCCGTGAACAGCTGATTGCCGTCAGCGACACTCCGTATTACCACATCGTCTCTCGGTGCGTGCGCCGTACCTATCTTTGCGGGTACGACCGGCAGACGGGCAAAAGCTACGAACATCGGCGCCAGTGGATCGAAGAACGAATACGGCTACTGTCATCGCTATTCGCCATCGACATCTGTGCCTACGCGGTTATGTCTAACCACTACCACCTTGTCGTGAAGCTTTCTCCGGAGCACGGCGGGGGATGGACCGATGACGAGGTGCTGGCGCGTTGGGGCAGTCTTTATAAAGGACCGCTAATCGTCCAGCGGTACCTCAAAGGTGATTCGCTGACCGATGCGGAACGCCGCTTCCTAAATCGCACGGTGGCCGTCTACCGAGAACGGCTGACGGATCTGAGCTGGTTCATGAAGTGCCTGAATGAACCTATCGCACGGGAGGCGAATCGGGAGGACGATTGTACCGGTCACTTCTGGGAATCCCGCTTCAAATCGCATGCACTGTTGACCGAACAGGCCTTGCTGAGCTGCATGGCCTACGTGGACCTGAACCCGGTGAGGGCGGCCATGGCCGAGACCCCGGAAACCTCTGATCACACAAGCATCAAGGAAAGACTGACACCCCAGCTGGACCTGGCGAAGGCCATCCAGAGCCAGATCGAATCCGGGACTCTACGACAGTTTCCGGTTTCATTGAAGCCCCTCGCGGACTTTGAAGGCAACCAGCGCAACGAGATACAGCACGGCATTCTGTTCAGCCTGCAGGACTATTTGGAACTGGTGGACTACACCGGGCGAGTGATCCATCCGACCAAGCGCGGCTACATACCTGAGAATACCCCACCCATCCTGACTCGCCTGGGGCTGTCACCTGACGAATGGCTGGATGAAGCTTGCGAGTTTGAGGCTCGCTATGTCCGGAACCGACGGGCAGAGCAGGGCAGGCGACGACGA